>CALOAV010000047.1:0-5559 GCA_942491425.1 uncultured Cytophagales bacterium
GATTTTTAGCGTAAGATCAGTACTTTTGAAAAAGTCGCAATAGTGACACTTTTTTTTACAAAATGGTATGTGAATATAAATTCCGGCCATCAACGATATTTCAAATGAAAATTAAATACTTCTGGAAACCCATTGCATGTTTAATATTGGTTGCTGTTTTAAGCCTTATTCCCGGCAACAAACTTCCACATCCTAAATACATTATTCCGCATTTCGATAAATTAGTACATGCCGGAATGTATTTTACCCTTTGTATTTTCGCTATTGCTCCATTTGCAAAAGTTAGAGTTGGGAAAGGCTATTGGGCCGCCTTTATTACATCCATTGCATTTGGAGGAATATTCGAAATTTTACAAGAGACGATTACAGTGAATCGTTCCGGAAATTTGTACGATTTTATTGCCAATACATGCGGAGCACTACTCGCATTGTTTGCCTATCGTTTCGTAATAAGCGGAACCAAACTGGAACGGATTTTTACAGTTCAATAAGCTCTTCGTGACCTTCCATATCATCTAAAATAGATTGTATGCTGGTCTCTTTATAAAACTTAATTAATTCCGCACGAATAGGTCCAAACCGTCCATGCACCGGACAATGCTTCCCCTTTGCGTGAATTGATGCACAGGTATCTAAACTGATCAAACAATTTTCGAAATAATCAGGACTATCTACTTTGACTATAATATCGTACAAGGAGATTTCTCCTGCATCTTTTCCCAAAGCAAAACCTCCATTCGGTCCTTTTGTTGAAACCAAAACTTTTTGCCGTACCAGATTTTGCAATATTTTACCCAAAAAAGGAGTTGGTATTTTTAAATCACCTGCAATTTTTTTGATTCCAACTTTTTGTTCTTCCGTGGAATGTTTCCCCAGATAAATCAATGCCCTTACGGCATATTTACATGTATTCGAAAGCATATTATTTTTGTTTAGGTTTTCTATTCTTCATTTGTTTGCTGAATGATTGATCAGCAATTTCAGGTAACAACTTTTGCTTACCAAATGCATTTTTATTAAAGCCCATTGCGGCATTTTTTATTTTCCCTCCCAAAGCATCCAGTCTGCTTCGTTTTGAGAACGCAAATTCGAAAGCTTTCATTCCCTTGTTCCACATAAAACTTCCATCACCATTCTCTACTGAATCGCGTCGGTTTCGAAGCAATAAGTTATGTAAGGGGATTTTTACCGGGCATGTTTCTGTGCATTTTCCGCATACCGAACAAGCAGAACTTAAATGGCCGTATTCTTTTAAGCCATTAAAAAACGGGCTAATTACTGAACCGATGGGACCACTATAAGTTGCATCGTAGGTGTAGCCACCAATGTTTTTATAAATCGGACAAACATTTAAACAGGCTCCACAACGAATGCATTTTAGTGACTCATAACGATCATCAAGCTGATACAAGTCTGAACGTTTGTTGTCCAGTAAAATCACGTACATTTTCTCCGGTCCGTCTGTCTCATTTCCTTTTTTGGGGCCTGTAATAAGCGAATTGTAAACTGAGATTTGTTGTCCGGTTCCACGGGTTGCAAGCAAAGGCCATATTAAACCCAAATCTTTAATTGATGGGATCATTTTTTCGATGCCCGCAATTACAATGTGAATTTTTGGAAAGGAGACAGCCATCATTCCATTGCCTTCATTTTCTGTCAGTCCAACACCTCCAATATCAGCAATCAGGAAATTTGCACCGGTCACCCCAACATCAGCAGTGGCAAATTTCTGACGTAGTTTTTGCCTTACATATTCAGTCAGAAAATCGGGGTCACTATTTTCAGGCGTATTAAATTTTTCATGAAATAATTCTGCAATGTCGGTGCGCGATTTGTGCATTGCCGGGGTTAAAATATGATAGGGTTTTTCACCGGCCAACTGCACAATGTATTCGCCCAAATCGGTCTCCAGTGTTTCTACTCCCAGCTTTTCGACATGCCCGTTCAATTCGATTTCCTCGGTGGTCATCGACTTGCTTTTGACAAGCAGTTTTACTTCATTTTCAAGCAATATTTTCTGAACCGTCTGAACTGCCTCGTTGGCATCTCTGCTCCAGATTACCTCAGCACCATTTTCAGTAATGTTTTTTTCAAATTCAAGAAGATATTCAGGAAGGTGATTAATTGCTTTTGCTTTGATGAACGAAGCACGCTCACGGGCCAATTCCAGATCAGAATACCGTTCCAAGCCGCGTTCAACAGCGGCATCGTATTTCGAAATATTGAATTTGATGGTTGCCCTGTGCTTGAGATCAAAAGCAACCTTTTCCGATTCCTTTATGAATATGTTCTTTTCTTTTGACATGTTTAGTCAATCGGAATCTTTTGTATCCTTCGTAAATGACGGCCACCTTCAAATTCAGTGGTCAAAAATGCTTTTACAATGATCCGTGCTTCTTCCGAAGTAATGTAACGCGCCGGAAGCGAACAAATATTGGCATCGTTGTGCAAACGAGCAAGGCTTGCAATTTCAGCCTGCCAGCAAAGTGCTGAACGCACACCTTTGTGTTTGTTTGCGGTCATGTTAATGCCGTTTCCACTTCCACAAAGAGAGATTCCCAACTCAAATTCACCTTTCCCAACAGCCTCAGCCATGGGGTGGGCCCAATCGGGATAATCAGAACTTTCGCTCGAATAAGCACCAAAGTCTTTGTATTCGTAACCCAGTTCTTCCAGGTATTTTATCACGTCTTGTTTGCGTTCAAACCCTGCATGATCACAAGCTAATGCAATTTTTATTTTTTCCATAGTAGTAGTTATTGACACAAAAATAATACTTAAATGTATTTTAATGCGACAGCAAGCTTGGTCGCTAATGCTTTCAGATCATTCATGGCATTGTAGATTTCGCCGAGATTTGGAAAACGAATCAGACAGGCAGCCAGTAATGCGGCGGCACTATCTGTCCAGAACTTGTTGTCACCCTGTGCTGAAGGAACCAGTACATCGGCAATGGCACGAGCATCGGATACATTGTCGATATTCTCAGCCAGATTGTAACGCGGACCAATCGTTGAAGTTGGATCATGGACAACAACCAAGTGACGGGTAAAGGCGGCATATTTGAGGATATGAGTCGTAATTTCACCCTGCGGATCTGCGACAACCAGTGAATGTCCCACTAACATCCGGTCAGCAATAGCAGGCAAAATGATCCCCTGTGTTTTACCTGAACCCGGACCACCGAGTGTCAGAATACCACGTGAAATGTCCTCGCCCCCCAGACAAAACTGCCCTGTACCTAAATCCAGTCGTCGTTTGTTGTCACCCCAGAATGCACCCAGCAGGGTCAACCCTTCTGGGGTCTTCACGGCGAAAGCGTTTGTATTCGCGTTGATGAACAGAAATGAGATGAACCCAATGCACCACGTTTGACCTGCGGTGTTCGTAGACGATCTATGCGCTCACGCAACCAACCACCATTTTTCAAACCACTGTGCAATCCAATGTGACAATCACCCAGAGAAATAACAGCATCATACCAAATGAACAATCGCATGTGATCGATGTTATCAGGTGCACCAGCGACGACGCGAACAAAGGTATTGGAATATAGTCTGCCACGAATGATTTCAATCGCAAAACTACCCGCTAGTGTCAGGTAAATTGCTGTGATCCCGATAAGGACAATTGCATACGTGAACAGCTTCAGTCCACGTTTCCAGCCAGTGATACCACTTGTTTCGCTGGTACGTTGGATGCCTGCACCGAAGACGGCACTGGCAATCAAAGGCATAAGTAATGTCAAACAGGATAGAGGAATGAGCAGGCTACTCAGCACCTCACGCCCATCCGTAAAAAACCAGTAGATCATGTGCCATCACTTTCTATTTCATGGGTAGGGGAGTTTACACGTCGCAATAGAAAACGGTTGAATATCCAGATCATCCCGATTAGGAACAGGGTTGCAAGGTAAAGTGCTTCATCGAAGCCAAAGCCCAGCACACTTCCGATGGCAGTCCCTGCCAGCAACAAGGTAAGCAGAGCAAATCCTCCCAGTGTGGTTTGTGGTTTGAGATGAATCATTGAACGTCCTTTCTTTTAAGCACGTGTAAACCACGCATCCAGATCATCGACATCGGGCTTAATCTCAGGCTCTTCCTCACGTTGTAAACGCCATTCGGGGCCAATGACATCATCCAGCATTTCGGCAAAGTGACTGGAGGCAACCTGCCGAAACAGGGCATCATGACCACGCTCTTTGTTGTTGTAAACGGGGAGACGTTCAGCAATAGATGATACTGTTCCTGGAAGTACGACATGGGTATGTAAATGTTGCATCGGTTCATCGCTATCTTCTTTTGTATCAGTCAAGCGATCGTGAAGCACATAGCTGTATTCAGGTAGTTCAAAACCACGCTCCGTATAATAATCTTCTACAATACGTTCAGTTAAATCACACACAAGTTGTGGACGTTTTTCTTCAGGAACAAGTGCCATTAAATCAGGGGCAGGGGAGACAACCCATGTCCATGCCAGCACATGTTTGCTCTGTAAATGGTCGCAGTTCTCAAAAATTTCGCGGTAGTGTGCTCCCATGCCGAGATCACGCCAGCGTTCATCATCTTGCATTTGCGCCAGATGTTCGGTGCGGTTGTCCCGATATTGCAGGTATTTTAATGTGCTTCGTAAACCTTTGTGACCTGTCCCACGTCCTTTGCGTTGTGGTCCTTTGTAAGCAAAGTCCACAACGATAATGGCTTTGCTCAATCACCGGACTCCTTTCACTCACGAACGGCTTTCATCTGTGCAAGTAAGGTTTCCCCATCTTCTTTGGCGGCGATGATTGCTGCACGTAGATGTGTTTCATCCGATGCCAGTAGATGAATCAATACATTGAGATGAAATGCCAGTGTTGCTTCCAGTTGATCAACACGTTCACGCAGGGATTTCTGGAAATGTTTGCGACTACCAATGAGGTCTTCCTGTTCATCCAGATACTGCCGGATTGCCTGACGAATGAGATCGGCTTCGTGATGTTACGGGGCTGTTTGCTGACAAGTTGCGCCAAGTGGTCACGCATATCTGGGGTCATGGAAAGACTGCGACGAACTGATTTTTTTTTGGACATACCACCTCCGCCTAGAATAATCGGTATCTCTAGTATGCAAGGTGATAGGTGGATGAGGCTGTAAAATTTCAGGATAAAGGAAGTAAAATTACGGTTCTCCAATAGCATTATTTTCTAACAACTAAAACTCCGTAAATTGTGAAAGGCTAGTGGGTCAATTGAATAATCAGGTAAGATAATGTTGTATTGTTTGTATCAGGCAAGAATATAGCTTTAAAGAGGTCTGTTATACCATATATATTTTTCATATCTACAATCTGCTAAGGAAAAGAATTTAATGTTACGATTCCCAAATCCAGGGTCAAATATTGATAGTTACATCAGAATATTCTATGAGCTATTTGAAGCATTAGGAAAGGAAGATATTTCCGACTTAGATGATATGGTGAGAGAATAGTTGATCGAAATTTAGCGACATCTTCTGGCTATACAGGACAGGAAGCGTTAAATCGGTCTTTGAGGCAGGATCGAAGTAGAGATCCTTTATA
>CALOAV010000048.1:0-87105 GCA_942491425.1 uncultured Cytophagales bacterium
TCAAGTTTATCAAAAATTACCTTAGTGAGATCCTCAAATTTAATACCCAAATTAGCTCTTTAATTAGAATGCCATTATCCTTCAGTGCTGCAAGATTTCTAAAACCAATGTTTTCGTAATTCTCGAGATACAAGTTTTCAGCATCTTTATATGCTTCAAGAATATTTACAATTAAATCTCCTCTCTTTTTCAATTGTTTTCGTCACTACAAAATGAGTCAAGCTCCTTTTCAGAAATAATTTCAAGTACATCTCTTGGTTTTATGCTGGAATCAAGGAAGTAGTTACTCTTCAAAACTTCATCTTCTTGTAATTCAAATTCACTTTTAACTTGTTCGTTTAATTTTGGAAGTATTTCACTCATTTCCATAAGCAACTTCTCGTAACCATCAATGGAAATTCCGACTTTCTCGTCAAGTTCAATCTCCTCAAAGTACTTTATCAAATTGGCTATCTTCTCATCAATTAATACTCCCTTAAGTGGTGGAGATATTCTTAATCCCATATCACAAAGTTCATTGATGAATTTTTTCTTATCAGACACATTAGTCCCCTCCTTATGAACTTCATCCATTAATACACTTGTGAATGAAACTCCCTCTTTGATTATCTCTTTGATTTTCTGCTCCAATGGAAGTCTCCAATCGATTCGATGCTTCTTACAAATCAAGTTTATCTGTGGTTCTCTAAATAATCGTAATATTCTTCTAAAGTATTTATCAGGCACTTCCTTATTTCTAACCTTTCGAAGAATTCGAACCATTTCATCAGCCACATAGAGAGTACTATTCTTTTTTGAATAGAATATAACCCCAATTGCACGCAACTCATTGATAAGTGACTCAATCTCAATTTTCTTTCGTGGTAGAATTGAATAGTTTATTAACTTAACTTCTTCTTGTGATAATCCTAATAGATTTGCAAGTGATACCAAAATTGATCGCTCATCTGAAGTTATCTTTTGTTCCTGATTATTAAGTAGGTCATTATCATAAGCAGTTCTAAGGCAACCTAAATATGTCTTATAGTCTCTTTTCCTTTGATCTGAAATCTCTGATTGTTCTTTGTCCATTAAGGTTAGAAATTCTTTTATCTCTTTATCCAAAATCAATAATTCTTTCTCATAAAGCTTGGTAAACCAATCCTGCTTCATAATACAATTCCCATCTCTTATCAATATATCTGTGAGAATGTCCAATTGTGAGGTCGTGTTTGCAAATTCATTTCTTAAAAATTCCGCAAACTCATTTTCTGCAGTCCAAATAATGGAAACATTGATGTTGTCCATGTTCTTAAAGTCTCGACTTGAATCACTCAAAATTTTCTCGATCTGACCTGAATTCTTCGGCTTATCAGCACAAATACTATCAATGATTTTAAGAAATCCATTTTTTTCAAAAGAGTTTAGCTGATCAAGTATTTTTTCTAGTTTCATAATTCATAATTTTTTCTAAGCCAATTTACACAAAAGCCCATCCTACTCCCCTATTCCTAAGGCAGCACGATGGGCTCGGTTCAAGATAATTCAATTCCCGTAAAAGTCAACGCAAATCCCTGATAATCTGCCCCTCACCAGATTTCCTTAACTTTATTTCAACTATCGTGTAACCATTCACCACAGGGGTAGTTTCCCTGCTTGAAATTCGAAATTTATTTGGAAGCGCTATCCGACAATGCATTGATGATCAGGGTCAAAGAAGGTGACCTCGACAAATTAGGCCTGCTGTTCGAACGCTATAAAAGTCCTTTGTATGGATTCTTTTATAGCATGAACCGCAATTCTGAACTGTCTGAGGATCTGATCCAGAACACCTTCTTCCGGGTACTGAAGTACCGCCATCTTTTTCGCGGGGACGGCACCTTCAAAACCTGGTTGTTTCACATCGCGCGAAATGTGCGGCATGACCAGTTCCGCAAGGAAAAAATAAAGCATCAGGATTCTATCGAAGACTGGCAGGACCGGTTGCCCGTCGAAGAAAATTCGGAGTCCATTCTTCAACAACGGGAGGAACACCACATGCTGGCGCTGGCATTGGAGAAGCTTCCGGAAGATAAACGCGAAGTGCTGATGCTGAGTAAGTTTCAGGAAAAGAAGTACAAAGAAATCGGTGAGATCATCGGGTGCACCGAAGGAACTGTGAAAATAAAAGTCTTCCGGGCACTGCAGGCCCTGAAGGGTGTATATGAACAATTGGAAAAAAGAATGTGATTATGGAAAAGGCGAACATCAACATGCTCATTGAAAAGTACAACACGGGCGTTGCCGATCCGACCGAAATCAGGGAATTGGAAAAGCTGATCGAAAGCAGTGACGTATCGCTCACTCAACTTTCCGACCTGCACCTGCTGAATGAACAGCTGATGCAGCTGGAATCGGGCAGTCCTTCGATGAACCTGGATGATCGCTTTTATGCCATGCTCGCCAATGAAAAGAAAAACAAAAATCAAACGGCTTCTTTTCGGGGTTTCACTTTTCTTCTTTAAATGTGTTCATGCCACGGCTGGCATTTGCCAGTGTACTGCTGATTGTCGGTTTTATGGGTGGCTATTTCATCATGCAACCGCGAAGTGATGAGAAGGTGTCGGTGCTCACCGATGAGATTGCAGACTTAAAAGAAATGGTGATGCTGTCCATGCTGGAAAAAGAGTCGGCCACAGAACGGTTGAAGGCGGTGAACCTGACCACGGAAATGGACGAGCCGAGCAAAAAAGTAACAGAGGCGCTGATCGAAACACTCAATAAAGATGGACAGGTGAATGTGCGCCTGGCTGCACTGGATGCACTGAAGCCGTATCTGCGAAATGCGACTGTGCGCAAGTCACTGGTGGAGTCGATTGCCAATCAGGAATCACCGATGGTACAGGTGTCGCTGGCGGAAGTAATGGTAGCGCTGCAAGCAAAAGGAGTCGGTAGAATGAGTTTGAAAAAATTATTAAAAGTGAAGGAACGCCTGAGGATGTGAAAAAACGAATTGAAGAGAGTATACAACACGTTGATTTAGCTTCGAAGTCAGCCTGACAGAAGTGTAAGGTAGAGAATGTCAAATAGGAAACGTCATTCAGAGCGGTAGCGAAGAATCTCTAACCAATGACATACATACAGGGAAAGATGTGGTAGTGGTCGGTGGGGACACCGACCATTATCAACAGAACAGTCCGTCATTCAGAGCGGTAGCGAAGAATCTCTAACCAATGATAAAAACATCCAGGGAAAGATGCTTCGCTTACTCTCTGCATGACGCTAACGAACTAAAAAAAATTAAAAATGAAAAAAATATTACTAATCATACTTTGCGCAACCCTCTTGGACATATGTCCTGGGCACAGCGCCACTCCGAAAAAATTACGAAGGAGTTAACATTCGAAAAGAAATCGGAAGCCAATGCGTTGATGATTTCCAACATCAATGGCGACATCAAAGTAGAAGGCTACTCCGGTGATAAGATTTTAGTAGAAGTAGAAAAAATCATCATCGGCAAAACCGAAGCACGATTGGAAAAAGGGAAAGCCAGAAATTCAACTGGGCATCAAAGACCTGGCCGATACACTAATTCTCTATACGGAGGGATTGTGTACTCAGTTTGATCATCAACAAAATGGTAAAAACCACAACAGCGACTGGGGTGGCTGGGGCTACAATTGGGATAGCTGCAAAGACCGTAAGGATGAATATGAAAAAGACACCTACGATTTTCGCTTGAACTATACCGTGAAAGTCCCGATAAATCTAAACATACGGGTATCGACGGTCAACAATGGTGATGTTATTGTCAACAATGTAAAGGGCACCGTGTATGCCAACAACGTCAACGGCAGTATCAAGCTTACGAAGCTGGTAGGAAAAACACGCGCTCATACCATCAATGGCGATGTGGATCTGGATTATGTTTTAAATCCCAGTAGTGATTGCCGGTACTACACATTGAATGGTGACATCAACGCCAACTTCAAAAAAGGACTGGGCAGCAAGCGTAAGTTTCGAAAGTTACAATGGTGATTTTTATACCAATGTCGCGGACCTCGAATCGTTGCCGGTACAAATGGAGAAAAAAGAAACCAGTAAAGGAGTCAAATATAAATTAAAAGGAAATCGATTCAGGGTCGGTAAAGGAGGGAATGTGAACCTCGATTTCGAAACCTTTAATGGCGATGTTTATTTAAAAGAGATTTAAAATTTTTACAACAAATACAAATTACGATATCATGAAGAAGTTAATTTTTATATTCCTGTGTTTATCAATTGCAGCAAGTACGTGGGCCCAAACCTCCGGTGAAATCCCCATTCCATTGAGTGATCCGGCGAAACGCGCCACATTAAAAGCAGGGGTGAAAAGTGGAAGTATTACGGTGAAAGGCACCGGCCGCAAGGACATTTTGGTTAAGTATGAAACCATCGATAGAAAGAAAAAAGAACCTGCATCAAAAGATGGACTTACGCGCATCAGCAGCGGTACCACCGATTTGGAAGTTTCTGAAAATAGTAATGCTGTTAAGGTTAGTTCAAGTTCATGGAATAATAAAATCAATCTGATCATCGAAGTACCTTCCGGAATTGACGTTAAGGTAAGCGGGTACAATGGCGGCGACATCGTCGTTGACAACATCCAGGGCGAGGTAGAGATCGAAAACTATAACGGCGAAATTACCGCGACCAATATATCAGGCACTGTGGTCGCCTCCACCTACAATGGTGATATTGTGATTACGTACACTAAGCTTACCCCGATACTCCGCTATCCTACAGTACCTACAATGGGGATATCGATCTTACTTTCCCGTCGATAAGCAAGCTTTCCCTGAAGATGAAATCCGAGCGTGGCGAAATCTATACTGACTTTGATGTGAATTTGCAAAAATCAGGCCCCGTGAAGAAAACCGAAACCAAATCCGGCACCTACAAGGTGACCGTCGATGAATGGGTGCGTGGCGATATCAATGGTGGTGGTCCCGAAGTTGTGTTGAAAAATTATAATGGGGATATGAAGATCAGGAAGAAATAGTTCATTAGTTTCAGGTTGCAAGTTTCAGGTTTCAGGTTACCAAACTTGTAACCTGCAACCTGCAACCTGAGTCTAACTTTGTAACCTTCAACTATTTCTGAAGTATACTCATCATAGTATAGTTCCCGAAATTTTCAGAAAACAGATACTCATGCTGAAAAACTACTTCAAAATCGCGCTTAGGTCCCTGCTAAAGCAAAAAGTCTATGCATTCTTAAACATTATTGGTCTCACGATCGGTATCACTTCTTCCCTGCTTATTTTTTTGTTTATCCATGATGAACTCACGTACGATCTCAATCATAAAAACGCAGATCAACTATACCGGTTGCAGGGATCGTATCATCTTCCCAATGATGGAGGAATGGAGCATTATGCAACTGCCGGTGCAGTGGTCGGGGAGATGATCTTAAAGGATTATCCCGAGGTAAAGCAAATTATGCGAGTAATCAGGATGCAAAACCGAGTGATTGAAAAACCGGTCACGGAAGAGAATCTTTATGAAACCGTTTTTGCCGCGGATAGCAATATCTTTAAAATGTTCACCTTTCCTTTTATTGCTGGCAACCCGGAGACGGCCTTACTGGAACCCTATACACTTGTACTTACCGAACAAGCCGCTACAAAATTCTTTGGCAGGACCAACATCCTGGGTGAAACACTTTACCTTCCTGAAGATTCTGCCGAATTTAAAATTACCGGCGTCATCGAGGATTATCCTTCCAACACCCACCTGAAACTGGATTTGATTACATCGTTTGAAACGCTGCGATCTTTACATATAAACCTTACCAGTTGGTGGACGTATGGCTATTACACCTACCTGGAATTGAATCCTCAATACAGATTATAAAGCACTTGAAGATAAAATCAAATTTATTTCACGTAACTACATTGCCGATCAGGAAGATGGTTCAGGATATCGTCAGGAATATGCACTGCAAAAATTTCCTTCCATTCATCTGGAGTCCGATTTACGATCCGAAATGGAGCCGAATTCAAGAAAATCATATGTCTATATTTTTGGGATAGTAGGAATATTTATTCTGGTTATTGCATGTATCAATTTCATGAACCTGGCAACCGCCCGTTCTGCCAAGCGTGCGAAAGAAATCGGTATCCGAAAAGTATCAGGAGCACACCGTTCCCAGCTGATCAGTCAATTTATGAGTGAATCAGTTTTTATGACAATCGTTGCCACATTATTTTCAATTATACTGACGTTAGTATTCCTCCCCTACTTCAACAACATCACGGGTAAGGTACTTACTATTGAGGTGATCAGCGATCCGTTTATCTGGACTACGATTCTAATAATGATCATTTTTGTAGGTTTCCTTGCAGGAAGCTACCCATCCCTATTCCTGTCGGCCTTTAAGCCTACAGAAACCCTAAAAGGAAAATTTGCATCATCATCAAAAGGAAATGTTCTAAGAAAAGCACTGGTGGTGTTTCAGTTCACGATTTCAATTGTACTCATTTCAGGAACGATCATCGTTTTTCAACATTTGGGGTTTCTGCGGGAAGTGAACCTGGGATTTGACAAGGACAAGATTGTTGTATTACCTACACGATTTGCTGCCAACGCGCTTTCAGATTATTCTGTGTTAGGCGATGAATTAAAACGGCTACCCGAAATTAAAGGAGCGTCCGTTTCTCATCGTGTTCCGGGAAAAGAAATGGGCAATAATGTTGTTCGAATCGGCTGGGATGATGATGCTACATGGAGTGATATGCGCTTTCTAACGGTTGATTATGACTACATGGAGTTGTATGATATTGAAGTGCTTGCGGGAAGAACTTTCGATGAAAATTTTACTTCCGACCCCGAAGAAGCCTTTGTCCTTAACGAATCGGGCATGCGAAGATTGGGGGGTGATAATCCTGAAGAAATGATAGGCAAACAATTGCGGTGGCAGAACAGACGCGGATATGTAATTGGAGTAGTTAAAGATTTTCATTTCATGGCAGCCAATGTAGCGGTAGAGCCTTTCATTATTGTAATGAACCCGGATTGGGGAGCAGGGTATTTGTCCATAAAGCTATCCAACACTGATCCGGCACAGGGATTGACGACCATCAGAGAAAAATTTACGTCAGTTTTACCAAACAAGGTTTTTGAATACTTCTTTTTGGATGAAGACTTCGATCAGCAATACAAAGCTGAAGATCGGTTTATGAAAGTATTTACTTTTTTCGCAGTGATTGCGATCGTAGTGGCTTGTCTTGGGTTATACGGCCTGGCAATGTTTACGGCCGAACAAAAATTTAAAGAAATTGGAATCCGTAAAGTACTGGGTGCCTCTTCAGGCGGATTGGTCTTCCTGCAAATAAAAGGCTTCATTATTCTGGTAGCGATTGCTTTTATAATTTCCATTCCCATTAGTTTTCTGGGTATGAGCAAATGGCTGGAGACATTCCCGTTGCGTGAAGAAATTAATCCGGTAATTTTTGTTTTAGCCGGAGTCCTTTCGATTCTTATTGCCTGGCTGACGGTCGCCTATCAGTCAGTAAAAGCATCTCAGGCGAATCCGGTTGATTCGATTGCGAATGAGTAAGTTAGTTAGTCTTTGGTAGTTAGTAGCTAGTAGTTGGTAGTTGGTAGTTGGTAGTAGCGGGGTTTCAGGTAAAAAGTTACAGGTTTCAAGTTACTGGCTAAAGGTTACGCAACTTGAAACCGGTAACCTGCAACATGAAATATTGCCTGAAAAAGGTTATATTCGGTAACCTAAGTAATCTTCATTTAGAATATGGCCCTCACACCCCAGGAAAAAGTTCGATTGGAAATGTTGCTCAAACTCGGTGATGAAGAGAAAGCAATAAAGTTTCTTCAGGAAGAACTCAACCTATCCGCTGAAGAAGCACGACAAGCTGTTGAGAAATTAAAACCAAGTGTAAAACCGTTACCCAGGAGTTTGATACAGGCTTTTAATTCCAGGAAAAATAAAAGCGGAAATGGTAAGGCAGGATCAAGAATTGGACTCCTCTTTATGGTTATCGGGATCGCCATGCTTGGATTTGCAGGGTATACGGCGTATTCAAATTACCAGTTTATGGAAGAAGCTATTTCCATCACCGGCAAGGTAATTGATCTTGATACACACTATAGTTCTGATGATGATGGTGGTTCAACGCTAATGTACAGTCCTGTATTTGAATATGAATACAACGGTGAAACCTATACACACACCAGCAATTCGAGCACATCGAGTCCGGACTTTGAAATTAATGAAGAAGCTGAAATTTTTATTAACCCCGATTCACCAGGAACCGCATTGGTAAACTCGTTTATGGAGCGATGGTTCGTGGTCGTGTTACTGGGTGGTATGGGTACCATGTTTACCGGAATGGGTTACATGGCGTTTCGTCTTTTTTAATTAGTGAGGTTGTTGGTAAGAAGTTACTGACTATATTAACCTAAACACTAATAGCGGTATACAACCTTTAACGTGCAACTTCTTACCTTCAACCAATTACTTAAACTTCGTTTATAGTTTTTGCTCACTCAGCAGAATTTAGTAATACAAGTAGTACTCATAAAAATTAACAGGGTTACAAATTTTTCTATTTTATTCATAGCGTAATGATTTCACCGGATTTGTGGTCGCCGCCCGGATGGTTTGAGATCCGATCATCACCAATGCCAGGAT
Source organism: uncultured Cytophagales bacterium (assembly GCA_942491425.1). Lineage (GTDB taxonomy): Bacteria > Bacteroidota > Bacteroidia > Cytophagales > Cyclobacteriaceae > JBGTGG01. The sequence continues at coordinate 8,650 of CALOAV010000048.1, forward strand.
CACCAGAAACAATATACCCGATAAAATCATCCAGGGTGTAATTGGAATTTTATAGGCATAGGTTTCCAGAAACATGTTTCCGAGAAAGTAACTAACCGGTACACCAATCACCACCGATATTCCGATAATTATAAAAAAGGTTTTACTCAGCAGGAACAAAATATCCGGAACAGTAGCCCCCATGACTTTGCGTACACCTATTTCCTTGATACGGGTCTGTGCCATATACATTGCCATTCCCAAAATACCCAGACAGGCAAGTGTAATCGCTACGACGGTGATATAACCGACAATGGAAACGATATCCAGGAACCCTGCATCTTCATAAGCCTTGTCAATTTCATCCGACACCATCATCCATTCAAACGGGCGGGTATCAAGTTTTTTCCAAACCGCACCCATTTGTGCAACTACCGCTTTCGAATTGTTTGGATTAATTCGTGCAGTCAAAATGGATACACCTTGCGGATCATAACGAAAGGCAACCGGACCAATTTGATAACTTAATGGCCGGAAGTTAAAATCGGGAACAACACCTACAATCGACAATTGGGTGGAGTCGTTTATAAATATGATCTGATCGATTGCATCAATTGCACGATCAAAGCCAAACTTTCCAAGGGCTGTTTCATTCAGGATCACCTGGCGGTCACGGCCGGGTTCAAAATGCTTTCCCGCAATCAAATTTATCTTCAGATTTTTCAAATAGTTTTCCTCAACAGAAAAATCCCGCATCTGAAAAAGGTCATCTTCAAGATTTCTCTTGAAATCACTGGCACCATCTGCCCAGGTTCCTAAACTATGCGAAACCCCTCCTACCCGCTCAACACCGGAAATATTTTGGATTTCTGTAGCAAATTTTTGGTATTCCATTGCCCCTAACCGAACATTCACCAGATTTTCCTCATCAAATCCATAATCCGCATTGAGCATATAATTTATTTGAGAATAAATGGTCATAACCACCAAAATGAAAATCAGTGACAATGTGAATTGGGTTGCCATTAATATTTTTCGCAGGGTCAATCGCGAACTGATTTTAAGATCTCCCGAACCCCTCAAAACTTTCAGCGGCTTAAAAGTTGAGAGGTACACCGCAGGCAGCAGCCCGGCAATTCCTCCTACTACAATTGCAAAAATCAGGAAGATCAAAAGAATACTATAATCTTCCTGAAGGCTTACCGTGAATTCCTGTGTGATGTGCAATTGCAAAAAAGCTGGTTTGATTAGCTGCAACAATCCATACGACGTAATCAAAGCAAGCAGCGAAAAGACCATCGCCTCACTAATAAACTGAATGAATACTTGCCAGCGGTGTGCGCCCACAATTTTACGAACTCCAATTTCCCGTGCACGGGTGAGCGATTTAGCAATCATCAATTGCGTATAATTGAAACAGGCCATGATCAGCACAATTCCAGCGAGTGCCATCATAAAAATCAAAAGCAAATCGGGCATACCCGTCCCCATATTATTTGACAAAATCGGGCCAGGTGTAATAGCAGTTAACGGTTGAAGAAAAAAGCGATACCCTTTATCACGTGTTTCATATTCAACATCTGCGTAATATTTTTTTGTGATCGTTGCGAGCGCAGATTCAACATCCCCGGGCGATACGCCCTCTTTTAATTTTATATAAGCATAGCCTGTATAGTAATTTCTCAAATCATCCGGCCTCATTACCCGGCCTTCAGAAGCCAGTACCTGTATCGAACTCATCGATGCCAGTGCCTCAAATTCAAAATGTGTGGGACCTTCGAAAGGTTGCAATACTCCTGTAACCGTAAAATTTCCAATTCCATTTACCGAAAGTGTTTGGTTGATCGGATCCTGATCACCGAAAAATTTAATTGCTGCATCATGCGTAAGTACCACCGAATTGTTGGCTTGCAACGCAGTTTCTTTTGTTCCCAGTTGCAATGGAAAATTAAATACCTGTAGAAAAGATGGATCGGTATATAATCCACGAATCCGCAAAAATGACTCTCCCATTTTCACCTCACCATTAAATTGTCGGTCGAGCCGAACCATTTCATCGGCATAGGCATATTCATCCTGCAAAGCAGTAGCAATTGCTAATGGTACAGATGCATAGGGTTCCGTTCCACCATTGGTACGTATAGCTTCCGTGTTAATACGATAAATAGAATTTGCTTCCTGGTGAAAACCATCAAACGAATACTGGCTTTTAACAACCAGGATAATCAGCAGTCCGAGAGACATACTAATTGATAAACCGATTAAATTAATAAATGAAAAAGATTGGTTACGAAAGATATTTCGCAAGGCAGAGGTCAGGATGCTTTTTATCATACTAATAGATTACGAAATAAATGTACGTTTCGTTATCCCCCATCTGGTGTTCCATTGTGCGGGCAGGGTAAATGCTGTAGTCAATTGAGGGATTTCTGTAGTGAAATGAAGGAAGTTCTAGTTGTTCGTTGGTAGTTGGTAGTAAGTGGCTATAAAATGCAGAAATGGGTCAATGATGTGTTGGTTGGAGGTTGGGGATACAGCCAACACTAAAATATGCCTACTTTACTAAATTAATTGGGAGTTACCCCAACATCAAATATCTTAGGTGAAATAATCATTTTAACATGAAGAAAATCCTACTTGTTTTTATAATCACAGCAATTTATACAACGACTGACGCACAGTCTAAAAAGAATTCATCTCCCAATGCCTTAAAAAATCAGGTATTAGCTACCCTTACGGGTGACCATGAAAAATATAAATCAAAGGCCATGCAAATTTGGGATTTTGCTGAGGTCGGCTACAAGGAAGAAAAAAGTTCGGCACTGCTGCTACAAACATTAAAAGAAAATGGATTTATCATAAAAGCAGGTGTTGCAGGAATCCCAACTGCGTTTGTAGCCACCTATGGAAGTGGTTCACCCGTTATTGGTATTTTAGCGGAGTATGATGCACTGCCTGGTATGTCGCAACAGGCAGTCCCCGAGAAGAAACCCGTTACCGAAGGAAAAGCAGGTCATGCCTGTGGTCATCATTTGTTTGGTGTCGCGTCGGTTGCTGCCGGGATTGAAATCAAAAAGCTGATTGAACAAAATAAACTTAAAGGAACAGTTCGTGTTTATGGTTGCCCTGCAGAAGAAGGTGGCTCCGGTAAAGTATTCATGGTTCGCGAAGGATTGTTTAATGATGTGGATGCGGTGATCCATTGGCATGCCAATGATGAGAATAAAATAACGAAAATCAGCGCACTAGCCAATAAGTCTGCAAAATTCAGATTTTATGGATACGCTGCGCATGCGGCAGCGGACCCTGAAAAAGGGCGGTCGTCATTAGATGCCGTTGAGGCGATGAACAACATGGTGAATATGATGCGGGAGCATGTACCTCAGGAAACCAGAATACATTACGTGATTACCAGCGGTGGGAAAGCACCGAATATTGTCCCGGATTATGCCGAAGTATATTATTACGTGCGCCATCCTGATAAGGAAATTGTGAAAAATGTTTTTGATCGGGTTGCAAAAGCTGCCGAGGGTGCTGCTCTGGGCACAGAAACGAAAATGGAATTTGAAGTGATCGGAGGAACTCACGATCTTTTAATTAACAATACGCTGGCCATTGCTATGCAAAAAAATCTGGAGATGGTGGGTGGAGTGCCGTATACAGAAGCCGAAATGGAATTTGGTAAGAAAATCCAGGCAACCTTCAATTATAGTGCTCCGGATATTTCAACGGCAGGTTTAGTCATGCCACTCGCGTTGAATACTGTATCCGGTGGTGGCTCCACCGATGTTGGTGATGTCAGTTATACAGTGCCTACTGTCGGGATGAATGCTGCCACCTGGGTACCGGGAACACCGGCACACAGCTGGCAGGCAGTGGCTTGCGGGGGTACGGATATTGGAGCAAAAGGATTGATTGTGGCAGCAAAAACAATGGCACTTACTGCCATTGATTTATTTCAAACCCCTGCCTTAATCACCGAAGCAAAAAAGGAGTTCAAGGCCAATGTAGGTTCGTATCAATATGAAGCGCTTCTTGGAGACCGGAAGCCAGCCCTGAATTATCGTGAATAGTTAAATGATGCAAGTTACAGGTTGATTGTTCTTGAATTAAGCGACCTGTAACTTGTAACCTGTAACCAAAATCTATTCATACCGCAATGATTTTACCGGATTGGTAACGGCCGCTGAAATAGATTGATAACTCACTGTGATCAGCGCAATTAATGTGGTGAGGATGGCAGCTACCACAAAAACGCCAATTCCAATATCGATTCTAAAGGCAAATCCATTTAACCAGGCATCCATCAGATACCAGACAATCGGTATTGCAATAACATTGGATACCAATACCAGTGCTAAAAAGTCTTTGGAAAGCAAAACAAAAATAGCAGGTACAGAACTTCCCAACACTTTTCGAATTCCAATTTCCTTCGTTCGTTGAGTGGCCGTATAGGATGCTAATCCAAACAATCCAAGGGATGCCACAAAAATAGCGAGCATGGAAAAGAATCCGAATACTTTACCGAATTGCTGCTCACTTTTATACTGCGTATTAAAAAATGTATCAAGAAAGAAGTAATCGAATGGGTTATCCGGAAAGGAAGCCTGGTATTTTTCTTTTATGTATGCCATCGTTTCCCCGAGGTTCTCTTGTTTTACCTTGATGCAAAAGTAATTACTGTTTGAGGGGATTAAATGGAAAGCCGTTTGTCTGAAATCCTGCTTCAATCCCTCCTGATGAAAATTCTCCACGACACCTACAACCGTAAGCGTATCTCCGCCAATCCTTACTTTTTGTCCAATAGCCGCCTCCGGATCTCCCAACCCCAGCACTTCAATAGCCTTCCGATTAAAAATTACGCTGGAAGAATCCGCTGAGAATTCGTGTGAATATCCTCTACCTGCAATTATTTCATTTTCGAATGTTGTAAAATAATCATAGTCGATTCCCATGCGATACATAATCGTGTTATTCGTATCCTCTTCGCTAATTTTTCTTGCACCATTGGTCCAGTAAATCAGGTTGCCTGGTATTTCTGATGCGGCGGTAAAACCCTGAATGCTGGAATGCTGACGCACATCGTTCTTAAAACCATCAATGGTCACACTCCGAAGGGAATCAATTGCAAAGACATTGGGGCCGTTCACCACCAATGTTTGATCTATGTCAATTCCCAAATCCTGATTTTGCATAAACTGCATTTGGTTGAATACGATTAATGTTCCTGCTATCAGAAAAATAGAAATACTAAACTGCAAAACTACCAACCCTTTCCGCAAGAAAAGTCCTTCCCGGGATCCTTTCATAGAACCTTTCAACACCTTTGCGGGGGAGAAAGACGACAATACAACGGCTGGGTAAAGTCCTGAAAATATGGAACCAGCGATGTATAAGCCACCAAGTGCCATCCATAAATTGATATCCAAAAAAATACTGTGAGTAAGATGTTTGCCGGCTATCTCGTTAAACAACGGAACGGATAAATACACCATAACCAGGCCTAAGATGGAAGCAATCAGGTTTACAAGAAAAGATTCGCCAATAAATTGTCCAACCAGCTGTTTCCTGGCTGCACCAACGGATTTACGAATGCCCACTTCTTTTGCCCGTTCCACTGCGCGCGCGGTAGCCAGATTAATATAGTTCACCCAGGCAATCACGAGAATAAAAAAAGCAATGATCATTAAAAAATAAACAGCCTGCCCGTTACCATTTACCCGTGCCTCCTGAATCAAATCCGAATACAGGTGGATATCTAGTAAGGGTTGCAGTACAAATCTTGTTATATCCCTATCTTCTTCGCCACCATACTTCACAACAAAGTCCGGTAGTTTAGCCTCAAATGCAGCCACATCGGTTCCTGGTTTAACCAGTACGTAATTATAAAAATCATACCACCCCCATGCATCGTTAAATCCTTCACCCCACAAGTTAATTAGTGTTGGGTACGAGAATAAAAATGTGAATTTCAAATGCGAATTCTCAGGAGACTCAATCACTCCGGTAATTTCATACTCTTCCCGATTTCCAAATTTGATTTGCTTCCCAATTGGATTCTCATCTCCAAAGAATTTTTTGGCCGTCTCACGCTCTATTAATGCAGTATTAGGCTGATCTAATTTTGCAACACCATCAATAATGGGATACGAGAAGATGTTAAATAAATTTTGCTCCGCCTGGAAAATGTTATCCTCCTTAATGCTGGTCTCCCCGTAGCGGACAACACCTCCGCCATAGCGTAAAAACAATCGTGTAGCATCTTCCACTTCAGGGAAATCCTGAATCAACATTGGCGCTACTTTTGGAAAAGCCGTCGCGGATTTAAAAATCTCTTCACCATCACGGTAAAAATCATACCGGACGCGATAAATATTTTCAGCCTTTTCCTGAAATCCATCATAACTCAGCTCATCTTTTACATATTGTAGAATAATGAGACTGGCCGATAGCCCGATGGCAAGCCCTAAAATGTTGAGTGAAGTGAAACCAAAGCGTCTGGTGATATTGCGCCAGGTAATAAGCAGGTAATTTTGAATCATGGGAATGGGTTAAGCTTACTGTGTATACAACCAATGCGCCATGAAGGTTACAAATAATAGAAGTTAGTTGTTAGTTATTGGTTGGCAGCATACAACTACTCAATTGCCATGACATTTGCTCCCGTAAGATGGGGGTTATCAAACTCTACACGATCGCCGGCATTTTTTCTGGGAATTAAAAATAAACGGGCAGACAATGCCTTGTTGGTATACTTTAATGACAGGGCTGCCACATCAAAATACATCCGCTGAATTGTTTCAACAGAGGTATTCCCCGGAAGGGGCACGACATCCAAACCTGTACCGGATACTGAAGAAAACAGTAACAGCTCCTGAACGGTAAACCGATTTTCATCCGCACGTTTTGCTAATGTGAGATCTTCAATAATGGGCAACATCAATCCGGAGTATCCACAAGTTTTAATATCCAGGTTTTTAATTACATCCGTAATCAATGCACAGGCCCGCAGGGTTGAGGGTCCTCCAAAAGGCTGCTTTGTTAATTTCTCGATCGCCTCTCCAATACTGGCATCCAACCCGGGAGCAGGTGAGGTATCAATTCCTGAATAATCTCGTCCAGATGATTTGGATAGCTCAAGTGCAATCTTTTCAATAGGTTTAAATTTAGTTTCCATTGACTTTTTTAAGTCTGCACGTGCGTGTTCCCAATCCGAATGTTCAAAAACTGTCTTTAAAACATTGGGGGACTCTAATCCGATAGCAAATGCATTTCTACCCGCATGATAGGCGGCCGGAAAAAAGGGCGAGCTGGGAGGACAATTTGCTGAAGCGGTAAACCGAAAGTTCCCTTCGCCACCGGCACTATTTTCACTGATTGCTTTTGTAATTTCAGCTGCCGCTTTTATGGAATTGGTGTGCATACCGAATTCCTGTGAGGAAATCGAAAGACTAAAGCTGATCTTGGTGGTCGATTGAATTAGCTGAACAGCCCAGTCCGCTATTCCGGAGTCGTAAGTATTCGCAGTCAGGGGAGATCCAATTGAGAATTCAACATTCTCTTTACTGGCGATATGATCGAAGGCCTGAATAAATGGTAAGGCTTCTTCCAACGACGCACCATATAAATAGTTCGCCAGATGTTGGGTGGCGATCCGAATGGTCTGTACTTCGTATCCGGCATCCGTATAGATGGTTCTCGCCGATTTTAAAAAATTAATGGCATCCAAAATGGCCACTGTATCCGATAAGCTTGAAACCGTCACACCAGCAGTAATGGTTCGGATTCGAAAATTATGATCTTGTCCGTTTGTAAAATGAAAGGCTAAAATAAAGAATAGTACAAGGTTTATTTTTTTCATGCTACTTTTCAAAGAATTGTATCCGATTGCCATCCGGGTCTTTGATGATGAGCATCCGCTTACCGGAATCTGGATGCGTAATGACACTGCCCCCGAATTCCACTTTTTTGCTGCTTAGATGCAAAAACCATTCATCAAAATCGTTGACTTGAAATCCCACTTTAAAAATTCCTTTTATACGAGTAGTAGCCGGGTGATTAGTCAATGCCTCTTCCTGCGAAATAGTGGTATTTAGTTCAATCAATTCGATATCCATTTTTCCGCGAAATAAATTTGCTTGTTTAAAACCACGTTCCGGAACAGAAACCTGATTCATCACTTCAAAGCCCAACACGTCCCGATACCAGGAAAGGGAAACTTCCATTTCACTTACAATAATCGCTACGAACGATCCTTCGGGATCAGGAAGTTTATTTTGCGCAAAACCAATTTCTGATAAACAAAATAGGGTATACCCGACAAAGATGATTTTGATTACACGAATCATCCACCAAAGTATTCAATATTTGACTGATTTCCTTGTGCTTGTTCAAAATCATAAGATGTCCTCTATCTGTAATTGTGTGACCCGGCTATCAAATCACAAATCGTGAATCACTAAGCCAATAACTATATTATTCTGAAAAACCCGAATATAATCCACTGCCATGCGTTGTGGGAATACGGTAGTTCCATCCGGACTCCCCGGCCAGTTACCACCCACTGCTACATTCATAATAAAGAAAAATTCTTCCCACAATTAGGTAAGCTCATTTTACTAAGTACTTTCTCCCGCGAAAAGGGCTGTGGTTTATCATTATTCAGATTTGTTTACTGTGTATACAAATAGCGGCTTTGTATTTATTTCTTCAATTGTCATATGTAGTTGCAATGAATCAATAACAATTGGTTCACCAAAGGAAATGTACCAGTTGTTGGATTTTGAATAATCCATCTTAATTCTTAGATACTCGTCTAATTCACTTTGTTTTGTTACTGGTAAATAATCTCTTTTCAATGGTTGGCCTAGGTCCCTGATTTTTCCAACATCGTCTTGCAGGTATTTTATTGATACTCCTGTCTTCTGTAATAATGCAATGTCAATGCAATTTGCAAGTTGTTTAGATTTTCCTCGTTCGACCAGCAGAGGTTTGATGAACGAAGAAACTATGGGGATTTGAATTTCCATTCTGACCAGTATGACAACAATTAAAATAGGAACTATTGCGACTAATGCTATTGTTTTTCGAAGTGTTGCATCAAATCTAAAATTCAAAATAAGGCTATTTGAAACTAAGAATGGTAATAGAAATAAAAACAAGGAAACCTTAGTGGGCGCTCCAGATTTTACTACCAGTGGAAATAAAATTGAAGCTCCAACTAGCCCCAATAAAGACCATTTTCTGTCAATAAGCAGGGTGACAATCAAAATCAAACCTGCTAGGATCAGCAAGGGAAGATTATAACGGACTGCAAGTGGAACATAAATTAATGCGCTTAGAAAATAAATTATCCTTTCAAATTTAGGTCGTTGAATAACAAGTGGCAATACCAATGCTATTGAGAATATTTTAATTATTGAATTTGCTTCAACGTTTCTAAATGCTCCGATAAGATTGGATATTTCGATCGAATCTAATTGAGTTCCACCACCATAAAAAATTACTGGTGCTAGAAGTATTACACTATTTAGTATTACAATTTTAATTTCACTTCCTGTATATCTTCCAATCTCAATGATTAACCCAAAAATAAATGCGAGATAGATAATAACCACAAAGGGGTGAAAAAAAGAAAGGCAAAATATAACAACTATCCAGACTTTCCAGTTGGTTAAAATAGAATTGGAGTTCCTTATCAAGATAGCCATTAATAGCAATAATGGACTATAGAAAATACCATGCAAATTAAAAATATAATAGAAAGAGGAAATATAAATAAATCCGACAATGAGGTATAGAAGACCAGTATTCTTATTTTTTGAATACTCAGTTAGCAAAACAAAAGAAAAACAAAGCAAAATAAAATTAAGGAATTGAATAAGTATGGCATTGCCACCAGACACAAAGTATAAAAGCCATGCGACACCCTGGGCTAGGGGTCGATTCGTAATGATGCTTGGAATTGGGTTAACAAGTATCTCAAAAAAATTAAATTGCTCGAAATATGCAACCCATAGATACCCTTCGTTTCGGTTTCCAAAAGGAAAAAGAAGCAGGAACCAAAAGCATACTCCAAAAACAGGAGTAAGCTTCAAAATATGCTGTAGAATCTTTATTCTATTCAAGCAAACTAAATTATAACGGGTATCTAGGACTTTTTACTAGTAAATATATTTTTCAATGAAATTGATCTCTTTTGATCTTCATAGTAATAACCATATCCATAGCCATGATGCTTAAGATATTTATCCTCAACATCATTTAACACAGCGTATAAATTCTTAATTCCTTTCTTTTCCTTAAGGTCGTTGATATCGTCAACGTAATCCTTCCGGCTAACCTTCTGGCGCAGAAGAAATACGGTTACATCTGCAAGTTGTGTTAAGTACAAAGCCTCATTCATGAGCCCAAGAGGTGATGAATCAAGAACAATAACATCATACATATCACGCAGCTCAGCAATCATTTTCTCAAACTTATTGCTGATCAGTAGTTCTGCGGGATTTGGAGGTACAGGGCCTGGCAACAATACGTCAAGATCTTTATTCTCTGTTTTTTGAATTAATAGACTCAAACTATCTTCTTGACCTGAAAGATAATTTGATAATCCACTTGACTTTGCATTCTTAAAAGCACCAAAACGAAAGCTTTTATGCATATCACAACCAATCAATAATGTTCGTTTCTCTCCAATACAATAAACAGACGCTAAATTCATGGCACAGAATGATTTTCCTTCACCCGCTATGCTTGAGGTAACCATCACCGTGATAGGCTTTCCTTTGGGAAGGATAAAGCCAATATTGGTTCGCAATGCCCGAAAGGATTCTGTAATGCTGGAATTTGGATGGTTAAGGACTACAAGTGGAGCATACAGTGCATTATGACCAATGCAACCGAGAAGTGGTACTTTTAAATTTTGTTCCAATTCTTTAACATTAACAATTTTTACTGAAAATATATCGATAATGAATATTATGCTTATGGGAACTACCAGGCCAAGAACAACGGCAAGGAAATAGCTAAGCATGCGCTTTAAACGCACCGGCTCAAAGGTCAATACTGCAGGTTCACTTATTTTATTATTTGGTTTATTTGAGGCTAGTTGGATTGCAGCTTCCGATCTTCGTTGAATTAAAAATGTATAAATATTTTCGTTCAAGGAATACTTTCGTTTTATATTCAATAAATCCTGCTCTGTTTCAGGTAGCTTTCCAAACTGTGCTTCAATTCTTGAGATTCGCCTTTTCAAATCATCAATTATCATACTTGTATTTGCCGATACATTTTTTAAAACTTCCCGTATAGATACGGCATGTTGATTCAGTTTACGATTCACTTCAACCACAGGGGGAGAATTTTCGGTTTGTGTTGATAATAATCGAGCCTTTTCAGATTGCAAAAAAGTAAGTTCCTCAATTAGTTTATTTAACATTGGATCATCTACACCAATACCGGAAGGCATTACAATATCTGTATATTCTTCGCGCACAAGATAATTTTGCAAATTTTTATAGTATTCTTTCTTAAATTCATTTTCAGAAAGCGATTTTTCCATTGTTGCCAGTTCCTCAAATATTGCAGTTCCCTCCAGCGAAAGGTTATTAGTCCTATTCTCTTTCCTAAAATTCTGAAGTCGATACTCCGAAAAACTTAGAGAATCAGAAATTCCCGATAATTGGCTATCAATAAATTCAATAGTATTTCTTGATATATTATTTTTTTCATTTAGTTCTTGTCTAAGATACACATCCATTAATGTATTCAGGTAATCCCTACCCTTCTGTGGTTGTGTAGTCTCTAATGTTAGTGACAAAATTGAAGATGTCTTATCAGCGGACGTTATCGATAATTCATCAGAAGTATACTGATCAATCAGACTCCTCATATCTCGCAACTTAATTAGTACAGTACCCGACAATACGTCACTTGTATAAGTGACTTTTAGTTTTGTATACGGATTTTCGACCCACTCATTAAACGAATATTTACCATCCGATGCCGGACTTTTCATGATCGCAGGTTTTTCCATACCAGGAATAAAAGACTTATACTCATTATCCATGTACTCGAATCGAAAAGATTGATCATCCTGCCAGGAAATTTTGATCCAACCATTCACGAGTTGCGGATGGCTCCAATCAACTTCAACGATAATAGGTTTCCCTTCATATATTTCAACGGGAACAAAAAAATCGTCTTCATAATACTCAACTTGAAAAGGAAGACTCATCAGGGTTTTTTCTGCAATTTCCCTTGACTTTAAGCGTATACTTTCATTCGCAATTTTTTGTCCACGCGGTAAAGAACCATTCGAAGTTGTAGGACCAAAATCAAAGAGATTCATTACACTCTCTTCTTCCTTTATCAAAAATTTACTCTCAATTCTATACTGAAGAGGAGTATAGAGATTTACAATAAAAGCAATCAGCATTGCTACGGAAATTGAAAAAATAAAAAGTGGCCAGTACTTGTAATACTTTTGTAAAATTTCTTTCAGATCAAAGCTTTCTTCCTGCATTCGTGTTTATTTTTTTTGATTTGAATTTTCTATTGAATAATGTATTCTAGTTTACAACATTTAGATAGAGTAACCAAAGGGTGAGAACAGACACCACAACTGAAAATGTTTGTGTTAATGTTACACCTGTTCCAATTTGTTTAACCTTCATTGGGCGGACGTATAAAAGATCGTTTGGGCGAATGAAAAAATAATCAGACTCCATAATTTTGTCACTTAACAAATTAACAGTGTGGGTCCTTACACCTTCCGGATATTGCCGAAGTATGACAACTTCACCTCGCTTTGCCACCGTAGTCATATCACCAGCATTTGCAATTGCTTCAAATATAGTAACTCTGTTTTGAAGGATAGTGAATTTTCCCGGTTTATTAAACTCACCCAGCGCACTGTATCGAATGCCACCTAACCGAACCCGAACATAGTAATTATCCTTATTAACAAACTTTTGAAGCTTAACTTCGATTGCTGATTTAGCTTCATCAACATCCAATCCAACTAATTTTACTTCACCAACCAACGGTAATTCAATAGACCCTTTATCATCAATGGTATACCCACTTAAAAAGAAAATATCACCACTGTTCAAACCATTTAAATTCCGTAATTGAACGTCATTGTCCTGTACGTTAAGAATCTCGTTTAATTCCGGGCTTGTTGTTTTAATGCTGATATCGACAACATCATTATATTGAAGTCGATACTCTTCAATATCATAAGGGATGAGTTCTCCTGTTTTTGAAACCGGCTCCTTTGTTGTCAGATCTTGCATATAAATTAACTTCTTGTTGGAAACACAACCAACTGCGCCCAAACATAGTAATCCAACAATAACTTGATAGGTGTATTTCATAACTACTTATTTTAAAATATCGATAATGAAGTCAGGTCAGAATGCATTTCGAAATGCCTTTCTACTAAAAATTGTCATCCAAATTATTTTTAAATCAAGAAAAAATGACCAATTTTCAATATACCATAAATCATGAGCAGTACGTTGTTGTATCTGTTCATCTGTTTCTGTGGGTCCTCGCCATCCATTTACTTGTGCCCACCCAGTAATACCAGGCCTGAAATAATGACGAAGCATATATTTATCTACTTGCTCCTTCATCTGATTATTTAAAAAATTCCGGTGTGGTCTCGGACCTACAATACTCATCTCTCCAATTAAAACATTATAAAATTGAGGCAATTCGTCGAGGTTATACTTTCGTAAAATTTTACCAATCCTGGTAATTCTTGGATCATTCCTGGTCGTTGATAAGGTTCCTGAATGCTGGGGATCTCCCTGAAACATAGTTCTAAATTTGTAAATTTTGAAATCTTTTCCTCCTCTTCCCACACGAATTGGACAATAAAATAATGGTCCTTTAGAATCAATCTTTATTAATATCCCCACCACTATAAATGCCGGGAAAAGTAAAATCAAAACAAATAAAGAAAAAAAGGTATCAAAAATTCCTTTGGCAATTATTGCAAAAAATTCATCTAGTGGAAGTTGACGTGCACTAACTACATTCAAACGCCCTTCCTGTATGATCTTGAAGTTTCTCCCAAAAAGACTTTTATAATCAGGTATAAAATTTATGCGGACACCATGGAAATCAGCCAGCTCAATTATAGTTTTGATTTTGCTACGCTTCGCTAAGCGATATGGAAGCGCTATTATAATAGCATTAATCGCTTTTAATTTTAAATACTCATTTAATTATGTGGTTCGTTCCAAAGTCAAAGTTTTATCCACTTTGCAAATTTCATTTCCATATTCTAGATAGGCCCCGATTTTAAATCCAAAATCAGGATTTGCCTGCAAATAATTAGAGATTTTTAATGCAGATTTACCAATACCAATTATTAATGTATTCTTTATATTCCCTTTTCTTCTACGGAAGTGGCTTATTATACTAACAAGCAAAAAGTTAACAACTATATTCGTACCAACGAATATTGAAATGAATATTAAGCTAAGCGCACTTGGATAAGACATCTCTGCTAGAATCCCGGCAATTACAATCAGGATTGCAAAAAAGAGATAAATTTTAAAGTAACCCTTCATTCTTGCCCAAACACCGTTGTGTAGGTTTTCCCGATATAACCTTGTAAAATATCCAGTTATAGACCAAATACTTATGATTAACAGTAAACTAATCGCTGTTAATAAAGGGAAATTCCTAAATCCAAACAGGAACCTGGAGAATTGGAATGAAAATATAATAATACTGATATCTACAATGAAGTAGAAAGCAGGAAGCATCTTTGCCAACCTAGACATAACGATTATTAATTAACAGCAAAACATTTGAGATTAAAGCACCCGAAATATAAGTGGTTAAAAATAGTTTAACTAATAATTGAGCTATAAATTGCTACCCTATTTGATTTACAATGGGTTAAAAATACGAAAACAATCGATTGCGACACCTTCCGATCAAAAATTACACTAACTTTAAAATTTTGTTTAACTAAAAATCATAGGATTGAACGAGACTCATAATCCATCTGAAGCAAAAAACCTTACAGGGAAAACCTTCTCTGGATTTATTTGGACCATACTGGGTAGTGCAACACAGGTTGTATTAAAAATTGGAGTTTTGGCTGTCTTGGTCCGATTTGTCAGTCCGCAAGAATTTGGAGTGATGACTATAGCTCTCACTGTGGTTGATTTTTCAAAAAGGTTTACCCACATGGGTGTCGGCCCTGCCATTATTCAACGGGAGGTGTTAGAGGATCGGCACCTTACTACCGGATTTACTCTTTCCCTGTTAATGGGAATTTTTTTTGGATTTATCCTTTTTATTACATCGCCCTTTATCGCTGACTTCTTTAATATGGAACAGCTTACCCCCGTGATTAAAGTCATCAGCCTGGTATTTCTAATTGACTCCACTACCCTTATCGCGCAAGCATTGTTAACCAGGAACATGAAATTTAAAATCAACGCAACGTATGAAGTGCTCTCATACGCCATTGGGTATGGTGCAGTTGGAATATTTTTGGCATATCAGGGTTGGGGGGTCTGGTCATTGGTGGCCGCACATATGGTTCAGGCCACAGTCTATACAATTCTATTAATTTATATTCAACCATTTCCGAAAAAACTTAGGCTGGAATGGAATGCTTTTAAAGAGTTAATTTTCTTTGGCGGTGGTTTTACGATTGCTAATTTGGGTAACTACCTTGCAACCCAGGGAGATAACCTCGTAGTTGGGCGAACCCTGGGGGCGGGAGCACTTGGAATTTACGGGAGAGCTTACCAATTTATGGTCATGCCAGTAGGTCTTTTTGGAAATACACTAGACAAGGCATTATTTCCTGCAATGGCAAAAGTTCAAAATGACAAACTACGATTGGCCAAGGCATATCTGACAGGTGTTGGACTAATCGCTTTCATCTCAATTCCATTGGGGGTTATCATCATATTCTTAGCGCATGAAATCGTGCTGGTTATACTTGGCGAAACCTGGAAAGATGTAATTCTTCCTTTGCAAATTTTAGCTGGTGGCCTTGTTTTTAGAATGGGATATAAAATGAGTGATTCACTTGCAAGGGCAACGGGGGCTGTTTATCAGCGGGCTTGGAGGCAATTTGTCTTCGCAGGCCTTGTAATTACAGGGTCTTACATTGGCCAATTTTGGGGACTTTATGGTGTCGCATTGGGAGTGGTCTTTGCTTTATTTTCAAATTTTTTTATGATGACTCACCTAAGTCTTCAGCTCACCAATCTAAAATGGATAGAAATTTTTAAAATTCACTTGAACGGGGTTGTGCTTGGATTGATAGTTGGATTAGTAAGCTACGGTCTGGTGTGGGTATGCCGGCTGAATACACTTCCAAATTTAGTCACCCTTGTGGTTACTGTACTTGGAGTAGGCGGAACAATCGCCACTATATTTTATTATTTTCCACATTTGTTAGTTAACAAAGAATTAAAAGAATTATTCGAAAAATTAATTTTAAATAAGTTAAAACGATTTCAAAAAAAATGAATCAGATTAGTAAAGCCAATGACAATAAACCATGGGCGTCACGATGCAGCTTTTAATAAATTAAAGCGTTAGGTTTGAGATTATAATAAATGGAAATATGGCTTTATTAGGACTTGCGCTCTTATTAATAATCGTATACATCTACAATTCGAGGGTCTTTATTTATGCCTTAATGGTATTCTTTGTTCTATTTGATATGATCGACGGGTTTTATGAAGATCAGCAAATATTTACTGCTTTTCGATATATCGTTCCTTTACTTCTTTGTGTAGCGTTCATAATAAAGAATTCAGCACTAAAAAAAGCTGATATTGGGCTAATCATTTTACTCTTATACCTTCTCATCCTATTGCCATTCTCCAATGGTGACATATTGATATCCTTAAGAACGCTATTTGCGCTTTCTATTACCTTCCTTTTAATACCCATTGGACGATCTTTAGGGAAACGAGCCGACATTATAAGTGAATTTGAAAAATTTAACAGGTTTTTACTAATTATACTTCCTATCTACGTCATCATCGCGAATATCTTTAAATTTGGAGAATCTTACTCAGAGGCTTTTACGACCGGTTTCCTTGTCACCTCTAGAATGTATGTCACTCCCATTATCATGTTCCTGGCAATCCATTACCTTATAACAAATAAAAAAAGCAGTGCCTGGTTAAAAGGAATTGATATCGTATTTATAATCCTAAATATGGGAGTCCTTATTATCAATACCAGAAGAACTGCATTGGCCATGATTGCATTGGCACTGGTAATTTACACTATTCTAAATAGGAGGCTAATCTTAAAAATGGCAATTTTCATTCTGTTTCTTTTTACCGCGCTGATGCTTAGTTATCCGTTATATGACGAAATGCTTACTACACAGCTTGAAAAAAGAGCTCGGATTCAGGACCTAGAAACGTATGATGAAGAAGGGCGTTATCTTGAAGCATTCTATATCTATGATTATCACACCCGAAAACAAAGTTTAAGTGAGGTACTTTTCGGATCAAGCTTGTTTGATACCACTGATTTTGGAGGGCGTTACTTTGGTAGGGACAGGGCCATCCATAGCGATATTAATATGGTTTTTTATAGTACTGGCATAGTGGGTATATTACTTTTTGGTATTCTGTTTTATCAATATTTCTTCCTTCGGAACACTAAAATAAATAAAGGCCATAAAGTACTTTATTTTCCAATATTAATGATGTTCTTAATTGTTCTCTTACCCGGTCGATTCATCGGTACTATGACTTTTGCACCACTCTTGATGTTTCTACTTGCCGGAACAAAAGCAAGTGGGCTAAAAGACCCAAACGATATCTCGGAAGAAAACCATCAAATTGAACTGAATCACTAATTTTAAATTTAAATGATACCAACTTCAATGAAGGTGCTATTCGTTAGCAGTGGAAATTCTAAAAATTTTGAAATTGTTCCATTTATTAAGGAACAGGGAGAATCGTTAAAAAGAATTGGAATACATATTGACTATTTTCCTGTCCAAGGAAAGGGTGTTATTGGTTATCTGACTGCTGGTATAAAATTACGAAAATACTTAAAAGATAAAGACTATGATCTAATCCACGCACACTTTACACTTTCCGGATACACGGCAATAATTGGTGCTCGTCAAACACCAGTTGTATTATCATTAATGGGTAGTGATGCATATGGAGAATACATTGGTGAGAATAAAGTGCAATTTTTAAGTAGGTACTTGACAGTATTAACATATTTAATCCAGCCATTTGTTAGCGCTATAATCTCTAAATCACCCAACATAGAAAAATATGTCTACCAGAAACAAAAATCAAGTCTAATCCCAAACGGTATAGACATATCAAAATTTAAACCAGTAATAAATGGATTCAGGGAGGAGCTTGGACTTAATCCAAACTTGAAATATGTGTTATTTTTAGGAAGTAAAGATAGCGTTCGGAAAAATATTAAGCTTGTTCAGAAAGCAATAAATCAATTAAATTCCAACGATATTGAATTAGTTAATCCATATCCCATCTCCCATGAAGACATACCAAAATACTTAAACTCGGTAAATGCATTAGCCGTAAGTTCGTACATGGAAGGTTCCCCAAATGTCATAAAAGAAGCAATGGCTTGCAATTGTCCGATTGTGTCAACTGATATCGGAGATGTTAGTTGGGTTTTGGGTAATACACCTGGTTGTTATATTGCCTCCTTTCATCCTGGTGATTATTCAAATAAACTTCAGGAGGCTTTGGATTTTTCAATACAAGTTGGTCGTACAAAGGGCGATGAGCGCATTTTTAAACTCGGACTTGATTCTGAATCCATCGCTAAACAAATTTTTAATATTTATAAAAAAATAGTTAAATGAAAATTCTCATTGACATAAACCATCCGGCACACGTCCATTACTTTAAAAATTTCTATAAGATAATGACCAAAAAGGGTCATACTATCCTGGTGGTTTCCAGAAATAAGGAGATTGAACATAAGCTATTGATGCTAAATAACATTCCCTTCATCACGCGCGGAAAAGGAATGAAGGGAAGATTGGGAAAAATATTATATATGTTCTATGCAGACATTAAATTATTTTATATCGCTTTAAAATTCAAACCTGATCTCTTTCTTAATTTTTTACATCCATATCCATCACATGTAGCAAAAATTCTGAGAAAACCATCACTGGTATTCAGCGATACAGAACATGCTAAACTCCATCACAAATTAACCGTACCCTTTGCCACAAAAATATTTACGCCAGCTTGTTACCTCATTGATATTGGTAAAAAACAAGTGCGATTTAATAGTTATATGGAATTATCATACCTTCATCCGAATTATTTTACTCCGGACGAATCCATTCTCAAAATTCTTAATGTAAATAAAAGTGAAAAGTATATTATTATTCGATTTGTTTCATGGGCTGCAGCCCATGACTTTGGTCATTCTGGGATGACACTCGAGAATAAGAGAAATACTGTCAAAGAATTATCAAAATATGCTCGCATTTTTATCTCATCTGAAGGAGAATTACCCAAAGATTTGGAAAATTTCAGGATAAATATTCCCTTTGACCGGATGCATGATGCATTGTATTACAGTTCCCTGTTATTTGGAGAAAGTGCAACAATGGCATCAGAAGCTGCTGTTTTAGGAACACCTTCAATTCTTATTTTTGAAGGAATTTTAGGATACACATATGAAGAAGAGAAAAAGTATCACTTGGTGAATAATTTTACAGAAAGTGATGAAGATCAAAAGAATGCACTGAAGGTCGCTGTGAAAATAATAAATGAAGTTGATGGGAAGGAAAAGTATATCCATCAGAGAAATTCGATACTTTCAAATTCAATTGACACTACTTCTTTTATGATTGAAGAAGTTCTGAAATATGAAAAGAAAACACCATAATTATATTTTAATCAATACCCGGTTGCATTAAATCATAAGAAGCCTTTTCATTTCCAACTCTTATGTTGTCGAAGTAGAGAATCCGCTTTTTTACCATGGAGGCATTCGAAACAAAAGCAGTTTTATAAATGCCAATTTTCCATTTTGGAAGTACATCATCATACATATTTCCTCCGTGATACGTAATAATTTTTTTTCTATCATACCATATTTCAATTAAACCATCTTCATTGTGGGAATGCACAAAATGAAGAACGATTTCATGCCAGGTATCTTTTTCTAGTGGGGCCATAACAATATGCTTTCTGTTATCTGTTAAATTTCCAGTTTCCAGATACATATTATCCTTTCGAACCCGAAGTGATGTCGCCGGGCTACCCTTTTGATACCATTGATTAATTAATTCGCGTTGGTTATCGATCTCAAATCCTTGTGAAGGAAAAAATACTGCAAATGAATACCACATCTCTTTTGATGGCAACCCTTTTATAATAACCACTTCACAACGTTTACCATTACTCACAAGCGGCTGTTCCTTCCTGATTTCAAACCGTACTGACCGTTTTCCTTTAAAAACCGGCTCATTGACTGAATTTAGTGCATAGTCCCACTTACCAGCTTCCAACTTAAAAGCCCTTGAAAAAGGTTTACCCGTTTCAAAAGTTTCATTAAATATAACGGGTCCTTTTAATGCTTCCTGCTGATTGCTTCCCATTCGGAAATTTCCATGAATATTGAACCGGACAATTCCAATGGAAATCAACAGAAGAAAACCAAGAGAGATCGCTATGAAGATTTTCAATTTCAATTTTTTTAAATAATACAATTAATCTTTAACCCACCTTAAAATCCTGAGTATTCAACCAAAATACATATTCAATCGATTGCAGATCAATAGTCACAGAGTATGATTCTTCAACTTCCATTTGATACTAACCGCAATTCTAAATCTAAAATACAAACTTAAACGCACCCTTCCATCTTTTGAATGCAGCATTATTTTATTACTATAATGTGAACTTATTTCTAATAGACTTAAGAGAAAAAATAAAGCTATTTGTCAATAAAACTATTAAGTTTACAGGCGGTAATATCACCGGTTCATAAATTTTAATAACTATATGATAGCAGGGTTACACGGGTCCTATTTTGCGAGAAACTTTGGCGACACTTTGCTTTTGAACATTATTTATAACTGGATAAAAGAGGCGGATCCAAATGCAGAAGTCATACTTCCATATGTGAGTTCTCACAAAGAAGCCGTAGAAATATTAAATAATATTGAAACCAAAAGCTATAAAAAATATAAAGTATCCCAATGCGATAGATTTATTTTTGGAGGAGGAGGCTATTTTGGGGAACCCAAAACAAACTGGGCAAGACTTCAGTATTGGACGCTCAGAAATTACTTTAGACATATCTCATGGAATAATCAACTAATAAAAAATAAAATTCCTTTTGCAATAATCGGAGTTGGTGTGGGACCCATTTCTAATTCTTTTCTCAGAAAGAAAGTAATCAAACTTTTTGATAAGGCAGAATTTATATGTGTTCGGGATACTGAATCATTTAATTACCTGAAGCAATATGGGTGCACCAATCCCAATGTTTATGAAACAACAGACCTGGCGTTGTCGGTCAGACGTAAGAAAAAATTGGATAATGAAAAAAAAGTATTAGGCGTTCACTTCCCGATTCGGCCCGGATTCCCTCAGGATAAAATACCTTCCATCATTTCCTTCCTTAAACAAATTTCAAAAAATTATTCAGTCAAATTAATAAATGACCAAAAAGGGCAAATGAGCCTGGAAAAGGATACCAACATTACAAGATTCATTAAAAACAGTCAAATCGAATACACAGAAATTGAATACCACGATCCGAATAAACTGATTGACGAACTTAATGAGCTTGATGTTATTCTAACAAGTAAATTACACGTTGGCATATTAGGCTATGCATTGAAAAAGCCCGTTTTATCAATCCCTAACCACACCAAGAACTTTCGATTTTACAAACAAATTGGCAGAAGTAATTTCTGTATTCCTGCAAATGAGGTCAACGAACAAAAGTTATTGGAGGTTTTTAATGAATGTACCAGCACACCCGTAGTTCATGATGAAAATTTGATTGAAAAGGGGAATCTTGTAATAAAACTGTTATTCAATTTCTTGCAACACACTCCATAAATATGTCCATTGTTTATTTACCACAGCTCCGGTCATAAACTCCCGATCTATTCAGGCTGAAAAACCCGAATATAATCTACCGCCATGCGTTGTGGGAATACGGTAGTTCCATCCGGACTCCCCGGCCAGTTACCACCCACTGCTACATTCATAATAAAGAAAAATTCTTGACGAAATTCACTGAGCTCAGCAGGTGTAATGTCAATCACCTGATACTGCTGGTCATCCAGATACCAGATGATCTTTTCTTCATCCCAAATGATCGAGAATACATGAAATTCATCTGCAAATGTACCGGTGGATAGTGTAGTATTCCCGCCATAATTAACATTTGCTCCCGGATCATCATCATACCAATGGGCAGTTCCATGTACCCGGTTATCGCGTCCGCTTCCTCCACCAATCATTTCCATAATATCAATTTCTCCGCATCGGGCCCAACCCACATCACTTATATTAGATCCCAGCATCCAAAGTGCCGGCCAAATACCTTGTCCTTTGGGAAGCACCGCGCGGATATCGACGCGTCCATATTTTAGAGCAACCTTATCTTTGGTAATGATCCGTGACGATGTGTAATCTTTGCCACCCTTGGATTCCTTTCGCGCTTCAATAACCAGATAACCATCAGCAACTGTCGTGTTTGCTTTCTGATAATATTCCAACTCATTATTACCCCATCCACAATTTGGGCAACCATCACCTATCTCAAAAGTCCAGTCTGTTTCATCAAGGGCCGCTCCTTCGAATTCGTCAGCCCAAACAGCAACCATTTCGGGATAGGATGTAGGTGTAGAATATCCTGTCGTGGGAATTGGGAAAAATACTCCCACGGTTATCGTTTCTGTTTTGGCGATCGATAAATTTTGCTTCGATCCAACGGCTTTTACGGTAACATCGTAATCTCCCGAAACTTCATAGGTATGTACACCCACGCCGGCTTTTGATATGATCACTGGTTTGCCAGCGACTCCAAAATCAAATTCAAAGCTGATGGCGTTATCTGCTGTTGCGATTACCGTTACCTCTCCTGATCCGTCCGTTTCAATAGTGAATTGCAGCTGAAGGTTTGAGGGCATGACTTCAGGATCGGAAGATTCACAAGTACTGAAAGTCAATACCAATAGGGCCATTAAGAAAATGGTCGAAAGAGTTGTCGATCCTGGTAGTCTCATCTTTAAAAGTTTATAACTGCAAGATAATCAATGTCGATCGCACATACCTGAGTACATGGTTCAAAGTAATAATTACCCAGCTAAATTGTTACAGGGTTCTATACTTATTACATGGTTCTTCCTACAAAAATGCCTGACTCAGGATAATCAGGATTAGAATGGGTGCGATGTACCGAACAAAGAATGGCCAGATTTTCATGAAGAAAGTATTTTCAATACCCGGATTTCCCTGCTTAATTTCTCCGATCAATGCATCTCGATTCATTACCCAGCCCACAAATATACAAATACATAATCCGAGGAATGGTTGAATGTATTGTGTTGTTGCGGAGACCACAAAATTGAACAGCAATTCAAAATTAAATACGATGATCATACTTACTGCCCAGAAAATCAAGCCAATAAGCATGCTGGCTTTTGGGCGTGGTATTTGACGGTTATCAACCGCATAGGATACAGGGACTTCCAACATCGATATTGTCGAAGTTAATGCTGCGATTACCATCAGGAAAAAGAATACGGCGGATAGTCCAATTCCTACAGGACCCATCGTATCAAACAATGCCGGTAGTACATGAAAAATTAAATTCGGTCCGGAAATCAAATTTCCGGAAGCATCAAATATTTCAGCTCCGGATGCAGCGGCAGCATACATTGCCGGAATAATTAAGAGTCCAGCCAGAAATGCAATACCAACATCACTAAGCGTTACGAGCCTGCCCAGCCGCACTATATTTTCCTTTTTACTGGTATAGGATGCCAACACCAACATGCTACCCACTCCCAATGACAAAGAAAAGAAAGCTTGTCCAAGTGCACTGGTAAAAAGTTGTGCATCAAGAATTTTGCTAAAATCGGGCAGTAAATATTTTTTTAAACCGACCATTGCACCCTCCAGTGTAAGTACATAGACCACCAGGCAGATCAGTAGGAACAACAAAGTAGGCATCAATCTTTTTGACCACTTTTCTATTCCATCCTTCACACCGGCTGCAACAATTAATACAGTGATCAGGAAAAACAAAGAGGCAAATAGCATATTACTATAGGTGCCTTGTGATACCACCCAGGCTGCTGCTTTATCGGCTCCTGCTATCTGAAGGATGGGATGGACAAAATAAGCCATCATGGTACCTGCGATGATAGAGTAAAAACTTAGAATAAATCCTACCGTAGTGATTGCAACAAAACCCAGTGGTACAAATGGTTTTCCACCGTCAATAGTTTGATACGTACCAACGGGATTCGATCGAGCATGTCTCCCGATTGTAAATTCAGCAAGTAGTATCGGATACCCCACCAGAAAGGCTAGTAAAAGGTACAATAGTACAAATGCAGCACCACCGTTTTGAGCTGTTTGTGTGGGAAAGCCCCAGACATTGCCAAGTCCAATTGCTGAACCGGCAGCTGCCATTATAAAACCAAAAGAAGAAGAAAATTCACCCCGGGAAGCACCACTCATAATTTATTTGTATTAATGATGCTTTAAGATACTATAATTTGAAAATGGTACGAAATATTAGCTAATTTCTATGTTGTATTTATCCAACAATCCGTGAAGAGTTGCGCTCGAAAATTTTGCTCTTGAGATTTTATTCGAATCAGGATCGATAGAAAAATTTATAGCGGTCCGAAAATCGACTTTTTCCAAATTAGTATGTTCGAATTTAGCATCTTGTAAATCACAATCACTAAAGACAGATCCTGACACCAGCGCTTCGGTGAAATCAACTCCCATTAATTTTGAGCCAACGAAGGAGGTATTTTTCAGGTTGACCTGAAAAAAAGAAGAATGCTCCAAAACACATTTTTCAAACCTTACGATGAAACCAAATGTATTACATTGTTCAAAATGCAATCCCAACATTTTACAATCCTTAAAGAAGACATCGCCAAACGAGGTATTCAAAATGGTTGCCAAACTCAGATTGCAGCCAACAAACTCACACTGGATAAATTTTATACTGGAAAGGTTAGATTTCTCAAAGTTACAATTGACAAAACGGCAATCTTCATATTCACCTGCCGGTAAGGATTGCTGCGTATAATCCTTCTTTTCAAATAATTCAGCAACTTTATAAACGTCTTCTTCTTTACCCATGAGGAGTTCGTGTGTTGTGAATTAATTTATGGATTTCAACTTTAACCAATTTTGATCACCTTTCCGAATAAGTTCATCTGCTCCTTCTTTAATCCAACTGGTGTGTGTGTTGTTAAAAAATGCATTGTAAAATAAATAAAGTTTACCATTTCGAATCTCATAGGTTTCCGGATCAATAGGAACTTTGGAATTTTTTGCTCCAACCGCATAGGCACACCAGCCACCATACTGGGGAGTGTACTTTTGTGGATTATCTTTAAATAATTTCAAATTGCCTTCTGACGAAAATCTAAACCGGACACCGTCATATGTATATATGTATTGGGAATTTCCCTTCTTTGGACCCTTTTGAAAATAGGCTACAACGTCATACCCATTCGCAACAAATCCGTCCTCCTGATTGTACGCAGAAGTCTGGGCAAAGACGCCACCGTGTACTGTTAACAGAAGTGCGATTACAAGTTTTTTCATAATGCTATTTCAATGGATTTGAAAACATGTTTAAGCAGATGAAAGTTCAGGTAATCAATTTTTCAAAGCAAATACTATTTTCCATTTTCGTGTACGGTTCAAAGTTAGGAATTTCCTGATACCCACAATTTGTATAGAACATTACTGCGTCCTGCATCCGCCTCCCTGTTTCAAGAATACATTTCTTATAACCTAGTTCCTGTGCCCAGTGCTCAAGTTCAAAAAGAATTTTCCTTGCCAGGCCCTTCCCTCTGCATACTGGCTGAACAAACATCCTTTTCACTTCCATGCAGGTATCATTGAATATCTTGATTGCTCCACATCCAACAGCTTCACCATTTTCATAGGCGACAACAACATACTTTAAATTTTCAATTGAATTAAACTGATCATAAAAGGAATGATCTTCTCCATCTATTACTGTGAGATAGGAATCCAGTAACTTCACCAGTTCAATAAAATTTGCATGTTCAGAATTAGTCCGGATTAATTTTACCACGACGGCATTCATTCAAATCCAAGAGGATCCCCTTTCTGTGTACACCGGGTATACCGATCGCTTGAAATCATCAAAATCTCACCTGTCTTACCCAGCTTAATACTGGAATCGACAGCAAAAATTTTATTGTGATAGAGTTGCTCAACGCGCTCTTGAGAAGTGTGGCCCACGACGATATGTTTTGCGTTGGTTGCAGTTAAAATTGAGTCAATTCTGCTTTCCGCCAGGTTGTCTTCGAAATAACCACGATACCAGATTGGCCCATAATAGCCAAAATATAATTCCTGAATAAGTGGATCCATTTTATCCTTCGGTCTATCAATTGATTTTCGCATGAGATTATTCACATCGATTGGATTAAACCCAGCCTGTACAAATTCCGCAGAAATTCCACCGTGTACAAAAAGGTTATCGTTAATCATGACAACTGTATTTTTAGAGCGCAACCATCTCCCTAATACCGTTTGGTCATTGAATAATTCCTGATACGTAGTCCCCAGTAATGCCGCACTGGTTTGATATTTCTTATTAATGTAACGCAAATCATTTTGCATCACCATAAATTCATGGTTTCCGAGTAAATAGTGTACCATCCCCCCCTGTTCAAGCGCTTGCTTTTCCAGATCAAAAATAAACCAAAGGATTTCTGTTACTTTTGGACCGCGGTCAAAAATATCCCCCACAATCACCAAATGACCGTTTCCAAATGACCATTTTAGATTACTGTCAATAATTTTATTATTCTTAAACATATCGATCATCAAATCATATTGGCCATGGATATCACTTAAGGCCGCAATATTTTCAACTTTCTTAAAAATGGATTTATTCGGTTTAAATTTTGTAGGCATTGCCTTCTCAGACAGGTTTTTTTCTTCTACTTTTCCATCAATAATTTTCTTTTCAACCAGACCCTTATCGGAATAAAAAACATAAGGACCATCATTGGTGGAAATCGAATCAAATTCCGCCTCAAATTGATGAAGCTGTTGAGTTTTTGTTTCAGTAAATGAATAGGAAAGCAACAAACTGGCTGCCAGAAGCGAAAACCCCAAAATCGATTTGTTTTTCATAGTTTAAGAATTACTCACCTTTTACTTTTTTTAACAGATAAGCTTTTTTTATGTAATCTAGTTCCGGATAGTTGGTTTTTAAATAGGCATTCCCCTGTGCATAGATTTCACCCTGTTTGCGCGATGGCTCATTTCCATATTGATCATAGAATGTTAACACAACATCCATACCATTAATTACCTGAGCAATTCCGGGAAATCCAATGACCCCCCCTCCATCCAGCTCGTCAAGCCTTGGGCTGTTACTTTTTAAGTTAATAAATATTTGGGTAGTTCGCGTTTTCGGTCCTCCCCGTGCGAAGGAAATTGTCCCTGCTTCATTTTTTTTAATAACCGGTTCATCGGGAATTGGGTGATCCCGCCAGGCTTTGGTAACGGAGCTATCATTGTGGATTCCGAACTGGACCACAAAATCCGGAACAACCCGAAACAAAGCGATGTCTGTATAAAATCCATGCTTGATCAACTGGTAGAGTCGATCCACTCCGTCAGGTGACCATTCCCTTCTCGCTTCAATATCAAAATTTCCTTTTGTTGTTTCAAATCGTGCTTTAAAATATTCAGGAGCCTTTTCCTCCGTCCATTTCGATTTAAAATGTTTTGGGCTACAACCGAAGAAACACCAACAAATAATCAGGATAATAAATTTTCTCATCTCATTAAAATTAAAATTCACCCGTTATCATTTGCATCAATTCGATCATTTCTCCATCAGGTCCCTGTAAAAATGCTTGTTTTACGTTGATATCCTTTGTGCTTACCGTTTGAACAGGCGCGACCAGAATGCCCCCCGCTTCTATAGCCCGTTGAAGCGCTGCCTCAATATCCGATACATCTATACCAACATGCTGAAATAATGTTCCCCTGATCATGGAGTCTAATGGGTTTGAATTTTGACCGATTTCATAAACAAAATCCTGACCGGGGAATTTTAAAAAAACGATTTCGATGTTCCGGACCAGTTCTGATCCATCTGCCTTGGTAACTTTTAGCTGGGTGAGCTTGTTGGTCTGCTGCAAATCAAAGGCCTGGGTATAAAAGTTCACAGATGCATCAACATCTTTAACATACAGCATGACATGATTGACACGCGGTGAAAGGGGTTTATCTTCAGGATTTGAACAGGAGTAAAATAGAATAAGGATACATGAGAACCGGAATAATTTCATAATGTTGTTCTTAAGTTAAAGAACAATTTATGGAATTATTTTAATACTTGAATCAGGACGAATACTTCAACAAAAATTAAAAAGAGATTCCGGAGTTAATGAAATATTCCTGAACAGCTTTTAATGATTCATCTAAAGCATAACTAATAAAACTGGCGGCGGTAAGAGTCAAGACGATATACGCCATAAGAAACTCAGCCTGTTTGCTGGCGATTTTCATGCGGTTTAGTTTAGGTACTTTAATTTAACAAAACAAAATTTACCTTCCTAGACAAATCACCAGTTAGTCCGGTAATCCCTTAAGGCAATCTCCATTGTAATCAAAAAATCAACCGAAACCCATACACTTGCAGCTCGCCCTGCTTAAAATCCAACTCCTCAGCTCTTTTGAAGCCCATCTTCTCATACATTTTCCAGGCTACCTTCATCGCTTTTGTAGAGTGAATGATCACCTGATTTTGTTGCTCATCCTGTGCCAGATGTATACACGCCCGGGTTAGCTCCTTTCCTAAACCAAACCCTCGCATTACTGGATCCACTGCCAACAATCGAAAGCCTGCAGCATTTTTTTCGGTGGTGGCAATTCCTCCCGAACCGTAGTATTGCATATCACCAAAATAAATCACCGCACCACCGATTTTCCCGGTTGAAGAAACAGCGATTAATAGTTTGGTATTGGGCTTTTCTGTCAATGAACCGATGTTGGCCAATAATTGATAATATGCGGGCTGCTGTTCAGGTGTAGGAAAACCATCCAGCTGAGAATATACTGCTACCATCAATTGGCCAATCTCCAAAAACTCGTCAGGATTCGCCTCCCGAATATTAAACTGTTGATCGCCAGACATGCTTACCTTACTTTTGCTTATTCTAACTTACCCGGCACTCTCGTCTCGGTGCCTTCAACTTGTTGTAATGCATCTCCCAAACGACTTCTCATTTTATTGGCCAATCGTTTGATCTCTTCAACTACCTCAGGGTTTGCAACAGCTATATCTGTTGTTTCACTGATATCGTTAGTCAAATCATACATTTCAATTTGCTCGATGGTATTGTATTCATAATCAACCGGTGTTCCATTGGTTCCACCAGGTCTTCCATTCAATGATCTATATCGATGCGGAAAATAGAGTTTCCAATTTTTGTAGCGAACACCGTGAAGTTCATTTCTGTGATAATAATAAAAGTATGCTTCATGCGGACTTTCTAAGGTTTTACCCTGCCAGATATCCCAAACACTTTTTCCATCGATTGTGTTGGCAGGCAACGTTGATCCCGTGATTTCTGCAAGGGTTGGAAGAATATCGATCGTCATCATCGGTGTGCTGATGGTAGCGGGTTTAATTTTGGTTGGATAATAGATGATGCAGGGCTCCCGCTGACCACCTTCCAATGCGGTACCTTTCCCTTCCCGAAGCGGCAATGCACTTCCTGCATGATCACCGTAACTTAACCAGGGTCCATTGTCTGATGTGAAGATCACCAGGGTATTTTTGTCAAGGTTATATTCTTTTAATGTCTTCATGATTTGCCCTACTGACCAGTCAATCTCCATAATAACATCCCCATACAAACCACGCTTTGATTTGCCTTTATATTTATCCGAGACAAAAAGTGGAACATGTGGTTGGGGGTGTGCTACATACAGAAAAAAAGGATGGTCAGTATTTCGTCTAATGAAATCCATACTTCGTTCCGTTATTTGGGTGGTCACCAATGATTGATCCATTAGCGTATCAATCACCCGTTCATTTTCATATAAAGGAAGCGGTCCAAAATTAAAAACCGGCCCCTGTTGGGGATGCTTTGGCCACATATCATTGGAGTATGGAATCCCAAAATATTCATCGAAACCCTGTCGATTGGGCATAAAGTTCGGATGATCTCCGAGGTGCCATTTACCAAAAATCGCCGTGTTATACCCATTTGCTTTTAGCATCTCTGCAATAGTTGTTTCAGATGGATTCAATCCAATCTTGCTATTCGGCATCAATGCACCATGAATTCCAACCCGATTTGGATAACATCCTGTTAAAAGTGCTGCGCGTGATGCTGAACAGACTGCCTGGGCAGCATAAAAATCCGTCAATCGAATTCCATCCTCAGCCAGTTGATCCAGGTTCGGTGTTTCAATATCCGGTGAACCAAAACTGCCAAGATCCTGATATCCCTGATCATCCGTAAAAATGATAATTACATTTGGACGCTTATCCTTTTCCAGCTGCTGAGTGCACGAAAAAGATAATGTCAAAAAAGAAAGGCCAATGCAAAGGTTTCTCATGATACCGAAGTTAACAATTTATTACTTCTTTTTTTTCTTCGGTTTCTTGGGCTTGGGATCGGGTAATTCCTTAACCGAAATTCGCACTAATTCACTCAACCATTTTCGATCTTCCAAATTTTCTTCAATTAGAATACAATTCTTAGCACCCGGGTAAGGTGGGGCTTCTACCACATCTTTAATAAACGCCCTTCCCCCCTCGGTTGGTTTGATGAACAATTTATTATCACAGATAAGTCCGAAAATCTTTCCATCAGAATAGATTCCGTACTCACCGAACATACTCTTTGCAGTAATGGTGCCGGCATTTTCAAACTGATCGAGGACAAACTCGAGAAATTTTTTATCGGAGGCCATATCAACGCTACTTATACTATTTCATTTAGTACATCTCAATATACAATAAACTATTCCAATTCAGTACAGTAAAATCCACGTTTTGCCAGTACCGAAGTTACTACCCAGGATTCTATTTGTCGGGTTTCAACCCGGAGGATCTTATCGCAATCCTCCAGATCAAAATTCCAACGTTCACCTTGATTTATCAGTTTATTCAGCAACGGTCGAAGTTGATCAATATCCTTTTCCTTCTCCACTGTTGTTTTAAAGACCAATACCATAATCAAAGCGACTAGCGTTCCCAGAATGGAGGTGGTTCGATGCCCAACCCCCGCAAATACACATAACCTTGTCCACGGTGATGAATTTCATTGTCGATAAAATACTGCAATGATGACAACACCGTACCCTCGTACATGCCAAACGCTTTAATCATTTCGTGAAAGCGTTCTATTTTCATCTGTGCCCAAAGGGAATTGATTTCTTCAGTAGCCCGATCCCATTCCTTTAAAATGTTTTCTTTCTTATTGCCGTGTTCAAATTTTTCAGACAATTCGGATTGCTCTCCGGTAACAATCTCCCGAAGTCCCGGAACCGCTATGCTTAATAACTCGACTGCTAATGCAGCAAAAGGCCGCATTCCGCCAATGGAATACGTAAACAACTCCTTCTCAGGAAATGCTTCAATAACCCTGCGGGTCAGATTACGGTGACCTTGCCAGTGTGCTAGAAATTCTTCAGAAGTCATGACCACTGCTGTTTGCTCCGTTTTATTTAATGTGTCGTTCATAATTGATGTTTTTTTGTTTGATAAATGATTATACACCAAACGTATTCATGCCCGGTGACAGCCCTGTGTCAGCAGGGATAAGTTTTTTTATTTTTATTTCACAACAAGGGACCGCTAGAATATGTTTTTGCGAGTTACCACTACATACACACAAATTCAAAAAAACCTAATCAGACTCGTCAATCATAAATCACAAATCTTTTGCTTTGTTGACAAACAGTTGTCACAGCCTGTCACTTTCTTGCAGCCAAAATCAATTAAATACCGTTCCATGAATAAACTGAAATCCTATCTTTGGGATATACTATATGTGCTTATGGGTAATGAAACGGTAAACCGCTTTGACAGAATTGTTGCCATATTAATTCAATTGCAATCCAAAAAGATTGTAAAAGCACACGAATTGGCAGATCGGTTTCAGGTAAGCTTGCGGACCATCTATCGCGATATCCGAACATTGGAGTCTTCCGGGGTACCCATTGCCAGCGAAGCAGGAGTTGGATATTCCATTATGGATGGCTACCGCCTTCCTCCGATCATGTTTACCCGGGAAGAGGCGGGAAGTTTTGTGGCCGCCGAAAAATTGATGCAAAAGTTTACGGACAAAACATTAGGCTCGTATCATGAGTCTGCGATGTATAAGGTAAAGTCGGTATTGAAAGGGAAAGAAAAAGACTGGATATCTGCATTGGAATCACAGGTATTTGTCAACTCAACACAAGTGTTGTTCAATGAAAATATTCCGGACGCTCTGGAAATTCTCTTTGAAAGCATCGCTGAAAAGAAACAGGTATTCTTACAATACCATTCTATGGAAAGTGAATATCCTTCAGAAAGGAATATTGAACCCGTTGGCCTTTTTCATGAAAACAATTTTTGGTACGTGCTGGGGTATTGTCATCATCGAAAAGACTACCGGCAATTTCGTACTGACCGAATGCTGACTGTAAAAAGAACGACATTACCGTTCACGTTGGTGCATGGAACGCTGGAGGATCATCGTACACTAAAAGAAGAAGTTCAAAAAACCAAAGTTCGGATTTTGGTAGATAAAACCATCGTTCGCTATATACAGAGTGGAAGAAAATACTATGGCTTTCTTTCAGAAAAAACTTTCAAAAACCAAATTGAAATGACCTTTATGACCGGCGATATAGAAAATGGCTTTCCCCGGTGGTACATTATGTTTGGCGACTATGCTAAGATTCTAGAACCTGAAGCTTTAAAAAACAGGGTAAAAGAGTTATTGGATAAAATGCGTGCTGGAATTAATTGAAGTAAATGCAGTTTGGTATGTACGTGAAATAAAAAAGGCACGCGAATAATTCGCGTGCCCATAGAACAAAATCAATTCTTTGAATTCGTTTTTATTTCTCCTGTTGGCTGCAATGGATTACCATCTGCATCGATCAAGACAATTTCGTCAAACCCTAATTCATTAAGTTTATCAATAATCAATTTTTTATCACCCACCATAAACCAGGTAAGACTGGAAGGTTCGATAATTTTTTTGGTTACTTTCTGAACATCATCCAATGTTAAGGCTCTATAATTTTGATCGTACTTGTTAAAATAATCATCTGGTAAGCCGTACTTCACAATTTCATCCAGCGAACCACGCACGGCTGCATTGGTTTCCCACCGTCCCGGGAGTTTCATAATCTCATTATTTTTGGTTCGTTCAAATTCTTCTTTCGTTACCGGTTTATCTCCAGCAATCGCTTTAAATTCTTTAATGATTTCCTGTGCCGACTCTGCAGTTTTATCAGTTTGCACAGGAGCAAAAGCAAGCATCATTCGCTGTCCCTTCGCATCCAGTAAAAAACTACTTGCGCCGTAAGCCCAATGCTTATCTTCCCGTAAATTCATATTAAGACGAGAAATAAAATCTCCCCCCAACGTATTCATTAATGATTCGCGCGCCATTTCATTCACTTTTCCGTAGGGCTCTGTTACATAACCGCTAATAATTACAGATTGCTGCGATTCAGGTCGATCCATTAAATACAACTTGTTAGCTTGCTTATTCGTTACGGTTGCAATGTTTTTCTTAGGAACTTCAGCTCGCTTCCACTTATCAAAACGTTTTTCAATTTTGGCTACTAGATCCTTCATCTCAATGTCACCCACCACCACGAGTGTAGAATTATTGGGTTTAATCCAGGTATCATAAAACTTGATTACATCATTACGTGTAAGTTTAGAAACACCCTCTTCATAACCGGATCCAGTTAACGGCTGACTATACGCGTGCCCCTCGCCATACAAGAACTTTGGAAATACACGAATAGCCATTTGGACTGGCTGGGTTCGCTCTCTCCGTATGTTGTTGATTTGATCTTGCTTTAATCGCTGGAAATCCTCTTCCGCAAATCCAGGATTCAGAACTACATCAGCAAAAAGATCGAGTGATTCATCAAGTGCTGGTTTGATCGCATTCATTTGCACATACGAGATGTCCAGATCAGAAAAAGTATTGATAGTACTTCCTATGGTTTGAAGTTTGTCACTAATCTGCAACGCATTCATTGATTTTGTTCCTTCATCCAACAAGTTCATTGTTAAACTGGCTGTACCTGGTGTTCCGAACTGATCGGCAGCAAATCCAGCATCTACCATCAGGTCCATCGTAACTACGGGTACATCTTTTCGTTGTGCTAACACAATTTTCAATCCGTTCTTTAATGACGCCGTCTGAATAGATGGAAAACTTGAAGCTGGTTGCGTTCCCAATGCTGGCATTTTACTTCTATCTGCTTCTTCTCCGGATACCTGATAATTTGGAAAAGGTGTACAAACCAGCGTATACTTTCCACGAGTAAGCCACTTTTTAATGGCCTGGTGTACATCCTGTATTGTGGCCTCGGCGATATATTTTAGATTGGTTTTGTAGTAATCGGGACTTCCACCATACGTCATTGATCCGGCAAGAATATCCGACTTACCACCAAAACCACCAATCCGTTCCTGTCCTTTTATAAAATTTGCAAAGTATTCAGATTTTACCCGGTTCAATTCTTCCTGCGTCGGGCCCTTATCGATAAACTCTTTTAAAATATTGTTAATGGTCTCTTCCACTTTTACATGATCGACTCCTTGTTTCACATTTGCTGTAACATTAAATATACCGCTGATTTCCTTCGAATAATTGTAGGAAAAGACCGTACCTACTGATTGATCTTCATAGCGTAATTTTTTATATAAGCGCGAGCTTTTCCCGCTGGAAAGAATAGATGACGCCAAATCAAGCAAGGCCGCATCTTTGCTCCCCCATTGTGGAACATGCCAGTACATACTTACACGTGATTCATTTACACGATCTTCATACGACTGCCGAATATCGGTTTCGAGAGTAGGAATATTCGCCGTGTAACGTGACAAGGTTGGCCCTGCCGGAATGTTACCAAAATACTTCTTCACTCGTAAGAATGCATCTTCTGCTGTGATATCACCAGCAACCACCAGGACGGCATTATCAGGACCATAATACGATTTAAACCAGTTTTTAACATCCTCGAGTGATGCAGCATTCAAGTCCTCCATCGAACCGATGACCGTCCAGGAATACGGATGGCCAGCAGGATAAAGTGCTTTTGTAGATAGCTCATTTTGTCGACCATAAGGTTGATTTTCTCCCTGGCGTTTTTCGTTTTGTACCACACCACGCTGTTCATCAAGACGTTCCTGATCGATCACGCCGATTAAATGTCCCATGCGGTCTGATTCCAGAAAAAGTACCTGGTCTAATGCAGACAACGGTACATTTTGAAAATAATTTGTCCGGTCACTGTTGGTAGTTCCATTAAGATCCGTTGCTCCTATCGATTCTAATGCTTTAAAATAATCGGTATTGAAATTCTCCGATCCATTGAACATTAGATGTTCAAACAAATGAGCAAATCCACTCTTACCCGGAAGTTCATTTTTAGAACCTACATGGTACCAAAGATTAACGGACACAATGGGTGCCTTGTGATCTTCATGCACGATTAAAGTCAATCCATTATCAAGAACAAATTTTTGATAAGGAATAACGTAATTTTCGGGATTCA
Source organism: uncultured Cytophagales bacterium (assembly GCA_942491425.1). Lineage (GTDB taxonomy): Bacteria > Bacteroidota > Bacteroidia > Cytophagales > Cyclobacteriaceae > JBGTGG01. Next base: position 44,676 of record CALOAV010000048.1, read on the forward strand.
TTAATGCAGTTTGCTGCGCAACTACACTTCCCGAAAGGAATAGGAAGAGTAATAAAGACGTGATTTTTTTTAGCATAGCGAGTAGGGTTAATTGTTAACGTATATTTCAATATAGAGTATTTGCAGGTTAAATAAAAAGTCTTTAAAAAACCATTTTTGCAAAATTTGACATGTGCGATTCTATCTAAACTCGAACATAATACAGCAAATGAATATCCTTATTCCAACATTTTTTTAATCCGTTCTGCAATCTGCTCTGCATATAATGTCGGGCCGCAAATGTGACCATTATCAATTTGATAGAATTCTTTTGGCTCATTTCCAAGATCAAACAGTTCTTTTCCCATTTCAAAAGGTATTGTTTTATCCTCCGTACTATGAATGACCAACAATGGCTTTTTGAATTGAGGAATGGCCTTCTTTGCACTATACTGTTCGCTGACAAATAATAGACCGAAAAACCGGTGCGATCAGCCGCAATATCTTTGTTCCTCAAACGTAATATTCACAATATATCAAAGATTTGTCTGGCATCAGGGGATGGATTTTTTTAACTTATGAAATCCACCAAAAACCCTGCCCATGAAATTATTTGAATTTCCTTTTCCATCGAAAAATAAAACTTTATACCAGAATTACCTGATCCCAATTTTCGCATTGATTTTAATATGCTGTGGAGCAGGGGGAAATCAGGAAAGTAAGGATGAACCTGCTTCAAAGGTTGTGTCTACAGGTACTTCGTGTCTTGCCGAAATGACCGATCCAGCCACCTGGTTACCACATGCGAAGGCTGCTGAATTGGTGCAACTCCCAGAAACTGAAATCAGTCAAAAGGTTTATCAACAAATGTCGTGCTCTTATAATTGGAAGAATGATCGAAAATACACGATGAAGATCGGTGCTAATGAAATTGAAGTCGATGCAAAAAATGTTATCGCTGTTATGATAAAAAATCTGGATACAGAAATTGAAAAATGGCTCGCTCACAAGTATGTAAAACAGACTGAGATGTCGTATGAGGAGTACTTTAATCAATTCCATGGCGCACCCATGACTGCAGAAGATAAAAAAGAGGTGGGCAAAGAATTAGATAAAAAGGCGGAGAAAGATGAAAATTTTGATGAGAAATCTGCAGAAACTGCGAAAAGTTTGTTGGCGATGTCCAAAACCGAGAAGTATACGGAATTGAATGACATCGGTGATAAAGCTAACTACTATGTTCAATTAGCACCTAACCTACGGGAACTTCGGCTAGCCGTTTTATCGGGCAATGTTGTGATGCAGATTTCAGTTGATATTTCTGATGATGATGATAAAGACCTGGAGATGGCCAAAAAAGTTGCGGAAGCAGTAATGGCCAATTGTGATTAGAAAAAGGGTTCCTTTTTAAAACTGAAACCTAAACCCTACATTAATCAATAGACCATTTGAATAAATTGGTTTACCCGGAACTTTGTCGGCAATCGCACCCGATCCAACCCCTCCGATCTCAATAAAATAATTGGCATGTGGATCCATAAAAAAAGCAAATCCGAATAAACCATATCCACCCACATTTAAATTCTCGGAAGAAAATTCAGTAGATGGAAAAAGAAATAAAACACCCCCTTCTCCATACAACCGAAGAAAACCTCCAATTTCTTTTGCCACAGACAGCACACCCACTGATACATTGGAATAGGATGTCCATGTCATTTCCCCATTCGTATCGAGATGTTCATTCCATACATAATTGGCCCTCGCGCGAATCGCTAACCGGTCATACATAAAATGTGGGCTGGTAATGTTTACACCAAGACTGAAATCTCTCTGATATTGTCCTAACTGGAAACCCAGCGCCATTTTTTTACCTAATTTTTCTTCTTGGGCCGTTGCGGACATCGTTACTCCAGAAAATAGGATGAATAGGATTATTATTTTTTGCATGGGGGTTTTTTTTGCACTTATTCGATCGATTTTAAATAGTAAGGATCAATATGCTTTTTTATTAAAAGATATGCAACAACTGTGATCGCTTCGTTAATAATGAACAGCAATCCAATTCCAATGATGGGGGTTGCTAAAAATTCCTTTTGTACCATCAGGAATTCAAGTGTTCCGAAAACAGGGCCCCATAAAACATATGGAAAAATAATTAAATAGAATAAAAACCAACTGATTCTATTTTTATTCTCAATGGACCGAAAAGCTTTAATCAATGGAGGCAGACAGATTATCCAAATGATAATAATTACCGACCAGTATACGAATCGTGTATTTCCGTATAAATGTGCTGATGCATAAAATTCATCATTCATTTTGAAAAATGGATTAACCATTCGTTGAAATGGCAACTGGGCAAAAATTATTGCAAAACCCAGATGCTTTTTAAAATTTGAGAATTTAGAACTTAGTAGGTACGCACCAACATACATCATTAAAAAAGAAAATGCCGGCCCCATATACGTTGCTAATAGAGCATCATCGCAGGCCGTTTCAAAATAATTAAAGGATTTATACCCCCACTCGCCACAAATTAGAAAGCCTGTAAAATGATGTACCAATTCATGGATGGAGACATACAACATGATAACACAGTAAAAGGCAAGACAATAACGCCATGTTAGCTTTAATTGAATCATGGTCCTTAGACGCCCATTGCTCAATCAGGTTACAGTACCAAAATAATTTAGCTAAGGGTGCCTCAGAGTTCCTTGCAGGTAACTCTGAGGGGGATTAACTGGGTTGAAATATCCTAGCCAAACACTGGCGCAAGCGTCCGCTTGTGCCTTCATTACAATAACTGCTAGCGCGCGTTTCTAACGCCACTGCTAGCGCGCGTTTCTAACGCGTGCGATTAATTCAACAACTCAATTTTTAACAATCCTTTTCTACCAACATAATCTCTTGCAGAACTGTAGATATAGTCTTCCGGTTCATCCACCATTTCATTTTCGACAGGATTGTAATGAATATATGTTAACTTTTGATCCAGAAAATAATTTGTCATGATACATTTCGGATGATTGCCATCTTTCCATACTTTAAATGCCTTTATTCTTTTCAAATCCTTCCCGGCAATATGAAAAGCCTCCAATAACCATTCCCTTCGACTTTCATTTATTATTTCCATCTCTTTAATAATTTTCCTTGCAGTAAATCTTTTAAAGTCACGCATAATTTCAGAAAGATTTCCATTTTCCGAACTGATAATCATATGCAGATGACTAGGCATCAAACACCAGGAATGTATTTTTAAACCCTTGCGCTCCTGACAAAAGTGTAGAGAATCTATAACAATGTAACGAAATTCCTTTCTGGTAAACAGGTCAATCCAATTCACAATAGTGGAGGTTGTAAAATATAGACCCATGGGATCCATAAATTTGTATTTTTCAGACATTGGCTAACGGTTATTAAGTTCCTAAATATAGTGGATTTTGATATATAAGATATGGCAGCTTTATTGAAGTAAGTCATACGCGATTAATAAACATCCACCTACCACCCGTTAGTACATTCCTTTCAAAATCGTTATTTTTGCCCCTCAACAATCGATTTCCATGAGCACAGACACCATTCCTGCCCAAAAGAAAGAAAAAGCGCAATCCCTGGCCGGTCATGCAGCCCCCCTGCCCTACAAGCCCGTCAATAAAGTCCGGATTGTGACTGCTGCCAGCCTCTTCGATGGCCACGATGCCGCCATCAACATTATGCGCAGAATTATCCAGTCTACCGGAGTGGAAGTCATCCACCTCGGCCACGACCGCTCCGTGGAAGAAGTGGTGAACACCGCCATCCAGGAAGATGCCCAGTCGATCGCCATGACCAGCTATCAGGGTGGCCACAATGAATATTTCAAATACATGTTTGATCTATTAAAGGAAAAAGGTGCCAGTCATATCAAAATATTTGGTGGTGGCGGTGGCGTCATCCTCCCCGAAGAAATAAAAGAACTGATGGACTACGGCATCACCCGCATCTACTCACCCGATGATGGGCGCGCGCTTGGCTTGCAAGGGATGATCAACGACCTCGTGCAACAAAGTGATTTCCCTACCGGAAAAAATGTAGCCGCCAACATTGAACAACTAACCACCAACAATCATTTACTTATAGGCCAGATTATTTCTGCCGCTGAGAATTTCTATGATGACCATGCTGATGTTTTTAAAGCCGTGCATGAAAAAGCAGAACTGGCAAAAACTCCAGTGCTCGGCATTACCGGAACAGGAGGCGCCGGTAAATCTTCAATGGTCGATGAAATCATCCGCAGGTTTGTAACCGACTTTAAGGATAAATCCATTGGTGTGATCTCTGTCGATCCTTCCAAGCGCAAAACCGGTGGTGCTTTATTGGGCGATCGCATTCGCATGAATGCTGTCAATCATCCGAATGTTTATATGCGCTCTCTCGCTACACGTCAGGCTAACCTTGCATTGTCGGCGTATGTAAAAGAAGCGGTTTCTGTTTTAAAAGCCGCTGGTTTTGATCTGATCATTTTGGAAACTTCCGGTATTGGCCAAAGTGATACGGAAATTCTGGATCACAGTGATGTGTCGATGTACATCATGACACCCGAGTATGGTGCCGCTACCCAGCTGGAAAAAATCGACATGCTCGACTTTGCGGACATCATAGCCCTTAACAAGTTTGACAAACGCGGTGCACTCGATGCATTACGCGATGTAAAGAAACAGTACCAGCGCAACCACGGACTGTGGGATAAGAAACCGGAAGACATGCCAGTGCACGGAACAATTGCTTCCCAATTCAATGATCCGGGCACCAACCAATTGTATAAAGCGTTAATGGATAAGCTGGTTGAGAAAACTGGTGCAGATTTACAATCCGCTTTTGAGATTTCACTGGAAATGTCAGAAAAGATATTTGTGATTCCACCAAATCGTACACGCTACCTCTCTGAAATTTCAGAAAGCAACCGCAATTATGATGTATGGGTAAACGAGCAAGCCGAAGTTGCGCAGCAGTTATATGCTATCGATAAAACGATGCACACCGTTGCTGAAAAAGAAATTGTAAAAGTTCTACTGTCAGAATTTGACCGGGTGAAACTCAACCTCGATCCGAAGAACTGGAAGATCATTGAAGACTGGGAGCAAACGTTACGCACCTACAAAGACCCGGTCTTTAAATTTAAAGTACGCGACAAAGAACTTGCCATTCAAACCCACAGCGAATCGTTGTCCCATTTACAGATTCCCAAAGTGGCATTACCCAAGTACCAGGCATGGGGCGATATCTTAAAATGGACCTTACAAGAGAATGTACCGGGTGCATTTCCTTATACTGCCGGGATCTATCCATTTAAGCGTGAGGGCGAAGACCCAACCAGGATGTTTGCAGGAGAAGGAGGACCGGAACGTACCAACAGACGATTTCATTATGTGAGTATTTCGATGCCCGCCAAGCGGCTGTCGACAGCGTTTGATTCAGTAACGCTTTACGGTCACGATCCGGATTACCGTCCGGACATTTATGGAAAGATTGGAAATGCCGGGGTTTCAATTTGTTGTCTGGATGATGCGAAAAAATTGTATTCCGGTTTTGATTTATCAAATCCCCTCACCTCTGTGTCGATGACGATTAACGGACCGGCTCCAATGCTGCTGGGATTTTTTATGAACGCTGCCATTGACCAGCAATGTGAATTGTATATCAAAGCCAACGGCCTGGAAGAAGAGGTTAATAAAAAAATTGAAGCGCTCTATAAAGGCACAGAACGTCCTGCGTACCAGGGGCCATTGCCAAAAGGCAACGACGGACTGGGGTTAATGTTGTTGGGCGTTACCGGGGATCAGGTGCTGCCGAAAGATGTCTATGAAAAAATAAAGACATCGACGTTATCACAAGTGCGTGGTACAGTGCAGGCAGATATCTTAAAAGAAGACCAGGCACAAAACACCTGTATTTTCTCTACCGAGTTTGCACTTCGGTTGATGGGTGATGTACAGCAATACTTCATTGAAAAGAATGTCCGCAATTTTTATTCTGTTTCGATTTCGGGATATCACATTGCCGAAGCCGGCGCAAATCCGCTCACACAATTGGCCTTTACGCTTTCAAATGGATTCACGTATGTAGAATATTATTTGAGTCGCGGGATGGACATTAATAAGTTTGCTCCTAACCTTTCCTTCTTCTTCTCGAATGGAATTGATCCGGAGTATTCGGTGATTGGTCGTGTGGCACGCAGGTTATGGGCAAAGGCGATGAAGAATAAATATGGTGCTGATGCGCGTTCTCAGATGTTGAAGTATCATATTCAGACTTCCGGGCGTTCGTTGCACGCACAAGAGATCGACTTCAATGACATTCGTACCACGCTGCAGGCATTGTACGCGATTTATGACAATTGTAATTCGTTACACACCAATGCCTATGATGAGGCCATCACTACTCCAACAGAAGAATCCGTGCGCAGGGCGATGGCGATTCAACTTATTATTAATAAAGAGTTAGGCTTGTCGAAAAATGAAAACCCGATTCAGGGATCTTTTATTATTGAAGAGCTTACGGACCTGGTTGAAGAAGCAGTGTTAATGGAATTTGATCGCATCACGGAACGAGGTGGCGTATTGGGTGCGATGGAAACCATGTACCAACGCGGAAAAATTCAGGAGGAGAGTTTGTATTACGAGACATTGAAGCATACAGGTGAGTTTCCAATCATTGGTGTGAATACGTTTTTGAGTTCAAAGGGATCACCTACAGTTATTCCGCAGGAAGTGATTCGCGCGACAACTGAAGAAAAAGAATATCAGATTGCAATGTTAAAGAATCTGAACACTTTTCAGCAATCGAAAGCTTCCACGTCAATTGAAAAAGTGCAACAAGCCGCGATCCACAATAAAAATATTTTCGAAGAATTGATGGAAGCTACCAAGGTTTGTTCGTTGGGACAGATTACGAAGGCCTTGTTTGAGGTAGGGGGGCAGTATAGGAGGAATATGTGATTTATTAACCGCTAAGACGCGAAGACGCAAAGCTATTATCTTCACAAACTTTGCGCCTCAGCGCCTTTGCGGTTAAAGAATTTCAAAATTAGTTAGAAATAATTTTCATTCCCGATGTACCTAACTTCTGAATGATAAGAGTCAAATGCCAAGTTTTTTTATTTGTGACCTTGCTCACTAATAAAATATAGAGGAATGCCTAAATTAGTAGCTGACCCTCCGAATTTTTCTACATAGCGCCTTTGCAGTTAAATAACATCATGCCTGTCCAACTCGGATTAAAAGAAAACTGGAAGCAATTTACGTTATTGGTGATTGTCAATGCGTTTGTTGGTGGCATGATCGGATTAGAGCGCACCATCATACCTCAACTTGCAGAAGTAGATTTTGGGCTGGCAGCCAGAACTTCTATCCTTTCCTTTATTATCGTATTTGGAATCACAAAGGCCATTACCAATTACTATACGGGAGCATTTGCCAATCGAATTGGTCGAAAAAATTTACTGGTGATTGGCTGGGCACTTGCATTGCCCGTTCCGCTAATGCTCATTTATGCACCGAATTGGAATTGGATTATCGCCGCCAATGTTTTATTGGGAATTCATCAGGGACTCGCCTGGTCGAGTACCGTAGTGATGAAAATTGATTTGGTGGGAGAAAAAGACCGCGGCTTTGCCATGGGGTTAAATGAGTTTGCAGGATACATTGCACTCGCGGCTGTTGCTTTTCTTACCGGCTGGATCGCAAGTGAGTATGGACTTCGACCGTATCCATTTTATGTGGGGGTAGGCATTGCAATTATTGGATTGTTGTTGAGTTTGTTCTTTGTAAAGGATACCCGAAAGCATGTCCTCCTTGAAGGTGGAGATAGTGATATTCCTAAACTAAAGAAAATATTTTGGGAGACCACGTGGTCGCATAAAAATCTGGGTTCAATTACGCAAGCTGGATTGGTAAATAATCTAAATGATGGCATGGTCTGGGGATTATTTCCGCTCCTCCTGATTTCAAAACATTTTAATCTCCATGAAATTGGTATTATAGTCGCAACGTATCCTGCCATCTGGGGAATTGGACAACTGTTTACGGGAAAGCTTGCTGATAAATACTGCAAGAAAACCCTGCTTTTTATTGGTATGCTCATGCAGGGCATTGCCTTATTGGGAATGGTCAACGCCAATGCTTTTGAAGAGTTTATTGTGCTTTCTATTTTATTGGGCATTGGGACAGCCATTGTATACCCAACATTTTTGGCAGCGATTGCTGATTACTCCCATCCCCAGCAACGTCCAACCAGTATCGGCATATTTCGGTTGTGGCGAGACCTCGGCTACGCGATTGGGGCCATACTCACAGGAATAATTGCCGATCAGTTTGGATTAGTTGCTCCGATTCTTGCGATTGGAATTTTGACAATTATTTCGTCACTGGTAATAAAATTCAGGATGAATTGTCCTTCGACTACCCTGAATAAAGGTTTCAAGTTAAATGCAACAGGTTAGCTTACCTGTAACCTGTAAGCAATTTGCTTAAAATAACTATTCCTTTTTCTTCTTCGGCTTATCATCAAACAACATCCGAATGGATGGGGTTTCTGTATCTTCATATTGCCCTGATTTCATATTCCAGATGAAGATGATAAGAAATACCAGGGCAATGGTCAGGCTAATCAATATGAGAATGATGATAATATTCATACCTTCTTAAAAGTATTAAAGGAAGAAAAGTTCACTGCCAACGATGCAAAACCGACAACACTGATGCTACTCAGCGGCATCAGGATTGCTGCAATAACAGGATCCAGGTTTCCGGTAACTGCAAAACTTAACCCAACAATGTTATACAAAAAGGAAATAATAAAACTGATTTTCAAAATCCGATCAGCGGACTTTGCTAATAAAAGAAATTGATCGAGCAAAACAACTTTGGCACCCAATAGAATTCCATCTGACGCCGGTGTGAAAATTCCCGTATCATCCGTTACAGAAATACCAACATCACTTTGTTTCAATGCGCCAGAATCATTCAATCCATCCCCTACCATCATGACTGTACTTCCTTTCTCCTGAAGGTTTTTGATATACTCCAGTTTATTCTGTGGACTTTGATGGAAATGGGTTGCAGCAAAAAATGAATCCATGCGAGTGCGATCCGAGTCATTATCACCTGAGATCAATGCCACGAAATTATTTTTAAGCCGTGAAAGCACAGCAATAAGCCCGGGACGTATCATGGTGTCAATTTGAAAATATCCTTTTAACATTCCATTAATCGCAACAAAAACCTGTGAACTTGAAGGGTCATGTTCAGTATGGACATCCAAGAATTTTGCCGAACCTAAACGGAAAGTTTTTCCATCTACAACACCTTCAATGCCTTTACCCGACCATTCCCTGTAATCCTGAATATCTAGATTTGATTTATGCAGGATACTTTTTGAAATCATCGTGCTTAAGGGGTGTGTGGAGAATGAAGAAAGTTTTTTAATTACTTGTAGTTCCTCCATCGAAAATTCACCAAATAATTGTACTTCTGCACCACCATGGGTTACTGTTCCTGTTTTGTCAAATACAATTGTATCGACTTTCGCCATGCGCTCAATCACATCTGAATTTTTTAAATAAAAACCGTGGCGACCAAAAACACGAACCATACTTCCAAATGTGAAAGGTGCCGATAATGCCAGGGCACACGGACATGCGACAATTAATAAGGACGAGACTACCAGCCAGACTTGCGAACTGTCAACTACCAACCAATACGCAGCCGAAAGCAATGCAATTCCTAAAATAATCCAGGTGAAATAGCGTGCAATGGTATCCAGCTTTCGCGCATACAACCTTTCATCTTTCTTTTTAAAAATCTCATTACTCCACAAGCTTGTTAAATGACTTTGAGAAGTTTTTTTCTGCACCCTTAACACCACAGGATTTCCAATGACACGACCTCCTGCATAAATTATTTCTCCCCTGCTCACACGAACGGAGCGTGATTCACCGGTTACAAAGCTGTAGTCAATATAGGCCACTTCATCCTGAAGCAGGCAATCGGCAGGAACAATCTCCATATTACGGACGCGGATTTGGTCATCAATTTCAAGATTTGAAACCAGTATCGATTTCCAATCTTCAGCAACTTTTTTGAAAACAGCCAACGGGAAATACGACTTATAATCACGATCAAAAGCCAGCGAAGCATAGGTCTTGCTCTGAAACCATTTTCCGATCAATAAAAAAAACACCAATCCTGCCAGGGAGTCAACATAACCCGGACCCATATCCAACATAATATCCCAAACACTACGTAAAAAAAGTACAGCAATTCCAAGTGCCAGTGGTACATCAATATTGATTTGACGCTGTCGGAAACTCTTCCATGCAGCAATAAAATAATCCTGGCCACAATAAAATGTTATTGGAAAGGCTAAGCCAAAATTCAACCAGGTGAAGAGGGTAAGCAACGTCTTGTCAGATGCATCAATTCCAAGATACTCCGGGAAACTAAATAACATTACATTACCAAAACAAAAGCCGGCGATCGCTAACTTTAAAACCAGTCCATTGTCTAATTTTCTATTACTTGAACTACCATCTTCATCCAAGGTTATCTGTGGAGCATATCCAAGACGGGCCATCAGATCGGCCACTTCACCAAGAGAGATTTTTGTCGGGTTAAAGTCAATCGTTGCAGATCTTGCACTAAAATTTACAACCACACGAATTACTCCATTGTGGATTTTGTGAAGGTTTTCCAGCAGCCAAATGCAACTCACACAATGTATGGTTGGGACACTGAATGTAACTCTTGCAAACCCAGTTGATTCAAAACTGATTAGCCTGGATCGGATTTCAGGTTCATTAAGATAGGTATACGAAGTAATCTGATTTTTCTGTTGAAGACCGGGCTGATCATCGAAGGTATAAAAATCACAAAGTTCATTTTCCTGAAGTATTTCAAAAACCGTTTTACAACCATAGCAACAAAACACTTTATCGTCAACCCACAAAACATCTTCAATACATTGCTGACGACAATGGAAGCAAGACAGTTTTTCTTCAACCGGGATTTTCAATTCCGACATACGCAGCGATTACGGAACATAGAAACTACTTTTTCTTATCCAATTTCATAGTACTGGTCCAGATGGGACAATCCATATGGTTCACGATATCTTCCGCAACACTTCCATTAAGCGCATGAGCGAGTCCTTTTCTGCTATGGGTGCCCATGGCAATCATATCTGCGCCTATCATATGGGTAAAGTTTATTACCCCTGTTTCCTCATATGGATCGTTAAAAATATTAAGCGTGAAATCCTTCAACATAAACCGTTTCGCAAAGTCTTTTAAGCGTTTATGTGTAATGTTATCCCGTGTAAAATTACTAGGTGTATTGATCCAGACAATATGCAAGGTCGCTTTGAAAAAATTTTGCAATGCTTTTACCCGCATTATTAATTCCTCCTGATCTTGATGGAGTGTGTTTGGAAAAACAATATTCTTTATTGGATCTTTTGAGTATTTCTTTATAGCTAAAACAGGGCATGTGGCCTTGCGTACAATTTTCTCTGCATTTGAGCCTATGAAAATTTCTTTTACACCTGAAGCACCTTTTGTTCCCATGATGACAAGATCAATCTTTTCATCTTCAATATAATCAAGTACCATTGAGGAAGTTGGACCAAACAATACGGTAGTCTTTATCTTTTTAGTATCACCTGCATATTTGCTCTTCAGTTTTATAAACTGCTTCTCAGTTTTTTCCTTTAATTCCTTAAAGAGTGTCTCTTCGTAAGCATGTACCGGCATTAATAAAGAATCATGAACAACCGGTATTTCAATAACATTAACCAAATGGATTTCACCTTTAGATTGTGCAACCGCATCAAGAGCAAAACGAAACGCATCAACAGCTTGTGCTGAAAAATCACAGGGGACAAGAATCTTTTTCATGGCTTAAATTTTTAATGGAAGGTTACACGAACAACCTGAAAAATCCAGTTTTTGTTATCTGTTTTTAGCAGGTATTTCATACCCTCCGGATGTATACCAAAGGTATCAAACCTTCCATCGAATCGTTCTGACAGCAATCAAAAAAAAAGCTGACAAACGTCAGCTTTTGTTTTTTTCAATTAAATGCTACCCTTGCTTATTCCGTTCGCGTTTGCGATCATTTTCATTTAAGTGAACCTTACGAATCCGAATGGACTTAGGCGTTACTTCCACATATTCATCACGTTGGATATACTCCAATGCTTCTTCTAATGAAAACTTGGTTGCCGGTGCGATCTTCATTTTTTCATCAGTTCCGGAAGCCCGTACGTTCGAGAGTTTCTTGGTTTTGGTAACATTCACAACTAAATCACCTGAACGGCTATGCTCACCAATTACCTGACCTTCATAAATCGGGTCACTCGGACTAATAAAGAATTTACCGCGATCCTGTAAGTTGTGCAAACTGTATGGAATGGCTTCACCCATCTCCATGGATATTAAAGACCCGTTAATCCGGCCAGGAATATCACCTTTAAAGGGTTGATATTCCTTAAAGCGGTGGGTCGTAATCGCCTCACCTGCAGTTACGTTTAACAGGTAATTTCTCAAACCAATAATTCCGCGTGCAGGGATCAAAAATTTCAATAACATGCGATCTCCTTTCGGCTCCATGTTTAGCATCTCTCCTTTTCGTAGGGAAACTGTTTCAATAGCTTTACCTGCATCTGTTTCCGGAAGGTCAATGGTAAGTTCTTCCATGGGTTCGCAGCGCTGGCCATCAATCTCACGGTAAATTACCTGCGGCTGACCGATTTGAAGTTCATATCCTTCCCGACGCATCGTTTCAATTAATACAGACAAATGCAATACACCTCTTCCGAATACGATAAAGCTATCTGCTGATCCGGTTTCACCAACACGGAGCGCAAGGTTTTTTTCCAATTCCTTTTCAAGACGCTCACGGATATGACGACTGGTTACCAACTTTCCTTCCTTACCAAAGAATGGTGAATTGTTAATCGTGAAAAGCATACTCATCGTAGGCTCATCGATCGCGATTGATTTTAATGCTTCGGGCTTCTCTACATCCGCCACGGTGTCTCCAATTTCAAATCCTTCCAACCCAACAATCGCGACAATTTCACCAGCCGAAGCACTTTCAACTTTCAGTTTTTCAAATCCTTCAAAAATATACAAGTCTTTGATTCTTGTTTTGGAGATTTTCCCATCTCGTTTTACCAGTGCCACTTGTTGACCAGCTTTGATAGATCCACGCTGCATTCGCCCAATCGCCACCCGACCAATATAAGAAGAGTATTCCAATGAGGTGATCAGCATCTGGGGTGTACCCACTTCCACTTTTGGAGCTGGGATGTGTTCCACAACACCATCAAGTAGTGCAGTAATATCTTCAGCTGGTTTTTTCCAATCGGTACTCATCCAGCCATTCTTGGCGGATCCATAATAAGTTGGGAAGTCTAGCTGCTCTTCAGTTGCATCCAGTGAGAACATTAACTCAAAAACCTGCTCTAACACTTCATCCGGTGTACAGTTTTTCTTATCCACCTTATTGATCACCACGATTGGTTTTAATCCAATCTGCAATGCCTTTTGTAATACGAAACGGGTTTGAGGCATGGGGCCTTCAAAAGCATCCACTAACAACAAACAGCCGTCGGCCATATTTAAAACACGCTCTACTTCACCTCCAAAATCACTGTGGCCTGGGGTATCGATGATGTTAATTTTATAATCTTTAAAACGTACGGAAACGTTTTTGGCAAGGATGGTGATCCCACGTTCGCGCTCCAGATCGTTGCTATCCATGATCAATTCGCCCGGTGTCTCGTGGTCCTTAAAGAGTTTACCAGCCATTAGCATCTTGTCTACCAACGTAGTTTTGCCATGGTCAACGTGCGCGATAATGGCGATATTCCTTATTTTATTAACATCCATACCCAATGAATCTATTTTGAGGCCGCAAAGATAGAAATATTTGCTCGAGTTTCGGTAACTGCAATATTAATGATTGGCCTATTAGACCCTGCCTGAATAGATGTGCCAAAGGAAAAATTTTATATATGAGAAAGATACAATACATTATTTTGAAGGGATTACCTTTCACCCAATCTCCGGCAGCCTTTTCACAATCTTACCAGTGGGAACTACTGATTTAGTTGTTTGTGGCAGGTTGTTAGTGATTTCGCGAATCACTAATCGAAAATCACGTATCGCAAATCAAATTGGTTGCCAGTTGCCAGTTTCCTGTGGCGTACGACCTTGCCATTGTGGAATTCCGATACAAAAGGGCCACACAACCCATTCATTATACCTTATAACTAATGAATTTCGTCTTTAAAACGCAGGAAAGTGCCCATCGGCAAGTCGGCCATTTGTTTGGATTTAAGAAAAAACTCTCCGAACTCAGGTTTGCTTTCGGGAAAGTGTGTCTTCACAACGTTGAGTCCCACTACGGACGACAATCCGACTGCATACATACTCAGGATAAAAAAGTGATTCTGTTTCTCCAACAGTTGACCTGCCAATTCAACCAGTTCATTTAACTTTTCCTGAAGGGTCCATTTCTCGCCACTCGGCCCACGACCATAGGGTGGTGGATCCATAATGATACCGTTGTATTTGCTCCCTCGCTTTACTTCTCGTTTGGCGAACTTAAGTGCATCCTCATACACCCATCGGATGTCCGACAGATTATTGAGCTGCATATTTTGATTTGCCCAGTTAATCCCGGGACGAGAAGCATCAACATGATAAACGTCTGCACCCGCAGATCGGGCAACAATGGAAGCAGCTCCTGTGTAGGCAAACAAATTCAGGATCCGGGGGTTGTTGATCTTCCAATCGGAAATAGCATCGTAAATATAATTCCAGTTTTGACCCTGCTCGGGGAAAATTCCAACATGACCAAAGCTGGTGAGTGCCAGCCGTAATTTCAGATGTAAATCCTTATACGCATAGTCCACCTCCCAACTCTCGGGCATATCAGGTCGTTTTGACCATCCTCCCTTCACATCATCAGAAAAACGAAATTTATCGGCTTGCTCGCGGATGAACTTGGCGTGCGCCATTTGCTTCCACTCCTTTTCGTCCAATGTTTTTGTCCAAATCGCCTGCGGTTCCGGGCGAATAAGCATATATTTTCCAAAACGTTCAAGTTTCTCAAAACCACCGGAGTCAATCAGTTCGTAGTCTTTCCAGGATGCAGGGTGTAATAATTTCATTACCGGCAAATATAGGTGCATCATTTTGATTCACTCATGGATGCGGATGGTTTTTATTACTTTTGATGGATCATGCACTTCACCCTGACCAGTACTCAAAACCCCAAAGTAAAAAGTTTGCTTGCGCTGGAGAAACCACGCGAGCGCAGGAAGCAATGTTTGTTCCGGATTGAAGGAAAGAAGGAAATTGGAATGGCACTTGAAGCGGGGTATAAAATTGGCAATCTTTTTTTTTGTGAAGCATTGATTTCGGTTGAAGAAGTACAAACATTGGTTCCTGAAAAAACATTGCTGGTTCCTGTCTCTAAAGACATCTTCGATAAGATTGCCGTTCGCGAAAATTCCGGTGGGGTAATTGCTGTTGCGGAGCAAAAAGTTCATCGGCTGGATCAACTTAAACTAAGCGAAAACCCGCTGATACTAATTTTAGAATCGGTTGAAAAGCCCGGGAACCTCGGCGCGATTTTACGGACTGCCGATGCGGCCGGAATTGATGCGGTGATTATTTGTGATCCAACCACAGACTTTTACAATCCCAATGTTATCCGCTCCAGCATTGGTTGTTTATTTACGAATCAAATAGCATCTGCCACCAGCGAAGAAACCATTGCATGGCTGAACAAAAATAAGATTGACATCTACTGCACGTATTTAAAAGCTTCGGTTCCCTATCATACTATTGATTATACACAACCCTGCGCGATTGTAATGGGAACAGAAGCAACAGGACTTTCCGATATCTGGGTAAAGAACAGTAAGTCCAACATTATTATTCCTATGCAGGGAAAAATTGATTCGATGAATGTTTCGACGGCAGCGGCCGTCATGGTGTTTGAGGCCACCCGTCAACGCAATGATGGGGCTGATTGAATCCTATCCTTAATCCGAATTTATCGTGTAATGGGTTATCTTTGACTACGAGCCTATTTTCAAAAGAACACAAGTGAACATGTGTTTACATATTTTCATTCTTTGTCTTTGCTATTCTGCAGGAATTGCGCAGGAATATTACATCAAGCAATACCGTGTTGATGCCGGATTACCCAGTGATATCATCAAAGGATCCACGCAGGATCAGCTTGGTTATTTTTGGATCGCCACGGATGAAGGACTTGTAAAGTATGATGGAATCAATTTCACCAGCTATCGCGAAGCCATGCACAGTAGTTATGCCAAGGGATTCCATACTACCCAAGATGGCAGGTTGCTTGCCTTTGGTGATCTGGATCTCATTGAAATTAAAAATCTCGGAGATACAGTAATTTTTGAAAAACTTTATGATGTAAGCCGGACCAGCAATGACAGTTCAATCTCGTACCCTAAAACAATTTTTGAGGATAAAGATGGTGCTCTTTGGATTAGCGAATCACAATCCGTTGTAAAACTTCAATCAAATTCGATGACACGGTATGAATTTGATCTGACAAATCGAACTCCACAGTTTTTACGGTCCTTTTCTTTTTTTGTAGATCAACAGCAAAATCTATATACGTGTTCTTTTCAGGGAAATGTATTTCAATACGATGTACAAGCAGATCAATTTCGCATAGTTGAGCAAAAATTTCCGTCAAATGTTGAGTTTGTGACCGTCTCGAACAATCAATTACTTATTGGTTCCTCCGAGGGACTTTTCTATTCGCAATTGTTGAATGGTGGTGGATTTGACTCTCCTGAGTTGAGGTTCAACATTCCAAATGTCTCCTTCATTGCACCCCTTCAAAACAACCATTACTTTATAACTACCCGCGAAAGCCAGCATTACATCATTGAATTGATCACGAATTCAATCCAACCCATACCTGCATCCATTAATAACGTCAACCACGTTTACATAAGTCGCGAAAATGATATGCTTCTATCAGGCAATGAAGGTTTAATTGTGATCCGAAAGAATTTATTTCAAAATGTTAATAAAAACGTTACCGATTTTATTGAATCAATTACGGAAGACAACGGAATAATTTACTATGCTACCAGCACTACTTTATATTCTTATAATCAGTCAACACATGAAAACAAGATTGTCCTGGAAATTCCATCCGGATATTTCCAATCACTTCATCATTCAAAAGACGGCATATGGATTGCCAATGCATTTCAGGTTTTTCTTTTGGTGGATGGACAAATAAAAAAGTCATTTGACTTCAGTAATATCGGACGATTCGTAACTGCCATTACCGAAGACGCAAATGGAAATATCTGGCTTACCATTCCAGGAAGTAACTATGCCTATTGGATTGATCAGCGTCACACGCTTCAAAAAAGTAAAAGTTCCGTTGGGAGATGAAGGGGTTATTAATTTAATTCGCGGCAGTACGGACGGAATATATATTGCCTCAGCCGGGCCGGAAAGTTATCTTTTCCATAAGTCTTATGAAGATTCTGTATTTCGAAACATTAGTGTTCCACTCAATATCAATCCCATTGGGGATTTTAATGTTACAGATTTAAAATTCATTGAAAATGAGATATGGTTAGCAACCTCCAACGGTTTAATGCGATTTGATCATCAAACACTTCACCACATTTCACTGGGTAATAATTTCACCAAACTGCCAATTAAATCGATCCAGCTGCATCCGGAAAATAAACTATTGGTTGCGAATGCTTTTGGATTGATCTTATTGAATCTTGAAAATTTACAATTTGATTTTTTTAATGAAAGCTCAGGATTGCTATCCAATACCATTACCTTCCGGGGCCTTTTTGTCGGCAATAATAAGACCATTTGGGTAGGCACTGCCAAAGGACTTTGCTACAGCACCACTTCATTAACCGAATTAAAAAACACACCAACGCCTAAGTTTACTCAGGTATTTGCGAATGGGGGAAAAGTAAGCCTGGGAAACGACAGTGAAATTCCATATGGTAGTTTTTTATCTGTCCAGGTTTCCTGCATTACTTTCCCCAATGAAGTAACGCTCCAATACCGTCTTTTACCCGATAGCATCTGGAACTTTTCCACTGCTTCAACTCTAACCTTTTCAGGGTTAGCAGCAGGAAATTATACGTTGGAAGTAAAAGCAAAAAAAAATGGTCCTTTTACATGGAGCGAACCGGCTCTGTTGGGGATGACAATTGGCTCACCGTTTTGGCATCGCTGGTGGTTTTATCTCCTTTGTTTGGTGAGTGGAGGTATTGTAATTGCCATAACTATTTTTGGGGTGAACACGATCAATAAACGGAGAAACCTTGTGTTGCAAAAGTTGGTAGATGAACGAACGAATGAACTTCGTATTAGTAATGAAGAGTTACTCAATCTGAATCATGAGAAAAATAATCTTATTGGAATTGTTGCTCATGACCTGAAGAATCCACTTGCACAAATTTTGAGTTTGATATCCCTGATAAAGGTTACCACAACATTAAATGAAGAAACCTCCCATAACCTGGAGCTGATGAAGCAAACTGCCGAAAGGCTGAACATCCTGATCCTTAAAATCCTTGATGTTGATGCTATTGAATCAAAGCAAATGAATTTAAATCTTGAGCCCGCCAATCTTTCAGCAATAGTGGAAGAGTTAACCAATCGTTTTGCACAGGAAGCAACAAATAAAAACCTCACGATCTCAAAACAGATTCCTGCAGATTTATATGCCCTTGCTGATAAAAATTACTACGAACAGGTCTTGGAAAACCTGCTATCCAATGCTATTAAGTTTTCACCACAAAATCTGAAGGTTTTCGTATCCCTTCACCTTAGCGGTAATCAGGTTGTACTCGAAATTAAGGATGAAGGTCCAGGGCTTTCAGCACAAGATCAACAGAAGTTATTCGGAAAATACCAAAAACTAAGTGCACGACCCACTGGTGGTGAAACCTCCACCGGATTAGGATTATCGATTACTAAAAAATTTGTTGAGGCCATGGGTGGTAAAATATGGTGTGAAAGCGAACTCAACAAAGGAGCAAGTTTTTTTGTGGCATTGCGCCAACCCAATGAACTGCCTGGCTAAAATAACGAACCCTGCGTTTCCTCTAATTCCGGGTACCGGTTCTTTTCCAGCGCTGCCGGTACATTCCCAATGGCTTCTTTTCCACGCAATCGCTTTACAGTAAAAGACTCCAGTTGAGATTCATCATACGGTTGAATTAAACTTTCAATTAATTCCTTATCTGCTTTTTCATGAATGGGGGTTAACCAATTATTCGCTAATTCTTTTGGAAGAATCAACGGCATACGAGGTCCTTCCGATGCTTTTGGATTATTATGGATCCGGGCCATCAGTGGGTTGGCCCGGGTAGTCACAATGGTATACGTTCTTCTGCTAATACCCGATGAAGTGTCGGTCCATTCATCCCATAAGCCTGCTAAAATCATCGGATCATCATTTTTTAATTTAATATGATAGGGAAATGTCTTTCCGCTTTTGTGATGATGCTCAAAGAAACCGTCTATCAACACCAGGCAACGTTGGGATCGGGCGGGTCCCCGAAAAGCCGGCTTATCAAACATGGTTTCCGCGCGGGCATTGATAGTGCTGTTGCTGATTTTCACAGCATCCACCGGCGACTTGATCCAACTCGGAATGAGTCCCCAGGAATACAATTCAATTGTTTTGGTCGTGTCTGTAAATACCGGAACTTCCGGATGATCAAACCCTGAGACGTGATACACCGGCTGTAGATTCAACTTCGTGAGCTGTTCTTTTAAATATTCAACTTCTTCAGGATGATCGCCATATCGGTTGGCATAAAACTCTTTTTTTTTCGTGAGGTAAGACTTATCGTAGCACATTATCTCTTCTTCGTATACTGAAAGGGACCCTGTAAAAAAGGAAGATCCAGCAATATACTTTTTAACGTCCAATGATTTCGCATGGTCATGCTAAATCTTCTATGTTCACTATCCTCCCAGGAGATGGTAATTTTGTGATCCTGAATCTCCTGTTTTGAAATAGCTCGTTCATTTATCTTACAAATAACCTCCAAATAATCATCAGTCTTGGCTAAGCGCTCGATGGGTTCAAAGACACCATGGTCGATTTTAAATACCTTATTGCCGTTTTGTGTGGCCACTCTCAACAAATGGTATCCACCCTTGAATTTGATTTTGTATAGTCCGACTTCTGAGATCATGAGCAAACTTAACCCCGAATTCCCTGGTATGTCAAATTGAATTTCCGGGGTGGACAATAGTTGTCAGAAAATAATTTCTGGTAAAATATCCGGTAGTATTCCAATCCTGTAACATAAACCTATCTGATCCGTTGAACTTCTTTTCAACAAATTTGATTGTTGAGTTGCCGATCAGATTAGAGGTTACCCCCTGAGTCCGAACGGTATCACTAAGAAAACTAATAAGATGTCCTGGTCGACGATATATATCCATGGTAAAACCGGTTTTAAAGAAGCGCTGGATGCAAAGCTTCAGGGAACCTGGATGCGTGGTGCGCAAGACACCGGGCATGGCCTTGTCATGTATTGGTTACAGGAAGATGTCAGTTTGCGGGATTTCAAATTAGCCATTAGCAGTAAAATCATTTTCAAGTACCGGCTTCATTTCTTTTCAACGGTAGATGAATACCTCCAGCAACAAAACAAAAACCAGAACACCGGACTGTCAGCCCAGGAAAATCGGATGGTTCGGAAAATGATGAACTGGCAGAATAAAAACCGAAACGAAAGCAAGTTTGCATTCCCAATGCCGAAAAAAAGGCAGAAAGTCTAGCCTCCAATTGAACTTAATCCTCATTTTACCATTGATTTCACTTCGATTTCTTTCAATAATCGATTTTCTATAGTTTGCTGGCTGAAAGCCTTCGGAATGGCCTTGAATTCTACAAATTTTGTCTATTTTGCGCAATCGATTACGCAATCTTGAACATTGCGATTTTGGTGACGAAAGCAAGAAAATTGACCAATAGTATCCCAATGAAACAGCTTACTCAATCCCTACTTTTCCTGCTTATAGGAGCAATTGGCCTGGGGAGCTGTAGTAAATCAAAAGAAACACGGGTTTTGAAACTTGCTCACGGTCTGAATGAGGCCCATCCCGTCCACCTGGGAATGGTAGAAATGGCCCGCAACCTGAAAGAAATTTCAAATGGCAAAATGACAATCGAGCTTTATGCCAATGGGCAACTCGGACAGGAAAGGGAACTGCTCGAATTATTGCAAATCGGGAGTCTGGACATGACTAAAGTATCCGCCGGTATCCTCGAGAATTTTGTCCCCGAAATGAAGGTGCTTACCCTTCCTTATATATTTAGAGATTCCACCCATGCCTGGAGTGTATTGCAAGGCCCGATCGGACATCAGTTATTAGAAAAAGGGCATGCTTACTGGTTGCGTGGGCTCTGTTTTTATGATGCCGGCAGCCGTAGTTTTTATTCAAAAGACAAACCCATACAAAGCCCGGATGATTTAAAAGGATTAAAAATCAGGGTCATGAATAGCCAGTCGGCCGTGGATATGGTCAGTGCCCTCGGTGGCTCCCCTACTCCGGTTTCTTTTGGAGAACTGTATACCGCCCTTCAACAAGGTGTTGTAGATGCAGCCGAAAATAATGCCCCCAGTTTCTACACTTCACGCCACTATGAGATCTGTAAATATTATTCGATCGATGAGCACTCCACGATTCCAGACGTACTCATTATCAGTACCTACCTCTGGGATAAACTCAATGAACAGGAACGTACCTGGCTTCAGGAAGCTGCTGACAAATCTGTAAATTACCAAAAGCAGGTATGGGCAGAATCGGTGAAGGAAAGTTTAAAACTTGTTCAGGAAGCAGGTGTACAGATCATCCATCCGGAGAAGTCACCTTTTCAAAATAAAGTGAACCATTTGTATGATGCGTATAAATCGAATCCCGATGTGTATTCACTTATCAAAGAAATACAAAACACCGGACTTAATACCCATACACCATGACGTTAAGAGACAGGCTGGATAAATGGCTGGAAGTGTTGTTAAGTATACTGCTTGGGGTGATGGTATTGAATGTACTCTGGCAGGTAGCATCCCGTTACATCCTGAATAATCCCAGTATTTTTACCGATGAACTCGCACGATATCTGCTTATTTGGATTGGACTTATGGGTGCAGCGTATGCATCGGGAAAAAATATGCATGTTGCCATCGGCTTACTGAAAACAAAGCTGAATGAGAAACAACAAAAAATTCAAGATAACATCATTCAGGTACTCATCATATTCTTTGCTGTCGTAGTGCTCATCATTGGAGGTTCGCGCTTGGTTTATATTTCTTTTCAGCTAGGTCAGGAATCGTCCTCCATGCAAATTCCATTGGGATATGTATACCTGGCATTACCACTTAGCGGATTACTGATCTGCTTTTACTCACTTTCTGATCTTTTAAGTCCTGCCACCCATGGAGAATCCTGAAATCTACATGCTCGTATTGAGCTTCCTGGTGTTGCTCATTCTGGGAGTTCCGGTGGCCTATAGTGTAGGGCTTTCTTCGTTGTTTACCATTCTGGTCAATATTGATTCCATCCCGGCCTTTACCACCATTGCTCAGCGTATGGCTACAGGGCTGGATAGTTTTTCGTTGCTGGCCATCCCCTTCTTTATTCTTGCCGGACAAATTATGAACCAGGGAGGAATTGCACAGCGGCTCATCGCCTTTGCAAAAGCATTGGTGGGTTCCTTTCCGGGCGGATTAGCGTATGTAAATATTATAGGCGCCATGTTATTTGGTGCTATCTCCGGATCGGCTATGGCGGCAGTATCAGCAATCGGTGGTGCATTAGGACCACGGATGGAAAAAGAAGGATATGAAAAATCCTACAGCGCAGCGGTTAATATCACTTCTTCCACCACCGGACTTATTATTCCACCCTCTAATATTTTGATCGTGTATTCACTGGCAAGTGGTGGTGTTTCGATTTCTGCTTTATTTCTTGCGGGTTATATTCCGGGGATCTTAATGGGATTAGCATTGATGCTGGTAGCCGCCATTTATGCTCGCGTAAAAAAATATCCACGGGGGGATGCCTCTTCCTTCAAGAATTTGCTGGTGACATTCATTCAGGCATTGCCAAGTTTGATGATGTTGATTGTGGTAATCGGAGGTATTGTTGCCGGGATTTTTACGGCAACGGAAGCATCGGGAATTGCCGTGCTCTACACGTTCGTACTATCACTGGTTTATAAAGAACTCTCATTTGAAAAAATCAGGGGAATAGCTATTGGTTCAGTTGGAACTACCGCAGTAGTCACCTTACTTATAGCCTGTTCGATGAGCATGAGTTGGGTAATGGCTTATGCCGATATTCCACAAGCTGTAACGGCAGCCTTACTTGGGATTTCTGATAACCCGATTGTTATTTTGCTGCTCATCAATATTTTGTTGCTGGCGGTAGGAATTTTTATGGACATGACTCCTGCGGTATTAATCTTCACACCGATTTTTTTACCAGTAGTTACCAGCATCGGGATTGATCCCATCCATTTTGGGATTGTGATGATCATGAACCTGTGTATTGGGTTGTGTACTCCACCCGTAGGTTCTGTTCTTTTTGTTGGAATTGGCATTGCGGGTATTTCATTAGAAAAAGTGTTGAAACCGATGCTGCCATTATTTGTCGCGATGATTATTGTGTTGCTGCTGGTGACGTATATTCCGGAGTTGAGTTTGTATTTAACGAGTTTGTTTGATTGATTAAACTATTCTTTAATTACTTCACCGGATTTTTTGTATTCTATAATTTCATATCCTTCGTCTTCCCATTTCTCAAATTTCATCATTGGAATTAAATATGACATGGCCGGGATCGCTAATTTGAATGCTTTATCCACTGGGTCAATTCTCCTGACTTGTGGACGATGTGTCATTAACGAGTCAATTTCTACCTGGCTTAACTCGTAATAGATAATTCTTTCAGTAAGAATATTGCCATTAAAGGACTCCTTTCTAATTACTTGTTTATTGGGAATAAAATGATAAACATCACGAATGGGACTATCCAGCATAGTATAGCTCGTAGCATCGCATGCTTCATTGTAGGAAATTACTTTACGCCAGGTAAATGTCTCCTTCTTCTGAATCTCTTGAATTACCAAACTTGTTTCAACTTTAAACTTCTTTTTTTTAGAACTAAAACCCGGTAGGGTCAGAATAGAATCCTTGTCTAAATGCCACCTTACATTCGAATCAAGCGCAGGCTCATAGGCTCTTCGACCGCCTAAATCATAATGAATAATGAAATGATAATTCGAATCACAATCGAGACTTATATAATATCGGCTTGGGGAGCTGATGTCAAGTTTATAAATACCTATAATAGTTTCATTTTGAGCATAGGTTGTCGAAATAGAAAAAAAAATAATTACTGGGATTATCTTTATTATATCCATAGAATATTCGAAAACTAAATTGCATCACACAGATTGGTTAGAATCTGACAGCCGAAATGTCTGGTAAAGATAATTATTTCTATTGCAATCGGTCAGACCGCTTCGCTCATCCTCGTTGAATGAGGTCGGCACTTGTAGTGCCTCAACTTTATATTATAATTAATTGAACAACCTTCATTTATCTTTTCCTTTTTGCTTGAACCCGATCGCTCTCATATGCGCTGTCTTTGGATTCAACAGTTCTTTCAGGTATTCAAAGATCAGTTTGATATCCTCATCCTGGCTAACTGCTTTCCTCTCCAGTTTCTCCAACTTCAATAAAATATCTTTGTGAGTTGATAACATTTCGCGCAGGCGGGTGAACACTCTTATGATATGGATATTGACCAATACAGCACGTTCGCTATTTAAAACACTGGATAGCATAGCAACACCTTGTTCTGTAAAAGCATAGGGCAGCTTTCTTGTTCCACCCCAACTTGATGTTCCATTTTGGAATATCAAGTCTTTGAACTCTTTTTCAGTCAACTGGAACATAAAGTCTTCAGGAAAACGCAATAAATTTCGTTTAACTGCCTTGTTCAAGTTACCGGTAGTAACATCGTATAGCGCTGCCAAGTCCCTGTCCAGCATTGCCTTTTGTCCTCGGATCAGGTAAATCTTACTAATAACTGCTTCATCCGGTAGTATTAACTTTTTGCTCATGTGGTTGAATGAGGTTGGAACTTGTAGTGCCTCGTCACTTTATATTATAGTTACCAACACCAATCCCTTTCCTGTTCTGCTATAATCTATTTCAGATGCAGAGTTCTATACTATAATTCGATAATCTGTGACAAGGAAAATAATAAACAATGGGTTGACTTATTTTGTCAATCTTTGGCTTGAAATAACTTATCGGGATTTGTGAAGGCGATACAATCGCCATTCTCGCTCATCCTCGTTGCAAACGAGGACGAGTTAGGTTGGTTGATTAACCAGTTTCATTAGAAGCGAGAAAGAATCCTGAAAGGATTCAATTCTCAATAACACCGTATGAAATGCGGTGTTTCATAATCCGTGCTTTTTCCAACCCTGAAGGGGTTGAACTAATCGAACTACCATAAATATTTTTCATCATACTTAACTCCTTGCTCTCGTAACAGTTCAATATATTCTTCCCGAAAAGTCGTAGTCTTATGATGTTCCTCCTGATTGTATATATAATTGATCAAAATTTCTTTCCGATCGATTGAATATGTAAAAGCACAGTATCCCGCCTGCCAGCCTTCAAACTGTGGGAAAATATTGTTCTCAATAATAAATTTTGAACTCGCTAATTTTATATCTTTTACAAGACTAGCCAAAGCAAGAGATGGATGAACGTGTGTAAGTATATGAAGATGGTCTTCCACTCCATTGATCTGATACGGGTGACACTTTTTATTCACAAGGATGGCAAGGATATACTCAAAAAGGACTTTACGATTTTGAATAATCATTGCTTTTTCACGATTCCTTGTGCTAAATACGATTTGTAGAGGATTTGGGTGTAGGTACTCATCTGTTTTTATTGGATAGTTGACATAGTACAATTTCAAAGTAAGATCAACAATTTTTCATTGTTCAAATGCTTATCATATTGAATTGTCCCGAATTTCCACACGATGATTTATTCTTTATTGAACCACGCTGTGGTTCCTCTCTACTCTACCCTCAAACCCCCGGATTCCATCCGGGGCTATTTAGTTTGAATCCCGCTGGGATTCTGAGAATTTAACTACGTTGGTTTACCCTTAAGATATTTTTTTATTCGATGCGAGAAAGAATTCCTATTTACCGTCGTTGTTTGATTAACCAGTTTCATTCGAAGCGAGAAGGAATCCTGAAAGGATTCAATCCTTAAAACACCGTATGAAATGCCTGCCTGCGCGGAGCTTCGGCATAGGCAGGCGGTGTTTCATAATCCGTGCTTTTAGGAAAGTGTGCAGAAAAATTATGTAGCCATTTGACTACATATAATACGTAGCCAAATGACTACATAATAGCATGCCATGCCAATACATTAACCCCAGCCTTCAGGCTGGGGTTAGTCGCTAATAGCTTGATTGGCTTTGTTCCGACACCCCACGTGGGGTTAATGCTATCCGGCTTTACATGGCCAGCCTACTTCCTCAGCTCTTCAACAATCGCAAGCGCAGCGGCGATGTCTTTGGTGAGCTGATCCCAGTCTTTGTTGGTTAAGATTTCCTTTTTAATTAGCTGTGAACCCATTCCCACACAAACCACTCCGGCTTTAAACCACGCCGACAGGTTTTCTTTGGTTGGCTCAACTCCTCCGGTTGGCATCAATTTGAATCCGGGAATAACTGGCAATACTGACGAAACAAAGCCCGGTCCTAACACCGATCCTGGAAAAATTTTCATTACCGATGCACCTGCTTCCTTTGCCGTGACGATTTCTGTAAGCGTGGCGCAACCAGGAATCCACGGTACACCTGCTTTTTTACAAACCACCCCCATAGATGGTTTTAAAATTGGCGATACAATAAAGTCGGCACCCGCATCAATAAATTTTTGGGTGGTCGCATCATCCATAATCGTCCCGATCCCCAGCGATAAATCACTGTATTGTTTGGCGTGATCAAGCAGTTGTGTAAAAACATCAAATGCATTTCCACCACGATTGGTAAATTCAAAGACGCGAACACCACCGGCATACGAAGCATCCAGTACACCTTTGGCAATTTCTATATCCGCATGATAAAAGACCGGGATCATACCGGTCTTTTCCATTTTATCAACAATTGTATTGTCCATTCTTTAACTTTTAAAAATTAGCGTGATACTCTTCCGGAAGCATCTCCTTTCATTAATTTTTCCACTTCTTCCACGGTCACTAAATTAAAGTCACCCGAAATTGTATGCTTCAAACAGGAAGCAGCCACCGCAAAGTTAAGTGCTGTTTGATCATCAGTGGGATAGGTGATCAATCCGTAAATTAGTCCACCCATAAAAGAATCACCACCACCAACACGATCAACAATGTGTGTGATCTGATAGGTTGGTGCTTCGTACAATTTCTTTCCATCCCACAACACACCTGACCAGGAATTATGGCTCGCGCTGATCGATCCCCGTAAGGTTATGATTACTTTCTTTGCTTTCGGAAAACGAGCCATCAATTGTTTACCCACCGATTCATACGCAGCACCTTCCACATGTCCTCCCGTTACATCAACACCTTCCGGCTTGATACCGAATACCATATCAGCATCTTCTTCGTTGCCAAGGATGATATCACAATGCTGAACGAGTTGTTCCATTACTTCCCCGGCTTTCTTCCCGTACTTCCACAGTTTATTACGAAAATTCAAATCGGTGGAAATGGTGATTCCTCTTTTTGATGCTTCTTCACAAGCTTCCAAACAAACCGCTGCTGCTCCTTCCGAAACTGCAGGGGTGATACCCGTCCAGTGAAACCAGGTAGCACCATCAAATGCTTTGTTCCAGTCGACCGTTCCCTTCTTAATTTCAGCAAGCGCACTATGGGCCCGGTCATAGACCACTTTACTTGCTCTGGTTACGGCCCCAGCTTCGAGGAAAT
The DNA here is from genome assembly GCA_942491425.1 of uncultured Cytophagales bacterium. GTDB lineage: Bacteria > Bacteroidota > Bacteroidia > Cytophagales > Cyclobacteriaceae > JBGTGG01. Next base: position 72,777 of record CALOAV010000048.1, read on the forward strand.
AAATTCCAACCCGGTCACCGCTTCTTACGATGTGTGAGGTATCGACATTGTGAGACCGCAGGGATGAGATCGCGGAATCACCGATATCATTTTTAGGTAGGGCTGTAACAAAGGTTGCAGGCAGACCATAGTTAGCAAGGGATACAGCAACATTGGCTTCCCCTCCGCCATAAGTAGCTTCAAAGGATGTTGCTTGAGAAAAACGCAGATAGCCGGGCGTTGCCAGCCTGAGCATAATTTCACCGAAGGTTACAATTCGATTCATAGTTATTTTGAGAAGTTATAATTTAAAATTTTACACACCACCAAATGCTGTAAAGCCACCATCGACGGGAATCACCGCACCTGTTACAAATTTAGAAGCGTTTGAGCAAAGCCAGACTAAGGTTCCTGATAATTCATCAGGATTTCCAAATCTTCCAAATGGAGTTTTTTGAATGGCCTTATTTCCACGTTCGGTATACGAACCATCATCATTTAATAAAAGCTTTCTGTTTTGCTCCGCCAAAAAGAAACCAGGGGCGATCGCGTTCACCCGGATTCCTTCTCCATATTTCGTTGCCATTTCCACTGCCAGCCACTGTGTAAAACTTTTTATAGCTGCTTTCGCCTGAGAATACGCTGCTACACGGGTCAACGGCAAGGAAGAGGCAACACTCGCGATATTAACGATTGAACCGCTCTTTCTTCTGGCCATTTCCGCACCAAAAATTTTCGAAGGCAGAACCGTTCCCTGAAGATTTAAATTGATAACCGTTGAATAGGCATCCATATCAAGTTCAGCCCATTGCATATCCGGTGTTAGGACGGCCTTAGCCATGTTTCCACCTGCGGCATTCACCAGTATATCTACAGATCCAAATGTGGCTAGTGTTTGTTTTAATGCATGTTGAAGTTGTTCTTCTTTCAGGACGTCTGCCGCCACTGCGAGGGTTCCATGGCCATGAACAGCGAGGGAGGATGCTAATTCTTGTGCAACATTTTCACGACGCCCCAGAATCACGACGTTGGCTCCGGCCTTAGCGAGGCCCGCCGCCATAGAACCACCTAAAACCCCAGTAGCACCAGTAATAACCGCAGTTTTACCGGCCAGTCCAAATTCGTTGTCGATATAGGAAGGCGTGTTTTCGGACATTTTTTTCCTGTATTTTATGTTTTTCAGAGCAAAATAATGACTACATTGCGCAATCGATTGCGCAATATAAGGCTTTTAACTATATGTCAAACAAATTTTTAAAAATTCACCCGGCAGACAACGTTTTTGTTGCCCTTTCTGACCTCGCTAAAGGAGAAGAAATTATTTCCAATGGCACCTCATTTCAATTACAGGAATCCGTTCAGGCCAAACATAAATTTTCAGAAAATGACCTTGCCGCCGGTGACGAAATTAAAATGTACGGAATTCTTGTAGGTAAAGCCACAGAAAAAATTAATCAGGGAGGCGTGATCACTACCCAAAATGTACATCATGAAGCTTCCGATTTTAGCGAAAAAGAAAAAAACATTCAATGGAGTGCACCTGACATCTCTCGTTGGAAAAATAAATCCTTTAACGGCTATCATCGTGCCGATGGCCAGGTCGGTATCGCCAATTACTGGCTGGTGATTCCCATGGTCTTTTGTGAAAACAGAAACGTGAATGTGATCCGGGAGGCTTTCGAAGAAGCATTAGGGTTTGGAAAAACTAATCCCTATAAAGAGTATGTGAAAGATTTGGTAACACTTCACCGCGAAGGAAAATCAGAAGGAATCAGCACGTTGACATTTGAAGCAGTTGAGGCAAAAAAAACGGAACCTGTTTTTGAAAATATCGATGGTATCAAATTTCTGACGCACGAAGGAGGTTGTGGCGGAATCCGACAGGATTCAGAAGCACTTTGCGCACTTCTTGCCGGCTACATTCACAACCCCAATGTTGCCGGTGCAACCATATTGAGTTTGGGATGTCAGAATGCACAGATGAGCATTTTACAATCGAAACTGAATAATCTTAATCCTGATTTTTCGAAACCGGTGATCTGGCTCGAACAACAAAAGGAAGGAACTGAACAGGAGTTGTTAACCAAAGCGATCCAGCAAACTTTTGTAGGTCTTGTGGAAGCCAATAAACTGAAACGGGCCCCCGCTCCATTGAGTAAACTTACCATTGGATTAGAGTGCGGTGGTTCCGATGGATTCTCAGGGATCTCAGCGAATCCCGCAGTAGGTCATGTTTCCGACCTGATTGCTGCACTGGGTGGATCCTCCATTCTTTCTGAATTTCCAGAATTATGTGGTGTGGAACAAGAGTTGATCAATCGGACGACGGAAGAAGAGGCGGCTCAAAAATTTATTACCTTAATGCGGGCCTACTCCAGCGCCGCTGTTGCTGCAGGATCAGGTTTCGATATGAACCCTTCGCCTGGAAATATTAAGGACGGACTAATTACGGATGCGATGAAATCGGCGGGTGCGGCTAAGAAAGGTGGTACTTCCCCGGTAACGGATGTATTGGATTACGGAGAGTATGTTACCAAACCCGGACTTAATTTATTGTGTACACCTGGTAATGATGTAGAGAGTACCACCGCTATGGCCGGTGCCGGTGCCTCCATTATTTTATTTACTACCGGCCTGGGAACACCTACCGGTAATCCGATTGCGCCAGTAATAAAAATTTCATCGAATACTAAACTCGCCGAACGGATGTCGGACATCATTGATGTCAATGCGGGAACTGTTATCGAAGGAGCAAAAAGTATTGAAGAGGTTGGTGAAGAAATGCTTGAGTTTATCATTAAACTCGCAAGTGGTGAAATTAAAACCAAGGCAATGGAACTCAATCAAAATGATTTCATTCCATGGAAAAGAGGTGTTTCATTGTAAAACACCTTTGACTATTTAGCCTCCTTTTTAACAATATGGTTGGCAAGTCCAAGGTCTAATTTTTTTATTTCATCCAACACAAGTTGAGCAATCAACCGCGCGCCTAATTCATTAAAATGTGTATTGTCATTTACGCCATCCGGATAATTTGGATGCTCACCTGGTTTTAATTGCAAAAACAAAAGCTTTGAATTTTCCTCACCAAATTGCTGATAAAGTTCCTGACTTTTTTTGTCAAGATCTATGAACGCTACCTGCTGCTCCTTAGCTACTGTTCTTACCAATTCTGAATATACCTCATGGGATTCCCTGACCTTTCCATTGTCATCAAACCGTCTGCGTCCAACAGGAGTGAGTAAAATTGGTATTGCTTCCTTCGACTTAGTTTCCTGAACATACAGTTCCAAATTCTTTTTGAATTGCTCAGGTGTAGAGTACCGCTCTTTTTTTTCTACTGATTCATCATTGTGACCAAACTGGATAAATACATAGTCCCCTGCCTGAAGGTGATCGGTGACTGGCTTCCATCTATTTTCGGAAAGAAAAGTACGTGTACTTCTTCCATTTTTAGCACGGTTGTCGACGGTCACAGATTCATCGAAGAAATAAACAAAAGGCATGCCCCACCCTGTTTCCGGATAGGCCTTTGTTTCTTTTATCGACAGGGTAGAATCACCAATCAAATACACAGTTATTTTTTTATCCTGCGTCTGAAAGGAACTCCCCAGGATAAACAGCAATAACCAAAACACTCCTTTCGTTTTCATTATTTCTCAATTTGTGCGGTGATAATTGCGGACACCAGACTATTGATGTACACTTCGATATTGTCGTATGCGGTACTTAATTCATTTGTATTTGCATTCGCCATATTGGGATCCAGTTTCATTTCAATTTCCCAATCATCGGGGATGCCATCACTATCCGTATCAATCGGGGGAGTCTGGCTGTTTAACACCGGCCAACTGCCAACATCCGTTTGACTATCAAGAATTCGTCACCACATAGACAGCACCCCCCCGCCCACCGATGGTGAATTTTCCAAACCCTTCGGCTCCCGGAAAAGCTACGGGATCGGTTGTTCCCTCAACATTTTGTACCAGTGGCCGGGCACAGCCGGAGAGTTGAATACAGGCAATGAGTACTAGAAAATATTTCATTTGCAAGCGATGTGCGTGGGACTAATCGATACGGACAATGATTGGATTTGATCGCTCCTTTACAACCCGCTCCAAATATTCCAGAAATACAGTTTCCGTTTTAATACCATTCGTTTCACCTTCCCAGGCAGCCAGAAAATAATAATCGAGTACCCCTGAAGCAGATTTTAATTTAACAATATGGCTAAATGCATCTTCCGTAAATCCAATAAAGTTGGTGGCACTAAAAAGGACCGCAATTCCCAGGTGATCATTATTCAAACTTTGAGGTCCGTACGTTGCAATGTATCCATACGTATTTGCCGATGGAGCTTTTGTGAAGAGTTTACCGTTCTTATCTTTTACCAATCCTGTACACAATTTATCATTGTCGCCGGAAAGGTGGAGTACCTGATGGGTTAGTCGGGTTCCAGCATGGATCGATAAAGACGATCGAACATCAAGGGTATCCGCATTTGTTTTCCATCCATAATAATTGGTTTCAATAGCGGAATAGAGAACTCCATTTTCAACAATCCGGGAAGTTACACTATCGGTTTTCTCAACACGATCCGCAATGGAATCTACCAGCATCCCTATTGAACCAACACCCAATGACGATCCGACTTTCATAACATCCATCCCCCAATCTCCAGGTTCATGGTAGGAATCAAAACCATCAAGTCCAACATTTTGAAGAACCGGTGTTGGTACTTTTTTACCGAAAACATCTGTTGCATTGCGTTGATCCAGGTAAAACCGATAGCCTACTTTATCCGATTCCCAGCCCGGGCCTTCATACCGCAGGTACCAGGAGTGGTCTTTGTGTTCCGGAGGTACCCTTAAAAAATCAACATTCTTGAATTCACCACCAATATATTCTCGTTCTTTCCATTGACCGCCCACTTTATGTGATAATTCTGCCTGCGTTAATTTAGGATATTCATGATGGTTTTCGCCTTCAGCATGGTAGCGCACTGTCATCCGCTTTGATTCGTTTGCCGTTAATTTTTCCAGTACAAAAAATATACTTTCCTTGCCTTCTTCATTCACACCCAATTGACTGGGTATTTCCTTCTCTGCATCCATGACAATAAATGCATCTGGGTTAAAGTCGGCATACCTGTCTTTTATTGTTTCTATTGGTATAACGACCATACTATTTTCATTGTCACCGTCTATCGTGTTTTCAACTGTGACCGTATATGAATTTGGAAACTCACTATTTTCAGGAGCTGAACATGCCAGAGCAAGCATCAGTAATCCTATCACAATAAATTTTAATGAACTTGGGAATTTCATTTTGATTTTGGTTTGATGCTTTTACCGTTGACTTTAATCTTTTTTAGTTTCAGCTCTTTAACACCCGTTAATAAATTGCCTTTTGACACGTTATCAAATGAACAATTTTCAATGGTAATATTCTGAATGGGATAGTCTTCTTCTCCTTCTATTCGCAATCCATATACGGATTTCTTACTGGTAACATTGGATACACGCACATTGCGGACTTGCGGATGATTTTCGCCGGTCTCGTTGGCATAAAACATATTGATCCGCACCACGGCATCCGCTACATCACCGACCGTTACATTCCGCATATACACGTTCTCCACAATTCCGCCCCGGTTTGAATTTGATTTGATTCGCAGGGCGCGGTCAAGGTTCGGGCTACTCATTTCGCAATTCTCAGCAAATACATTCCGTACATTTCCAGAAACTTCACTTCCGATAACAACACCACCGTGTCCGTCTTTCATCGTGCATCCACGAATGATAATATTCTCACTGGATACATTCACCCGTCTGCCATCATGATCCCTACCTGATTTAATGGCAATGCAATCATCGCCCGTATCGAAGAAACAATTTTCAATGAGTACATCTTTTGAGGATTCAGGATCACAACCATCATTATTGGGTCCATGGCTAATAACGGTCACGTTGCGAACAATTACATTGGTACACAGTACGGGGTTCAATACCCACATGGGAGAATTCCGAATAGTGATTCCCTCAATGAGCACATTCTTACATTTATAGGGTTGTACAAAATTGGGTCGCAAGAAATCACCCTCTCCAAAAATGCGTTCTGAAACAGGAACGTTATTTTTTGCCATTTCTTTTAACCGATCATTGGCTTGCTGCTGTTTTTTCATGAACCACCAGTGTTCTTCATCACTATTGCCATCCAATGTACCCTGTCCGGTAATGGCTACATTTTCCTGTTCATAGGCATAAATAAAAGGCGAATAATTCATCAGTTCTACACTTTCAAACCGGGTAAGTACTTGTGGCAGATATTTCTTTGTGTCCTGGGAAAATAAAATTGTTCCTTCCTTTACAATATGGAGGTTGACATTACTTTTTAAATGAATCGGTCCCGAAAAAAATTTCCCGGCAGGAACCACTACACGACCCCCTCCTGAATCCGCACACTTTACGATTGCTGCCTTAATAGCCGCTGAGCAATCAGTAACCCCATCGCCAACAGCTCCGAAATCAACAATATTGAAGTCTTTTTCCTGAAAAACCGGTGCGATAATTCGCTTTTCGATTTGTTTTGCTTCTTTCCATGGGTCTTTTTGTACTTGAATTCCCCACGAGGAGACAACAGAAAAAACAATCAATACCTCCGTTAAGAATACCTTCATAAGTAAAATTTTATTGAATTTGTGCGCAATCGATTGCATTTTATGAACTATATTTGAATCAACCAAATAAAAAACACTAATTTAACCCCATAATGGGTTTTACAATAAATTTTAAAGGTTCAAAGTATTCGATTACTTTATACATTTGACATATTTTGCGCAAACGATTACATTAAATTATGCTAAACACTTCTACACGATATGCTACCCATCCCAGTCAGGTTAAGGAATTTACGACCCAACAGCTTCGTGAACATTTTCTAATTGAAAAACTATTTGTTGACAATGCCGTCGAATTGGTATATTCCCACTACGACCGCCTGATTGTTGGGGGCGTTAAACCACTTTCAAAAACCATTTCATTGGAAACTTTCGATTCCTTAAAAGCAGACTATTTTCTGGAAAGAAGGGAAATTGGGATTATCAATGTAGGGGGAACCGGATCCATTGAAGCGGATGGCAATTCCTATTCACTGGATCATAAAGAGGCACTCTATATTGGAAAAGGTGTAAAAAAGGTATCATTCTCTTCAGCAAAGCAAGAAGAGCCTGCCTTATTTTACTTTAACTCCGCACCCGCACATGCTGCTTACCCGGTAACCAAAACTTCATTGGATAAGGCTGAAACAGTAACGCTTGGCTCTGCCGAGAATGCGAATCACCGAACCATCAGAAAGCTGATCATTCAGGCGAATGTCCAGTCATGCCAACTTCAAATGGGACTTACCGAACTTAAAACCGGTAGTGTCTGGAATACGATGCCACCCCATACTCATGACCGGCGAATGGAGGCCTATTTCTATTTTAATATCGGTGAAGGTGATACGGTTAGTCATTTTATGGGTGAGCCGGAAGAAACCCGGCACATCTGGATGAAAAATAACCAGGCTGTCATCTCACCACCATGGTCCATACATTGTGGCGTGGGAACGGCTAACTATTCTTTTATTTGGGGCATGGCCGGAGAGAATCTTGACTATGGAGATATGGATCAGGTTAAGCCGCAGGATTTACGATAATGAAAAATACGCTATTTGATCTCAGTGGAAAGACAGCGCTAATTACCGGTGGAACGCATGGACTGGGTATGGCGATGGCGATGGGGCTGGGTGATGCAGGTGCTAAACTGGTCATTAATGGCCATTCGAAGGGTAAGATGGAGACAGCATTAAAAACTTATCGGGAATCAAACTATGATGCTCATGGTTATTTATTTGATGTTACCGATGAACCTTCTGTAAGGCAATCCATTGAGCAAATCGAAAAAGAAATAGGGCCAATTGATATACTCGTGAATAATGCAGGTATTATTAAACGTATTCCAGCTATTGAAATGGAGGTTGCAGATTTTAAATCCGTTTTGGAAGTTGATCTCGTTGCTCCTTTCCTGCTGTCACGAGAAGTAGGAAAGAAAATGATTGCGCGGAAAGGTGGAAAAATTATTAATATTTGTTCAATGATGAGCGAATTGGGGAGGAACACTGTTTCCGCTTATGCTGCAGCAAAGGGAGGGCTAAAAATGCTAACCCGTAATCTGGCAACAGAATGGGCAAAACATAATATTCAGGTAAACGGTATTGGACCGGGTTATTTTGCAACTGAACAAACTGCTCCGATTCGTGTGGATGGTCATCCGTTTAACGATTTCATTATCAACAGAACGCCTGCAAGTCGGTGGGGAAACCCCGAAGATTTAAAAGGGGCCGCTATCTTTTTAGCTTCCCGTGCAAGTGATTTTGTGAATGGACAAATTATTTATGTGGATGGAGGAATTCTGGCTACTATTGGTAAACCGGTTAATGAAGATTGATAAGTGGATATGAGAAAAGAGAAAGTAACGATTCATGATATTGCCAAGAAGTTGAATATCACGGCTTCAACCGTTTCGCGGGCGTTAAAGGATCACCCGAGAATAAGTGAAGAAACAAAAAAATCAGTATTACGGGTTGCACAAAAATTGAATTATCAACCCAACCATATTGCAGCGGCCTTACGCAATGGGAGAAGTAAAATTTTAGGAATTATCGTCCCCAATGTGGATCGAAGCTTTTTTTCATCTGTCGTTTTCGGTATTGAAGAAATTGCAAATAAATCCGGATACAATGTAATGATCTGTCAATCGCATGAAGATTATCGCAAAGAAGTAGCTACGGTTGAAGCACTCCTCAATGCACAGGTGGATGGCGTCATTGCATCCTTTGCAAAGGAAACGAAAGATTTTAGCCATTTTAATAAGCTCAAAAATGCAGGAATTCCCCTTATTTTATTTGATCGGGCAAAAGATGATCTGGATGTGGGACATGTTGTCATTGATGATTTTCTGGGTGCCTATAAAGCGGTGGAACACCTGATTCAACAAGGCTGCAAACGCATTGCCCACTTCACCGGATTTGGGGAAGTAAGTATCTACAAAGAAAGATTCCGTGGCTACCGGGAAGCCCTACTTGCTAATAAAATACCGTTCGATGAAACGCTGGTTTTTGAGAGCAACCTGCAACTTGAAGACGGACAACATATTACACAGAAAATTATTAAAAGTAAAAAGGAGGTCGACGGCATTTTTTCAGCCAGTGCACTGGGTGCAATGGGAGCTTTACAAGTATGTAAGCAAAATGGAATCGCTGTGCCCGATCAGGTTGCGATCGTTGGTTTCAGTAATGAGGTATTTTCTTCCTTTTCAGAACCACCCTTAACATCCGTAGAACAGCATAGCTTACAAATGGGAAGTACTGCTGCGGAAATGTTCTTTGATCAACTACAGGCAAGAATTAATAATGAAAAATTTGCACCCAAGAAAATAGTGCTAACACCCACGCTAATCATTCGGGAATCTTCATTACGAAAGAAGAAAAAATAGGAACTAAATTCATTCACTTTGGCAACACATTCATTTTTAACAGAAGACTTCTTACTCCATAGTAAGTATGCAAAAACTCTTTTTCACAATTTCGCGAAATCACTACCCATCATCGATTACCATTGCCATCTTTCACCAGAGGATATAGCGAACAACAGGACTTTTGAAAACATAACCAGCATCTGGTTAGAAGGCGACCACTATAAATGGCGAGCCATGCGCACCCTGGGAATTTCAGAAGACTACATTACAGGGAATCGTTCAGCGTCTGAAAAATTCGGGAAATGGGCCGCTACTGTTCCGTATACTATGCGGAACCCACTCTATCACTGGACACACCTGGAATTGCAGCGCTACTTTGGAATACAAGATCTGCTGGATGAAAAAAGTGGTCCGGACATCTATTCAAATGCCTCAGGACAGTTACAAACGGACGCCCTGAATACCCATAGCATTCTTAAGAAAATGAATGTGGAGGTAGTCTGTACAACGGATGATCCTATTGACTCCCTGGTGCATCATGAAAAAATTCGCAAGGAAAATCTTTCAACACTAATCCGGCCTGCCTTCCGCCCCGACAAAGCTTTTTCTATAGAAAACAAAAACTACAACCTTTACTTAGAAAAGTTATCCGAGGTTTCCGGGATTAGCATTACTTCCTTTGAAAAATTAATGGAAGCACTAAAGAACCGGATTGATTATTTCCATGCCCGCGGTTGTCAATTATCCGATCATGGTCTTGAACAACTTTACTTTCCTGCTGAAGGAACGCATTTCGATTTGAATTTAATTTTTAATAGTGCTTTGAAAAATGAGTCCATTTCGACAGATAAAATCCAGTATTTCAAATATTGTGTCCTGCTCGAATTGGGAAGGTTATACCATCAAAAAGGTTGGGTGCAGCAATATCATCTGGGCGCCATTCGAAATACCAACACACGAATGCTGAAGGAATTGGGTCCCGATACCGGCTTTGATTCCATTGGAGATTACGCACAATGTACAGCACTGGCAAAATTTTTAAATGCCCTGGATAGTACCAACCAGCTGACCAAAACCATTATCTACAATCTCAATCCTGCTGATAACGAAGTGATGGGAACGATGATCGGTAATTTTAACGACGGTTCTGTGAAAGGAAAAATTCAATTTGGCTCTGCCTGGTGGTTCCTGGATCAAAAAAATGGAATGGAAAAACAGCTGAACGCATTGTCAAATCTTGGATTACTAAGTTGCTTCATTGGTATGCTGACCGACTCCAGAAGTTTTATGTCGTTTCCACGACACGAATATTTCAGAAGAATTCTTTGCAACCTGATCGGGCAGGATGTTGAAAATGGAGAACTGCCGTGGGATGAGCAATGGCTGGGGAAACTCGTATCTGACATTTGCTATTACAACGGCAAAAATTATTTCAATTTTCAAAGTTCTTAATAATGTTAAAAAAAATAAATCGATCTTCCATTAACACCGGAGGTGATCGCCCTGTCAAAGTATTACAGTTTGGAGAAGGGAATTTTCTCCGGGCTTTTACAGATTGGGTAATTGATATCCTCAATGAAAAAACAGACTTCAATGGGAATATCCAAATCATTCAACCCATTGCACAAGGGATGGCGAACCAGGTGAATGAGCAAGATGGTTTATATCATGTTATTTTAAATGGTATTGAACATGGGAAACCCACCCGCACCATTCGGCTCATCAATTCTGTTGTTGGTGTCATAAACCCGTATCAGGATTATGATGTGTTTTTAAAAACTGCTGAGAATGCAGATTTAGAATTCGTTATCTCAAATACAACGGAAGCTGGAATTGCATTTGAAGCTGGTGATGTATTAACCTCATTACCCAGTAGTTTTCCTGGAAAACTGACAGCACTCCTGTTTCATCGTTATCAATTTTTTAATGGGGATCCCTCCAAAGCACTGATCATTATTCCTTGTGAGCTGATTGATAAAAATGGAACCAGGTTAAAAGAAACCATTTTGCAATATGCCCGACACTGGGATCTGGAAAATGATTTCATGAAAGTGGATTGATGTGCATACGACTTTTACAATACACTGGTAGACCGGATCGTACCAGGATATCCCAAAGAAACCATCACGGAGATTCAGGAAGAAATTGGATATGCTGACAATCCTGGTAGTAACCGCTGAACCATTTCACTTATGGGTAATCGAAGGCCCTTCGTTGGTTGCCGATAAATTCCCGACTGCAAAAGCCGGACTCGATGTTAAATTCGTATCCGATCAAACTCCCTATCGGACACGAAAGGTTCGAATATTAAATGGTGCACATACTGCATTGGTACCTGTTGCATATTTACAAGGATTGCGAACAGTTAGAGAATCAGTAGAAAATGAAAAATTGCGGTCTTTTCTGACTCAAACTATTTTTGAAGAAATCATTCCAACACTGGACTTACCAAAAGATGAGTTAGAAGAATTTGCAAATAGTGTATTGGAACGTTTCGCAAATCCATATATTCGACACGAACTACTTTCTATTTCACTAAACTCAATATCAAAATTCAAGGTTCGGGTTCTTCCCAGTCTTCTGGAATTTATAAAACTAAAAGAAACGCTCCCCATCCATCTTGTGGAGTCATTGGCTGCTCTCATTTTGTTTTATAAAGGAGAATACAATGGAGAAATGATCCCATTATCGGATACACAAGAAGTACTTGATTTCATGAAAGTAGCATGGAAGGATAATGATCATAAAGCTGCTGCCAATAAAATCTTATCCAACGAAAAATTCTGGGATCAGGATCTCACCCAAATAAATGGGCTTGAAGATACAGTTGTTGAAAAGATGGAGATGATGGCCTAGAAATTATAGAGTGACTGGTGCTCTGATTTTTTATATCAACTCATCTGGTTATTACCTGCTATTTCATTCAACAGTAAGAAGAATAAGGTAGTTGTTAGTTGTATCATTGTTTGTCAAGTTACCCTTTATTGGATTGAATACCCTCAAACACATTGTTGATGTCGGGGATCTGATAAATAGTGCTTATGATTTCTGATTGAAATTGGATTGTGTTAAATGTATTAGTTGGGCTGAATGAATAGGATTGGGCCTTAGCCCAATCAAAAGATGTTTTTAGAATCTGGGCTTTAGCCGAATTTTAATAGAACCGCTAGCCAATTAAGGAATTTTATCTAGAATATGGAGTAACAGTATCAATCAAGAGTACTCACATGTCCTCGCAGCGTCTCCCATAGGGGACGCTGCGCTCCCTCGTCAGTGTTTCGCTTATAAATTAGCAACTGTTAAATTATTCATTGGTGCCATCGTGTCGAATGAATGAGCGTATTTCATCGAACGTTTGAAGTCGACACGGATACATACCAACATTTTACCGCGGGTTGAAACCCGCGGCTACAAACATGCCGCTCCTAGTGAGCTTTGTTTAGTGTGATAACTAGAAAATTCGCAACCTGTCCTGGAGGCAGAGCGCTGGCATACGCTTGCCTCATATCCTCGCAGTTTCTCCCGAAGGGGACGCTGCGCTAACGCTACCTGGAATTCGGAACATCTTATGTCAAAAAATCCGCGTTGACCCAAATTACCAATCAAAACAACCAAATTTTGGTGAGCGTAACAATAATCATCACGATTGTTATCCAACGCGCCCATACCTCCGCCTGCTTACCAAAACTTAAAAACATGGCAGCAAGATATGCCCCAACAATTTGGCCAGCCGCTAATAACAAAGCTGGTTTCCACAATATGGTATCCGTATAAATAAAATAAAGTGTAGTGGGAATAGTGTAAATCAAAACGATGATAAGTTTTAACGCATTTGCTTTACCATACTCCATTTTTAGATAACCTACCAGTAAGGTCAGAAGCAGGATGCCAATGCCTATCTGAATAAATCCGCCATAGATGCCGGCGAAGAAAAATAAGCTATACCGGATCAAAGGTCTTTCGGCCTGGTTGGAATACGATAAAGATATTCGTTTCGGAACAAGATAACTGATCAATAAAAAGAACATGACCAGAGAGGCAATGAAATCGAATGACCGGGCGGAAACCAGGGTTGCTCCGATCCCACCCAGGATGGCACCTACTAAGGTAGCGATGATCGGACCCAGATGAATGTCCTGCCTTTCAAATTGATTGTAACGCTTCAATGTTAAAATGCCGGTAACATTCTGCGCAAAGACTCCCGGACGGGTAGCAATGTTGGCAATATTAAGTGGAATATTAGCAAGGCTCATCACCCCTAATGTAAACAGGGTTCCGCTACCTGCAATGGTGTTCACCATTCCCGCGAGTAACCCCCCAATAATCAGCAGCATTTCATATCCATATGGAATATCAAATCCTGCTGATTCCACTATTACTTTTCAAATTGAATGGTAACAATCACCGGAAAATGATCCGATGGGTAGCGCATATCACGTGAGTCTGAAAGTGTCGCATAATTTAGTGCACGTAGCTGATTATCAACAAAAATATAATCAATCCTTCGTTCCGGACGTTTATCAAAACCAAATCCATTGAATGTTGCTTCGGGTCCATAGGGTTTTGATTTGGAAATTTTTCTGGAGTCATTCAACATGGACGTTGCGATGGCATAAGGTGCTTTGTCAGGTTCAAAGTTGAAATCTCCCATCAAAACAACAGGGGCATTGCTGACTTGTTTTTTAATCACTTCAAGGATCAGCGAAACACTTTGCTTTCGTGCCTCTACGCCTACATGATCAAAGTGCGTATTGAAAACATAAAAACGTTGGCCAGAAGACTTCACTTCCATTTCAGCCCAGGTACAAACCCGAGGTAATGCCGCATCCCGA
>CALOAV010000049.1:0-1352 GCA_942491425.1 uncultured Cytophagales bacterium
GGACTGAGTTTATCAACATGTAAAGATGAATTTTTCCGGGTGACTCAAAACGAATCAACAAAGAAGGGACTACATCTCCCTTTCCACCAATTCAATCCCCAGCGTTTTCAACTCTGCTAACACCGGTTCGTAAATCTCGGCATCCACCGGAATAGCTACGCCACGCTTCCTGATTTTATTTTGTAAAATAAGTTTCGATGCAATCGCCATCGGAAGCCCTACAGTTTTGGCCATGGCCGTATGCATCGAGTCTTCCCCCTCCACCACCAGGGATGCCTGGATTTCTCTATGTGTATTATTTTGAACAAACTTAAAACGGTGCCACATTACGATCATGTCTTTGTCCTGAGGTGCCAGCTTCCATTTTTTGTTCAGAATGTGCACAAGGATTTGTGCGGGTGTTCCGGCTTCTATTCCAACCGGTTCATAATCAAACATCCCTATCCACTTTAACTTTTGCATTTCTGCTCCCTCCATGGCAAGTGAACACCTTCGTGCAATCCGCTCTTCCAGTGTGCGATCCGGATCATAATTCACAAATGCACCAAAGAAATCACGATGGGTCATGTTTGTAACACCTTCCATTTTATAACTATCATCACAACAACCCAGGTATACAAAAGCATACCACGCTGCACAAAAGCCGTCATTTCGCAATGTGCCACGCAACATCGTTTTGATTCCATTCAATTGATAGTCTTCCAGATATTTTAGTGAATCCCGATTGGCATACCCTTCAAAATCACCATACTCCGGTACATGTACAAACGTTGTTCGTTTGAACAATTGATGGTAGGGTATGTATTTATACTTTTTCTCTTGTAAAAACTTCGCAGTGATTTGTCCGGCTGTTACCACATTGTGCGGATTCCAGGTAAATTTATATCGCCATGGATTTTCGGGATCGGTTTGCGGCGCAATCAGTCCCCCGGTAAACGATTCAAAGGAGTGAATAGATCCACCTTCTTTTCGAATGCGGTCCATTACCTGCATAGCGCTCATGTGATCAATCCCGGGATCAAGTCCACATTCGTTTAAAAATATCAGATTTTTTTCATGCGCTTCTTTGTGCAGACTGCGCATTTCATCTGAAATATAACTTGCTGTCACTAAATGCTTCCCCTCCTGAATACAATGACGGGCAACGACCAGATGAAAGTGAGGAGGTAATAACGAAATCACCAAATCAGCCCCCCTGATGGTTTCCGCACTTTGTTTTTCATCAGTGATATCAAAAAGAATCGCCTTTCCATATTGGCTATTTCCAATTTTTTCAAGCGCATTTTCCTGGTTGTTGTCTCCAATGATTACTTACCACTGATGTTCTGAACAAGCAGTTAGCAAGTAGTGAA
>CALOAV010000050.1:0-55974 GCA_942491425.1 uncultured Cytophagales bacterium
TCATTCGCGTTAATTAGCGCCATTGGTGGTTAAAAATCTGTGATAATTTGAGTAATTCGCGGACAACAAAACAGAAAAGAGCGAAGCTGTTGACTAATTCATTAGACGAAAAAGCATGTTTCGAACACTCAAGGGTTTCACCCCGGCCTATTATTGTTTTACTCTTTCGAGGTAATTCATTCGCGATAATTAGCGCCATTGGCGGTTAAAAAATCTGTGATAATCCCCATAATCTGTGGACATAAATCATTAAAAACCTACTTCACACCTCGCCGAAGACGCCGCCAATAATCCCTTCCCATGCCCCAGCGCGATGACGTCTGGTAATAAAACTGCATGTACTCAAAGGAAGGAAACACCTGGTACCAGATTAACACCAGCCGGTTCTGCCAACCGGGCGTCTGCATCACACTCTGCAGAAAAGAATGCCTCCCATCACCGCATTATCATACAGATGGGTGGACAGGTGATAAAGCAGGTAAGACTCCCTTAATCCCATGAAAGAACCCTGTGCCGAAGCAAAAGATGTCATGGCCCCCTGCCAGGTCATGCCGGGCGGTTGGGCCTCTTTGCCATGGGCATAGAGGCGGGCATGCAACTCAATGAGCGGCTGATAAGGCGGTAGCTGAATGGCCCTCACGTGCCCGTGGTGTGCCTCGTGCCAGCGACTCAGGGGGACGTGTGCCGATACACCGCCATGACTCAACAAGCGATCCAGGGCCTGAAACACCAACTCTTCCGGCACCAGCAGATCCAGGTCACCCATGGGCCGCAGCGCCTCAT
Organism: uncultured Cytophagales bacterium; assembly: GCA_942491425.1. GTDB lineage: Bacteria > Bacteroidota > Bacteroidia > Cytophagales > Cyclobacteriaceae > JBGTGG01. The sequence goes on from CALOAV010000050.1 coordinate 784, forward strand.
CGGGGTACACCCAAAAAGCCAGGGCCATTCCTTTCAACAGGGCCACCGGAATAGCCGCACCCAAAACCGTTTCAATCTGCCGGAACAACGCAAGTTTTTGTTGATTGGCCAATAAAGTTGCCATGTATCGGCTTTTCAAAACCTCCTTTAGCGAATCGGGCACCGCGATCTTTGATTCCGGCCGCACCAGCTGGTAGTAACACCAGGGAGCCACCCCACGCCGATCGGCCATCTCCAAAAATGCATTTCGATTGCCGGCATCCTCCCAGTCAATGAAAAGATCATCCATGGATGGAGGCGCTAGCTGCACCATTCGCAAGAGGGCTTCAAACAGTTGGGTCTTCATAGGCTAAAAACACCTATTTTACAGCCAAGCTCCATAAGGTAGAAGCGGAAAAGACAATTTCCAATCATTCACCATCCTTCCTTCGGCAGCTGCCCGATCCAGCGCCGATACCGGATCGTACCTGATTCGGGGCTGCTTCGGGTGTTCTTCGGTCGGGCGTCGGTTCCAGGGAACCGAAAAACAACCGAACAAGCACCGAAGAAGGATCAATTGTGGTCCGGTCATGTACCGATATTAGACTAATACCTATGTATTTTTGGATAACATGAAGGGATCACCCCCGGATTCCTGAGACACGTACCAGGATCTGATAATAATCCCCGGCAAACAGACCTGTCAGGTATTTCTCCTGACAGGTCTAAACGCTCCATCTGATTCATCTCCCCTGTAACGGCCTGGCTCAACCACCTCATACTAAAGTTTCAATAATGAAGCATTGGTGTCCAGTAAAAATTTAATTCAATCAACGGTGGATGACAGTTTGTCTAACCTCCGGAGGGTTTTCCGTTTTATAAGATGGAATAATGCTAGCAAAGGGAAAATAACATATAATTTCTTTTCGCTTCCGGGGCTTACAATCACCGAGAGGCTTGCAGATAAAACCCTCAAAGTGGTTGGAAACCCTTTGAGCGGTGACTATTTACGGATTAGCCACATAGCAAGATATTGAATCCTTTACCGGACAATCGTGACAATGAACCCCAAAACAAGCCATCCAAATAACGCATGAAAACCATAAAAACCTAAGATCCATGATCACGGTAATATTACCGTTATTTTCTGAAAGAAACGCCTGATGTACTTTGCATCTATCCTTTTTGACCAAAGAGATAAAATGAAAACGTTATGGAAACATTAAAAAATTTCATTCCGGCAAGTATCGGCACACTGGGCTTTCTGCAACTCACAGAGCCCTTTGAGCCGGCTCACTGAATCAGGCGATCCGCAGGAACTCCTGATCAAGTCGCTCCTCAGCATCCTGGCTGGCTTACTCACCGCTCTGCTGTCGCGAGCCTACAAACGGTTCACCAACAATCCGCGGAGTCCTACCGAAAAGAAAAAACCAAACAAAAACATCTAAAAAACAAAATCATGGGAAGATATAAAAAAGGTATTTTAGGAAATATCCGTGGTAAAGTAGGAACTGTGATTGGCAGTCGCTGGAAGGGGATCGATTATCTAAGATCCCTGTCCGGCCCACGCCAGGGAGAGCCCACTGAAGCACAGAAACAACAGCAGGCCCGTTTTGGCTATGGGGTGCGTTTCTTACAACCGTTTCACCCGGTGTTACGCATTGGTTTTCGCACCCAGGTGAAGAAAAAATCACCCCTCAATGCGGCCTTAAGCGATTTTATGACCACTGCCTTAACGGGTAGCTATCCCGACTTTCAGGCCGACTACAACCGGCTGCGCATGGCCAAAGGAACCATGGCACCACCCAGTGAGACACAGGTCACCCTGGCGAATGACTTATTGCAATTCACCTGGTCGACCAATACCTCCAGTGGCGATGCCAAAGAAGACGATACTACCCTTATCGTGGCGTGTGGGGATAACATGTGGCCCAGTTTCTCCATTGGCGAATTCACCCGTGCAGATGGCACTGCCACATTGGCTCTGCCGTCCGCCGAAGCCGGTGCAACCCTCTATTGCTACCTGGCCTTTGTGGGCAGTGGTGAGCGAATAGCCGTCAGCAATAGTGTATTGGTGGGCACTGTGCCGCATCCCTAAAAGCAGGTGGCTGCACTTCCCGGGTCTCCCCCGGATCGGGTAGTCAGATGAATAGCCCCGAATCCCATGGCATTCGGGGCTATGTATCATATCCTCACAAACCAGACCATCTCCATCTAATAGTATACTTTTCGGTAGTTCAATTGACAACACCTGAATACAAACACCACCAATGTGACCCAATCCGATACATTCTTATACATTAAAGCACTGCAGAAAAATAAAAAACTTTTTTCAGGTTGTTTCAAACCAAATGACACCAACCATAATTAAGCTATTTGATTGATCAAATATTCTTTCTAATTTCAAAATAAAAATATTTAACCATGCTACATAACTTACACCACATCACACGAAACGTTTTGCTTCATAGTCTGGCAAACTGGTCACCAACGGAACTACCTGACCAATCCCCCATCATAAAGGATACCTTGGCACTCATTGAAATGTGCCATCAACAGCAATTCCAATGGCAGGAACAGATGCTGAATCTCCAGATCACCGTTACTGAAGTGCAGGATAAACTCTGTCACTTACTGGTATTCAAACAACAATTAGACGAGGTCACATGGCCGGAGCCGGACCATCTGACCGGCCTGGCACTCCAATGGTATACCCATGACCTGCTGGTCAGTCTGGGTCTCTCCTACCTCCTCCAAACAGGTATGCAACTGTTTAAAGGCTTTTGTGACGACAACGACTTACCTTCTCAGGCCGTTATCTCACCCTATGCCATACGCCCTGTATTACTTCATCTACCAGGCTTCAATGGCTCCTTCCCTGAGTTTACCTGGGTGCGTTGCACCATTGAGTATCAACCACCCTTACTAACCGCATTGTCTCAGCTCCAACAAATGCTGGAAAAGAAAAGCTGTCCACAACTATTTATCACGGCTAGTCAAGGGAGCATCGGCCATCTGAGCGCTCATCTGCCCAAACAATTATCTCAAGAGCATTTTTATTACCATGAATTAATAAAAGTAAGCACTCACGAAAGCTCTTGCGAACCTTCCCTGGTCTTCTTGCGTAAATTACTACTTCTCAACCTGACACTTTTTAATCCGGATACAGAGTTAATCATCCAGCTCCACTGCTTTTACCGCGGTATGCTGGAGGAACAACTGAACACCAGTGAAGAATGGGAAGCGGAAGCTCACTATTGGCAGACCCACTATTTACTCTATAAAGAGACCATGCCCGCCACCCTCAACCATAAACCAAGCTGTTTGCAGTGGATGGATAACCTGAGGCAATTCTGCATGAAGAAGGCTGACATAGACCTATCCAGAAATTCAACGCCCTTTACTCCTATTGACTGGGGGACAACACCAAAGGATTTCGTGCACGTGTTCCATCCCTTAAGGATCAATCAAACCATCACCTTAAATGGCAATAACGACATTGGCCCCCTTTGTGAAAAGCTCTATCAAATGTTTCGGATACCCAAAGTTAAAGGAGATGGATACCTCTCTTTAGCATCCCTGGTGACCTATTTTAAAAACATGAATTGTGGTGATTATTAATTGGAATAATCAGGGTGTATTGAAAGGTGCATTTTTGTCTCCCTATGAATAGGGTGATTCAGAGGATAGGTACTGTGTGTAAATTAGCATCATTTGTTGCAAAAAAAACACCTACACATTGAAAATTCCCTGTATCCCAATGATCTGTGGATTCTTCTCGCGCATACGGTCTGCTAGACCAATACTTCAAATCTAATAGTAACAGAATGTATATCAGCGTCGATTAAAGGTATCAATTGCGGCCCATACAACCCTCTCCGACCAACATCATAATGATTGCGCTTTCTTACAAGATACCATTTGCAGGTGAAATAATCTGTACTAATCCGTGTCATCTGTGGTTAACCTATTTCCTTTTGTTGTTGGATCCCTTCAGGATAATTCATTCGCGAGAATTAGCGTCATTTGCGGTTTGATAATCTGCGTTAATCTGCGAAATCTGTGGACAACCTATACCTAATATCCTATCTCCTTGTCCAAATCCACATGCAGCACATGGCTACGAATGCGGCCCACCACCCGATGATTGCGCCTTCTGACCGTTACGTTATATCCATAGGGTTTCGCTGCGCTTCACCCTATGCTGATACACTATCGCCCATTCAGGGCTAAAACAAATCATTGAACTGTTCCGTGAAACGGAATCAATTTCCCCCTGACCCCTTTCAGGGTAATGTATTCGTGTCAATTAGCGTCATTCGCGGTTATGATAATCTGCGGTTAATCTGTATCATCTGTGGTTAACCTATTTCCTTTTGTTGTTGGATCCCTTCAGGATAAATCATTCGCGAGAATTAGCGTCATTTGCGGTTTGATAATCGGTGTTAATCTGCGAAATCTGTGGACAACCTATACCTAATATCCTATCTCCTTATCCAAATCCACATGCGGCGCATGGCTACGAATGCGGCCCACCACCCGATGATTGCGCCTTCTGACCGTTATGTTATATCCATAGGGTTACGCTGCGCTTCACCCTATGCTGATACACTATCGCCCATTCAGGGCTTAAACAAATCATTGAACTGTTCCATGAAACGGGATTCAAAGTTCCCCCTGGCCCCTTTCAGGGTAATGTATTCGTATCAATTAGCAGCATTCGCGGTTATGATAATCTGCGTTAATCTGTGTCGTCTGTGGTTAACCTATTTCCCTTTGTTGTTGGATCCCTTCAGGATAATTCATTCGCGATAATTAGCGTCATTCGCGGTTATGATAATCTGCGTTAATCTGCAAAATCTGTGGACAACCTATACCTAATATCCTATCCCCCTGTCCAAATCCACGTGCGGCGCATGAAAATGGATGCGGCGAACCACCCGATAATTGCGCCTTCTAGCCGTTACGTTATATCCATAGGGTTTCGCTGCGCTTCACCCTATGCTGATACACTATTGCCCATTCAGGGCTAAAACAAATCATTGAACTGTTCCGTGAAACGGGAATCAATTTCCCCTGGCCCCTTTCAGGGTAATGTATTCGTGTCAATCAGCGGCATTCGCGGTTATGATAATCTGCGTTAATCTGCAAAATCTGTGGACAACCTATACCTAATATCCTATCCCCTTGTCCAAATCCACGTGCGGCGCATGAAAATGGATGCGGCGAACCACCCGATAATTGCGCCTTCTGACCGTTACGTTATATCCATAGGGTTTCGCTGTGCTTCACCCTATGCTGATACACTATCGCCCATTCAGGGCTAAAACAAATCATTGAACTGTTCCGTGAAACGGGAATCAATTTCCCCTGGCCCCTTTCAGGGTAATGTATTCGTGTCAATCAGCGGCATTCGCGGTTATGATAATCTGCGTTAATCTGCGAAATCTGTGGACAACCTATACCTAATATCCTATCCCCCTGTCCAAATCCACGTGCGGCGCATGAAAATGGATGCGGCGAACCACCCGATAATTGCGCCTTCTGACCGTTACGTTATATCCATAGGGTTTCGCTGCGCTTCACCCTATGCTGATACACTATCGCCCATTCAGGGCTAAAACAAATCATTGAACTGTTCCGTGAAACGGAAATCAATTTCCCCTGGCCCCTTTCAGGGTAATGTATTCGCGATAATTAGCGTCATTCGCGGTTATGATAATCTGCGTTAATCTGCGAAATCTGTGGACAACCTATACCTAATATCCTATCTCCTTATCCAAATCCACATGCGGCGCATGGCTACGAATGCGGCCCACCACCCGATGATTGCGCCTTCTGACCGTTACGTTATATCCATAGGGTTTCGCTGCGCTTCACCCTATGCTGATACACTATCGCCCATTCAGGGCTAAAACAAATCATTGAACTGTTCCGTGAAACGGAAATCAATTTCCCCTGACCCCTTTCAGGGTAATGTATTCGTGTCAATTAGCGTCATTCGCGGATTTTAAAAATCTCAGCAATACTCTGCGCAAGCCTCCGAGAAGCTCTGCGTAACGATTCTTCTACTCAAACGGATGCTTAGCAATTTCCAACCCGGCCATTGGATGATAATCACCTTTTAACCCTACCGGCTGAACCTTGCGGATGTCATGTACGATCTGCACCGCTTGTCTACACTCCTGTATCCCAAAGCCTTCACCCGCCAGGATCTTCTCATAGCTCTTGGTATGCAAATCAGTGAAACCACCGGAAAACTCAAAGGCATCTCCATCAATGGAAATGGTGCGATAGGTGCGCATGCCTTTAGCCTTAATATCCTCAGGTATGGTATCGTAATTAATACTCATAAACCAGCGGACACGGCCCTTTTCCAATTCCAGCAGACCCGAAGCCCGATCGTGGGTATGCAGATGCACCGTGTTCTGTTGAACTGCACCAAATATCCAGGTTAGCATGTCAAAAAAATGCACACCAATATTGGTAGCTATTCCACCTGATTTGGCAACATCGCCTTTCCAGCTGGTGTAATACCAGTTTCCGCGCGAGGTCAGATAGGTCAGATCAATGTCATGAATCTTCCCACTGGTATCCTTATCAATTTTTTCTTTCAGAGCCACAACACTCGGATGCAAGCGTAGTTGAAGGATGTTATAGATATTCCGCCCGGTTTCTTTCTCTATTTCCTGAAGAGCATCAATGTTCCAGGGATTCAACACAATGGGCTTCTCACATATTACATGGGCATCTTGTCGCAACCCAAAGCGGATGTGTGAATCGTGCAGGTAATTGGGCGAACAAACACTCAGGTAATCAATGCGCGTACCGTTTCGTTTCAATTTTTCCAGATGACGGTCGAAGCGTTCAAATTCCGTAAAAAAGTCGGCATTGGGGAAATAGCTATCAATAATACCTACCGAATCATTTTTATCTAAGGCAGCCACCAGGTTATTATTGGTATCCTTGATCGCCTTCATATGTCGGGGAGCAATGTATCCGGCTGCTCCTATCATTGCAAAATTAGTCATTGAAATATAGTTGAAGTCATTGGTATTAATGATCCAGCACTATTCTGATCATATGGTCATTACTGTTTTACTTATTTAGATTACTCAGCTTTTTACGCTTTCGTATCTGCTTCAGGCGACGGATCAAATGACGACGCTTATAAAACAAAGCCACTGATGGGATATTGGCTACAGCCAGTCCCAGTGTTACAATTAAAATGGACAATTTCAACATGCCCAGATTGCGCAAAACAAAAGCCAGAATAACAAAAGCTATATTGACACCTCCAATGATCAGGCTGATCTGCAAATGGGTAAAACCCAATGTTAACATGCGGTGATGAATGTGGTTCTTATCGGCCGAGAAGGGGGAATCCCCTCTTGAGATCCGTAAGAAAAACACACGAAGCGTATCCACAATGGGGACGATTAAAATCGCCAGTGCCACAGCAGGGGCACTATTCATGGTGTATATAAGATCAGGACGGTTATCCGGACGGTTGAATTCACTGAATTTTATGGCGACTACGGCCAATATAAACCCCAATAACAACGACCCGGTATCCCCCATAAAAATCTTCTGCCGTTTGGAGAAAATATTGTAATACCCAAAGGCCAGCAATCCACCTACCAGGGCGGAGGCCAATACCGGAATGTGAAAATAACCATTGATGTAAAACCAGATGGAGAAGGATAAGATCGAAATGATGCCCGTGATAGCTGCCAGACCATCAATGCCATCAATAAGGTTAAACCCGTTCACGATGAACACAATGCCCACAATTGTAAAAATAACGCTCCACAAGGGATCGGGTTGCAGACCAAAAAAACCATGAAAATCAGTAATCCGCAGATCACCCAGGCCTACTATGATAATCGCGGCGACCAACTGTCCGGCCAGCTTCACCATCGGCGCCGTCACCAGGATATCGTCTTTGATACCGATACCAAAAACGATGAGCAGTGCCGGGATTAAAAAGGGAATCTTCGGAAACTCAAACCAATCCACAAACAACGAATAGGTAAATAAAAAACCAATAAAAATAGCCAATCCACCCAATGTGGGGATACGCACCCGATGAACCGTCCGTTGATTGGGTTCATCAAACAGGTTCTTTTTATGCGCCACCCTCAAAATCGTAGGAATGGACATAAACACCATAATAAAGGAGATAAGAGAGGCAAGTGGAATCAGTAAACGTATAGTATAATCGTTCATAAATCAATATAATAGTGGTTGTAGTTTCTCGTTGCAGGCATCGAAACCTAACGATATCAGCCGCCAGAACATCCACATTTCAGTACAAATGTAATTAATTTTAATGTTTACATACCAGTCCTTGGCTGAACAATGACATTCGAAAGGGTACGTACGGATAATAAAACCAATAGTTGCATCAATCCTAAAGGAAACGAAATTATTTCTTCACGAAGTACCCAAAACACCAGTAATAAAACCTGAAAACAAAGAATTTTGAAAGCAGCTCAAGCAATTACAAATTAGTGGATTGCGCAATTCGCGACTAAAAACTGATGCAGTTCTCGATGCATCCTCATTTTTATAACAAGATTGCAAAACATCCCAAATGCGTGGTTTTCCATATACCATCGCCAGGGATCATTCTGAATCGGCAATCTGTGTGATGGCGACGTTTTCACGTTACCATAGGAACCAGGCTCTAAGGATCCGGCTTTTACATGGTACCGGCGTTAGGCCTTTTTTGAAATGCGGATTCACCACTCAAAGGGTAAACAACCTCTTTAAGAAATATACAACAACCCTTTCGGTGGCTATAAGGCCCAAAAGCGGTAACAAGTTGAAAAAAGTTACCTCCCTTTTGTTAGCATTTTATGGCTTGCCCCCCTGCATTACATGAATTTCCTCCTATTTTTTCAACCCCTTTGCAACCAACAATTCGTGATAATCGGAGTAATCTGTGGTTACAACCTCCTCTGTGAATCTCAGCTTTACAAAATCGTTTTTGTCGAAATTCTATCGACCTAATGATTATTATTACTAAAGAAAAGTTAATTTTGAGCTGACTATTTTAAGATGCAACCAAAGATGACTGATACCAAACAACGAGATTTTATACATCTGCTAAAAAACTACGCGCTTTTCGTTTTTATTCTACTGGGGGCTGTGAGCTGTATTCCACAGCGGGAAACCGTTTTGTTGCAAGATAATGAAGAGAATACGTTGAATCGTATGCAAAACATTACCGATCGCTATTTTTTGCAGCCCAACGATTACCTTTTTATCAATGTATCGACCCCTGATCCTAAAATATCAGAATTCTTCAATCAATCCAGAAGTACCGGCGGAGGAGCGCAACAAAATCAAAACTTCTTTTATTACCTGATTGATGATACCATGAACATTGATTTTCCCTATGTGGGAACCATCAACCTGGCAGGCTGTAATGTGAAGATGGCCAAGGGGAAGTTACAAGAGGCACTCAAACCCTTCTTAAAAGAATACACTTTAACGCTTAAATTGGCCTCCAACAAATTCACTACCCTGGGTGAATTCCGCAAACAAGGCGTACATGACATGCAGAAAGAACAGATCACCATTTTTGAAGCGGTGGCTTTGGCTGGTGGTTTGTCGGTGTACGGGAAACGCAAAGAGTTGAAATTACTGCGCCAACTGCCATCAGGCCCGGTCACTTACACCATCGATCTGACTGATAAAAACATTGTCAACTCGGAGTATTATTACATCTATCCCAACGATATGTTGTATGTACGCCCGATGAAAGCTAAGAACTGGGGCATTGGTGAATCCTTTTCCATTGGGATGATCAGTGCGGCGCTGGCACTTTATTTAACCATCTCATCCCTTACTAAATAACACGTATTAACGATATGACCCACTCACAGGGCGCACCTCATCAGCAATCATCCGGTGGATTTTTCAACCTGGACATCAAACGGTTTATTCACGATTTAATGCGGTATTGGTGGCTCTTTGCCATCACTCTGCCCATTTGTTGGTTCACGGTGTATATGATGCATCGCTATTCGCAACCCATTTTCAGAGCACACCTCTCCCTGCTGATGGAAGAGCGGGGCGATAACATGCCGCAAGCCAACATGATGGAAGGATTTGGCTTAACGCCCGGACAAAGTAGCGTGGAGAATCAAATAGCCATCTTAACATCGCTGGATGTGGTGCAACGCACTATCGACCAGCTGGATTTTCACGTGAGTTATTACGCCAAAGGGAGTGTGAAACATACCGAGCTTTATGGACAAACACCCTTTACTGTTCAGTTTGATTCACTGCACCCACAGCTACTCAACACCCCTATGAACATCACCATTCTGAGTGATAAAAAATACAGGCTTCAAGTAAGTGCGGAGGCGGCATCTACTTTTACCTATGCCACAAAAACCAGTAGAAGCGCAGTGGTTATTCCGGAATACAGTAGCGAGTACTATTTTGGTGAATCCGTGAAAACAACCTGGGGCTCCTTTCAAATTGACTGCCACAACTGTCGCGCCTCTACAGACATGGATTACTATTTTGTATTCAATCATCCCAATACACTGGCTGGTCAGTATAAATCCAGGTTACAAGCCTATAAAGCCGGTGAAAACTCCTCCATCGTAAACGTCTCTTTAACCGGGAAAAATACCCAAAAGAACAATCACTTTCTCAATGAGCTGGGCAAGGTATTCATTGCCACCAATCTGGCTAAAAAGAATTTAATTGCCACCAATACCATTCGATTCATCGAGAGTCAATTATTAGTCATATCTGACACCTTGCAAACCACCGGCTCACAGCTCAGTCAGTTTCGAACAGACAACCGCATCCAAAGTGTTTCTGCAAAAGCGGAATATTTATTTTCCGGCCTCCAGGAGATGGAACAGCAACTGGCGCAACTGGAGATAACACGCCGGTACTATCTCTACTTAAGGGATTATTTCAGTACTGCCTTAGAAAGCAATGAAGTAGTGGCACCTGCCATGTATCACACCGACAACAACTTACTCAATGAACAGATTCGCACCATCATGGAACTGAACAGCCAGCGCTTAACCATGAAGGAGTCCTACAGCGAAAGGCTCAATCCGGCTCAGAAGGAGCTGGAAAGCCAAATTAACATTGCCCGTGAGACCTTACTGAAGACCATTAATAGCCAACTCCGGGTGCTCAATGAAAATGTTGTTCGCATCCAGGACAGTAAATCAGCCAATGAAAGTGAATTATACCACTTGCCGGAAACCGAACGTCGCCTGTTGGGCATTGAGCGGAAGTTTGAACTGAGCAATGAAGTGTACACCTTTCTACTACGCAAACGTTCAGAAGCACAGATTCAAAAAGCGTCAAACACACCGGATCACCAAATACTGGAAGCAGCCCGTTACACCGGTCAACTATCCCCCAATACCAAAGGGGACCAACGCAAGGCGCTCTTAATTGGTTTTATAATACCACTCATACTTTTAGCATTAAAACAGCTCCTCAACAACAAAATCATTAATGCCGAAGACATTGAACGCATCACACCACTTCCTATTCTTGGCCAGATTATTCACAGTCCAAAGGAGGAGAGTAACGTGGCCTTACACCACCCCAAATCAGTGGTGACTGAAACCTTTCGACGATTGCGGACACGTCTGGAGTTTATGAACAGTGATAAAACCTGTCCTGTCATAGGTGTCACCAGCTCCATGCCGGGCGAAGGAAAAACCTATTGTGCCTTGAACATCGCAGCCACATTGGCCATCTCGGGTAAGAAAACAGCCTTATTGGGATTCGATTTACGCAAACCAGGGTTGAACAAAATTATCAACAGCAATGGCCATGCCGGTCTTTCCAATTTCTTGATTGGGAAAGCGACCATTGATGATATTCAGATGGAATCGGGGCAGAAAAACCTGACCATTATTCCAACCGGTGATATCCCCCCGAATCCGGCTGAATTAATCAGTTCTGCCAAAACAATCGAATTGCTGGAATTATTGAAACAACAATTTGATCACATTATCCTGGATACACCGCCCATGGGCATTGTTTCTGATCCCTATTTATTGGCCCGCCATGCGGATTCGTTGGTGTTTCTGGTAAGGCAAAACCATACCATCAAAGAAGTCATGGCCCACACTTTAAAAAATCTGGAAGACGAAGGCATTACTAATACAGGTATTCTTTTAAATGATGTGCAGGTCACTAAAAGACGCGGGTATGGATACGGTTACGGATATGGGTACGGCTATGGATACGGGTATGGATATGGCCATGGGTATTATGAAGATTAATGACGTGGCCCGCCATTTGTAATAAATCGTTTAAATTTTATTCATTGTCCTAATAATAGTATTTGGCAATCGATTATAAAAGACTCCAACTGTTGCTTTGGATTAATTTCTGGTAATTGAGGTGTAACTGTTTGTGCTGCCTTCAAAAAATAGCGTTCTGAAATCTAATGTATTGAAGCGATAAAAAAGAAAAGGAATTATATTTTAGCTATTTATTGACAGCAGCGGCTTCTTTTGGTTACTTTTCTCAGCTGGAGGAGAAAAAGTAAAAGCCAGCGCGGCTTGAGCGCTTAAATAAAATGCATTTTTAATTAGGACAACAATGGTTTAAAATCAATTATCATGAAACAGATTTTCATTACCTTATTGATGTTTTCACTGCTTATTGGTTGTCATACCACACAGCAAACTGTTACGGAAAACAATACCCGTACGGTTGAAGTGATCAAAACCTATTACGTAGCACCTTATCAAGTGGATTGCATGGGGGTTGGCCCTCAAAAATGCGTATTGGTAAAACACGCCATTAATGCACGCTGGCAGAATTTCTACGCCCCCATACAAGGGTTTGAGTTTGAATCCGGTTTCAGCTATATCCTGAAAGTTAAAGAAACACCCATCGAAAATCCCCCGGCAGATGGTTCTTCCATCCAATATGAGTTAATTGAAATACAGGAAAAGAGTGAAATCAACCAACCGCTGCAATCGATTTATGATATTTGGGGTGTGATAAAGGTAAACGGTGAAGACCGGATGTCTCAAGGCATCATGCAAACCATTGAAATCAACACCGATAAAATGACCGTTCTGGGTGAGGCCGGTTGTAATGGTTACCAGGGAGTTATTACGGCCGATAACGCATCCAACACCATCACCTTCTCGAAGATGCTATCCACGCTGAAAATATGCCCCAATCAAACGCAGGAAGACGCCTTCTTAAAAGCCTTACAATCTGTTGACAGCTATTATCGCTACAATCAAAATTTGCTGCTTATTTCAGAGGGGCATATAGTCATTGAAGCCCGACGAATGGATTAAGAAAAGAGTATCCCCCAAGGGATAAGTTTTACTTTTCGCCACAAAGACACAAATCCTCGAAGTAGCGAAAAGTAGGATCTATTCAGAAATAGAATCTTCACTATCATATTTACGTTCAATACCGTCAGCCTTTTATTAAAAGCTATTGAAACCGATAGCCAATATAGATGATTCGTTAGGCCCACGAAGTGGTTCAACATGAGCAGCCCGGAATTCTTAACACCGGAACAGATTCGGTTATTTAATCTAGGCTTGATCTCCATGTAAAACAGTTAAAAGCAAATTCTCTGTTCCAATTCTTCCAAAGAAGAAACAAAAACAACCTGACCAACTTTATTACTCTCATAGATGAAATCCTTTAAACTTTGGCTCTCGTAATTGGAAAAATCCCCGACGATTACCAGTTTCATCTTATAGGTCGAAAATTTTTGAAGGATCTCACCTGCTATCCGTGTTCTCAAATCGAAGAATTCAGGTAATAATTGAGCACTGTGAATAATCAATCCTTTAGCACCAAGATAAGTCGATTCAGCCATCATATCCAAAGCATCCTGTACATTGTTCCAACAATAGCTTTTTTCTTCCGGAAAGGCATACCTATTTCCTTTGACATCCCATATTTGCATCTTTTCAGTATTTAGTTCAGATGCAAAAATGAAGGCTTTCTAAGACAGTTCTTTTGATCTATATCAAAAAACATAACAATTCCTTATTTTTGCGATCGAATGCGACTGAGGGTTTCCTGTGTCATGCCTAATAAGGACGCAATGTGCCCTAATTGGGCACGTTGAGCTAACTGTGGCGCATAGGACACCAGCCAGTCATACTTTTCTTTGGCATTACTATTTTGAAGCTGCCGCCCTACCTGATCAATCAGAGCCAGTTGTTCTGCCATGAGACGCCGTCCAAACTCATGAATTGGCGGATACGGATTCAATTGTTCCCGGCCAGAAACAGACAAGGTCAGAATCCTTGATTTTTCACAAACCTGAAGATACTCCGTGGAAGGTTGTTGTTGAAAATAACTGGTCAGGGAAGTCACCATTTCATGCTCACAATGAATCCACGTGGTGATCTCTTTTCCTTGATGCAAATAGTACTTGCGTATCATTCCCGATTCGACAAACCACAGGTTCCGACACATTTGCCCGGGCTGAAGTAAATAATCGCCTTTACAAACATCAATCGTTTCAACACTCTCATTCAATGCAGCAACAATAGCCTTATTCAAAATAACGTACCGCTGAATGAATTGAATGAGTGCCCGCATCTTGAAATCTAATTTAATTCGCTAATAATCATTCTCTCCTTCAATCAAAGATATCTGTTTAGTGGTAATTATTTATAAAAATAGATGGGATAAATTTTCTCCACATCCTGAATATCCCTTTTTATTGTGCGAACTACATTCTGTGATCTAATGGTATCAGCAGGCCAATTGAAAACCAATTGATGCGTGGCTTTATCCTTCGTGATCAGATGACTGGGGGTTACCCAAACTGTCTCCAGGTATTTTTGCTCATTCATCTGCTGGCGAACATGAATAATTTGCCATACGCGACACCCCTCATAAGTTTTAACAGTATGATCCGTTCCATCCAATTTTATCTCAAACCCTTCTTCATTATCCAAATCCATCTTATTCAATAAAATACTATGGGTATTACTTTCATTGGGATAATTGGCAATCGCTTGCATTTCAACAATTGGAAGAACCGTATTTGAGATGTTAGTAAAGTGATAGGACATCTCATACTCCGTTTCTTGTGGAGCTGGATCATTACCTTTACTGCAACCGGCCAAAAGAATGACACCTAGTAAAAAACAGGAAGTTTTCTTCATCATGAATGTAAATTAAAATTTAACAAAAAACCAACGCAATAGATTTTTCAAAGCAGCAACAAC
This sequence comes from uncultured Cytophagales bacterium, assembly GCA_942491425.1. Lineage (GTDB taxonomy): Bacteria > Bacteroidota > Bacteroidia > Cytophagales > Cyclobacteriaceae > JBGTGG01. The sequence continues at coordinate 15,987 of CALOAV010000050.1, forward strand.
CACATTTGTGAAATGATAAGTTTTTAATCACCATCTGTAATTGTTTGTACCTGTTCCATCTTTCTAAATACATAACACGTAACCTAGCGATATCCCCTATGCGTATAGTTGCATTTTTATGATAATTTTACACCAAGACAAAAAAAATCCTCCGCTACCTGAGTAACGGAGGATCTAATAGTGTTATTCAGGATTACTTAAAACAGCTTATCTAAAATTTCTTTCACCTCTTCCAGGCTCGGATTAATGTCAAATACATGCGAAGGTTTCAAATAGGTGATCGCTTTCTCCCGCTTAAAGCGCTCCTCACCGCCGCCCGTGATGTTCAGCATGATTAAATCATCCTTGTTAACCACCCCTTCCTTTACCGCATTCAGTAAAGTCGCCGTTGCCACAGCCGCAGCAGGATGAATATCATTCCCTTCGGTCTCTTCAAATAACTGACCAGCCGCTAACGCCTCTTCATTGGTGGCCGTTAACACATCACCTCCGGCATCGCGCATGGCATCGTACAAGCCTCCAAAAATAGCATAGGGCGGTTTCCGGTTAGACAACACTTTCGCATCAATCTCTTCCACTTGCTTGCGAGCCACATCATCATCCAATGGTAACATTTTTCGAGACTGTGCCTTCCAGGCATCATGAATGGGCAGGAAAGGCACGTTTTGCGACACCATCAATTTCATCTTATTGGTCCCGTAACGACCATCTTCGATTAAGCGCAGATTCGCTTCCCAGGCTGCAATAGCACCGGTTCCGCTTCCTACTGCCTGAAAATAATAGTCCGGAATACGACCGATCTCCGTCACCGCCGACAAGGTAGTAGTACCCATACCGTCCCGACGCGCCACATTCTTGGCACCTCCCTCGGCAATGAACGGATCCAACTCACAAGCTATATTTGACAAATGAATGGCATCAAAGTAATCACTTCCTGATCGTGTCACGACCAAACGTACATTATCCTTTATCGGTTCATCAAACCACAGGGCATCGATGTTATCTTCGGGGACACACAATAACAAGGGAATGTTATTATCGGAACAAACCCTGGCAAAAGCACGGGCTGTATTTCCTGCCGAAGCGACAACCAATACTTTGTTTGTCGATCCGTTCAAACGGCCACCCACTGAAAACGCTTCCGTCTCTTTAAAGGAACAGGTACGCATATGGACACCCTTTTCCGGCCAGTAGCCACTAAAGGTGATGTACAGATTGGTTAACCCCAGGTGATTGGCCAGCCCTTCACTCTGATAAGTGACCGGAGCAGACGAACCATCGAGCATTTTATGAACCGGCAACCAGTCGGCAAAACGAAACACCCCGTAAGAGGGATCTTTCACTTCCAACTGTGGTTTGTTGTAGACTGCACGGATCAATGTTCCTTCACATTCTCCGGGCGCCTCTAAGGTCCAACCCGCATCATCAAATTCTTTTCCCGATTTAACCGACTGAAGTCTGTATTGAGTAGGTAGAAATTCTTTTGCCATTTTTAATTGTGCTGATAAATGTGCAACAAAAATAGATTTTTGAACCGTTTCACGAAAAGGTTTAACTAAAAAACATAGAAGATTGATAGAATTATACCGTTTGCTAATCAAAATGCGCCATTAGTGCGTTTCACTTCTAAACGCCCTTTGATTATGTATCGGCCTTACACCAGCGCAATTTGATATTTGGTATTAGCACCATCCTTTCCATGAAATATCCCAGATAACCATCTGTGATGCAGATGCAATCCATCGTTTGGGAAAGACTGCCCGGTGAGCGGGATCAGTTTACGCGTAACAATTTAACGTGAAAACCTGAGCCGTAAAAATTAAGCGATGCTACTGCAAAAGCGATCGCCACCTTATTTTGGTAGTATTCACGAAACGGTGTCTTATTATTTCTTTGCCTCTTAGCAAACCACTTCGCCTCCTCCCCTCTACGTTAATTTGTACATCTCGCCCCCTTCTTCCAACATAACTCCTCTATTCAGAAAGCAGAAAAGCTAATTTTGCAGTATCTCTATGACATCAACCATGAAGCAAAGCACACTCATAAAATCAATCATTCCAACGGCATTAATGGCCATTACAGGTTGTAGCCAACCGGAAGAAAAAGCAATACCTCCCAATATCATTTACATTTTAGCCGATGATATGGGCTATGGTGATGTGAAAGCACTGAATCCGCAATCGAAAATACCCACCCCCCATCTGGACCGCCTGGTAGGAGAAGGAATACATTTTACCGATGCACATACCAACTCCGCCGTTTGCACGCCCACCCGTTATGGGATTTTGACGGGACGCTACTGTTTCCGGTCACGCTTAAAAAGTGGGGTACTAGTTGGCCACGAACCTTCGCTGATTGAACCTGGCCGCACCACCATTGGCAGTTTACTGCAAGAGGCCGGTTATTTCACCGGGTGTGTCGGCAAGTGGCATCTGGGACTGGATTGGGCCAAAAAAGACTCGACTCTTCCCCTGTGGCACGGTGGTAATCTGTGGGACATGTTTAACACAGAAAACGTCGATTATGCAGCACCTGTGCCTGGCGGCCCTGCGGATCATGGTTTTAATTACTCCTACATCATTCCGGCCTCGCTGGATATTGCCCCTTATGTATATGTCGAAAATGGTGAGGTAACCGCCCCGGTGAACAAACAAGCACCCTTCTTTAAAGATGAGAAAGCACGGGGTATGTGGTACCGTCGTGGTGATATAGCCGCCGATTTTGACCATACCACCGTTCTGCAAAACCTAACGGATAAAGCAGTTTCTTTTATTGATAAAGCAGCTAAAAAGAAGCAACCCTTTCTGCTTTACTTCCCACTGACGTCTCCCCATACGCCGTGGTTTCCGTCAAAAGCCTATGAAGGCATATCCAAAGCTGGTGTATATGGTGATTTTGTGGCCATGACTGATGGCATGGTAGGCCGTATATTAGAATCACTGGATGCACACCAACTCACTGAAAACACCTTAATCATCTTCACGTCGGATAACGGATCACATTGGTTGGAGTCGGATATTGAATCATTTAAGCACCGCGCCAATGCTCATCGGATCGGGATGAAATCAGATGTGTGGGAAGGTGGACACCGGGTGCCGTTTATCGCTAGATGGCCCAAAGCGATTCCGGCAGATTCAAAATCGGATGAAGTGATTTGCACCACTGATTTATTGGCTACCTGTGCGGAGTTAACCAATCAAACACTCGCAAACGATGAAGGTGAAGACAGCTACAGCATCTTACCTACCTTATTGGGGCAATCATCTGACAAAACACTTCGTGAAGCCACTATTCACCATTCGGTAAATGGCACCTTCGCCATTCGAAAAGGTAAGTGGAAATTTATTGATGCCAAGGGTTCGGGTGGATGGAGTTTACCGGAAAATAAGGTAGCAGAAGGGGCTCCGGCCGGACAACTGTACGACATGCAGGCAGATCCTTCGGAACAAACGAACTTATATACTCAGCATCCTGAAATTGTTCAGGAGTTGAAAGTACTATTGGAAAAATACAAAGCGCAAGGTTTTAGTCGTCCAATCGGACAATAGTTTTTTCATTTTTAGTAAACGTCCCCTTTGATCAGGAGTGATCAAAGGGGATTTTACTTTCTGCCCTATATCAAACAGCCGATTGATTACAATGGTTTGATTTTAATATTCCGAAACATCGTTAATCCTCCATGGTCCTGAAAGCCAATACGTCCTTTTTTGAAAATCCCATAATTTGGATATTCTTTCCATTTACCATTTTGTTTATTCCGTTTCCATTCCTCTGACCATAACTCATATTCAACCACTTTTGAGCCATTTAGCCAATGTTCTACATGAGGTCCGTTTACAATAATTCTGGTCGTATTGAATTCATTGAGTGGTTTAACTTTGGCATCAACCGGCGTATTCATCGCATAATTGGCACCGGAATATTGAGATGCTTCTAATTTTGTGGGCCAGCCTTTATCATCTAATAACTGATATTCAGGGCCTGTTTTATAAATGGCATCCTCAGCCTTTTCATTCACGTGATAAAAAACACCACAATTCCTTTGCTCAACCTTTCAAAATTGTCATATTCTTGTTTTGGATACAATGTCACCCCCATGATCGCTGCCTACACCTGAATTATGAAGCACGCCATCCTTTTTAGTTCAGCCGGAGATTGTTATTTCATAATTTTCGCCAACCGGGTTCTTTGTTGCGTTCACTATTACACGATACCATTAAAAATACAGTTAATGCGATGGATAAAATAGTCTTCATTTCTTTATAACTTAATGATTTGATTTTTTTCACTACTCTCAATTGCTTTTTCGATGATTAAGATGTTTAACCAGGCTTGCCCTGGTGTGACAGCGGGCGCGGTTCCATGGACAATGGCCTGGTAGATATCTTCGAAGTATCCGAAATAACTACCTCGGTGAGTTTCTATCTTACCACGGTATTGCAATCCATTTATTTCAGTATTTAAAAGCCCCCAATCTTCTTCCGGCTGAAGTCCCCAGTCTTCCCCTACAGGCATTCCGCCGTTGCGAAGAATGGCTTCCTGCGGATCAATACCAGATTTGATAAAAGAGCCTTTTTTGCCATGAACGATGATTCTGGGACCTGGTTCTTTTACAAATACCCCCGCTTTTAAAGTCACATTGAGCTTTGGATAAATCAGCTTTAAATCAAAACTATCGTCCACGATACTGCCTTCTCGTTGTGTGAAACGTCTGCAGAAAACAGATGCCGGTTTTCCAAAGGTACTAACGGCCTGGTCAATGAGGTGAACGCCTAAGTCATAAAGGGTACCTCCTGCCGTGTTGTTAACATATTTCCAGGCGTTTTTTTTGAGCTGGGGTACATATCTGTCGAAATGTAATTCATAGTCGAGTATCTCGCCCAAAAGCCCATCACGGATAATCTGTTTAACTGTTTTGGCATCGCCATTCCAGAGCAGGTTATGGTAAGGGAGAAGCAGCTTATGACAGCTTTTGGCAATTTTCTCAAGTTCCAGTACCTCGTTGGAAGTAGGCGTGATTGGTTTTTCAACAATGACATGCTTCCCGGCTTCAAGAGCCATCTTTGCATGCTCAAAATGGAGGTGATTGGGCGTACAAACAATGACCAGGTCAATACCTTCTTTTTTCAGCAAGTCTGTGTAATCCCTTACAATTTCAACATCGGGATAGATTTCTTTAGCATCGTCTTTTGATGAAACAATGGTGCAAAGATTGAAAAGCGGGCTTATGTGAATAAAAGGGGCGTGAATGACCCGGCCGGAAAGACCGAATCCCACGATTCCTACGTTTAGTGGTATGTTTTCGTTCATGATAAAATAGGGTTCACCATAAAAATATTGATGATGATAGTTATCCTTAATTTATAAAAAAATATCGCTTGTATCCGGATATAATACCAATTAAATATCAAATTGCGCTTGTATAATGCTTAGAAGTGAAACGCACTAAAGGCGCATCCGATAGCTATCGGATTTGATTAGTAAACGGTATAAGTTACTTTAAAGGGCTGAAGCCCTGTATCCTGAAACATTTCAATTACCCCGTGCTTAAGCACGGGGTAAGTAACTGACAATACCACTCCAGGGCTTTAGCCCTTACTGATATTCAACTATTTGACTCTGTAAATACTATTTCTTACAGCATCCGAACAACAATAAAAAATCATACAATTTTCTCTTTCTCGTAATCCCAGTAGGTTTTGCGGCCTTCTTTGTAGGAGATGGTTCCCATGTGTGCAGCCATCGCCTCTTCAAAAGCCCTGTCGATATTACAACTTGGGAGTGTAACGTTATCCAGTCGGATACAGTCCAGCCATTCACGCAGGTGAAGATGTGTGGTATCTACCTGCTTTCCATTTCGGTAGGTATACAGCAAACCGCGTCCGGCAAAATACTTTTCAGTCGCCGATGTCACCGCATCTACCTTGTTTTTACCGGGGATATAGGAAAAAATAGGTTTATCAGGATCGATCAGTCCTTGCTTAATCTTGTCTCTGTATTTTGTGGAGTTGCGGTCTGCATTAATTTCAAGCGTATTGCTCACCTTCATGCTGGCATCATGCCCCATAATCACTTTACCTCTGGTATTCTCACTAGCCTGAGTTGCACTATAGAGAAGCGTGAGTTCGCGCTTTTCAAATTCGTAGGCCATGGTTAACACATCAGGTACCGTCCGGCCATCCTTAAAGTAGTAAATACCACCGGAAGACATGACCGAGGAGGGCATTCCCAAATTAAGGATCTGGTTCATCGCATCAAATTCGTGGGTGAAAAGGTCACCACTGAGTCCGGTGCTATAATCCCACCAGCACCTCCAACGGAAAAACCGCTCGAGGCTGAATTCATGCCAGGGGGCCGGCCCAATAAATTGCTTCCAGTCGATATTTTTCTCACTGGCTTGAGGATGGATGTCATAAACCCAGGCTCCATTGGGTGAATTTCGATTGGTGCATACTTCGATTAAGGAAATTTTTCCGAGGGCCCCTTTCTCAATAATATTTTTTGCCACATTGTAGCTGTCGGTTTGACGGTTCTGATGTCCCAGTTGAAACACAATGCCGTTGTCCTTAACAACTTTTCGTACTTCGTAAGTCTCTTCTACCGTCCACGAAAGGGGCTTTTCGCAATAAACATGCTTGCCATTTTTTGCGGCTTCTATGGCAATGGGCGAATGCAGGTGATCGGGAGTACCGATGATGATAGCATCCACATCCGGAGCTTTCACCAATTCCTGGTATGTTTGATATCTCCTGGGGGCCTTCCCTTGTTTCCCGTTGGCTCCTTGCCGAAAGGTATTTCCACAGGATTGAATGGCGCTCTCAGCATGAACATCAAACACATCGCAAATAGCCGTGATTTCAACACCCAGATCCTCCTGCTCAATGAAGTTTTGATACCTGCGCTTCCAGCCTTCATCAGTTTTAGCTTTTTGCAGCAGATTATCAATATAGGCCGGCGTAGCGAACCCCAGTGAGCGCAATAAATAGCTGGCTCTGCTACCGTAGCCAACAACACCAATACGTATCTTTTGATCCGTGGAGACCTGGGGGCCTTTTTCTTCTGAAATATCAAAGTTGAGTTCTTCCAGGAGATTGTCATTTAGGGCCTCATAGTACCTGTTCTTTTTGTACATGCCATAGGCCAGAGCACCTACAATGGGTACCGTGGCTAATCCTTTCAGCACATCTCTTCGATTAATTTTTTTTGGAGTGGTATCTATTTTTTTTTCTTTCTCTTCCATTTCCTTTTAACGTTTCATGTGGCTTGAATCATATCGATTACCAATCAGCATGAGCAATAAAAACATCGCTCTTTGATGGTGTTTCCGCATTTACCAGCGGCAATAAGTAAAATGCTTTATCAATCATTTTGTTATACTATTGATAGTAAATGCGGGCATGCTGCTGCTACGAGTCTGTCAACTCCGATCATTCGACTTGTGGGGAAAAGGAACAAGACGATCAGCGCAGATAATTCAATAAGATTTTTATTCACAATCAGGTAACTTCCTTCAGACGGCAATGCATATTCAATGCCAATCAAGGGTGGATGTGAAAGATAAAACAAGGCCAATAGGCTGATACCGCCGAGGGACGCCAACCGGGAAAACAGGCCCAACATTAGCGCTAAGCCTATAAGAATCAATCCCCATTGATTTAAAAAGTTAACGATTTGAAGAACGTCCTCCGTATTCGCCATCCAATAAAACCAGGATTTACACATGCCATTTGAATCAAGCAGGAATCCCCTGGCACTCCAATCGGGATTCATGAGTTTGGTACACCCTTCGTATAAAAAATGCCAGCCAATCAGTACCCTGCATGTGACGAGTGCCAGAAGCTGAGCTTTTGTGTACGAGCGATTATTACTGTATTCCATTAATACTTTTTTATAATTCTTTAATTCGGATGTTACGGAACCAGACAACGGAGCCATGTCCCAGGAAGCCAATGTGTCCTTTTTCGCGTTGAAGGCCAGGATGCTGCTTATGATCTAAGGTTCCATTTTTACTGGCTTCATGGATATCACCATCAACAATGGTGACACCGTTTAAGATGATTTTGATGCTGGATCCCTTCACAATCACTTCTTCTGTATTCCATTGACCAATCGGCTTCAGGTGACCTCTTTTTGCTGGTATGACCCCATAAACGGATCCATGATACTGATAAGCTTCCAGGTTTTCATAAATAGACACCGTATTATCCAATATTTGATGATAACGGTATTGTTTTTGGCACTAATGACCTAAGAGCTTTCTAAAAATGTTAAAAAACAATTACTTCTTCTTAAAAATAAATTAATGTATTTTTGAAACTCTGTTCAGGCAGGTTAAATTATAAAAGATGTCCAAAAACAAAATAAAACAAACTGTTTTCTGCTTTATACAGGTACCAACCTATTCCTGGCGTGGGATTGCCTTTTGTAGCCATTGCCCGAAACTTTAACCTTAATGTACGAGGGCATACAGTGCTTCGTGCACACAAATTGCTTTTTGGACTTCACCGTAATGGTTCCTTGGACTATAAAATTCTTATGGAGTCCGGTGCTTGAAATGTTTAAGTCAGCGCTGTGGTTATTTTAACGGTTGTAACCGGAATTACATTTGCACTGGTTGCAGTTTCGCTCCCTCTAAACGTTTTCACCATATATAAACTTAATGTCGGTTATTGCTTTTGTAGGAGTAATATGATGTGGCAACTGACGGAGTATTATGGATGTGCTAAGTCCAATGCTTCAGGCTAAGTATATTGGCTGGCAAGGAGCTTCGTACAACATTGCGGAACTACTAACTGCGGAGAGTTTTGTTACTGGCGGTATTCTAAAAAGCAGACAAGGTATGAATACAGGTTGCTGTAATGTTGGGAATTGGGTAAGTTATGATTCTACGGCCTATATCATGCCCGAATGCTACCCAAGGTGAAAGTGCTTCTGAAGTGACCTCTCTTAAAGAAGGTTTCGAAACATGGGATGTCATCAAAGATTTTTCGAAAAATACAAAAATTTATGTATATCGGTTTTATTATTTTGTTCGATTTTGCGAAGGCTTTACCATTAAAATCCTTTCTGTTTTTAAACCTCGGTTATAGATGGGTAGTTTGATTGAGCCTTACCGAGATTGGTGATGTAATATATGGAACTTTTGGTACCGCGGCTTTTGTGTTTGGATCGATTCCTAAGCGGTGCATATTACGCGTGGATTAAAAAAGGCGATTATGCTATTTGGTGGCATCGTTTCAATGTCCCGTTTGTGGATTTGCATTTTTATCCTGTACTCAACCCGACAATTTGTTTATAATTGGAGAGCTGTTGTATTTGAATACTTTGGATATGGTTTTTGGTTTTGTGGGATTTATGCTGTTTATGATGCAACAGGTTGCTCCCGGAAAATACAAATGGCACACTACGCTTTTTCCACCGGAATTATGAACCTTGGATTTATGATTCCATCAATGCTAAGTGGCTATTTTAGTGATATGCTTGGATACAAAATTTTCTTTATTTGGGTACTGGTGGCGACCATCCCGGCCTTCTTAGCCGCATATTTTGTGCCTTTTGGATACCCCGACAATTTGGAACAAAAAGAACTTGATAATTCAACAACTAATTAAAATATACAACAATGACTACTAAAGTTAAAATCCCTTTTGAAAAGTGCCCAAAAGGTTATACGGATGTAATGTGGCGTTACTCTCAAAATCCTGTTATCGGACGTTATCATATTCCATCGTCGAACAGTATTTTTAACAGTGCAGTTGTGCCGTTTGAAGATGGTTTTGCCGGTGTTTTCCGTTGCGATAATAAAGCTGTGCAAATGAATATTTTTGCCGGTTTTAGTAAAGATGGAATTAACTGGGATATTAACCACGAGCCCATTGTAATGGTGGCAGGAAACACCGAAATGATTGAGTCGGATTACAAATACGACCCGCGTGTTGTTTGGATTGAAGACCGTTACTGGGTTACCTGGTGCAATGGTTACCACGGACCAACCATTGGCATTGCATACACTTATGATTTTGTTACTTTCCACCAATGCGAAAATGCTTTTTTGCCATTTAACCGAAATGGTGTTCTTTTCCCCGAAAAAATAAATGGAAAATATGCCATGTTAAGTCGCCCAAGCGATAACGGCCACACACCATTTGGCGATATTTATATCAGTTACAGTCCCGATATGAAATACTGGGGCGAGCACCGCTGTGTAATGAAAGTTACACCTTTTGAACAAAGTGCCTGGCAGTGTACCAAAATTGGTGCAGGTTCAGTTCCGATTCGAACAAACGATGGCTGGCTGGAGTTTTACCATGGTGTAATTAACACTTGCAATGGTTTCCGCTATTCAATGGGAGCAGTGTTGCTTGATTTGGAAGATCCTTCAAAAGTATTGTACCGCACACAACCTTACTTCCTGGCTCCGGCAGAATTATACGAACTGGCAGGAGATGTGCCAAACGTAATTTTTCCTTGTGCTGCGCTTCCGATGGAGAGAAAATTGCTGTTTATTATGGTGCTGCCGATACAGTGGTTGGAATGGCTTTTGGATATCAGCAGGAAATAATTGATTTTATTAAAGTCAAATTCTATTTAAAAACAGTTCATGCAGAGTTTGTGGAGGTTTTCGCAGAGAACGCAAAGATTCAGTTACTAAAAATCTTAGCGACCTTGGTGTAAAAAACCTTCTTATTCTTGTTATTTGCGAGAACTTTTTTTAGTTACTGAACTTCTGATTTTTTCTCAATCGAGTTAATCTCCCCAAACCGTTTCATTAATGGGCATCATTTATAGTAGAATCAGGAGCAACAATTGGCATGTTTAGCTGACAATTTCCGGGAGTTGCAATGGGCATATTACTTTGGTATACAAAGCTATTGCTCCAGGTTTTTGCTTCTTGTTTCTGCAAGAAATACTGTTTAAAGTTGGGTTGAACCTTGTTAAAATCAAAGGAGAAATTTGTACTGTCGGATTGAAGTTTACCACTGTTAAAATCTATTTTTGGAAGTAGTTTTAAACTAAAATCGTGTTGGGCAAAACTGCTTGCCGAAATCAATGGCAAAAATTATAAATAGAATAATTGTTTTCATCATTAATACTTTTAAGCACAGAACCTACAAAAAGTGCATTAAAAATTCTACTACGATTCCAGTTTTTAACATTTTCAAAACCAGCTCTTTTCTTCTTCTGGAAACCGCTACTTGCTCGCCACTCGATAGTTGTAACATGCCACCATCGGTTTTTAACCAGGCGGTAACATGTCTTAGATTTACCAAATGCGATTTATGGGTTCTTACAAACGAATACTTCGTACATCAATTCTTCAAATTCCACCAAAGTTTTGGCAACCAGTAAGATGTTTATCATTTTCTAAATAAATGTGTGTATAGTTTCCTTCGCCTTTGCAATTAATTATAGTTTTAACACCAACAAATTCTATGCGGTCGCCGGTTGGCAAGCCAATCCTGGGATTTTCGGGTTGTTGAATATTGCGATGTAATTCTTTTATCCGTTCGTTTTCTGTTTTGAAATAAATTCTTTTGAGCAACTTTTTCAACCGCAACTTTTAGTTCGTGGTAATTTATGGGTTTAAGAATATAATCGGCAGCCGAAAACCGAATAGCCTTTATGGCATAGTTGCCGTAAGCCGTTACAAAAATTACTTCAAAATTAATTTCAGAGAAATGTTCGAGTAACTGAAAACCATTGGCTTTTGGCATTTCAATATCGAGAAAAACTAAATCAGGGTTATGTGTTTTTATTAATTCAATTGCACTTTCAACCGAATTGGCTTCGCCCAAAACTTCCACATGCTGACAATGCTGTGATAGAATTCCGGCCAGATTTTCGCGGCCGTGTTTTTCATCGTCTACTATTATCGATTTAATCTGCATTTTTAAAAGGTTCACGCAAAGAGCGCAAAGATTTTATAAATTATTTACTATTCTGTGTATTCCTTCTTTTAAAGTTTTCGTGTTGAAATTAATTAAAAGCCCCAAACCCGCGTAGGGCGCACCCTTTCATATCATTTCTTAACATATTCCTTCTCTCACATCTAAAAATATATAGGTAATTTACTGCTTCCAAACTCACGTTAACTCAATGTATTCATAACACATTAAATTTAGCCGGGCATTTGATGCGAATTTCATTGCTCCTGGTAAAGTTCATTTTCATTCATGTGTTGTGAGTTTTAAGTTATTCTGAACAAGTTATAAAAAGGAAAAGATTCACGCAAAGGCGCTAAGGTCTCGCAAAGGGCGCGGAGAAAGTTTCTTTGCGAACTCTGCGCTTCTTCTTCTTTACTTTGCGTGAACCTTTTCAACTCTCTTCCGGAATAACAATCTCCACCCGCGTTCCTACATCCAAATCCACAATTTTCAAAGTATATTTTTCTCCCTGTTTTTCCTGAAGTATTTCCAGACGTTCGCGCATAAGTTTGGTGCCTTTGCCGTTTTTGGTTTTGGCAATTTCTTTTGAGGCTGCCCGGCCAATTCCATTGTCTTCAATGCTGATTTTCACGCCAGATTCTGCTTTAACAACTTCTACTAACAATTGCTTTTCGCCTTGTTTGTTTTGCAGCCCATGAATTACTGCATTTTCGACAAAAGGCTGCAAAAGTAAGGATGGAACCAGTGTATTGTGGCGGTCGATTTCTGGGGCAATTGAAATCCTAAAATCAAAGTCAAACCGTAGTTTTTCGAGGTTTAAATACTGCTCTATCATTTCCAGTTCTTCGGCTAGCGATACCTCTTCTTTTTCCGAGTTATTCAGCACTTTTCGTATTAAACCTGCAAAGTCGGATAAATACAAATGGGCCTCGCGGCCCTTGTTTTGCTGAACCAGGTTTTGCACCGAGTTCAAAGCATTAAAAAGAAAATGGGGATTCATTTGCGAACGGATTGCCGTTAGTTCCAGCTCCCGGAGTTTCCGTTTTTGTTCTTCCTTTCGGAAGCGCTGCCGAACCCGCCATTTCCAGATGGTAAAACCTATAATTAGTGCGGTTAGGATTGACACTAATATTATAATTATGATTTGAAGCTGACCTTTATTCAGTTCTTTTTTTTTAGGATTTTCAAGGCTTTGTTTGCATAAATTCATGCCGCTTACCATATTTCCATGAAAACCAATCCGAACGCCATCTTTATCGTAAGCAATAAAATGGTGTGTCCCCGATTTAAAAACCGTATTTAACTGTTGTTTATGATTGATTAAAAACAACTGGTTTGCAATGGGTTCTGCTCGTTCGGTGTAATCCATCCATTCCGTAATATTGCTTCCATCGGCAATTAGTACAAAGTTGATTTCAGGATTTTTTTCAGCCAGTTCGTCGAAAAAGTAACGTTCTCTGGACCACGAAGCTGTAATATAAAACAAGGTAGGTTTTTCCCCAAAAAAGTTTTTCATGTATTTGGCTTCCCCTTTTTCGTTAAAAAATTTGGTGTCGGGTACATAATCTTTTTTATCCCAATGCGATTGGGTATCAATAATATCTTTTAAAGCTTGCGAAAATTCCTCGTCATTGCATAAACGTAGCATCAAATCCAGCGATTTATCGGCTTCATTTTGATAATAGATTGCATCTTGGGTAATCTGATTATATACTTTGGTTTTTTCCTGAACAAGCATTTCGGCAATCTGACCGTAAAGTGCCGGGCCTGCCAGCAGTGTTTTGGCCAGCTCAATTTTATGGGGTAAGTCGCTATAGAATCGTAAACCTCCTGATAGCACCGGAGCTGTCCGATAACCTGCATAGTCTAAATTGTCTACTTTTTTAATGGTTAGAAAATAATAGTTCAAATACGAGTTGGCAAATTGCCTGGAAAACATTCCGTGCGGATTATATATTTCATGGATTTCGGTAGAATTAAATTGTTCTTCTAAATAGTTCCGGTCAATCAAATCTTTATCCTTTAAGAACATTGTTCCCCAGGTAACTTTGTTCTGGAATTCTAAGTCTCGAAGGTAGCGCAAAACGCCAACCATTAAATTGGCTCTCAGTTCGTTCGTCACAAATTCGAAAATATATTCCGGTATGGTTTCCTTATATTTTCCGGTAAACGAATCGAAGTTATCGATGGCTTTTTTCATGTCGGAATAATCTACCCGAGAAAGCCACCACCAGTTTAGGGAAAGAAAATTAACTTTTTGTTTTAGCCAATTGTGCTCTTTATTAAAATTGAAAAGCAGTTTCTGAGTCGCAGCAAAATCTCCGCTAAAATCCATTTCCCATGGAAATTCACCTTTTGCATTTATTTTAATGTTACTACCCGGTTCCACGTATAATGGAATGCAAGGTATCTCTGAAGTAGTTTGTCCGAACATAAGAAAAGCCAATCCGGCATGTTTCATTTCTGTTTCAATATGAAAGGAGTTGTTTTCGTCTAAAAAAACCGTTTCCTGGTACAATTCGGTTCCATAAGGTTTCCGCATAAAAGCAAGTGTTACTTTTTTGTTTCGTTGGTTTTCTACTGTTCCCGAAACAGTTAAACGCGTACCTTCTTTTTCGTTAATGTTGAGCAATTTTGTTTTTTGTTTTTTATGAATAAGGCTGTAATGCTCGCCTTGTACGAACAAACGATACCTGGCCGAATCTATTTCAACTTGTTGATATTCTATCAAATAGCGTTCTTCATTATTAAGAGAATAATTACGTTCGTAAATTCCAGGCTTTATGTCCCAACGTTTGTTCGTTATGTTCATAAGAAAAGGTTTTCTAACTTCAGCTTTCATATCGTATTCCTGGGGGTCGAGCATTACACTATCTAACTGGAATAGCAACTGCACAATTTTATTTATTGCAGGAATAGCTTGGGTGTTAAAGTCTTCAATACGTCGCTCTTTCTTTGTTTGATTAAAGCCTTTTTCTACCAGACTTTTATTGGCAGCAATTAATAGTTCGTCGCGGTTGTACAGTCTAATTTCGCTGGTTTCTTCATTAAATTCATACTTAAACGTTGCTCCGCAAAGCAGGTATTCGTAGTAATCTTTTGAGTTGTTGTCGTAATAACCATCCTTAAATTCAGGGTATTCGTAATCGCTCAACATATATGGTTTTTCATCCGGTTTTTTCGCGATGTTTTTGGTCAGTGTTACAAATAATAATGCTTGGTTGTCTTGTTCCGAAGTTTTATACTCTATTTCAAAAACTTTGGTTTTTACATATTTATTTAGTTTGTCCCCTTCCTTTGTTTTTATGAAAGTAGATTCGTTGTACTGGTATACGTATTTTTTACCCTTTTGCGGAAACATGCGAAAATTTGATTCTTGTGCAAGAGTGAATGTGCCTGTTAATAAAAGCACGAATACTAAAAATGTAGCGAATGGTTTCATAGCCAGTAGAAAATTGGTTTATCCAAATGTGCCACGAATAATTGGAAATAAAAAGACCGAATTATTAAACTGTGGACTTGGTTTATTTAACGGTAAAAAAGTTCACGCAAAGTGCGCTAAGGTTTCGCAAAGGGCACAAAGTAAAATTCTTAGCGAACTCTGCGCTTCTTATTTTTTCCTTTGCGTGAACCAAAACTTTGGCTCTATTTTCCTAGAAGTTTCTCGAGAACCAGCGGCGTTAAGTCTTCGCTATTGGGCGAAAGGTAGGCAACAGCACCATTACTTACATCTAAAATATAGGTAAATTTATTTTTTGCGGCAATGTTTGAAATTTCCTCGTTTACCTCTTCGTAAACCGGTCGGATAAGCTCCATGTTTCGCTGTTGCAATTGTTGCTGTGCCGATTGATTATAAGCCTGAATTTTTTGTGCCAACTCAATTATCTCGTTTTGTTTGGTTGTTTTAATAAAATCGGAATAACCGGCACTCTCCTCTTCAAATGTTTTTATTTTGCTTTCGTGTTCGGCCAGCATTTCTCCGTAAACTTCTTCCAGGTCTTTGGTCTCTTGCTCAACAATTACACGAATACTATCCATGTCAGGATGTTTTTGTGCCAACTCCTGCACGTTTACATGTCCTATTTTTAAAGGATTTTGTGCTTGTAAACTAAAAATAGATAAGAGAAGAACGGTGGTAATAAGTAAAGTTTTCAGGTTCATAATGTTTGATTTTTGTTTGGTTCAAATTTCAAACAAAATGTACTTACATAAACACAAGAGATGTTAAATTGCTATGGTTCAGAAGTTAAGAATATTGAATATACAGCCAGATCTGCTTAATTAATGTTTCAAAGCTTAAAATATGATCATCGGGTTTTCCTAAAGTGCTTAGTTGCTAAACTGAATTATTTACTGTTCAATCCCTTTGATTCCCCTTCTCCAAGGGGAACGTACCATCAACCATTCATATGGCATCTGGCAAGTCCTCCTTTTTAAAAGGAGGTGTCTGACGCAGGAAGACGGAGGATTAGTATTGATAAACCCCAAATTTTGTTCAAATGAAAAAGCCTTGCACAAAAAAGGGCGGAAAAACCGCCCCCTCAATATTTTCTATACTTAATTTTCTATTCTGCCGGACGAGCAAAAACTGAATCGTCAATGGGTTCATTCAGTTTAATGTCTTCCAATAAAATGGTTTGTGTTCCCATTGGAGTAACTACTTCAATTTTCTTGGCCATCATTATGCCATCAATTTTTTCGTACTCCACCATTTTGGTTTCCACTTCCATGCTTTGTCCCATGGCTTCAACTTTGGCTTTCATTTTAACTACTAAATAGCTCTCTGCATCAATAAAATAGTCTTTTACAGTTCCATCTGCATTGGTAAGTTTTATTCTAAATGCAGGTTTGCCGTCGGCGTTTACTTTGCCAATTAATTCTGCCGTGCTTCCTTTTTCTTTGTAATTGTACAATTCTCCTTCCAAATCGGCTTGCGACATGGCTTGTTTTAATTGGTCGCCTTCCAAATCTTTTACACCGGCTCCCATCATCGGGTTAATCATCCATCCTTTTTCGCCATCAAAGGCACTAACGGTTTTTTGACCCATTGCCTCCATGTCCATTCTGAATTTATCAGGATTTTTGACTTTAATGGTCATGGGCATCTCCATTCCCATCATACTCATTTTTGCTTTTGTGCTATACGTTTTTACATCAGCCAATTTTTCAACTCCGGTGGCTTCGTAATTTTTTTCTAAAACTTTTTCAAGGGTTTGTGCTTGTGTGCCAATAAATGCAAAAAGCATTAAGGCAGTTAAAATAAAGGTAAATTTCATTGCTGTTTTTTGTTTGTTTTTACTTGAATCAATAATTGGTCGTACGAATGTACAAACTATTACAAGTAGAATCAATATGAAGGGTGCTAAAAATAAATTTCAGCCAGTATTTTATCGAAAGGAACACCTTTCTCAATAAGCAAATCGCGTACTTCAACCACCATTAATGCTTTTCCGCAAAGGCAAAAGTTTACATCGGGAAATTTATCGATTTCTGAAAGATATTTTGTTACCCGCCCCGGAATTACATCGCACGACGATTCGCGCGAGCAGCACCGCACATAATTTTCGCCCAGTGCCCATTCCAATTCATCTTCGAAATAAAACTGGTTTAATTGTGCTACGCCATGTACCAGCTTTTTGTTATCGCCTAAACCCGAACGAAACATGCTATAAAAAGGGGCAATTCCGGTTCCGGTAGCAATCCACCATGCGGCATCTTTTGTTCCCAAAAAACTTCCGTAAGGTGCCGAAACAAGTATTTTATCTCCGGGAATCATTGCAGCAATTTTTGGTGTTAAAAAACCATCTTCTTTTATATTGAAAAGAATACGCACTTCATCTTCGTTATTGCCACTACAAATGCTATAAATACGGGGCGGATGTACAGTGTCAATACCAATTTTAACCACTTGTCCGGGTAAAAAATCAAAATTTCGTTTAAATGAAATGACATGAACATCGGGCGAAATTTCCTGGTTATTCGAAATTACCTGCTCAAAAAAGTGGAGGTTCGTTTTTTCCTGGGTTTTAGCATAAATAGAAATTAATTGTTCCGGAATGAAAAGGTAACCAAAAGATTTTCGTCAGAAGCAGTAAATAGGTTCAGTATTTGGTAATAAACATCAATTTTTTTTGCATTCACCTCGTCAGAATTTCCGGTAAAGTTAGGGGAGTTACGTGTTGTGCTTTAAGGTAATCGTATTTTCAGGTGCATCAAAACCAACACCCGGCTGAACCAGTTCCAGTTCGTAATCGATATCCGAATTGTTTGTAATGAAATCTCTCCGCTCCCCTCATTTTTAATTTTAAGTGGTGTATTAGCGTACTCCAGCGAAGCAAAAAACAAAGGCTCAAGTATGTCAGACTGCCCCATAAGAGTATGGTTGAAATAAACCGCAGTTCGTTGGGCAAAAAGGGCTTCTTTTATACCTCCTTTGGTTCTGCTTTTTGCAAAAACAAGGGTCATGGGGCGGTGTCCTTCATTAACATCCATTGGACCATGAACATCGGAACTGGCAAGCATGGTCAATTTTTTTTCATTCGCCCAATCCAAGGCCTCGGGATAATACGATCTGGAATTAAAAACTTCAATCCCGTGTAATAAATCATTTTCCAATAAATAGGAATGTTCGTCCCACCATAAGGTTGTGTCGGGTTGTTGCTTTTTCCATCCCGGATGATTCCACATAATAAACGCTCCCTGTTCGCGCGCTTCTTTTATGGCATCATTTACATCATCGAGCTCAAGTAAATTGGCGTTATTAATAAACAAGGCATTTAAATGTCCGGGAGGCATATTTCGGGTTATTTCGGCACCACGAACAAGAATAATATTTTTTTCTACTGAAAGGGGCTCTGCCAATTCGTACGAACGGTTGTGGTCGGCAACAATATCTATCGAGTGTGGCCGGTATTCAATGTGGTCGGTTATCGATATGGCATCCAGTCCTTCTTTCCATGCCTCGTTTACTCGAACAGTTGGCCAAACTTGTTCCATCGGAAAAAACAGTATGCATATGAAAATCGCACTTTAAGGTCTGATAGCCCTTAATATCAGGGATATTAATTATTCTCCGCGATTGTGCATTTCCTAATTGAAAAACGAAAAAAATTAACCCAACAATAAATAGTTTTCTTAATAACATGGCGACAATTCTTCTTGCAAAATCCGACTATAAATATCTTGTAAAATACTCAACAATTAAAGATTCAGGCATTATTTTTTTATGATTTGTAAATGAATAGTTAATTTTAAAGGAATCAAGTCTATCTTTTTAAAAAATTAAAAAAGAAGCTTGTTTGTTATGTAAATTATTCTGATTTTTGCAAGTAACGATTATGGAAAAACTATTTAAGAACCAGGGAAATCAAAGTCAGGCAGTTGAACTAAAAAAATTGCCCACAAAAAACATATTCTGAGAGCGATTTATTTTAATGGCCCGCTCTCGAATTCGGAATTGGCAAAACTTATTAAACTAAGCACACCAAAAATTAACAGTCTTTTGGTGGAATTAATTGACGACAATTTGGTGCAAGAGTTGGGTCGTGGAGATTCAAGTGGCGGAAGAAGGCCAAATATTTATGGTTTGGTTGAAGACGGCTTTTATGTGGTTGGAATTACCATAAATGTAACGCGCACTATTATTTCGATTTTTAACAGCAACAACCAGGAAGTTAGCGGTCCACATTATTTTCCGATAAAAATGCAATCTGACATTAAAATATTTGAGCAGGTTAATCAAAAGCTTGAAGAGGTTGTTAAACAAAGTAACATTGCAACCAACAAAATTTTAGTTGCCGGAATTGAACTTCCCGGGCTTATCAACCAAAAAGAAGGAATTAACAAAACTTATTTTCCTGAAGTGAAGAACTTGTTTGCCGAATTAAAAAAGATTTTCGGGATTCCGGTATTTTTTAATCACGACTCGAAAGTGCGCACTTTTGCCGAACAGCATTTCGGCCTTGCAAAAGGGAAGAAGAATGTACTTATGCTTCAGGCCGATTGGGGTTTAGGATTGGGAATAATTGTAAACGGCAAACTTTACGCCGGAAAATCGGGATTTTCGGGAGAATTCGGACATATCCCACTGGCCGATAATGGAGTACTTTGTGTGTGCGGAAAACAGGGATGTTTAGAAACCATTGTTTCGGCAACGGCTATTGCACGCCAGGCACGAGAGGGAATTCAGAAAGGTAATTCGTCGTTAATTAGCGAACTGGTTGGTGGCGATTTGGACAAAGTAGATATTTCGGTGGTTATTCAGGCGGCGAAATCAGGGCGACCAATTTGCTATTTCGCTCTTTACTCAGAAGTTGGCTAATGGTTAGGTCGTGGGATTGCTTACCTGATCCAGATTTTAATCCCGAGTTGATAATTATTGGCGGGCAGGTGGCTGAAGCAAGTCAGTTTATCAAAGCTCCTATTCAGCAGGCCATTCATACTTATTGTAACCGCGATATAAGCAACGATACTGAAATTCAATTTTCTGATTCTAGGGCCAAGGCCGGAACTGTGGGTGTAGCAGCATACGCTTTTAGAAACTGTCAAATACAAAATAATTATACATGGAACATAAATTTCACAGGGGTTGAAAAGGCATTTTTTGAAGGGACGAAAGTAAAAAATATTTCGACCCGTATACCTTATATAACTGTAGAAAGTTTTCCGAAACTTGGTTTTACTTTCGGCATTAAGTTTTATCGAATGGGTAGCCAAAAATCCAGAAGGTGTAGTTAGTCTACCATTAGGAAAAACAGCACAGTACTTTCTTGATTTTACGCATTTGCTACTCGACAACTGGAACAATAAAAAAGGTAAAGATCTTTTGGACAAATACGGCTTGGCAGGAGTTAAAAAGCCCGATTTAACTGAGTTAACTTTTGTGCAAATGGGTGAGTTTTACCCGATTGATCCAGAGCAACACAATAGTTTGTGCAATAATGCCATACAACAATATATTAATGGATTTGGCCTGAATAAAGAAAAGGCACTACTTATAAACTCAGACAAAATTGAACTGGCAGAAGGCAAACATTTTACCGAAATATTTCCGGATTATATTATTGATTTGAGTTTACGTTTTCGGGAAGCAAAATCGAACTTAGAAAAACTACAAAAAGAATCGATTTTTAAAATTGATAATTGGTGTGGCGATTACGAAAAGAAAATTAGAGAAAAAGGTGGAATTGGATTCTTCCTCGGCGGAATTGGACCCGATGGACATATTGCATTTAATACAAGAGGTTCGGATCATTTTTCCACAACCCGATTAAAACCTACCAATTTCGAAACTCAGGCAGTTACTGCAGCCGATTTGGGTGGAATTGAGGTTTCGCGTAACAGGTTGGTAATTACCATTGGACTGGGTACTTTAAATTTCAATACGGAAAATAAAGCCATTGTTTATGGAGCTGGTGAAGCCATTGCTGAAACCATTAAAGAGTCGTTGGAAAGTGAAGCTACCGTTACCTATCCGGCAACATCGTTACAAAAACTTAAAAATGCACGCTTTTACTTAACAGAAGGTGCTGCAGTAAAATTAGAAGACAGTATTAATTGCTTTTACACCTGTGGCCCTTGGACTCATCAGAAAACTGAGAGGGCAGTGATGGAGTTGTGTAAAAGAATAGGCAAGTTTGGCCCGAAACTGGAGCTGGAAGATTTAAAAGCGGATAAATACTGCAGAATGATTCCAGGATTGAATGTAAATACCGTTCAAACAGTTATCGATTCAATACTTGCAAAGCTTCATAAAGGAATGGAAAAAGAGGTAAATCAGGTATATTACCACACCGGCCCTCATCACGACGATATTATGCTGGGAATTATGCCGGCTACCAACCGTCAATCTCGCAGTGCAAGCAACGAGCTTCATTTTTCCGTATTAACATCTGGTTTTACAGCTGTTACCAATACTTTTTTGTACGATGTATTGATTGACACTAAAGATCTGATTAACAGCGGTGGCATTCAAATGATAAATTTCCCCGACTTTTTTAAAGACGGGTATAAATACAAATGGGATAAAGATATTTACCATTACCTTGATAATATTGCTGCGCAAGACGACGAAGAGAAACGCAGGGGAGTTTGTCATCGGGTAGTTAGGGCGATTGTTTCTATTTGGAAAGTCAGAAATCAGGACGAACTTAGGGAAGCTATTTACGAAGTTCTTTCGGTGCTAAAGAATAGTTACGATGGTGGAAAGAATCCGCCAAAAGTACAGAAGCTGAAAGGAATGATTCGCGAATTTGAAGAAGAATTGGTTTGGGCACATTATGGAATTATGGTGAAAAATGTCCACCATCTTCGTTTATGATTTTATTCGGGCGAATAGAATTATGAAACGGATGTGTTACCTATTCTCGAAGATTTTAGAAAATACAAGCCAACTGTAATAAGTTTAGCCATGGATCCGCAAGGAAGCGGACCCGATACACATTACAAAGTATTACAAGCCATTGCAAAAGCTGTTGATGCCTGGAACAAAGAGGAAGATTTGAGTAAACTGAGAATTGTGGGCTATCGGAATGTATGGTTTAAATACAATCCGTGGGATGTTGAAGTAATTGTTCCGGTATCGTTAAACTCGCTGGCCACGCTCGACAAGTCATTTACCGAATGTTACATTACTCAGGTAAACGCATCGTTCCCAAGTTATCAACTCGATGGAAAATTTAGTGAACTAACTCAACGTGTTTGGTTCGAGCAACATAAACAAATTCAGTTTCTTTTGGGTAAGAATTTCTTTTACCAAAACGAGTCGCCATTATTACGAGCAACTCACGGTGTTATTTACTATCGTGATTTAAATGTGGAGGAATTTTTAGAAGAAGCTTTTAAGCTTGAAAAAGCAATGGCTGGAATTTTTACAATCGCAGATATTTTTATTCAATCAGATGAAATTAGTAATTCAGAAAACTTACGAAGAGATTAGCCAATGGGCTGCAAACCATATTGTAACAAGCATTAATAGTTTTAATCCAAGTGCGCAAAAACCATTTGTTTTAGGTTTGCCAACCGGATCTACTCCTTTAGGTACTTATCAGGAATTGATAAAACAGAACAAGGCAGGCAAAGTGTCGTTCGAAAATGTAGTTACGTTTAACATGGACGAATATGTGGGCATTGCCGAAAACCATCCGGAAAGCTACCACAGTTTTATGTTCGAAAACTTTTTTAATCATATAAACATTAAAAAAGAGAACGTTAATATTTTAGATGGAAATGCTGCCGATTTGGATGCGGAATGCGAAAGCTACGAAGCAAAAATAAAAGCAGTTGGCGGAATTGAACTTTTTATGGGTGGAATGGGAGCCGATGGTCACATTGCCTTTAACGTTCCCGGATCGTCGCTACTATCTACAACCCGATTGGTGAATCTTAATTACGATACAATTGCTGCCAACTCGCGCTTTTTCGATAACAATTTAAGCCAGGTGCCAAAGCAGGCATTAACGGTAGGCGTAAAAACAGTTCTCGATTCGAGAGAAGTTTTGATTTTGGTGTATGGTTATAAAAAAGCACGCGCATTACAAAATGTTGTTGAAATGGGTATTAACCACATGTGGACACTTTCGGCATTGCAAAACCATGCAAATGGTGTAATTGTTTGCGACGAAGATGCAACTATGGAATTAAAAGTTGGAACGGTTAAGTACTTTAAAGAATCAGTCTAAAAAAATAGCTTTTATTCAATAAAAGAAACTGCCCACCTGTTTACAGAGTGGGCAGTGTTTTTTTGGGTAATCCCGAATTGATTAGTAGAAATACCACACATCGAAAATACAGTTTCTTTTGTTTAGATGCAATACTATTTAGGCTGTGGTAAACGTTTTTAAAACAGAAATATTTCAGGGAAGATCATTTTACTTTTCAAAGGATAATGTTATTGGTCCAATTTTTTGTACTGCTTTATTGGCTTAATAATAACTTCGGCATTACACGATGGGCACAAATAGATTTCGCAGCCGGTACAAGCAAAACAGTTGCCGCATGTGCGTGGTACATTTAGGTTCGAAAATTTATACCCACAATCCGGGCACAAGTAGAATTTCCCCTTTTTGCCTAAAGCCATATTGCCACAATTATTTTTTTGATGAAGTAAAAATACGAATTTCGCCAACTATTAAAATGAAAGCTGAAATTTAGAAAATTTATTGAGCGGTGAAAAAACATAAGGTTAACAAGGAAGTGGGTGAAGTTTGAAATAGCTAAAAAAGAAAAGGCAGCTCAATAGCTGCCTTTTTAAATGTTAACCCCCAAACACACATAATACCTGAACGGTATTATGACACAATTATAAGAATAATTTTTGCTCGTGGAAATATCTTCGTCATGATAAGTATCATACGTTGATTTTCTTATTTACAAAATCATTTTATAAAGTACTTGGCCAAGCGAAGCACACCGAACATAATTACCAGCGTAAAAATAATTGCAGCCCCCGAAGGGATATTCAAAAAATAAGATATAAATAGTCCGGATATTGTTCCTAAAAATGCGAATGCCGACGAAAGAATTAATAATTTTTTGAAGTCTTTTGTATACAAATTTGCGGTTGCTTGCGGAATAGTAAGTAATGACAAAATAAGAATAATTCCCACAACACGGATATTTAGAACCACCGTGAGAGCAATTAAAGTAATAGTAAGGTAGTTAAATAGTTGCACTGGTAAACCCGCTGCACGTGCAAACTCCTCGTCGAAGGCGATGTATAATATCTAGCGAAAAAAGAGAATAAAAAAGGCAATAATAACAACATTAAGTGCAAACATCCACCACAATTCGGAAATGGATACGGTTAGTATGTTTCCAAAAAGATAGCTCATTAGGTTGGGTGTGTATCCCGGAGTAAAAAAAACAAAAATTATCCCGAGAGCCATTCCCAGCGACCACCAGATTGCAATGGACGAATCTTCACGTATTTCGGCTACTTTGGTAAAAAACTGAATTCCCAGTGCCGAAAGAATGGCAAAAAGTGCTGCTCCCAACAAAGGATTAAATCCCAGCAAAAAAGCCAAACCTATTCCGCCAAACGAAGCATGGGTAATTCCTCCGCTAATAAAAACAATGCGCCTGGAAACAATGTAGCCACCAATAATTCCGCACGAAATGCTGGCTAAAATAGCTGCAACAAATGCCTTCAGAAAAAAATCGTATGAAAAAAGTTCAAATATTGCGCTCATTTTAATGGTGGTGATGCTTTAAAACTGTATGTGGAATTTCGCCATGAGAAATTACCTGAATTGGACAATTGTAACCATGCAACTGCTCCTGAGTAATTCTATTACTTGGATGATAATGCAGGTTATTGTTTACGCAAGCAATGGTTTTTACATAACTCGAAATAGTACCAACATCGTGCGAAACTAAAACAATGGCAATTTCTTCGTTTAGCAATCGAAGTTTTTCGTACAATTCTCCTTCAAAACGATTATCAACAAAAGTATCGGGCTCGTCTAAAATCAATAGTTTTGGATTACTTAATAATGCCCGGCATAAAAAAACACGCTGCATTTGTCCTCCCGAAAGTTCGCCAATAGCTTTATTCCGAATATTGGCTATTCCCATTTCATTTAAAAGTGCCTCCACTCTTGCCTTTGCCTCAGCTTTCTCCTTTCTTCTGTTTTCCATTATCGAACCCGAAAGCACAACGTCAAAAACAGTAATCGGAAACTTCCGATCGATGTGCTTAACCTGGGGTAAATAGCCAATCGGCTTTTTTCTCCCATCCAAATCATTTCGAAACGAAATCGATCCTTGCTCAGATTTTACTAGAACCTAAAATAGCTTTTAACAAAGTTGTTTTTCCTCCACCATTTGGACCAATAACTCCAAGAAAATCTTTCTCAAAAATTTCAAGATTTACGTGTTGAAGTACAGGAACTTTATCGTAAGCAACGGTAAGATTTTCTATTTTAACTAATGGTGTCATTAAAAATTGTCAATAAGAATGTTGGTCATGTTTCTCAGATTTTCTTCCCAAGCCGGATTTAGTGGACCAACCTGAATAATCTCGCCACCTATTTCCTGTGCAAAAACTCTTGCATGCTCGCGGTCGAATTCACTCTGAATATAAATAATTTTAATGTTTTCTTCTTTTGCCAAATCAACCACCTTTTTTAAGTGCTGCGGAGTTGGCTCTTTTCCACCCGACTCAAGCGAATACTGGTCTAATCCATATTCCCGTGCATAATACGAAAGACTGGGATGAAAAACTATAAATTTTCGGCCTTTATATGGTTTTAGTTGATTCGTTAAATCGATATTTAGCTGGTCGCATTCTTTTACAAAACGCATGTAGTTGGCTTTGTATTCTACCGTTTTCTCAGGTTTTAAATCAACAAGTTCGTCTAAAATTTTCTTGGCCATTTGTTTTACCAAAACCGGTGATAACCACACATGCGGGTCAACACCATCTAAATGAACATGGTCGCCGTGCTGCTCCATTTTGTCGGCAATTAAATCCAATCCTTCCGATAAGTTTACAACCTTCATGTTGGAATTGGCTTGTGCAATTTTATCTTGCCACGAGTGTTCGAAACCAATGTAACCAATTCGGAACCAAACTGCCGATCGCGAAATATCCTTTAGCTGCGATGGCAATAAAGTATAAGCTGCCGGACTCGAACCCGGAGGAATAAGAAGGTTTATCACGAAATCGTCGCCTGCAATTTTTTGCACAAAAGTTTTTTGGGGTAAAATACTAACGGTAATAACATCGCTTTCTGTTTTCTTTTCCGAACTTTTATTCGGGCTACACGAAACCATTAAGGCAACAACTGATAATATTAAAATAATTTTCTTCATTGAATATATTTATTGAATGTCTCAACTTAACAAAGCAACACAAATTTAGTTTTATGTTTTTGATTAATCGCAAAGAAAGCTGTTCTATTCGGCTATTTACCCTTTTTTTCTTTTGGCGGAACCGGATCGTAGCCATGCGTTCCCCAGGGATGACATTTTGAAATTCGTTTGGCAGTCAGCACAAATCCCTTAAAAGGACCATGCATTTTTATGGCTTGCACGGCGTATTCCGAACAGGTGGGATGATGTCGACACGAAGCCGGTGTTAAAGGCGAAATTCCGTATTTATAAATATAAACCGGAATCAATAAAATCCATCCCAAAAATTGCAATATGGCTTTCCCTATTTTTTTCATTAGTCAACCACAAAGCTACATTATTTATTTGTGAGCCAGAAAATTGAGCACTTTTTAATAATTTTGGAAAGTTTTGTGTTTATTACTTTATCTATTACAGTAAGAATTGTATAATATTTTTAAATTTGTTCGGCACAGACAAAACGAGCTTAAATCGATAAAAACAAATAAATATAATTATATGAAAAAAGTTGCAATTGGTGTTGATATTGGCGGTACAAATACTGCAATTGGTGTAGTTGACGAGGCAGGAAATGTAATGGTAAAGGATAATATTTCTACTCCTTCTCATGGCGATATTGACAGTTATATTTCGGATTTGGCAACTGCAATAAACGAACTAATTAAATCGGTAAAACTTTTAAATAGCGAACTTTATGTATTGGGAATTGGCATTGGAGCGCCAAATGGAAATTATTATAATGGAACCATTGAATATGCTCCAAATCTTTCTTTTCAAGGCGTAGTACATTTGGTAAAATTACTACGTAACCATTTTCCTGAAATGGAAGCACTGGCATTAACAAACGATGCAAATGCTGCGGCCATTGGTGAAATGATTTATGGTGGTGCAAAAGGAATGAAAAACTTTGTGATGTTTACTTTCGGTACCGGTGTTGGTAGTGGTATTGTTGTAAATGGCGATTTGGTTTATGGTAGCGACGGTTTTGCCGGCGAGTGCGGACATACAACTTTGGTTCCGGGTGGACGCCCTTGTGGATGTTCAGCTTTGGGACATTTGGAAGCTTATTGCTCGGCACCGGGAATGAAACGCACTGCTTTTGAATTAATGGCTCATTATAATGCCAACGACAGTTTATTGGCTGATAAATCGTATAAAGAATTAGATTCGAAAATGATTTTCGATGCGGCTGAGAAAGGTGATAAAGTGGCTTTAGAAGTTTTTGAGAAAACGGGTGCCTGGTTAGGTCAGGGATTGGCAGATACTGTTCATCATTTAAGTCCCGAAGCTATTTTCTTATTTGGTGGTCCAACTGCTGCCGGAGACTATATTTTCAAACCAACCAAAGAACATATGGAGAAACATCTTCTTCCAATTTTTAAAGACAAAATCAAAATTCTTCCATCGAAACTAAAAGCAGGCGATGCTGCCATTGTTGGCGCCAGTGCTTTGGTTTGGCAAGAATTGAAAAAATAGAATTCAATAGAATACTGATAAGAGAGCAGGAGCCAATTGGTTCCTGTTTTTTTGTGACCAATTTTTTAGCTCAATTCAGTTTTGTACATTTAGCACATGATTCGGTTTGTAATTTCAGTGGTTTTTATATTGGTTTTTGCACAGCTTGCAAAGGCACAAAACCCGGTTGTTCTGACCGATAAAATTGCTGTACAAGAAAGCAAAACTTCATTTCAGAAGTCGGCTTTTAAAGAGAGTGATAACTATGCCGAAACCGATTTTATTTATCAACGAATGGAGTGGGATATTAATCCTGAGTTCCGCTATATTAAAGGAAAAATTACAACTTATTTTAAAAATAAAACGGATGCTTTAACAACCTTAGAATTTGATTTGGCCGAAGGGATGATGGTAGATTCGATTAAACAGCGAAACAGGCATGCAATTTTTCAAAGAGATTCAAATAAAATTATTGTACAACTGGAAAATCAATTACAAATTGGTCAAATTGATTCGGTAGCGGTTTATTACAACGGCAGTCCGGCTGACTCCGGATTTGGTTCCTTCATTCAAGATTGGCACGGTACTAATTCTGTTCCAATTATCTGGACGCTTTCGGAACCTTATGGTGCTTTGGAATGGTGGCCCTGCAAACAATCTTTAAACGATAAAATTGATTCAATTGATGTGATTGTTAGTTCGCCCGAAGCATACAGAACAGCCAGCAATGGAATTTTAATTTCAGATAAAGTTTCAGACGGATCTCGAATAATGCACTGGAAGCATCGTTTCCCCATTGCAACTTATTTGGTAGCAATTGCAGTTACCAACTACGAAAATTATAGCGATTATTTGGAACTGAAAGATGGCAGAGAAATTGAAATACTGAATTATGTTTATCCTGAAAATAAAACTGAGGCGCAAAGCCAGACTCCGATTACAGCAGAAATGATTGCCTTTTTCAACGAAATAGTTGGCGAATATCCTTTTGCATCGGAAAAATATGGGCATGCACAGTTTGGGTGGGGTGGTGGAATGGAGCACCAAACTATGAGTTTTATGGGAAACTTTAGTTTTGGTTTAATCGCCCACGAATTGGCTCATCAATGGTTTGGCAATTATATCACGTTGGGATCGTGGCAACACATTTGGTTAAACGAAGGTTTTGCAACTTACCTAACCGGACTCACTTACGAAAAGGTAGCCGAACCGCACCATTGGCCAATTTGGAAAGAGGCTTACAAAAACAAAGTACTGAGTCAGCTTGGTGGTTCTGTTTTTGTGTATGATACAACTTCAGTTTCACGAATTTTTGACTCCAGACTTTCGTATGCAAAAGGTGGATTATTGTTGCACATGCAACGCTGGATTTTGGGTGATGATATATTCTTTTCAGCCTTACAAAACTATTTTACTGATGAGAAAGTAGCCAATGGTTTTGCTTATTCCGAAGATTGGATTCGGCATATTGAAGCTGAAGGAGACACCAGCCTAACCGAGTTTTTTAACGATTGGTTGTATAACGAAGGGTATCCGATTTATTCCATAAACTACCTGCAACACAAAGCCGATTCATTGGTTATTCAGCTTTCGCAAACCACATCGCATCAATCGGTTGATTTTTTTGAAATGCCCGTTCCCATTCGTGTTTATGCGATCAATAAAACAGATTCTGTAGATTTCAGATTAAATAATTTCAGCAATAATCAGGAGTACGTATTGGATCCGGGATTTATTATTGATGAGATTGTTATTGATCCGGAAGATTGGATAATCTGTAAAACCGATCAAATAACGGGCAATTCTATTATCTCGTCTAAAAACGAACTTGTTATTTACCCTAATCCAAGCTCGGGCAAAATTTCGTTTACATTAGCCAACAATCAAACTTGCATTCAAACGCAACTGTACTCCATTAATGGAAACTTGATTGGGCAATTTCCCAGCGAGCAAACTACCATCGATATTAGATTTCTGCCTCCGGGAACTTATATCCTTCAGGTTGAAACAACTGATTTGGTATTCAAAAACAAAATTGTAAAACAGTAGTTCTTACCAGTTAAATTTTATGGTTTGTTTTAAATCAGGGTGAAACTCAGTGGTACCGGGCTTGTTCCGGCAACACTTTCAACAAATTGCTTTTCCTCGTTTGAGTACTTCTTCTTCGGGAAGGTAAAATCAACAATTACTTCTGCCACCCGGCGCGGATCTGATGCCATAATTTTCGTAACATCCACTGTCGTTCCTTCAATGTTAATTCCGTTATCGCGGGCTTTTATGCCCATAATTGTTAATATGCAACTTCCAAGGGCGGTTGCCAGCATGTCTGTTGGAGAAAAATATTCACCTTTGCCCTGATTATCAGTGGGTGCATCGGTTATCACTTTGTTGCCCGATTGCAGGTGTTCGTTTTCAGTTCGTAATTGCCCGAGGTAAACCGTTTTTATTGTTGTCATTTCTACTATTTTTAAAAGTAACTTCTATTTGTCTAAAACTAAATATACAACTATTTTAGCCAACCAATATTTTTTAAAATGAATTTACCTGAAAAACGAATAGTTGATTTTATTAACGAACATCACGTATTAACATTAGCAACAGTAGTCGATAATACTCCATGGTGTGCCAATTGTTTTTATGTTTATTTAGAAGAAGAGAACTGCTTTGTGTTTACCTCAGACGATAAAACAAAACATGTGCAGGATGTTATTGTGAATTCAACCGTTGCCGGGAGTGTAGTTTTAGAAACAAAAACTGTTGGGAAAATTCAGGGAATTCAGTTTTGCGGAACAATGGAAAAACCCGACGAGAATATTGATGGCAAAGCCAAAAAAGCATACCTCAAAAAGTTTCCTTACGCTATTCTTATGAAAACTTCGCTTTGGATTTTAAAACTAAATCATATTAAAATGACCGATAACCGACTTGGTTTTGGGAAAAAGTTGATCTGGGAGAAATGAGAAATAGTCTCAGTATTCAGTCTTAGTTGACAGTTTCTGACTAAAATAATACATACGATTCTACTTTGGATGATACCATTTGTATCATAATTATGTCTTTGTATTTCATTACAAAAGTACTCTCTATTGATATTTTTATCTACCTTCGTGTTACGAATCATAAAAAACGTAACACTATGTCGGTTTCCCGCTTTGGAGTATCACTAGATGAAGAGCTGTTAAAAGCCTTGGATGATTATGTAACAGAAAATGCATTTGCCAATCGATCTCAGGCCATTCGTCACCTAATCGAAAAAAATATGGTGGAGGAAAAATGGAAATGCGACAACATTGTTGCGGGTGCCGTGGTTTTGGTATTTAACCATACAAAAAAGGATATAATTAATAAGTCTTCCGAAATCCAATACGAATACAAAGATGTGGTGCTATCGGCACAAGGATTTTATTTAAACGATTTAAATTTTATGGAAATAATTGCAGTAAAAGGTCCTTCGAGAAAACTAACCGAAATATCGGATAAGCTAATTGGCATTAAAGGAATTCAGCATGGTAAACTGGTAATGAGTAAAGCCGAATAATTTTTTTACTCATATGGTAACACGAAACACCAAATAAGTAACACTACAACTCAAAATGAAAAATCAATTCAAAATAATTACACTAGCTTTTATTGCCATTTTTTATGTAGCCGACTTGAAAGCTCAAATGCATTTTTTAACCGAAGACACCATTGAAATAAACGAGGTGGTTGTAACGGGTACACAAGTAAAAGTAAACCGGAATAATATTCCAATGGCCGTATCGGTAATAAATAGGGAACAAATTGAAGAGAGCCACGAGTCGGCGCTTTTACCAATTTTAAACGGACGTGTACCCGGTTTATTTGTAACCGAACGTGGTGTAACCGGATTTGGAGTGGCGCAAGGTTCTGCCGGTCAAATTTCTATCCGTGGAATTGGAGGGAATCCCACGACGGGAGTTTTAATGCTAATCGATGGACATCCACAATTTATGGGAATTATGGGTCATCCTCTTCCCGATACCTACATTGCTTCAGATGTTGAACGCGTTGAAGTTATTCGTGGTCCAGCCTCTATTTTATACGGCTCGAATGCCATGGGAGGAGTAATTAATATTATTACCAAAAAACAGCACAACGAAGGAGTTCATGGTAATTTGCGTGCTTCTTATGGTTCATTTAATACCCAAAAATATATGGGTTCTGCTGGTTTCAAAAAGAAAAAGTTTAGCGCATTTGTTTCGGGTAATCACGATCAAACCGATGGGCATCGCCCACATTCCGATTTTAAAATTACCAATGGCTACCTAAAATTGGGTTACGAAATAAACGAGCATTTTTATGCTTCAACCGATGCAAGTTTGGCATTTTACGAATCTTCCGATCCGGGACCTGATACCGTGAATGCAAAACCTGGCCAAACAATTGATATTATGCGCGGTTACTGGGCTTTTACTCTAATGAATGAATACGAAAAAGCATCGGGAGCAATTAAAGTATTTTATAATTTTGGCGAGCATGAAATTACCGATGGTTTTCATTCAAATGACCACAATTACGGAGTAAACCTATACGAATCGTTTCAATTATTTAAAGGAAACTCAATAACTACCGGCTTCGATTTTATGAATTATGGTGGGCTTGCAGAAAACGAATTTGCCATGAAAGGGAACGGAATTATTTTTGCTGACACTACTATTCAGGAATATGGATTGTATGCATTTACGCAACAAACCATTGCCCAAAAACTTACATTAAATGCCGGAATTCGCTACCAACACCACAGCGAGTATGGTAGTGAATGGATTCCATCCATTGGTTTTGCTTACAATCTGGGAAAACTTACCACGTGGAAAGGAACTGTTTCAAAAGGATTTAGAAGTCCAACCATGCGCGAACTATTTATGTGGGGTCCAAATCCAAAGCTCAATCCTGAAACCATTTGGAATTACGAAACGGGCATTTCAAAAACATTTTTTCAACAAAAAATGAATGCAGAACTTACCTTGTATATGGTTGAGGGAGATAATTTGATTGTTAATGTTGGTCCTCCAAATGGGTTTGAAAATACGGGTGAAGTTTCGAATAAAGGAATTGAGTTTGCCTTAAATGCAGTACCTACAAATAATTTAAAACTCAATTTAACTTACAGTTACATAAACATGAAAAATCCGGTATACGCCACTCCTGCGCATCATTTCTTTATAAATGCCAACTACCGGATTAAAAAATTACTGTTAACTGCAAATCTGCAACAGGTTTCTAACCTCGATAACGATGCTAGTCCGGTTGTTAACCTCGAAAGTTACACTTTGTTAAATGCAAAAGCCTCGTACAGTATTACACCAACTTTAAAACTTTTTGTTAGTGGCGAAAACTTGCTGAGTACCGAATACCAAATGAACCGCTATTATACAATGCCCGAAGCAATTGCGTTTGGTGGCGTAAGTTTTGTCTTTTAGCACTTTTCGACAAGGAATATTCAGCTAGTTTCCTTTTCATAAGTTCTCCATTCTGGTTTACTTATCTTTTTAGTATCTTTCTGTCACTAAATCAATAAGCTTGAGCTATGAAGAAAAATACGCGTCGCGAATTTATATCAAAAAGTATGGCTGCTATTGCCGCAGCTTCTATTGCCGGAAATGTTATGGGCTCGGTTGCTCAAGCTGTAAAAAGTACGCGTCCAATCCACGCTTTCACTAAATGTTTGCAATTTTTAGATTATAACGAAATGGCAGAATTGTTAGCCAGAAATGGTTTTGATGGTGCCGACTTAACAGTTCGTCCTAAAGGCCAGGTTTTACCCGAGAATGTAAAAAAAGATTTGCCAACAGCGTATAAAGCATTGCACGATGCCGGAATTTCAACAGACATGATTGCGACCAATATTAGTGATCCGAATAATCTAAATACCAAGGCAATTTTGCAAACCATGAGTGATCTGGGAATCAGGTATTATCGTTTGGGCTATTTAAGTTACGACAATAAAATATCCGTGCTTGAAAATTTTGACAATCATAAGCGCACTTTTGAAGAACTGGAAAACTTGAATCGGATTTATGGTGTTACAGGTTGTTATCAAAATCACTCCGGCAGTAAAGTTGGCGGACCTGTTTGGGATTTATATCATCTGTTGAAAGATTGCGATCCTGTATTTATGGGTGTACAATACGACATCCGCCATGCAACAGTGGAAGGTGCTATGTCGTGGCCTATTGGCATAAAACTTCTTGCCCCCTGGATAAAAACTACTGATATAAAAGATTTCATCTGGGTTAAAAACAAGGAGGACAAGTGGAAGCTTAAATATGTTCCATTAGGAATGGGAATGGTTAGTTTTAAAGATTATTTCGATATGTATAAAGCTCTAAAAATTGATGGTCCAATAAGTATTCATTACGAATATGACTTGGGAGGAGCAGAACATGGCGATACTGAAATTACTATGTCTCAGGAAAAAATTGAAACTTTTATGAAGGAAGATTTGGCTTACTTGAAGAGGAATCTTTTGAAATACGATTTGTAGAAAGAATCGGGTGTTTAGAAACAGGTTAGTAACGACCTTGTAAATCGCTTTTGAAAGAAGTACGTACACAACGGAAACCAATGTAAGATTTGCAGTATCCTGATATTCGAAGGAACGGGTTGCCGATTGAATGTAATAGGCTACATCTTTCCACGAACCACCACGAATTACTTTTCTTTTCATTACCGGAGGATCGTCAGGTCTGGCATTGTATTGTATTTCCGGATTAAGATCGTCAACTGTATTGTAACCGGCTTCGTAAAAGGCAGTAGTTGTCCATTCTGCAACGTTACCAGCCATATCGTAAAGTCCGTACGGATTTGGGTCGAACATACCCACCTTCATTGTATTTGTTGTGGTAGGACTATCAGCCACATAATTACCGCGTAATGGTTTAAAATTTGCCACAAAACAACCACTTACATTACGGGTGTAGTAACTTCCCCAGGGATACATATTGTTGTGCATTCCACCACGGGCTGCAATTTCCCATTCGGTTTCAGTTGGAAGTCGATAATCGTGCGCAGGAGTTTCTTTGGTTTTTTTCGATTGAATAACCTTTAGTCCCGTCCGCCAATTACAAAAGGCATTGGCTTGTTTCCAGGTTATTCCAACAACTGGATAATCATCGAATCCGGCATGTGAAAAATATTTTAAAGTAAAAGGTTCGTTGTAAGAGTAGGTAAAGTCTCTAATCCAAACCAAAGTATCGGGATAAACCGGAACAGATTCCCGCATTAGAAAGGAACTACGGTTTTCGATAGGAACCAGTTCTCCGTCCTGATTGTAAACATTACCCTCGTATTTTTGTGTTTCGAAGTTGAAACTGTTACTTCGCTTAGCAGCTTGTTTAAAGTCGACCCAATAATACTCGTATACAAGTTTACGGGTATCTATTTCTTTTTTATAGATAAAACTTTCATTGTCAGGCAGATAAATTTCATCCATTGCCATCTGATAATCTCTGTCATTCCACTCGATTCGTTCTTCCCAATTAATTTCTGGCTCTTCTAAAGGAGCACCATATTTATCTTCAGTAATAATAAAATCGGTGTAGGTTTGCCCTAATAATTCTCGTGCCTTTTTATCCCTAACCCAATAAACAAATTGCCGGTATTCATTATTGGTGATTTCGGTATCGTCTATCCAAAACGCTTCGGTGGAAACCGTTCTTGTGGGAACACGAGAGTATACTTCATCGTCGTTTGGTCCCATATTGTACGAACCCCGTTCAACATAAACCATTCCATAGGGGATGGGTTCAAACCACCTTTCGCGAGTACCTTTCCCAAGCGTAAGGTATTTGTTCGATTCTTTTACGCAAGAAGTAAAAAGCATCACTGCAACAATAAACAAATATGTGAATGCTTTATTCATTTAGCTTTTAAATGCTCGTTTGTATTTTAATAACGCCGTATTAAGTTCTAAATTGTTTCAAAAAAAAGCCTTATGTTTCCATAAGGCTGTATATTAAATACTAGGTCTGTTAATATTCCCAAAGATCTTGTTCGAAGTTGAATATTTCATCTTCAATTCGTTTTGATTCCAACATGGCTTCTTTACCTTGAAGGTAAGCACTTACATCGCGATTATTATAAATATTTGATTCCTTAACTACGTAGCTGCTAAACAGTCTTTTTATAAACACGTCGTCGAACGAATGCTGACGTGCGTCGTTATACGGACTTAAAACCAGATTAGTTGCTAATAAAGGTCTGGCCTCGGGATAATAAATCCAGAACACTTTTTGGCGTTGTACTTGTCCCGAAGCATCGCCTTCGCGCACATATTCTCGAATTGGGCAAATTCCTATAATTCGTACATTTAAGGTTGATGTTTGTTTGTCGAAATACCACTCCTCTTTAATCATA
Source organism: uncultured Cytophagales bacterium (assembly GCA_942491425.1). Classification (GTDB taxonomy): domain Bacteria; phylum Bacteroidota; class Bacteroidia; order Cytophagales; family Cyclobacteriaceae; genus JBGTGG01. Next base: position 52,553 of record CALOAV010000050.1, read on the forward strand.
AATTGCTTGATCTCGGTGGGTCTGATATCACCCGATACTCTTACTGTTTCTTTTTCACCAGTATCGAAATTTATTTTTTCCTGGGTTGTTTCCTGTGCACCAAAAATTGCTTTCACCTGAGAATAACTCATCGGAATCTTAAAATCATCATCAGCCGATGCATCATAAGGTGTTAGCTGTCCGTTTTCAATTCCCTGCAACAACAAACTAATTAGATTAATTTTATTCTCAATTTCTATCGTTGGATAGTAAAGCGGAATATTCATTTTTTCGCGTAAATCTATAATACGCCAAAGTTTTTTCGACCAAAATACATCAGCTTCACGAACAGAAACCAAAGGCATTGGCTTTTTCTCAATTATATCGTTTGTTTTATAAGCTCCATTTATAATTTGTGCATCTGATTGTTTGTGCCCTATGCTAATTATAAATAAAACTATCCCGAGATAGACTATTAACTTTCTCATAATTCTTCTATTTTACTGTAAATGAAATTGGAGCGAGATCGCGTACTGTACCATCGTCACCAATAGCTTTAATATCACCTATATAAACTTTACTGTTCGTATTAACTCTTTTTAATGCATTTATCTGTTCAGTTGTAAACCTGTTACCCTTTGCCGGAAAACGGTTAGTGTAACCACCTTGTCCGGTGGTTTCAATTGTAAATTGCTGCACAGTATATTTAAATTCAAAGTCGAAATCTTCTAAAACAGCCAAAACACCATCTTGAATTGCCAAAATCTCTTTTCGAATATTACCTCCAGATTGCTGATTTACCTGTGCCACCGGATCGGGAACTTGTTTTACCCGCCAATCGGTTGTGCTAATTAATCGTCTTTCTCCGCCAATATTTGCATAAACTGATACTTTTGTTCTACGTCCAAGTTCATCTAATTCGTTAGGTTCAATTACAAATTCGTCACCACTTTTAGAAATTTTGCCATTAGTCATTTGCACTTCCAAATCTTCATTCGGAATTGCACCTCCACTAACCGAAAATGGATTTTCTAATCCTTTATAAAATACATTCATTTTGGTGGCCGACATAGTTACAGTTGGTGCTGCTACCTGGTATTCCTGTTCGAAAGGGTAGCTTTTTATAATTCCGCCCGGAGTTTTATATTTAATTAAACCACTCCATGTAAATACACCGGGTTTATCTGTACTTCCGTTGTAAATTGCCTTACCATCCTTAACCTCAACTGTACGTCCCTGAATCATAATTTGTGGTTGCTGTGTGGTATCTTCAGCTGCAAAAAATACTTCAGCCTCGTATTTGTCGCCAAGTAAAACAACATTCGAATTGGCAATTACGCGGGCTCCCAAACGGTTAAATTTAAACGATCCCGCATCAATTTCGGCATATAAATATTTACCAACACTGGCTTCTGCATTTTTTATATCAAGCTGAATTTTTGACAATAAGGTTAAAATAGCAACAAGTGGCTTGTCCTCGAAATGATAAGATTCCCAGGTTTTTGAACCTTCTTCATCTTTCGATTTCTTTTTAGGATTGGAAGTGTTGAGTTCACTTAAAATGGTTTGCTTTAATTCCGTATCGTCTTCATTCAATTGAGAAATTAAAAAGTTACGATAATCAATAATTTGTTGCTTGAGTTCATCTGCTTTTTTCTGAGTAATCATTAATTCTGAAGGACCATTTAAATCATCTTGTTTACTAATTTTAATGGTGTCGCCACTTTGCAAAACATGATAAAATCCTTCGTCTGTAATTGGATTATCTTCACTTATCGGTTCACTTCCAGAATATTGAACAATCTCGTCTTTTAAGATTGAAACACTGGCAATCATTTCATCCGTATTCTTTTTCAAATCATCTGCCTTTTCCTTCCATTCAGCTACTTTTGTAGGATTTTCCGCATAGGCTTGTTCAAACGATGAATAAATTTGAGCATTTTGCATGTCCACTGCATTTAACGTTTGTAAAAGGCTGGCATCAACCACCTTAAACGCTTCAATACCTGCGCTGCGACGTTTAACGCCAACATTGCTGTAAGGACAATGTACATCATGTTTATCATTTTTTGCCTCGGGGTTTCCGGACAATTCTTTGCACCCATATGCTTTACTTCAGAATGTTACTTTTTGTAGCTCATCGCACCTAGCATATTGCCATAAATTGTATTTAGGGCTTCCAGGTTTTTATTCAGAGTTTCTGCGTTTTCTTTATATTTTTTCAACTCATCTACCGATGAAGTTAAAATGGCATTCATTTCTGAAAGTTCGTTGTTAAATTTTTGGTTGGCTTTAAACTGTTCCTGCGTATCTTGCAGCTGACTTTCAAAGTTTGAGTTCAGAACGCCCAGATTTTTATTCAGTTTGTCCAGATTTCCGGAGTATAGTTTCGAGCTTGAACCAATATTTTCCAGTTCTGTAGAAATAACCTCAGCCGACTTGTCGTAAGTTTCAGAAAGTCGTTTCCCGGTAGCCGAAAGTTGTGATGCAGCCGAAGAATACGAACTCACTAATGAGTCAACCGAATTATTAATTGAATCATTGGCCCGGTTATTGGTTTCTGCGAATGTATTCATTGAATCAGATGCAGAGCCTAGATTTTTAACATACATGTCGGTAGCCAATGTAGCCGACGATATATCGCTGATACCTCTGGCAGTATTGCTCAATTCATTTAAACCTTTACCAACTTTATCTATTAAATCGGGTGTTAATTCCGAGCCACTAAAAAGTTGGTCCAAACTTGATTTTTTAGGATGGAGTTCATCAAAATCGGCTAATTCGTAGTCTTCTCTTAACTCAGGGTAAACTTTTCCCCATTCCGGAATTTCAACCGGAGGTTCAAAAGCTGACAAGAAGAAAATAAATGCTTCTGTCATAAGCCCTACTGTTAGCAGTTCGCTAGAATATTGCCAATGTTCTAATTTGAATAAGGCACCAATCATAACAACAGCAGCTCCCCATCCATAAATATAGCCCATGAATACTTTCCAGCGTTTTGATTTAAAAAGTTCTCCGATATTCATTTTAATTGGAATAAAGATTATATAAAATTAGACCTAAAATTCTTCGCCAAATGTCGAACGTACACAACGAAAACCTACATATGATTTTGTTGTATCCTGGTATTCGTAACTACGAGTTGACACCTGTATAAATTGAGAAATATCTTTCCATGATCCACCTCTAATAACTTTACGTTTCATTACCGGAGGATCGTCTTCTCGTGCATTGTATTCAAACGTGGGATTCAAATCACTAAAGTAGTTATAACCAGCCTCATCGTAGGCTGTGCTTGTCCATTCTGCAATATTACCAGACATGTCATATAATCCATATTCGTTCGGATCGTAACTACCTACTTTAATTGTGGCTATAGAACCATCCTCGACATAATTACCTCTTAGTGGCTTAAAGTTGGCTAAAAATACACCTTCGTCGTC
>CALOAV010000051.1:0-5129 GCA_942491425.1 uncultured Cytophagales bacterium
AAAATGTCAACGGGACTCGTCTCGCCATGACCGAAATGGTGTCCGCTCATTCCGACGATGAGGGACGTTCTCCACTACCAGCACCCATTAACAGGCTTTACTACACCCTAAGAGACCATGATTATAAAAGAAATAGACGATTTTTTTCGAGTATTGAAGAAGAACAGCACTGACGCGTTTTGTGCCGATCGTCGTTTTGAATTCTACGTGACGTCCAGGACTGATTCTACGTGGCATGACTTTTTCGTTTCCTCCGACCGTCGTCCTCTTTCTTCTGTTTGTTTCTGTATTACATGGCAGATACCCTCACCTCAAGACATCAATGACTACATGAACATGATATATATGTGACTGACTTGCTCCTTTCTCTCTTCTCTCCTATCTCACAGGTGACGGAATCACGTTTGTATGCCGCGATGCAGTGACGAGCATCATCAACGCGGGTGCCTCCAATATACACTGGGGACGGCTGCTACTTTATACTCTCGTTCGACTTGATGGGCACGTGTGGGATGCCGGCATCAAGTTTACATGGTGATAAACGGAACCCATGCGCCCCTGATGACTTATTCGACGGGCGCTCCTTTGGAGTGTAAAGATACGGCGGATCCAGCAAGATATATACTCGATTCATCTACTCACTTATTTGAAACTTGTATGTGCCGTTCGTACCCGAAACAACTGGTGACCGGAGCCGATCTGACAACCTTAATTGGTGGAGGTCTAGCTTCGGGGATGCAACAGCCTCAGGGTAGCGTCAAGAAGGGTGCCGATGCACCCCATTGCGGGCACTTTCTCTCTCTGAGAGGCGGATCTGATGACTTCATCCATAGAGGCTACCACCTCCTTCGGTGTGCCGTGTAGCTCGGCCGCGTATCGCCTTTGCCAGACGAAGCAGAGGTTCTTCGTCATCTATTACCAGGACATGCCCCTCTCCCTTCGTTAGACAGATATTTTCAGGGCCTTCACGCCGAACTGTTTCATACTCCTCCAGAAGCGGCATGATCCATGGTATCGTACATTTCCCAACCATCATCTTTAAAATGACGTTTGTCTGCTTCAACAAAAACATACTCAGGAACATCTACCTGAAGAGCCCAACGTGCAACATCTAATTCATGTGTTGCATTGTTGCCCATCTCGGCAGTTCCAAAATCCCAACCATACCAGTGCCAGTTGTAATCCCATGTATCGTGCATGTATTCTTTACGTGGCGAAGGTCCCTGGAACAAGTCCCAATCCAAACCAGTTGGCACGGGTGCTTTTTCAGGATTTACAACGCGTCCACGCGAGTTTGTGTAAAAAGCAACAGCTTTGTAAACTTCACCAATTACACCATTGTGGATCTTCTTAATAATATGTTGTGTATGATCTGAAGAACGTTGCTGGTTACCCATTTGGATAACCCTGTTGTATTCTTTTTGGTAAGCAACTAACAATTCACCCTCTCGCGGATTATGGCTACATGGTTTTTCAAGATAAGAATGTTTACCAGCCTCGCAAGCCATAAAAGTACCAGGCGCATGCCAATGGTCTGGCGTTGCATTAAAAATTGCATCCAGCTTTTTATCCTCCAGAACTTTGCGAATATCATTTTCCAATTCTGGTTTATAATCAATATGTTTCGCAAAGTTTTTAGCTGCTTTTTCCCGTTGACTTTCCAATACATCACACAAGTAAAGTAATTCAACATTGTTCTCTTTTTTAGCAATTGGCTCAATATATGCACCGTAACGACGGCCTAAACCAACCACAGCAAGATGCAAACGGTCGTTCGCACCAATTACTTTTGAATAACTTTTAGCTGACATGCCATTAGCAACTCCACCCAATGTTATTCCGGCTGCTCCTACTGCAGCTTTTCTTAAAAAATCTCTTCTGTTTGTAGTCATTATTTTTCAATTAGTAGTTTAGTCCAACATTTCCATAATACCCCGGATGTATCCGAATGACTCCGCCATTCCTGGGAATGGGTTGTCACCATCAGCTTCATATTCCAAAGCCACCACACCGGTATATTCCATTTCAATCAGGTCTTTCACAAATTGTTCAAAATCAATTACACCACGGCCGACAATACAGGTACGGCCATCGTGATCGGCTTTTGTTACATCTTTAAAATGAATGTCAAGCACCCTATCAAAAAAGTCCTTTAAATCTTGCGAAGGGCTTCGGTGTATACGTTTTGTGTGACCTATGTCAATACACAGCCCCATTCTTGGATCCATATCTTTTATTAAAACATAAGCACTTTCAGCACTTGGGTACAATTTGTCGCCAGGGCCATGATTATGAATGGCAAGTTTAATATCATATTCCTTTACTTTTCCCTCAACATAAGAAAGCAACTCATGATTTGGAACACCAATAATCATTTCCATACCAGCCTTTTTTGCATATTCAAATGCCTGATCAACTTCAGCTTTGCTTTTCATGTAAATAACACCGCCACCATATAAATTAATACCAGCATCCTTACATTTCTGAACAGCCTCAGCAATTTCTGCATCACTTGCATCTAATTTTAGGTGAAAGCTTTTAAATGCGATGTTGTCAACTCCCAGCTTTTTAGTAAAAGCCAAAGTTTCATCTATTGGGAATTTACGCAATGAATAAGAAGCAACTCCTAATTCAAACTTTATTGGTTTTGCAGGAGCTTTTTTCTCCTCTTTTTTGCAATCGCATGATGGCATACTTAATACCAGCAGAATTAATGCAAATGCAGTTAATTTTAACAGATTTTTCATTATTTCAATGTTTTAATTTTAATACTTCTAAAATGTACATTATCGCTATGATCCTGAAGCAGAATAGGGAATTCAGTTGAACTGGCAAAGTCTTCGTATTTCGCATATTTGCTACGTGCTACCAAAGCCCGGAAAATATTGCTGTCTTTTTTGTATTCAACTACTTTAATTCCGTTTAACCAATGCTGAACAGTTCCACATGGGTAAACCACCAAACGGCCACGGTTCCATTCGCCCGGGTTTTTCACAAAACGCGAAGTAGTTTCAGAAGGAATTAAATCGTACAACGAAGCCAACTTACGGTTACCTGCCGCTCCTTGTTTTGCATCCGGATGGTTTTTATCATCCAAAATCTGATATTCTAAACCTAAAGACGGCTTATCTTCTAATGTAAAATATTTGATACCGCTGTTGGCACCTTCAGTCATATTAAATTCAAATTGCAAATCAAATGCAGAAAATTTTTCAGTAGTTACAATGTCTCCCCCATTTTTCGATTGGTCACCGCCATTTGAAAGCACACTTAAAGCACCGTCTTTAACTTCCCATCCTTTTGTTGGAAAATCATCCGACTTCACGCTTTTCCACCCATTTGAAGATTTACCATCGAACAACAATTTCCAACCATCTTCCTTTTCAGCATCACATATTGTATTCGGAACCATATTTACTACCGGCACTCCTTCAAATGCTGCTGGTTTTAAGTTCTTGGTTTTAATACGGATATTTTTCCATCGAATTTGCTTTCCTTCTTTGTCTTTGTTATTTCCAATTCCATGAACCTGTAAAGCAATAAAACCTTCGGGGGTCATATTATCAACCAGGTGAGCGACCGGAACATCGTTTAACCACGTGCGAATATTATTTCCAATACATTCAATCCTGTATTTATTCCAATCATTGTGTTTAAAAGCTTTCTGCGCTTTCGGATTATACGTTAAAGGGTACAACCAGCCACGACGTGCTTCGTCATAAACTCCTGCACTCCACGCACGATCCGATGGATCAACCTCACACTGATAACCATGTACACGACCGTTGTTATAGTCAGCTTTGCTTTCGCTTCTAAACTGAATACCTGAGTTCATATCTTCGGCAACCAGCAATTCTACTTCAAAAATAAAATCGCCATAATTTTTTTCAGTTGCTAAAAATGAATTTGGAGTTCCGGCTACAGTAGTTCCAACGATTTCTCCATTTACAACTTCATACTTGGCTTTACCATTTAATTGCGTAAAACCGGATAAATCTTTACCATTAAAGAGATTTACCCAACCGTCAGATTTTTCGGTTGCCAGTATAACCGTACTGATACAAATTAAAAAACTTAGTAATACAATTCTCATTCTTTTATTGTTTTAGTTAATTGATTTTGCAATTAGATTTTCCGTTAACGATAACGAATTTATGAAATTTAGAATTTAAAGGTATATTTGTTAGCCCAAAACGGGTTTTATAACAGTTATAAGTACATTATAACAAGCAAAATGATATCAGATAAAAGCCTTATAAATAAGAATTTAGAAAAAGTGCTTACGAGCAGGCACTTTAACAAATCTAAAATCAGTTGTGATTTACTTGAGTATTTAGTGAATGCCAGTTTAGAAGGTAAAAATCCAAAGGAATTCACTATTGGCATTGAATTATTTGGTAAAAAATACGATGATGAAGCCAAACAGGATTCTAACATTCGTGTATACATTCATAATGTCCGAAAAAAATTAAAAGCCTATTATTCTGAAGAAGGCAAAAAAGACTCGGTTATATTTGAGATTGAAAAAGGTAAATATGTTGTTAATTTTAATTCAAGAAAAGATTACAAAACAAGCTCAAAATCAACTTACTTAATTCCTTTTATTATTAGCTTTATTTTGATTATTTCATTGAGCACCCTCCTATTTTTAAATCAGAATAAAAAGGAAAACCCATGGAAAAACCAACCTATATGGCAGCAATATGCTGAAAACGATAAACAAACCTTATTGGTATTGGGCGATTATTTTGTCTTCAGCGGAATGCTTCCTACTGGCAATGTTGGGGTTTACCGCGATTTCAGTATTAATTCAGAAGTTGAATACGAACATCTTCTGGATAAGAACCCGGAACTGATACAGGATTTATCAAAATCTCCTCTTACCTATTTATCGAAAATGTCGGCCTTTTGCCAAAATGATATCCAGAAAGTTTTTGCTAAAACCGGTACAGAAATTAACGTAAAACTGGCCTCCGATATTCAGCCTGATGATTTAAAAGAATTCAATATTATTTTCATTGGCAACTATAAAAACATGGGGCTTTTTGAGAATATTATTAAAGAGCTGCATTTTAATTTTGGAATTGCTTCCGGCAACAATCAGTATATTTTCCCTGGCGATCCGTGTG
>CALOAV010000052.1:0-162197 GCA_942491425.1 uncultured Cytophagales bacterium
ACCGCCAGCTTGCGGGCCAACGCCACGCAGGCCTTTTTATGGCTCGTGCGCTTCTTCAGCTTGCGCGCCCAGTCCTTCAGCGGATGGGCCCGGCGCACCCGCGTGAGCAGGCCGTTCGCCGCCTGGTAGAGCAGAGAGCGCATCACGCTGTCGCCCATCTTGGAGATCCGCCCGCCATAGTCCACCTCGCCCGATTGCCAGCGCCGCGACGTCAGCCCCAGATACGCTCCCACCGCCCGCGAGCTGCTAAAGCGCTGCGGATCGTCGATCGTCGCGCAGTAGGCCAGCGCCGTCAGCGATTTGACATGGGGCACGCTCATCAACAGCTGGCAAGCCGGTTGCCGCTCCGCCCGGTGCGCCACTTCGCTATCGAGCGCCGCGATACTCTCCATCAGCGCCTCGCGGGCCGACAGCATCGTCTCCGCCACGCACGCCAACTCGGGACGATCCGCCACCAGTTCCCGCACCTCCCGGGCGAACTTGGCCACGCCCTTCGGAAAACACAAACCCATCGACGCCAACAGACCGCGCAGCGCGTTCTCCTGGCTGCGCCGCCCGCTCACCAGCTGCGCCCGCGCCTGCACCAGCACCCGGTCCGCTTGCGCCGCCTCGCTCTTGATCGCAACCGCGCGGAAAAATCCCAACCGCGCAAGCTCCGCCAGAGCCTCCGCGTCGTTCTTGTCCGTCTTGTTGTGCCGCAAACGCAGAACCGCGTGCGCGCGCCGCGCATCCAGGCACTCCACTGGAAGCCCGCGCTTGCGAAGTTCCCGCGCCAGCCAGTTCGACTGCGTCCCGGTCTCCAGCACGATCCGCTCCGGGCAAAGACAATGCTCCTTCAAAACCGCGAACAACGCGTCCGGATCGCTCGCCACCTTGCCCCGAGCCAAAATCTTCCCCTGCTCGTCCTTCACGCAATAAGCCGTCTCTTCCTTCGAAACGTCCAATCCGACATACTCAACCATGGTCGCTCTCCTTTCCGTGGCCCTTTGGGGCATTCATCGATGACCCCGCATTATTGGCCCAGGAGAGCGACCACCGGAATTACGCTCCATCGAAATGCCCATTTCCATTTCAGAGAGTACGATAATTCTGCATTCCCGAGAATCGTCGACCAGTCTTTTCGGGTAAAAGCACGAAGCACCGACAGGGGTGCGTCAACCTTCACCATGGCTGATTTAGAAAAAAAGGAGGTTAACCATTTTATTGAATAATAGGCCAGTGGATGACGATGAATGTCGTTAATCACCACTCCTCCGGAGACCTGCCTGCTTACCTGTTTTAGAAAATCCGTTAATTGTGGATTCGAAAAATGATGAAAGAATAGTGTTCCTATCACGATATCAAATCTCATCTTTGCGAACGTTTCGGAAAAAACATCAATCGCTATAAATTCAATATCAGGATGCTGGTTGTTTCGATGAGCAAATGCAACAATGTTTGGATTCGCATCAATCCCGATCAGTTTAGCTTTCCTGTTCGTTCTTTTTAACAACGCCGCTATTTTAGACAATAACTTCCCGCTTCCGCATCCCAAATCGGCAATGATGATGGTCCGGTCTTCCGGTATTTTCTCAACTACCCCGTGTACTGCATCCAATGTTACCAGATCACCCCCCAGCCATTTATTGATGAAGTCTAACTCACGAAGGGTTTGCTCCACCACTTCCCCGGAGCACGAAAGATCGTCCATGATCTCTATCGCCGTTGATCGGTTGGCAAAATCAGGCATGGCTGTTAGTCTATTTGAATTTTAAATAAAACACCTTCCAGCGTTAACCCGGGTCCAAACGCGAAACTTACAATTTCCTCCTGATGATCCTGAGGGGTTAGTTGCCCGAAAATCGCTTTTAATACAAAGAGTACGGTGGGCGAAGACATGTTCCCGAAGTTTTTTAAAATATCATAGGCGGTTCCATTGATTGCTTTGGAAACACCTAATGCTTTTTCAACAATTGCCAATATTTTCCTGCCACCGGGATGTACAGCAAGATATTTTACAGTCTGTATGGAGGACCCATTCTCTGATAATAATCGTGTACAAAATTCACTGATGCTTTTACCTAAAATATCAGGAACATATGTTGACAAGCGCATTTCAAAACCAAAGTCGCCGACATTCCAGGCCATGTGCTCGGATCCATTTTGTATCAACAAGGATTTAAATGACCTCATCTCAATGCGTTTATGGTTATGGCTTTTGCCCTCCACTAAAACGGCTGCAGCACCATCGGCAAACAGTGCATTCGCCAATATATTATCGGCTGTAGGCGCTCTCTGAAAATGCAAACTACACAGCTCTGTACACACAATTAGAACCTTCGCGGAAGGATCTGCCGTGCAGAAGGCTGCCCCGGCTTTTAATGCGCTGATAGCCGCATAGCACCCCATAAAATTGATGCACGTGCGGTGTGTGTTTGCCGGGAGTTGCAGGTTATTGATCAAATCAATATCCAGTCCGGGAGCATACAACCCTGTACATGAAACGGTTATTACATGCGTAATTGTCTCCTTATCAAAAGAAGGCAGTGTGGAAAGTGCATCCTGAACGGCTTGCACACTCAGGTCGATCGCAAACTTACGGTAAACATCGTTCCGTTCTTTAGTTGATGGGAAGGGTTGAAAGTTTTTGTTGTTCGAGTAAAAAGTGAAATCACTTTTCTTTCCATAGTCTGACAAAACCGAAGCACGCCTGGTAATACCTGATGCCCTGAAAATTGTGTGCAATTTTTTTGCTTCATCATCCCCAAGATTCATTGCCCTTACCATAAAATCAGCCAATTGAGATTGACTAAAAACATATGGAGGAATTGCCGTTCCGATTGCGGTTATGAAACTCATACAATCAATAATACTTTAAAAAATTGATAACTTGTTCAAAACTATTGTTTATGCTTTCAAGTTCATCCTGGCTTCATCTGCGCATTCCTTTTTCCTATTTCTTACTACCCGTTTATCTTTTTACTCTTTCCGTATCTCCTAATTTTACCGAATCGGGAATCCTTTGGGTTTTTATCATACTTCATTTTTTTCTTTACCCGGCCAGCAACGGATACAATAGTTATTTTGATAAAGATGAAATGAGCATTGGCGGACTGAAAAATCCGCCGCCGGTTAAAAAAGGGTTATACTACTTAGCTCTTACTTTTGATGCCATTGCCATTCTGCTGGCATACATAAAAATTAGTATCGCCTTTGCTTTGCTTGTCTTTATTTATGGATTGGTTTCGAAAGCATATAGTCATCCTTCCATCAGACTAAAAAAGAGACCCATTATCGGTTGGTTAACCATTGGTCTGTTCCAGGGCCTGTTTACATTGATTATGTGTTATGTAGGCATTAATAATTATGCGGTATCACAATCGCTAAAATTCAGCATCCTTATTCCGGGTATTTTAACCAGCATCATGTTATTGGCCAGCTATCCGATGACACAAATTTATCAACACGAAGAAGATGCCCGGAGAGGAGACAAGACACTTAGTCTATGGTTGGGGATTAAAGGGACATTCTATTTTGTAGGGGTCTTTTTTGCGGTAGCAACACTGGCTTTCCTCTGGTATTTTAACACGTACTTTTCAGTACAGTATACGACTGTATTTCTGCTTTCAATGGCACCGGTTGTACTCTATTTTTTGATTTGGTTTTTGCTGGCAAGGAAAGATGAAAGATACGTTTCCTATAGATGGACCATGGGCCTTAATATAATTTCATCAACCTGCCTGAATTTCTTTTTTATTTATCTCTTTATTAAGTCCACACAAATCCTTCAGGCTTTTCAATAAACTCAAAGTGCAGCACCTACATTCTCCAGTAATGTTTTCGTCGCCTTGATCCCCTCGGTTTCTGATAAGGTGCTCCCTTCATATTCGATTCCGATGTACCCTTGATAGCCGCTCGCTTTCACAATCGACAGCATTTTAGTATAATCCGTTTCAATACATTTTCCTTTCGCATCAAAATCATAAGTCTTGGCACTCACGCCTTTTGCGAACGGCATTAATTCTTTTACCCCGGTATAGCGATCATATTCCTCTCCACATCCTGCTGACCAATTGGCCGGGTCTTTACGTTTAACACAGAAATTCCCGAAGTCGGGAAGAGTACCGCAATTCGCCAGACCCACGCCTTTAATAACACTACTAAGCCACTGACCATCAGAAGAGTACCCTCCATGATTCTCAACAATTACCTGGATATTATAATCCTTAGCAAAGGATGAAAGTTGATGCAAACCATCCGTTGCTGTTTGCGCCAGTTCTGCTCGTGTTCCACCGCCGCCCGCATTCACCCGAATAGAATGACAACCTAAAAATTGTGCGGCTTCCACCCATTTAAAATGGTTTTCAACTGCTGTTTTTCTTTTATCGTTTTCCTGATGTCCCAATTCCCCTTCTCCATCACACATAATCAACAAGCTTTTTACACCTTCATCATCACACCGTTTTTTCAATTCTGTCAAATAGGATTTATCGTTTGCCTTATCTTTAAAAAACTGGTTCACATATTCAATCGCATCAATACCAAAACTATTTTTTGCGGTGGATGGAAAATCCAGATTTGTCATTTTATTCGCGAATAACGTCTTGTGCAATGACCACTCCGCAAGTGAAATTTTAAAGAACATTTCTTTCATAGTAAATGCGTTTCCAATAACCTGATTTGCAACACCAACAGCTGCACCCATTATGGCCATTTTCTTTATAAATTTTTTTCGGTTCATGCTTTTAGAATTTATTGTTAAAGATGCACATAAATATCAAAAAGGCACACCATGGGTTTGCTTCATAATGAAACTACGTAGCGGTTTCACGTTGCTGATGAATCCTGTTGCAATCTCAGAAGCAAATGGTGTTCCGAATAATATTTGTTGTACACGCCTACCCACCTGAAGTCTGAGATTAAAGTGGTGTCGCCAGGCTTGTGTGTACATACGTTCCATGGTTTGCCGGTTAATCTTCGAGTTCCAAAATTGAGCAACATATTCGCAAGCAATTTTTGAAGCATGAATTCCCATGGCCATACCATTTCCACACAGGGGTGCAATCATACCAGATGCATCACCAACCATAATGATCTGGCTTTCAACCGGTGATTTCGTCTCAAAAGAGATTTCCCCAATTACTTCTGGTTTGCTGAAAAGGAATTCAGAATTGATAAATATGGACTTAAGTAAGGGATTTTTGTACAGCGTCTCCTGTTCCAGTTCCTTTATCCCCCCATTTTTCTTAAGCTGCTTTGAGGAGACCAGATAACATAGGTTCGAAATATCATTTTCTACATTGCTGATACCGCAATAGCCCCCATCAAAATTATGCAAAGCAATAAGATCATCGGCATGATCAGTTTTAATGTGATACTTAATGCCCACATATGCAGATCGTCTTTTAATGAACTCCCGATTGAGTTTTACATCAAGCAATGACCGTTTACCGAATGCACCTATCACCAATTTAGAAACCAGTTCTTTCGTGTCTGTGGTCACATGAAAAAGATTATCTGTAAAGGTTAGGTTACTTACTTCTTCAAAAAGAAATTCAACACCCAATGATTGTGCATGTTCATAAAGAAAATTGTCAAAGGAATAGCGGCTAATCCCGAACCCACCAAGATCGAGTGGCATCGTTACACTTTTTCCCCGTACTGAGGAAAGTTGGAAACGAGAAATGAAAGGTGGGTTATACTCACTGGGAAAGATTGAAAGCTTTTTTAGGAATGGTTTTACTTCATTTGAAATATACTCACCACAAACACGATGAAAGGGGTATCTTTTTTTTTCAATCACCAGACAGGGAATGTGTTGGGTTTGAAGCTGAATAGCGGAAAGAAGACCTGCAACACCTCCACCGATAATGATGATTTTTTCGTTCATTTTTGAGGTTGGTACAATATGTGTACAAATTGTTGAAAAAAAGAGACGAATAAGAAATTACTATAGCAACATTTTTTGCGTAATTAGCGTTATTTCTTACGTGATTCTTACATGGCTTTAATTTATATACGATGTTGGCAGAGAAAATAATACAAGAAAAGGTGCAGAGTCCTGAGCCGTTAAACGTGCTTTTGATTGGTAATAATCCGATTGAAATGGGGAACGTGATGGACAAAATCAAGCAATTGAGAGGACGGATCATCAATACTGAAATTGCCTTTGATGCAAAAAGTCTGATTGAACGATTAATCCGGTTCAAGCCAAATTTCATCCTCATTGATGATAACATTGGACAACCCGAATTCTCTCAGACCATTGCGGCGCTGTCCCGAAATAGGAAAACGCGTGATTTGCCGATAACCGTTTTAAAGAACTCTAATTTTATTGAGACCGCCGGATCCAACGGGTTCATTGATTACCTGTTGAAGAAAAATCTATCCGTGGAAGCCCTTTATAGTGCGATCAAGAATACATTGAAAATCCGAAGAACTCAGCTTTATCTTCATAAAGCCTATACGAATAGAAAAGGACAATTATTACGATTAGTGGGAGGTTAAATATCACTCACCAATACGAATTCCCGTTTTATTTTCTGTCCACTTCGGTTGATTTCAAGTTTGAGCTTTTTCCCTGGTCTTGTATTTAGAAGGCCATTGACCACATTCAGATCAAGTGATTTGAGTACGATACCGTTGATCGATAGAATCAAATCACCTACGCGTACATCGGCCTTTTGAGCTTCCGTCTGGTCACGGACATCGTTAACTTCAAAAACATTTAAGGCTGCACCCTTCGCTTTAATGGTCAAACCACTCAAATTGTAGTAATATTTTTTCTTTAATGTTGAATTTTTCTTGAGGTAAAGGGTTTCTGTTGAAAAGTCATAGACGGTGGTAAAGCGGCTTAAAATTTCACCACCAATGGAACCATGTCGAAAGGTTGTGCCCAATTTTAGACTATCAATATAACTATTGGGATCAGGAAAATTAGCAATTGGTTCCTCCAGCTTGAAATGTCCTAGTTTCAATTGCTTGATACGGCCTACTTTACCAGTGATTTCCCCGCCTATTCCACGTCCTATAACCGTACTAACCTGTTTCTCCGGCACAACGATTATCGAGTCACTAGCGGGTTCCAACATCAGCCCATGACTTGCCCCTGAGTCAACCAGTAACCGCGCGTTTAAAGTTTTCCCATTGGACATCGTCACCAGCCCATTGATGAAGGGTTTGGTATCTAATATATCCATATTGAATCGTTGAAATCTCCTCTTCCGGAATCGGTTGGGAGCATACAGGGTTAGCACTTTTTTAGTATAATCTACCTCAACGGTAAAGCGACTAAAGATTTCATACCCTAATATTCCATGTACATCTGAGCCCAGATAATTACGGAGTTCTAACATATCCTGATCGAGTACCAGCAAGGCATGACCCTTTCCAGAAACTCCAGGTAAATCAAGTGAAACATTGTTCGTGATATACGCATCAATAACCTTCTCTCCTCCAGGGCCTGTTATGCTGTACTTTCTTGAATAGGTTAGATTTAAAATATCGGAAAAAGTCTTCTGTGTCAAGATCGCGGTACGTACGCCTGTATCCAGAATAAATTTCAACGGAAGCATACCATTCATGACCACCGGAACAACAATCAGATTGTTATGAAGCTCAAACGGGATCTGAACTTTTTTTCTACCGTCTTCTAAGGTAAAACCAAGGTTATTTTGCCCATATCCTGTAAATATTGGAAAGGTAATGCATACAGAAAGCAGTAGATATCTGATCATAAATACACGGAGGCCAGCTCAATATAGAGTTTTTTGATCAGAGTTTATTATCCCCCAGAACTAGGTATTTAGGCGTTGGGAAAATTCTGAAATATTGGTACATACCCCTAAATAATCCAGACATTCCTGCTTTAAAAATCCCTCTCTGACCATCAATTCCAATTGGGCCAATAAAGGATCAAAAAACTGATTAACATTAATCAAAAATACGGGTTGATGAATTAAACCCAATTGTTTCCAGGTAAGTATCTCAGCAAGTTCATCCAGCGTTCCCCATCCACCCGGAATTGCAACAAAAGCATCGGTTAGATCAGCCATTCGCTGCTTACGTTCATGCATGGAGTGCACTACTTCCAATCTGGTAATACCGGTATGCCCAACCTCTCGTTCCTTTAAAAAGCCAGGAATAATTCCGGTCACTTTACCACCTTTCTCCAGAACTGCGTCTGCCAGGATTCCCATCAACCCAATATTACCCCCTCCATAAATAAGTGCGTGATTCGAATGCGCGAGAAAAACACCCAGTTCCATTGCTACCCTTGCGTACTCTTTTGATTGACCGGAATTCGATCCACAGAATACGCAAACATTCATAGTAGTAAACTAAAGTCAGCTGAACCCGCTTAGAATTTATTATCGTGCTTGTTCTTACTCACCATTTTGTTTGGAAATAACCAGGGGGATATAATGGCAAGAATAAAAAGGGCAATCACAACATAAAAAGGCCACCAATCTAAATTCATAAGTATGCTCATTTGAATGAAAGGCTAAAATTAGTCCCTTTTAATTAATTCTTATAAAAAGAATAAAAATAGTTTATATGTTGGCATCCTGATTGGGCAAAAATCAGTATAAGGGTATTAAATCACCTATGCATTCTAAATTATTAATTTAAATGAAGCGTTTTCTAATAATTGCCGGGGTAGGAGTTGCAATCGCGATTTTAATCGTTTGGGCAAAAAACTCCATGGATAAGAGTCGTACGAAATCACTAAGTCCGGAAGAAACGGTTGCATATGAAGATGGTGAATTAAAAATTAATGTATTCTATAACCGACCATACAAAAAGGGAAGGGAGATTTTTGGTGAATTGGTTCCTTATGGCAAAGTATGGAGAACTGGTGCAAATGAGGCAACAACCTTTGAAACAAAAACCCCTTTGAAAGTAAAAGGCAAGCTTTTAAAAGCGGGTAAATATTCGCTTTGGTCTATCCCAAATGAACACTCCTGGAGTATCATTTTTAATGCTGAATATGGTCAATGGGGAGTCAACCCTGCCGGAGAACCCAATCGGAATCCAGAAAAGGATGTCCTCATTGTAGATGTTCATGCAGCCCAACATGAAAAGGAATTCGAGCAGTTTACAATTACCTTTGAAAAGATGGGAGCCGATCCTGAAATGATCTTGTTGTGGGATAAGACCGTGGTAGTAATTCCATTCTCGCGTTAATTTTCTTTCCTCCGTATAAATACATTAACGGTTATTTTTCGGTTTTCCGGAATTGCTTCAGGTCTGGCATTTCCAAAAACCGAAGTGTCAGAAGCATCCGCGCCCTTACTGACTAAGTATTCAACAACTTGTCCGGCTTGTTCCAGTGTTCGATCATTATGATAGCGCGTTTTTACAATCAGCGTATCACGTTCAAACAGTTGCCCCAAAGTATCGATGTCTGTAACCGTAGCCTGTATTGAATCATAAATTACCTCGGTTAAATCGGGGATTGAGGAAACTGAATCCTCCTCATACCCAGCCAGCAAAACCTGAATCTCAAAAATAAATTCCGGATTACTCCTGATCATTCTTACAAGTCGGTCGAGTTCTGTGGATGATGTTTCCGTAAGCGCAGCACTGTTCTCTTCAAAGGTTACTAAATCAAGAGGGAAATTATCCCCTGCCTCAATAGGTTTGAGAACCGGGTTTACCCTTTTTAACTGTGGGATATCTTCCTCTGTTAAATCAATGTATTCAGCATAAAAATTAAAATTACTCCGCTCTGGGTCAACTCCAAATTCATATACACTACCCTCAGGCAAATAGAGCGTAAAAGAGCCATCTTTTTCCGGCCGGCCATTGTACACCCGCTTTTGGGAATCGCGTTCGGTAACCACGATATATGCCGAAACGGGTGCCCCTGACGGGTCTAATACTGCGCCCTCAATTTTTGTCAATCCTTTTGGCCTTAGTTCCTGAGGAATCAGATATTCAACTAATTCCATTTTACGTGCACCAGGAGAATCGCGAAGCAGGTACCTGCCAATTCCATTCACACTTACATTTTTGTCATCTACTTCAGTATTGGTAAATTCCATTGCTACGGGTGCTGTCCAGTTGCCATTCACTAAACGCGTTTGGTAAAGGTCTAAACCTCCTTTATTCCCTGGTAGTTTATCCGATGAAAACAAAAGTGTTTCTCCATCTGCCAAAATTCGCGGGTATTGGGAATTTCCGGTATTAATATGCGCGGGCAATTCCTCCGGTTCACTCCACTGCCCGTTTGTTTTTTTCTTTGCAACAAAAATCTTGCATTCCGACGCAGACTTCTCGTTCATTTTTTCACAACGCATAAAATAGATAGTCTTACCATCCGGTGTGAAGGAAGCGCTTGCCTCGTTTGATTTTGTATTGATGGGGTTAACCAGATTGACAGGCTCTGTCCAGGACGAACCACGCGATTCACTCATCCAGATATCATAACCACCAGCCCCGGGCGACTTAAAACTCGACAGGTAAACTGTTTTGCCATCAGCGCTTAATGTGGCCCCGTATAAAAAATTCAATTTCGATAAATTTTTCGGCAGGGGTTTTGGTTCCGACCAATTGGCGCGTTGCTTGTAACTATAAAACATAGTTAACGCATAATCCTGTGCATAATCAGAAACATAAATCAAACCACTTCCGTCTACGCTCATAAATGGGGCCGTCACATTGATAGAGGGGTGGTTAATGATGGTCGGTAATTTCCTCATTTTTGGCTGCCCCATAGCAATACCCGCAAAAAGCAGGAATGCGCATGTCAATATTGAAAGAGTACTTTTCATTACGGAATGATTTTTATAAAACTAACTAATTATTTTGCTCTATTCCTGCAAATCCCTTGCCTCTTTAAGAAAATCTTGAGCATGTTTCAGGAATGCATTGTACCTTAGCAAACCCGGTTAAATTGAAGTCTATGATTCAGGTTATCCCTTCTATCGCCATACGAAAAGGCAAGGTTGTAAAAATGCGCAAAGGTGATATCTCCAGTGAGAAGGCCTATGACGAAAATCCGCTTGACCTGGCCAAGCGATTTGAAAATCACGGTATTAGTGTTGTGCACCTGGTCGATTTAGATGGAGCAGAAAAAGGTAGTCCCAAAAACTATCATGTCATTGAAGCCATTGCAGGCCATACCCAACTAAAAATTGATTTCACCGGAGGAATTTCTACCGATGGGGATATCAGTAAAGCCTTTGAGGCGGGTGCCGCTTACATTACTGCTGCCAGTATTTCCGTTACCAATCCTGAGCTCTTTGCTTCCTGGATTGTATCCTATGGGCGCGAACACATTACATTGGGATCAGATGTCGTCGATGTAAACTCGAAGGAACTATTAATCCGCGGATGGCAGCGAAAATCAAAGATCACACTTTTCGAACACATTGATTATTTTGTATCGCGTGGTTTGAAATATGTTAAATCAACAGATGTTTCGCGTGATGGTGTATTGGAAGGTCCTGCGTTTTCTTTCTATCAGGATATAATTAATCAATTTCCGGAAATTTCTATTTTGGCCAGTGGAGGTGTCAGAGGAATCGATGACATTAAAAAATTAAACGACATGGGAATTTTTGCGGTTATCTTTGGAAAAGCATACTATGAAGGTATTCTCAACTTAAATGAACTGGAACAATTTTTCGTAAAGAATGAAGCATAAGAGATTATGCAGTAGAAATTAATCAATGATGTCAGACATCTTATACTTCTGGAAAATGTAGTATAAGAAATTAAACCCCAACACAGAATCTTCCGGCTTGGGTTGTGTTTCTCCTGTTTGTTTTTCTTGTGTTGGCTTTTGTTTTGCAACTGTTGTAGCGGTAGTTGATTTAGCCCCCTGAACGGATTCACGCTGTGTTGTTGCCGGGGACGTAATCGGTGCATTAGGAATTGACTGTACCCGCTGTGCACTTCCATCACCATCGGTATAACTATAGTCGCTGTTGGTAGTTGATTTTTCAGCTTCCATTCCTTCCAAAACAGGGGAAACTGATTCCTGAGCAAAGGTTATCCCTGCGGAAACCAGAATGGCAATCACAATAAGATAGATATGGTTAGGTTTTAATCTCATGCGCAGGCTCCTTTTCAAACGTTTGGATTTGATAGATTGTTTCGGAAAAGGAACAAAATATACGTAAACTTTCACCACAATTGTGTTAAATACAACAGATTATTCTTCCATGTGTAATGTTTGTGTAAGTTTTAATCGGAATTTTAAATTTATTAATAATTATGGGCATCAATTGGGATGATTTTGCAAAGGTGGATATCCGGGTTGGAACGATCATTAAGGCCGAGCCTTTCGATGAAGCCCGAAAACCTGCCTTTAAACTATGGATCGATTTGGGAGCATTGGGGATAAAAAAATCAAGTGCACAAATAACCCATCACTATGATATCGAAACACTATTGAATCAGCAGGTCGTTTGCATCGTGAACTTCGCTCCTAAACAAATTGCTAATTTTATCTCTGAAGTTTTAGTTACCGGATTTCCGGATGAGTCGGAACACGTCGTATTATGTATACCCAATAAACCAGTGCCAAACGGAGCACGTCTCTTTTAGTAATGCTATTATTTTCCTCTCTTCCTTCGATCCTTGGCGGAAACATGATACAGATTGCGAACGATCGCCCAATTCATTCTGTGTTGTTGGATAGTCGAAAAAACATAAATGATCAGCGTGCGTTGTTCTTTGCCATCAAGGGGAGCCGCAATGATGGTCACGAACATATTGCAGCATTGTATCAGCAAGGTGTTCGCCAATTTGTAGTGGAAAAATCGATTTCGTTTTCCGCATTACCAGATGCTAATATTCTGCACGTAAAGGATTGTATCCAGGCTCTTCAAAAATTAGCAACTTATCATCGCGATCAATTTGATATCCCCATCCTTGGCATTACCGGGAGCAATGGAAAGACCATTGTAAAAGAATGGCTCTTTCAACTCCTTTCTCCCGATTTCTTTATTGCTAAAAATCCGGGAAGTTACAACTCCCAAATAGGCGTGCCCCTCTCGCTGTGGCAACTCCAATCACACCATCAACTTGGGATTTTTGAAGCTGGAATTTCAGAACCCGGTGAAATGGAAAAATTAGCAGCACAAATGCGGCCAACGATAGGACTTTTTACCAATCTGGGAACTGCACACGATGAAGGGTTTTCATCATCACAGCAGAAGCTTGAAGAAAAACTAAAGTTGTTTAACTATGCGAAACTGCTCATTTTTTGTCATGACCAGCCCGCCGTTTCAAAAGCTATTTTATCCACGGGTTTACCAACCCTTTCGTGGGGATTTGCCCCGGAAGCAGATATTGTAATAAAAAATAAGGGCACATCATTTACCGTTCAGTATGAATCAAATTCGTTTGACATTACCTTTCACTTTTCAGACCCTGCATCACTCGAAAATATATTTCATTGTATTGCCGTCCTGCTGCATTTTAAGTATGGTGGTGACGAAATCATTAAGCGTGTAAAGCAAATCCGTTCGGTACCCATGCGCCTTGAGTTAAAGGCTGGCAGGAATGGATGTCAGCTAATAAATGATACCTATAATAATGATTTGGCGGGACTAAAAATTAGTCTTGATTTTCTTACTAGCATCAATCGTCTTCCCCGTAAGCGGTTAATTCTGTCCGATATATTACAAACAGGGTTGGATAACGAAACACTTTCAGCACGCATCGCGGAACTGGTGAATGCAAGCGGTGTTGATTCTTTTATTGGTATAGGCCTTCCACAAAAAAGTGAAATGTTTTCCATGCCCACTCAATTTTATGAAAGCACGAATGCCTTTTTATCAAATCTAAATATTGCTGAATTTCAAAATGAGGCCATCCTGATAAAGGGTGCCAGGACTTACACATTTGAGAAGATTGTTCAACACCTGGAGCAAAAAGTGCATGGTACCATCATGGAGGTGGACCTTGGAAATCTAGTCCATAATTTAAACTATTTTAAATCAAAGCTGAATACCGGAACCAAAATTATGGCGATGGTAAAAGCTTTCGCATATGGCAGCGGAAGTGTTGAAATTGGTAACCTGCTTCAGTACCACCAGGTTCATTATCTGGGGGTCGCATATGCCGATGAGGGAATCATGCTGCGTGAAAATAATATCACGCTCCCAATTATGGTCATGAACCCTTCAGAAGAAAGCTTTCAGCAGTTAGTACTGCACGACCTGGAACCTGAAATCTACAGCTTGAAAATTCTAAATTCTTTCCTGCTGTTTCTTGGCCATGAAAAAACATGCAACATTCATATCAAAGTAGATACAGGAATGCACCGGCTGGGTTTTGATGATCACGAAATACCCAGACTTCTTACGCTACTAAAAGAATACAAAAATGTAAAAGTGGCATCCATATTTAGTCATCTGGCCGGAGCTGATTCATCTGCACATGATGCCTTTTCGGATGCACAAGTAAACCGGTTCATAATCGCTACTGAAAAAATTATTTCCGCATTAGGATACAAACCCATCCTGCATATTTTGAATTCTCCGGGAGCATTGCGCTTACCCCAATTTCAGTTTGACATGATCCGGTTGGGTATTGGTCTTTATGGAATAGACCCGACCGAAGAAGGATTTAAAGAGCTAAAACCAGTGGCTTCTTTAAAAACCATTATATCCCAGATCAAATCAATTGATGCAGGTGAAACGATTGGTTATAACCGTGTCGGGCAAGCTATAGCTCCTTCAAAAATTGGTGTCATTGCGATCGGGTATGCCGATGGTTTTAGTCGGGCGTTCAGCAATGGCGTGGGTCAGGTTTTAGTAAATGGCCATCTGGCTCCCATCATCGGAAATGTGTGCATGGATATGTCGATGATTGATCTTACCTCCATTGATGCAGCAGAGGGCGATGAAGTAATCATCTTTGGTGAAGGGCTTCCCATTCAGGAAGTTGCCAAAAAAATAAATACAATACCCTATGAAATTCTCACGAATACCAGTGACCGGGTTAAACGGGTATTTGTAGCGGAGTCCATTTAAAAATTAACCACAACCCAAATTCTTTTTTAAATCACGGTCTGGTATTCCGCCAAAATCAAATTCATTCGCTTCTGAAACATCTTCATCCTTCTTTTTGGGGACCTTACTATCAGATTTCCTTAAAGAATGGTTAGGCGTGCGCTTCTGCTTTTCGGATTTTATTTTACCTTTTTTCATTATCGTTGATAACACAAAGCTGAGATAAATCATTGCATACCAAGCCCTAAGCCTATATATTTGCCTTGTTTAAATTTAATCTAAATAAATTGTTTCAGATTTGAGGAGTGTTGCTCACATGAAACCTGGAGAAGTAGCAACCGTGGTTGGTTTTTCAGATGACTTTTTGTCTGTCAAACTAATGGAAATGGGCTGCCTTCCGGGATCCAGAATTCTCTTCAATTTTGCCGCCCCTTTTGGCGACCCCATTTGTATTAGTGTAGCGGGGTATGAACTAACCTTGCGGATTGAAGAAGCCGCTACTATTTCGATTGAGGAATGAGCAGCCGTCAACGATTTAAGATTGCGCTGGTAGGCAATCCCAACTCCGGAAAGTCTTCATTATTCAATTACCTCACTGGCTTAAACCAAAAAATTGGAAATTTTCCTGGTGTCACAGTTGAAAAACGTTCCGGTTTTTGCCTACTTCCAAATGGTGAGAATTCTGAAATTATTGATCTTCCGGGAATCTATAGCATTTATCCACGGAGCATGGATGAGCGAATTGTTGCGCAAATTCTTCTTGATCAAAAAAGTCCGTTATGTCCGGATCTTGTTGTGGTTATTGCAGATGCAACCAATTTAAATCGTGGGCTGCTTTTACTTTCTCAGATTATTGATCTGGGGCTGCCCACTATTCTGGTCTTAAATATGATGGATCAGGTGGCCAAGGCAGGGATTCACTACAATCTTCGGGCGCTTTCAACAAAACTCGGAATCCCGGTTATCCCTATTGTTGCCCGCAATGGAATCGGCGTAAACGAACTAAAAAGATCACTTTCCGAGAAAGTCTATCCGGCAAAAGAACCAATTTTTCCGGTCTGGAAAGAAACCGTTTCGGCGGTTCGTGAAGTGCGCGAAAAACTGCAGGTTGACAATGATTACGAGGCGTACCTTTTTTTAGAACAGCCGCAATCGGTATCCTTCCTTTCCAGTGATGAACAGGCAACGCTGGAGGCTATTCGAAAGAACCACGATTTTTTTCCCGGCAAATTTCAGGGAGCTGAAATTGTTCAACGGTATGCTTACATCCAGGATTTACTGGATGAAGTGTTGCTAAAACCCGCCAACAATACATGGAAAAAATACTCACAAAAAATTGATAAACTGGTTACCCATAAAATCTGGGGATATGCAATTTTCCTAACCATTCTTTTCCTGCTGTTCCAATCCATCTTTGCCTGGGCAACTGTTCCTATGGATCTGATTGATAGTTTCTTTGCTATGCTCAGTCAGTCGCTGTCCATTCAGCTACCGAAAGGACCCGTGAATGCGTTGCTCACGGAGGGTCTTATACCCGGGATTGGAGGCATTGTAATTTTTGTTCCTCAGATAGCAATTCTTTTTGGCTTCATCTCGATTCTGGAAGAGTCAGGATACATGGCCCGGGTAGTATTCCTCATGGATAAAATGATGCGCAGATTCGGCTTAAATGGGAAAAGTATTGTTCCGCTAATATCCGGAGTCGCTTGCGCAATTCCCGCGATTATGGCTACCCGAACTATTGACAACTGGAAGGAGCGATTAATCACCATTCTTGTAACTCCATTAATGAGCTGTTCTGCCCGACTTCCTGTATTCACCATACTAATTGCATTGATCGTCCCGAATCAGAAAGCTCTCGGCTTTTTTAATTTGCAGGGTCTGGCATTAATGGCCCTGTATATGATCGGTTTCGGTGCTGCAATTCTCTCTGCCTTAGCCATGCAATATTTAATAAAGATTAAAGAACGCAGTTTCCTGATCATGGAACTACCAACCTATCGATGGCCAAAATGGTCAAACGTTGGATTAACGATCATTGAGAAAACAAAGGCATTTGTCTTTGAAGCCGGCAAAATCATTATTGCAATCTCCATTATCTTGTGGGTACTGGCCAGTTATGGCCCCGGGGATCATATTCAAAATGCCAGGGAAATGGTGCTTCAGGAGTCACCGGGTTTACAACAAACCCCCGCTATATTGGAAAATCGGATTGCGGCCTATCAGTTGGAACATTCATATGCCGGAATTATTGGTAAAGGAATTGAGCCGGTAATCAAACCCCTGGGGTATGATTGGAAAATTGGAATCGCATTGATTACTTCTTTTGCTGCAAGAGAAGTTTTTGTGGGAACAATGGCGACTATATACAGTATTGGAAGTGCTGATGAATCGGAAGCCAGCACAATTAAGGAAAGAATGCGGGAAGAAATAAATCCTGATACGGGTGAGAAGCGTTTTACTCCTGCCGTCGGGTTATCCCTTCTGCTCTTTTATACATTTGCCATGCAATGTATGAGCACAATAGCCATTGTCTACAAAGAAACCAACGGATGGAAATGGCCATTGATCCAACTCGTGTATATGACGATGCTGGCATATTTCTCTGCGCTGCTTACCTATCAATTACTAAGCTAATTCCGAGAAAGTCATCGGATAATTTTTATAGAAGAAATTGTTTCTGCTATCTTTAACAAACACTATACCTATGAGCGCTGATTATCATCTTGGAATGTTGCACCTGGTTCACCTGTTGGTTAGTGCCGATGGTGTTATCGATAAAAATGAAATTGAAGCCATTCGAAAATTAAGACAGATCGAAAACATCCCGGATCAGGTTTTTTTTGAATTCCAAAAATCCATTATCAATAAAAAAGAAAGGGATATTTACGAAACCGGAATCCGGCTCATAAATGGTTGTACGGATGAAGAGAAGCTCAAAACATTTGTAGCCCTTTATAAAATATCAGAAGTAGATGGTCACCTTCATGTCAAAGAAGTAAGACTTCTGCTCTATTCTATAAAAATGGCCAATATTGAATTTGATGATGTGGTAACGGCTGCCAGCAGCTCTCCGTCCATTCAATGACAGACTTCGATTACATTTCCTTAAAAAAGGATATGGTTTTTCATTCTCCTTAATAACTTGCCGAAAAAAAATTTGAGCGCGTTTAGTCAGAATTTCAAACTTGGTATTCTAGGTGGCGGACAACTTGGTAGGATGCTGATTCAATCGGGTATTGATTTCAATTTACCCTTTTCCATTTTAGACCCTGATGCTGCAGCCCCATGCTCCACCCTTGCGGAATTTCATCATGGAAAGCTCACCGATTATGAAACCGTAATGGCGTTCGGTGCCGAATGTGATATCCTGACGATTGAAATTGAAAACGTTAACACGACCGCACTTAAAGCACTCCAACAAGCAGGTAAAAAAGTATTTCCACAGCCTGAATTAATTGAACTCATCCAGGACAAGCGGGTCCAAAAAAAATTCTATGTTGATAATAATATCCCCACT
This sequence comes from uncultured Cytophagales bacterium, assembly GCA_942491425.1. Classification (GTDB taxonomy): domain Bacteria; phylum Bacteroidota; class Bacteroidia; order Cytophagales; family Cyclobacteriaceae; genus JBGTGG01. The sequence continues at coordinate 18,469 of CALOAV010000052.1, forward strand.
GCAGAATTTATCCTGACTGAAAATGCAGCTGACGTTGCCGGTCATATTGAATTTTTACCCGCTGTGCACAAACTTGGAAAGGAAGGTTACGACGGGAGGGGTGTTCAGATTATTAAATCATCTGATGAGATCGGTAAGGCCTTTGATGCACCCGGCCTTCTGGAAAAACTGGTCGACTTTGAAAAAGAAATTGCCATCCTTGTTGCCCGAAATGAACACGGAGAGATTGTATCCTATCCGGCAGTCGAGATGATGTTTCATCCTGTACAAAATCTGGTGGAATACCTCTTCGCCCCTGCGGATATTCATTCAAAAATTCAGCAGCAAGCCGACACTATTGCCCGAACCATCATTGAAAAATTAAAACTGGTAGGATTGCTGGCAGTTGAAATGTTTGTTACAAAAGAGGGAAAAGTATTGGTAAATGAAGTGGCACCACGACCCCACAATAGCGGCCACCAAACGATAGAAGCCAATATTACATCCCAATACGAACAACATTTACGGGCTATTTTAGGACTCCCCCTGGGAAGCACCGATATCATTATGCCAAGTGCAATGGTGAATATTCTGGGTGAGCCCGGGTATACCGGAGATGCCGTCTATCAGGGATTTGATAAAGTAATTCACGAAAAAGGTGTGCATGTTCACCTTTATGGAAAAAAGAAAACAAAACCATTTCGAAAAATGGGCCATGTCACCATCGTAGATGAAGATGTTGAACGGTTAAAAATGAAAGTCAAGTTTGTAAAAGAAACACTAAAAGTAATCACCTGATATGAAGCCACAAGTAGGAATTATAATGGGAAGCCAGTCTGATCTTCGAATTATGAAGGAAGCGGCAATTATTCTGGAAGAATTTGGAATACCGTTCGAGCTGACGGTAGTCTCCGCACACAGAACCCCTCTTCGGATGGTGGACTATGCCACGAATGCACGTAAAAAAGGATTGAAAGTTATCATTGCCGGAGCGGGAGGAGCCGCTCACTTGCCAGGCATGGTGGCTGCAATTACCTCCTTGCCCGTGATTGGGGTTCCGGTAAAATCATCAAATTCAATTGATGGATGGGACTCCGTACTTTCCATATTGCAAATGCCTGGTGGGGTACCCGTAGCGACTGTAGCGCTGGATGGTGCCCGCAATGCCGGGATTCTGGCCGCTCAGATATTGGGCACCCATGATAAACGCATCGGAACCGTTATTGACAAATTCAAACGAACATTAAAATCCAAAGTCGAGTCGACCGATAAAATAATCGAATCAAAGGGCTGGAAAGACACTTATAAGTAGATCTTTTATTAAGTAAATAAAAAGTTACTACTTTTCATTCAGTCTATGATTGTGTGAAAATGAAATCAGTAAAGAAAGGTTGGCTTAAAGATTATTTAGAATTTCGTAAAGAGCTGCATACGGATTTAGGTGTCAACGGAAACAAAGGATCTCATCCCGAACACTCTTTATACCGGATCCTGCAACCCACAGGACTTATGTATGGGCAGTCGGTCGGTAACCTCGAACATCCTGATGAAAACGAATGGGATCAACGGGATAAAATGAAGATTTTATTAGCAGAGAGCCTGATTAGCAGTTCTCTTCTCTTTCAGGACAAACCGGTCTCCACTCCCGACGAATTAAGTGAAGTCATTCTTAAGACGTTAGACAATATTGGAAATTTTTATAATAAAATATTCCCCGAATTATCGACTTCTACACGGAATATCTTTGGCCGGAAAAAATCAGCGCTGGAATTAGCTGAGAAAATTCTTGATAAAAGGATTGAACATACGGAAGCGTACGCTGATAACTTTTGGGTCTCATTCTTTCACAATAGCCTCCTTTTTTTGGATGTGTTTATTTTTGGTCAGTGGATTCATACGAATGCCGATAAAATTGTTGAAGATTTTTTTCGATATGAACGAGATGAGTTGCGCTTTTCTGTTCTCAAAGTAATTGCCGCCGCAGCGCATGCCAACGATGAAATCGCATTTGAAGAGAAGAAAATGTTTGACCTTTTTTTAGAAAGTACTAATCTATCTTCTGAGAAAAGAGCAGAAGCCCATATTATTTTTGATAACGGTATTGAGATCGAATCGATTGACCTGCCCTCTGAAAACTCGTGGATTCTAAAAAAATTCTTTTTGGAAATGGCCATCCTAACCCTTTGGGCTGACAAAAAAGTAGAACAATGTGAGCAGGACTTTTTAAGGCGTTTCTGTGACTATCTTAACTTCAGTGAAGAAGATTTAGAGAATAGCCTGATTGCAATCGAGGGCTTTGTATTGGAGCATTGGGGGCAATTAGAGCGCTTACAGGACAAACAGGATTTTGACAGTGTAAGTGAACAATTTATCAAAAGAGTGGCCCGAATTGCCGAAAAAAATCAAAGCAAATTAATTCGGGGAATCCATGAGCGCATGGATATCATGGACCTGCTTACCAAAGCAAAATCAAACGAACTTTCAGCTGACGAAATGGAGCATATACGAAAAGAGTTGATTGTCATCCTGAAAACTATTCCAACATTCGTCATTACTTCCTTACCCAATCGATTCCTGACCCTTCCAATTTTGTTGAAAATTCTCCCGAAAGAAATTTTTAAAAAGGAGAAATAGCGTTGCTACTCGGTTGATTTACGAGGGACAACTACGGAGAAAACAATTGATAGTGTTAACGTGGCAATGATCACTGCAAAGGATGCAAACACATCAATCTTGAGATCAAAAATCTCCAGCATCATTTTCGCTCCAATAAAAAACAAAATTATGGAAAGTCCTTTTTGGAGTAGGTAAAAACGATCGATAATACCTGCTAACAGGAAGAACATGGCCCGTAATCCCATCACCGCAAAAATGTTAGAGGTATATATTAAAAATTCATTTGTCGTGATCGCGAAGGCTGCAGGAATTGAATCAACCGCAAAGATTAAATCAGTAGTTTCGATTAAAACGATTACTAAAAACAGCGGAGTAAACATCCATTTTCCGGCCTCTTTTACTACAAAATGACCACCCTGGTCATCCGTTGTTAATGGGAGATATCGCTTACAAAAACGAAGGATTGGATTTTTCTCCGGTTCAATGGTTTCATTGCCATCCTCAAAATAAATTCTGATTCCAGAATAGATTAGAAATACACCGAAGATATAAAGAATCCAGTGAAATTTATGAATAAGGTAAGCACCCACAAAAATGAATATGGCCCTAAAAACAACGGCTCCAATAATCCCCCAAAAAAGAACGCGGTGATAATGAATATCATCAACATTAAAATATTTTAGGATTAAAAGGATGACAAAAATATTATCAATTGATAATGCCTTTTCGGTCAGGTAGGCTGAAAAATAAGAGACAGCGTTTTCTTCACTAAGTGCCCCTGAAGGATCATCAAAAAAGAGAATCAAAATACCATATCCCACTGAAATAACAACCCAAAAAATGGATTGATACAGCGCCGATCTGGTGGTAATTTTGTGTGCCCCTTTGTTAAAAAAACCGAGGTCCAGGATCATAAATAGTATGATCACGATCCCAAATACACCGAAAAGAATCGTCTCCCGGTCATTATCAAAAATTGAGAGAGAAAGTATGTCACCTAGATATAGCAAAGGAGTCTTAGGGTAAATGGGCTCTATAGGTTAAAAAATCAAGTTTTCTACATTGTGCAATCTCCAAATCTAAACAATATAATTGTTACCCAAAACGGGTAAAAAATATTATTACAGATAAAGATCGAAAAGGGGAAGCTTTAAAAAAAATTTTAGGAGCAGTGTTTACACACTCCCTGAACCAGAATGGTCGTATCGTTCGAAGCATATCCTTTGGGGAGCTTAATTGATGGTATGGAAATATTTAAGCAGTTAGTCTGGCCACATTTTAAACATTTAAAATGGACATGGTCGTGGCGATGGCTGGCTGGCGAGCATGCTTCACTGCAAAGGGCATATTTCATGATTCCCCGGTCATCCGGAACCTGGTGAATAAGGCCTTTCTCCAGAAAAGTCTTTAGCGTCCTATAGACAGTAATCCTATCAAGGGACTCATTAATTTCCTGATCAATATCCGTGTGTGAAATGGCGAAGTCACTTTCAAGAAAAAGTCCCAAAATGTGTTTTCGAACCGGCGTTACTCTCAATTTGAAATGCGTAAGAATTTGGTTTGCACTGCGCTCCACTACGATCATTATTGATAGGTTATTTCCCCCAGGATCGTATACTTCACCGAATCACCCATCACCATTTTTTGGCCACCCTCAATTCGAAAGCGGATTAGCGAAGGCGTCCCCTGAAAATCATGAAACTCCAGAGTCATTTTTCGCGATCCCGAAAAAATAGAGTTTGACTCTCTATAAGAACCTTCTACTTTTCGGATTTTTGCAGGAGTGTCTTGATAATAAACGCTCAGGGATTTAATAGGTATCGGTTCATCGGTCGTAATACTAAGAATACGAAGGTTACTGTTCACATCCGGAAGATCATCTTCAATTTTGTATTGGTCATAATATACCGGACTGTTTACCAACCGAAGTTGACGGAAAACATCAAGCTCCTGAGCCCAGGAAGCAGAGTCCCTGATGTGCAATGTTTTTTTCTCCACATTTCCATCAATTAGCGCCTCCTTGTACAATGTGGTTTCTTGTCGTGTTAACAAATACACTTGCGCATCCAATACGCTGTCAATTGCTACTAGCGCTCTTCTCTTCTCTAACGGGCTATGACAGGACACCAGCCCGAATGAAAAAATGATCAGGAAGACAAGTGCTTTAGATAAGTACATCTCCGCTCATTTCATTCGGAATTGGGATTCCCATCAATGTCAATATGGTAGGAGCCAAATCACCCAGTTTTCCATCTTTTAATTTCACATCGGTGTCCATCCCAACAAGGAAACAAGGAACCAAATTTGTTGTGTGAGCAGTATTGGGCGTGCCATCTTCATTGATCATCATGTCTGCATTACCGTGATCAGCGATAATAATAGATGCATATCCATTGGCTAATGCAGCTTCAGTGACCGCGCTTGCACAAGTGTCAACAGTTTCGCATGCTTTAACAGCTGCTTCAAAATCACCGGTATGCCCTACCATATCCGGATTGGCAAAATTCAGACATATAAAATCAACCGTGCCCTTATTTAATTCAGGAATGATGGCATCACGAATATCGGCTGCGCTCATTTCAGGTTGAAGATCATAGGTGGCTACCTTGGGCGATGGACATAGTATTCTTGACTCCCCGGGAAATTGTTTTTCACGCCCACCGGAAAAAAAGAAGGTTACATGGGGGTATTTTTCTGTCTCGGCAATTCGAATTTGTTGCTTGTTATGGCTGGCCAGCACTTCACCAATGGTATTGATTAAATTATCCTTTTCAAAAATGACGTTCACATTTTTGAAGGAGTCATCATAGGAAGTCAGTGTAATATAATGAAGATTCAGTTTTTTCATCCCGACTTCCGGGAAGTCTTGTTGGGTAAGTGCTTCCGTGATTTGTCTTCCCCGGTCAGTTCTGAAATTAAAGCAGATGACCACATCGCCATCAACAATTGTTGCAACTGGTTTACCTGTCTCATCAACTTTTACCAGCGGCTTAATAAATTCATCCGTAACTCCATCCTGATACGATTGTGTAACACACTCCATTAAATCGGTGCAGGTTTTTCCTTCACCCTTCACCAATAAATCATATGCCAGCTTTACACGTTCCCAACGTTTATCCCGATCCATCGCATAGTACCGACCTACTACGGAAGCAATTACACCTCCGGTTTTATGGAGATGTTGTTGCACATTTTCCAAATATGCTAGCCCTGATTTTGGATCCGTATCACGTCCATCTGTGAAAGCATGAACAAATAAATTATCAACGCCCTGATTTTTTGCAATGGTTAATAATCCCTTCAGGTGATTGATATGTGAATGCACACCTCCATCCGACAACAATCCAATTAAATGAACGGCTTTCTTTTCTTTTTTTGCATATTGAAAAGCCTCCAGAAGTACCGGATTATCATCCAGCGTTTTCTCCTCCACGGCCTTATTGATTTTTACCAGGTCCTGATATACAACTCGTCCAGCACCAATATTCATATGACCAACTTCCGAATTGCCCATTTGCCCCTCAGGCAAACCAACTGCCAGTCCGGAGGCTTCCAACCTGGAATTCGGATAGCGGGTATACAGCGAGTCAACAAACGGGGTTTTAGCAGCATCAATCGCCGAGACTTTCTTGTTTTTAGCAATACCCCAGCCGTCCAGTATCATTAAAAGCACTTTCTTGTTCATATCATTGCATTAGAAGCCAAATATAGCCAGTATTGACTTAATTTAGCGACTTAATCGACACAGCGGAAGGATTCCGCGTTCCGTCGGTCGAGCACCATAATGAATCATGATTTGTTTTCGTTATCTTTCTGTTGTGGCATAATTTTGGAGAAAAAACACGGGCAATGATAAGCGCCAGGTATTCTATAGTTTCAATCGTATGTCTCTTAATTTCCGCTCAATTTTCCTTTGGGCAGGAAGATATCATCAATAATGTAAAAGAGACCATAAAAGCAGGAAGTGCTAAGGAATTAGCCAATTATCTCAATCAAACTGTAGATATCATGATTGATGAGAAGCTGGAGTCCTACAGTAAAGCGCAGGCTGAATTTGTGTTACGTGATTTCTTCAAAGCGCATGTCCCCAGTGAATTTAATATTATTCATCAGGGTTCTTCCAAGGGTGGACAACCATTTGCCATTGGTCAGTACAAAAGTGATAAAGAAACGTTCCGGGTTTTTATCAAAATTAAAACCGTTGGGAAATTGCAATTGGTTCACGAAATTCGATTTGCCAAAGAGTAGTCTTTATTTGTAACCTTGCAGGGTGAAACCCCCGTACATAACCCCGGCTTTTCTAACACAATTTATTGAGACTGCCCTCGCAGAAGATGTGGGTGATGGTGATCATTCAACGCTTGCGTCAATCCCATTAACTGCAACCAGCAGGGCACGGCTGTTAATAAAAGAGGGGGGTGTACTGGCAGGGGTTGAACTTGCCAGAATGATTTTTCACCAGTTTGATCCAACGGTGCTTTTCGAACCGGTGCTGGAAGATGGTGCACTCATCAAAAATGGAGAAATTGCGTTCACGGTGTCTGGTTCTGCCCGATCAATTCTAACTTGTGAACGTCTTGTATTGAATTGCATGCAACGAATGAGTGGTATTGCCACATATACCCATCACCTCCTTGCGCTGATAGCTGATTCCGCTGCCCAACTGCTGGATACCCGCAAAACCACTCCGAATTTTCGATTACTCGAAAAGTGGGCAGTGGTCATTGGTGGAGGTAAAAACCATCGAATTGGTCTTTATGATATGATCATGTTGAAAGATAATCATATTGATATGGCCGGTGGGATTTCAAAGGCAATCTTCCAGACAAAAGAGTATCTTCGCGAAAAAAATAAGTCACTAAATATTGAAATTGAGGTTCGCACTATCGAAGAGCTTAATGAAGTACTGGCTACGGGTGGCGTAGACAATATTTTGCTTGATAACATGTCCATATCCATGTTAAAGGAAGCCGTTTCATTAATTAATAAAATGTATGTAACCGAAGCCAGTGGAGGCATCACAGAAACAACCATTTCAGCAATTGCCAGCACAGGAGTCGATTATATCTCAGTGGGTGCTTTAACTCATTCTTATAAAAGTTTGGATTTAAGTTTAAAAGCGTATTAACAGAAGTAACACATGAATGTAAAAACGAAAAATTATAAACTGGAAAAAAAGACATATATCAAACTTGCCTTTAATAACATTCTTAAAAAGCAGTGGTGGATGGCAGCATTGGGGGTCGTGGTAATTTGCTCCGGCTATTTTTGGATCGCTAGCATCTGGTGGTTTATTTCTGCCGCCATTGCCTTCGGATTATTTTTACTTTTCTGGTGGGTTCAATTTTATGGGGTTACCCAATTGGAGCAGGGAAAAATGTTATTTGAAAGATTCTCCTACGAAATCAACAGTCAACAGATTTTAATGAAGATTAATCCAAGGGAAGGCATGCCTATGAAATGGGATCAGATTAAAAGTGCGTCGGCAGGTAAGGATTTTTATCTGTTGGTAGTAAACAAAGCCCAGTTTATTCATCTTCCTTTTAAGATTTTCAATTCGGACAATGAACGAAAATTTGTGGGGAGTATTCTAAAAAATAAGGGATTGTTAAAGTAACCCATACAGTCTCCATTACACGTGGAAAGAAAAAACACCACACTCACCCCTGCACAGGCCAAGGAAAAAATATACAGTTTCTGCGCATACCAGGAACGTACCCATCAGGAAGTTAAAAACAAACTCTACGGTTACGGACTTTATAGTAATGATGTGGATGAGTTATTGTCGCATCTTATTGAGGAAGGGTTTCTCAACGAAGAACGATTTGCAAAATCCTTTGTCGGAGGGAAATTCAGGATAAAAGAATGGGGTAGGATAAAAATTATTAATGCACTCGAATCCAAAGGCATTACCGCTAACTGTATCCGGATTGGGTTAAAGGAAATTGATGAAAAGGAGTATCTGAATGTGCTCATAAAAATCCTTACGAAGCGGATTGCGACCCTTGAAAATGATAATCCGTTTGTAGTGCGAGACAAAGCCGGCCGGTACGCAATTTCAAAAGGATTTGAACCAGAACTTGTCTGGAAAGAGGTGAAAACTCTGATTCCCTAATCAAAACAGTATTTTTGATGACAAAAAGCGGTTTTGGCTTCCCTATTTGGCGTGCAAAATCCGGCAAAAAGAACCTATCTTGGCAGCTATCGTTAATGTGTTAATCCTATATATACCAAATATTAATAATTATTTAAGTTTGTAAGATTCCAATAGCCATGCACCTTCTGAAAGCCTGTACAACAATCCTTACTCAGCTTACCAATTTGGTAGAACAGATCAAAGAGGAAGACTTTAAAAATCCCTCATCAATCTTAAATGGATCCACGATCGGTCAACACCTCCGCCATACAATTGAATTCTTTCTGTGCCTGGAAAAAGGGTTGGAAGAGGGTGTAGTAAATTATGATAAACGCAATCATGATCAGGCTATTGAAACTGATAAATTTATTGCGTTGTCCATTTTAAAGGAAATTACTGCAACCATTAACGACCGGACCGAGGATACACCACTTACCTTACAGGTCTGTTATAATATAACAGATGAAAACTTCACCTCTTTAACTACCTCCTATAAACGGGAGTTAGTATATAACATTGAACACGCTGTACATCATATGGCGATCATGAAGATTGGTGTTCGTGAGATTGCGCCGTACATCCAACTACCAAAAGATTTCGGAATTGCAGCCTCAACGATCCGCCATCAACAAACTGATCACACTCCAATTTCCGGGTGATTTGACCGAACCATCAGCATGACCATTTTTACACGAATCGCAAGAAGCAATTTCTTTATTCGATTTCGTAGCTGGGAGTATTGGCCATTTCTAGTCGTACAATTTCCTGTTTTACTTTATTGGATCTGGCTATCCATTCGCGCTCGTTCACCATTTTTCTTTTCGGCATCAAACCCCTCCATTCTAACGGGAGGAATGATGGGGGAATCGAAATTTGATATTCTCTTAAAAATTCCGAAACAATTTATTCCCAAAAGTATAATCATCAAGACCCCGGCTACGAAAAGCGAGTTGGCTGAACAAATCCGCGAAGAAAAGTTATCATACCCGCTGATTTTTAAGCCGGATTTAGGAGAACGGGGATGGATGGTACAGCGTATTTTCAATGAAACGGATGCAGCACTTTATCTTGAGGTGATTAAAACGGATTTTATTGTTCAGGAACTAATCGACCTGCCTGTTGAATTGGCTGTTTTTTATACGCGCTTTCCCAATCAGGAAAAGGGAAGTGTTACTTCGGTTACACGAAAAGAAATGCTTTCCATTGAATGAGATGGCGATTCAACCATCCGTGAATTAATCCTGGCCAATGATCGTGCAAAACTACAATGGCATTCGCTGGCTAAAATTTTTGCACAGCAATTGGATACCATTTTACCAAAGGGAAAACAACTTGAGCTGGTGTCGATTGGAAACCATTGTTTAGGTACTGCATTTCTCGACGCAAATCATTTGATCAATAATCAGTTACACGATGTGTTTGACTCCATCAGCAAACAGATTGATGGATTTTATTTTGGCCGGTATGATTTACGGGCAGGGAGTATTGAAGACTTGTATGCAGGTAATTTTAAAGTGATGGAATTGAACGGATGTGGTGCAGAACCTGCTCATATTTATCAACCCGGATCATCACTCTTCGCTGCCTGGAAAGTCCTTTTTACACATTGGAAAACATTGTATTTAATCAGCAGGCAAAACCATAAGAAAGGAGTTCCTTATCTTCGGATCAATGAAGGGTTGGCCATTTACCGAAATTTCAATAGAATAAAAGCACTTCATGAATCTCATTAGTATTTTTCTGGTGGCTTTTCTCTTTAGTTTTATGGGTTCAATCCCTCCCGGAACGTTGAATCTTACCATTCTGCAACTCGGACTTGAAGAAAAAATAAATATTGCCTGGCGATTTTCGCTTGCCGCTGCACTAATTGAGTATCCATATGCCTGGATCGCAGTGGAACTATCATCGGTCATTCAAACTTCCCCCATCATCACAGAATACTTCGAACTCATCGGTGCCGTGGTAATGATAACGCTGGGGATCCTAAATCTGTATGCTTCCCAAAAGCCAACATCCGCTGCCTCAAAATTTCAGCAGAGTGGCTTCCGAAGAGGTATTCTTTTGAGCATATTAAATCCACTGGTACTTCCTTTTTTGGGTAGGCATCACCGCCTACTTACAAAGTCAACAATGGATTGAACTCCATTCGGCAACCCACTTACACGCCTATCTACTGGGTGTTTCATCCGGTGCGTTAACCCTTTTGATTACCGTCACTTATCTCGCCAAAAAAGTAGCACGTCATTTTAGAAACAATGTTTGGATCAGACGAATCCCGGGGATAACTCTTTTAGTGCTTGGGGTCTATTCGCTATTCCGCTATCTCCTGTAACTCAAATCGGACACAGTCATTTGTTTTCTTCTGTGCCAACCGGTTAATCCCTTGTTCAGTCAGTTGTAAAATTCTCGGATAACCGCCAGTGGTTTGGCAATCCCGCATCAGGACTATGGGATTACCCGCCGGTGTTAATTGTACTGTACCGGGGATGGTGACGGCCGTCAGCATCGTATCATTACTTTCAATTTTTATTGGAGCACCTTCCAGCTGATAGCCCATTCTATTATTTTTAGCACCGATCCTGAAGGAGTTCTCAAAAATATCCTGCCGCTGTTGGGGGGTAAGCTGCTCGAATTCGGGTCCCTTTTGAACAGCAATCTCCGGTTTTGAAAAATGATCAGGATCAATCCTGACACGTGTATACACAACTTCTTTGCTTTTAAATTCGCTGATGGTTAACTCCATTCCCACACAGAGCAATGCGTGATCGGATATACCAGGATAAAAGGAAAAACTGTCGAGTACTTTATCGATTTTAAAACCACCTTTTACTGCCAGATAACAACGACACCCGGAAATCAATTTTCCGAAGGTTAGCTGCTGACCTTTAAGAATCTGAATAACTCTATTACGTTCGGTTATACGGCCATCAATGGTGGATGCGATGTCTGCCCCTACGATTGCAATTTCGGTAGCACAGGTAAACAGAAGGGTCGGTCCTTGTACAGTAATTTCAAGAACCGGAGTATCCGGAGGATTATTCAAAAGCATATTTGCTAATCCTGCGCTATACGAATCCATCACACCCGAAAGAGGGACACCAAATTTTCGAAAACCCCATCGTCCCCGATCCTGAATAGTTGAAAACATCCCTGGTGCTAAAACCTGAATCATTTCACTGTTGGTTTCAAGTCAAACGATCCTGATAGAATTTTATCTAAAAGGACATCATATTCATTCCTGGATATCGGAATAAATTTTAATTGATCGCCGGCATTTATTTTACACGGTGGAGTCTTAGTGACATCGAATAACGGAATAGGACTATTTCCAATGATGTTCCAGCCACCCGGGCTCTCCTGCGGATAAATTCCGGTTTGAGATCCACCTATGGCCACTGCACCACTTAAAATTTTGGGTCGTGGCGTTTCTTTTCTTGAGGTAAAAAGCTTTTCGGATAAACCTCCCAGATAAAGGAACCCCGGTAAAAATCCGGTAAAATAAACCGTATACATCGTTTCCGAATGAAGTTTTATTACTTCTTCAGTGGTTAATTTTTTCGATTTTGAAATCGATTCGAGGTCAATCCCAAAGTATGAATCATAACACACCGGAATTTCCCAAACCTGAATTTTAAATAAATCATCACGCTGTTCAGCCTCGGCGAGCCGTCTCACATCCTCGTAAAGCCTGTTAAATGAAATGATATCCGGTCTAAAAAAAATCGTGAGCGAATTGTAGGTGTTAACAGTCTCCTTGATCTGACTAAAAAGTTTTTTTTCAATTAATTTTTGAAGTGAGAGGATTTCGAAAAGGATTTTCTTATCGATTCGGGAAGGCCATTCCATCAGCAGTGCTGCTTCTCCAAAGGGTTTATATTTGACTTCAAATTTTTTCAACTATGAAATTTCAATTCCAGCTGCATTCAATCTCAAATGCAATGCTTTACTAATTTTCAGAGCGTTGGGATTGTCACCGTGGATACAAACAGTGTCTGCTAAAATCGGAACATCCTTTCCCGACAGTGTTTTTACTTTACCGTCGACAATCATTCGAAGTACATGTACTGCAATCTTATCGGGATCATCAAGCATAGCGTTATGATCTGTCCGGGAAACTAAAGTCAGATCATCATGGTAATTCCGATCTGCAAATACTTCATACTTAACTGGTATCTTTTCTATGGTTGCCAGCTTTGCAATTACCGAACCAGAAGGAGCATATAACCAGGGACAATCAAACTCAGAAAATGCTTGAAGAACGGTCTTAGCAATGTGTTCCTCCGCCACTGCCTGATTATATAAGGCCCCGTGCGGTTTCATATGATGAAGTTCTCCCCCCGCTTCCCGGACAAAATCTTCTACTCGCTTTACCTGTTCGATAATACTTTTCGTTAGTTCACCTGAAGATAATTGCATGACCACCCTTCCAAAATTTTTCCGGTCAGGAAAGGAGGGATGCGCTCCGATCTTCACCTTGTTCTGGATTGCAAGCTGGATTGTTTCACGAATGGTAGTAGGATCACCAGCATGCTCACCACAGGCAATATTGCACGAAGTCAGATACGGCATCAGCAGTGCATCATTACCCATTCCTTCCCCAAGGTCTGCATTCAAATCTATTTCCATTTCGACAATATAGATTGAAGATACTAATTAATAGACGTTAGTAGCAAGACATTAGTAGTTAGAGGTAAGTAGCAAGATGGTAATAGTTAGTGGTAGACAAAACTGTCATTGTCTTGCGTCAATGTCTTGCGTCTTGTAAAACAGTTCCTGATTTATCAACCTCAAGCCTAACAGAAGCACCCTGTACCCAGGCAACATTTGGATGCTCATGTCCGAAAGGAAGATTGAACGCAACGGGTATATTGGATGTAATTTTACTTTTTACAATCTCTTCTAGTTTTTCTTCAAATGGCAACGTTGAGTCACCAATTTCGGTCATTTGGCCAATTGCCAATCCTGCTAACCGATCGAGCTTACCGGCACGTTTTAGTTGCATCAGCATTCGGTCAACTTTGTAGCGGGGTTCATCAACTTCTTCCACCATTAATATCTTGCCCGCAGTATTAATTTCATATTGCGTGCCCAGCGAATCGACCAGTAAAGAAAGGTTGCCACCAATCAAAGGTGCGTTCACCACCCCAAGGATGTTATGAACATTGGGTGCTCCTACCATTTTGACGTGTTCTCCAAAAAGAACCATGCGTAATTTTTCAATGGATGCAGCCGCCTCAGGCTTTGAAAATTGAATTGGCATCGCACCGTGTATGGAAGGAACTCCCAGACTGGCGCAAGCGAGATGAATACACGTAATGTCACTAAATCCTACTATCCACTTGGGGTTTCCTTTGAATATTGTGAAATCAAGTTGGTCAATAATGCGGCTAGTGCCATACCCTCCACGGGCACAAATAATTGCGCTTACCTCAGGGTCGTTGAGCGCGGATTGGAAATCATCAATTCGTTCCGGATCGGTACCCGACAAATAGGAATGTTCTTTGCTGAATAAATGCTTACCAACTGAAACCGCTAAGCCCCAATGTTTAAAAATGGCAAGAGATGCTTCCATGTCGATGGAAGAAACTTTTCGCCCGGGCGCAACCAGACTAATTTTATCTCCTTTTGAAAGGGGGGAAATCATATTAATTTAATCTCTACAATAATAATGAGGTTGAGTTTAATTTATCTGTATCTGATAACAAAAAAACCCTCACCAGAGTGGCAAGGGTTTTGTAATGTGTTGTTTGGGAATTTAATTTTTAGGCTTCTCCGCTTCCGGTGTTGCCGGCAGAGTTGGAGTAATGCCCATTTTCTTAAGCACCAGGTCGGAAACGTCCATTTTTTCATCACCAAAAAGGATGACGTCTAACCCGCCAATTTGTTGGTTCAGAATCAGGGTAAAATTATTCTCCTTTGCGACATCCTCGATTGCTTTTCCAACTTTTGCGTACACAGGCTCCATCAACTGATTTTGTTTTTGCTGAATGGTAGTCTGCGCATCCTGTTGAAGTTTTTCAATATTCTGCTGCTTCTGTGTTAATTCTTTTTCCGTGTTCGACCGAATTGCAGGAAGCATGTTATTCATGTTAGCCTGGTAGTCGGCAAGTTGAGCCTGAAACTCTTTTACTTTATTATCAAGCTGTGTTTTCAATTGATTTTGTACCGATTGCAACTCCGTATCAATCTGTTTTGCCTCTGGCATTTGACTGAATATATAATCAACATCCGCAAACCCAATTTTTGATTCCTGCGCAGCAGCACTCAATGCGGCGGCTGCAAAAACCATTAAAAAAAACATTTTTCTCATCACTCTTCTAGTTTAGTTTTTAATTACATCATTAGGGTCACCAAGCCCCAGTTCATCCAATACGAAATCAGTATAATCGTATCGCGGATCGGTATATATCATCACTAATTGACTGGCCTTATCAAAAATAATGGCCAGGTTATTTTTCTTCGCCACCTTATCCACAGCATCCCAGATCTTATCCTGTACGGGTTTGATCAACTCCTGCTTTTTTAAAAACAATAACCCACCGAAACCGAATACCTTTTTTTGATATTCTTTCAGTTTTGTTTCCTCTGTCCGGATCGCTTCCATACGTTCCTTTTTCATTACTTCGGTTAACAAAACCTGTTCTGCTTGCAAGGCGCTGTACATTGATTCAATTTTCGCTGATATCTCCTGTACGTCCTTCTCCCAGGCTTCTGAAAGCTGGTTGATCTCATCCTGTGCCTTCGCATATTCAGGCATTTTATTCAACACATAATCCGTGTCAATGTACCCGAACCTCTGTGCCTGGACAAAATTCAGGCCGAAAATGAGAAAAAAAAATGTAAATAAAGAAAACCTCATAATTATCTAAGCTGCTGACCAATGGTAAAGTGGAATTGAGATCCACTAATATCGTTCGAATACGGTAGCTTATCGAAACCATATGCCCAGTTTAGCCCTATTAGGCCAAATGCCGGCATAAATATCCTTGCTCCAAACCCTGCCGATTTATAGAGATTAAACGGATTAAAGTCCTGATAATTATTCCAATTGTTACCAGCTTCCGTAAAAACAAAACCATAAATCGTGGCCGCATTTCCAGTGGTCACCGGGTATCGCAACTCCAGTCCGAATTTATTATAAACAATTCCGCCTTCAATCAAATTCGGATCATAGCCGACTTGTTTCCCGTAATTTGGTGGTGTAATGGCATTGTTTTCATATCCTCGCAAACCAATTACCTCCTGACCCAGCAGGAACGAATTAAATCCACCCGCCAATCCATCTCCACCAAGGAAGAACCGCTCAAATGGTCCAATACCTACTTTATCAGTATAAGACCCGATAAAACCAAAGTGTGCTTTTGCTTCAATCACTAATTTCTTCTTACTGTCCAGTGGCAGGTAAAACTTCGAATCAAACATCCACTTATGGTATTCCTGCCATAGATATTTTTGTGAATTCGGAATATCATTATAGTCCTGATCATTCCATACAGAGAATGGAGGTGTCAGGGTTGCACTTAAGGATAGCGATGAACCGGAAGCAGGATACATCGGGTTATCAATGCTATTTCTTGAAAGTGTGGCATTAAACGTTATACTGTTTGATGGTCCGTCCGAAAATCCCAATCCGGATTGCCAGTTATCCAACTCATATCGTAAATAAGCAAGTGAATTGGTGAGTGTGAAGTAATTATCAGGCCATTCCAACCGATTCCCAAGCCCAACAGAAATACTATGTACTTTTAGTGAAGAGCTGAAATTGTTAGGGTCACGATAATCAAATGCCTGGCGCTGAATGGACGTACTGTAACTAATGGATAAGGACTGTGGCTTGCGTCCACCTAACCACGGTTCGCTAAAAGAGAAGCTGTAACTTTGAAAGGAACGACCGTTTGCCTGCATACGCAGTGACAACCGTTGCCCGTCTCCAACAGGTAATGGCTTCCACTTTTTGAAATTGGTGATGTTACGTGCTGAAAAATTATTGAAGGTTAATCCAAGTGTTCCTACGAAACCGTAATAACCACCCCAACCTCCTGATAATTCAATTTGATCATTTGACTGTTCTTCCAATTGCCACTCAACATCAACCGTTCCATTGGCTGGATTCGGTCGAAGATCCGGATTAATAGTTTGTGGATTAAAGAACCCCAACTGACCCAATTGCTGTTGAGTTCTGATGATATCCGTCCGGCTAAATTTTCTTCCCGGTATGGTACTTAGTTCACGTCTGATTACATGGTCACTGGTTCGATCGTTACCAGTAAAAGTAACTTCATTAATCGTTGCCTGGTCGCCCTCAAAGATTCTCATTTCAACGTCAATCGAATCTCCGGAAACCGCTATTTCAACCGGGTTTACGCGGAAAAATAAATATCCATCATCCATGTACAACCCACTGATATCCGGACCTTTCGGATTAAAGGACAGTTTCTTTTGGATCATTTCATTATTATAAATATCGCCTTTACTGATACCCAGAATTGCATTCAGGGTCCGGTCTGTATGGATGTAATTTCCGGTCCAGATAATGTCTCTGAAATAATATTTCGGTCCCTCGTAAAGCGAAAACCGCAAATCGATATTCTTATCATCATAGCGATAAAATGTATCTGTTACAATCTCTGCATCGCGATAACCTTTTGAATTATAGTAGGCAATAATGGCATCCTTATCCGCTTCATAATCCGATTGAATAAATTTGGTGCTTGCAAAAAAGTTGAGCTTAATATTATCATCCAAAAAATTCTTTACATCTTCCCATGATGCTTTAAAGGTATTACTGAAAAAACCATTTTTCTTTGTGTGAAGTGCTTCATTTAACACAGCCCGATGAAGTGATACCCGAGGGTGTTCATTCGTTTTCTTCATCCTCATTTTCAGGATGGTTTGAGAAATCTGATCATTTCCTTCAAAATACATCTTGTTAATCTTGACTTTCGATTTGGGTTGCACATTAATGCGTAATCGAATATCTGATCGGCTCGAGTCTGCTTCCTGAACAATTTTGACTTCTGTAAAAAGGAACCCTTTATTTACAAAATGTTTTTTAACACCTAATTCAGTATTTCGAATCAGGGCATCATTTACAATTTTACCCCGGATCAGACTCAGGTCTTCTTTTAAAGCTGTTTCCTGAGATTTTGAAATACCTGTAAAATAAAAAGATTGTAACCTGGGGCGTTCCGCCAGTTGAAGGATAAGAAATACATTGTCTCCTTCAATTCTGGAAACCGATATGGTCGCATCACCAATCAAACCATGTTTCCAAAGCTTTCGAATTGCCCCCGTAATTTCATCTCCTGGTATTTTTATTTTATCACCTACCTTCAAACCCGTAAGGGATAGCATGGCATTTTTATCAAGGACGTTCAAACCTGTAATCTCTATCCCCCCAATAAAATATTCCTGGGGATTGGCATAGTTTAATGTACTGCTGGAAAGTTCAGGGGTATTGGCAGTTCTGTTTCTGGACCGGTTAAACTGCCCAAAAGCTTCACCCCCTACTATCACACAAATCAAAAACAGTAAAATCCTTTTCATTCTATCAAAAAAATAAATTAATGTGTGATGGAAAATCCATCTAATTCATTGGGTTTAATTGCTCACTTGTCTTACCAAACCTTCTTTCGCGTTGTTGATAGGATACGATAGCTTCATGCAAATGCTCTTTCCTAAAATCAGGCCATAAGGTAGGCGTGATATACAGTTCTGTATACGCCACCTGCCATAATAGAAAGTTGCTTAGGCGCATTTCACCACTGGTTCTAATCAATAGCTCTGGATCTGGGATGTTTACCGTCTGCAAATAGTTCTTAAAAAGATCCTCATTAATGGCTTCAGTGGAAAGATTGCCGTTCTTAACCTCCTCCGCAATTTTTTGCACCGCTTTTACAATTTCTGACCTTCCGCTATAACTTAGGGCCATAATCAATGTCAACCCCGCATTATTCTTTGTCTGGTCTATTGCCCATTCAAGATTTTCCCGACATTCCGTTGGGAGCGACCATGGATCTCCAATGGTCAACAATCGGACATCGTTCTTCTGAAGGGTATTGATTTCGTCCCTAAGCGTTTTTACCAATAGTTCCATTAAGCCATCCACTTCTTTCTTTGGTCTTGCCCAATTTTCAGTTGAAAAGGCATAAAGTGTCAGGTACTTGATTCCGATTTCCCCACATCCTTCTGTAACGTCACGAACAGATTGAACAGCATTTCGATGCCCGAATATTCGCATAGCGCCCTTCTTTTTTGCCCATCGTCCATTACCATCCATGATGATAGCAATGTGATTGGGCAAATTATTGAAGTCAATATGGTCTTTAAATGTAGACAAGGGTGCAAAATTAGCTTATTTTCTGTGAATACATTAAAATATTGCAGGTGAATACTCTTGTGCCCGCCAAAGCACGCATTTTACAACAATACTACTTATAGGGATTGGTGGGGCAGGGTATGGTATAGAAAGTCCGTGTTAACGTAATTCCAAGGAAATAATAAGTGTCATTGTCGAGTGGATTCCCACTTTGATAATTTTTATTCGTCAAATCTCCATCTGAAACATTATCCAGGTAATCAAATGTTGTTTTTCTGGCGCCTATCTCAATGGCCATATACCATTTTGGATTGAGCACATATTTAAATCCAACCCCAAAAGGTATAACTCCCTGAACATTGCTGTATTCAGAAATTTTATTCTGTGCCCCTGAGATCCCAAACAACCCCAACCCCCCAAAAAGATAAGGTGTAAAGCGGATCATTCGCTTAGAGTCACGCCAGTCAAGAAAATGATATTCAAAAGTTGTTGCTGCTTCAAACAGAAACAGGTCAAATGAAGCCTGACGGGCAGCAGCAAAAGAATCGATTGGTCGAGCGTCATTAGCGCCTATTTTCCCTGCCACTACCGAGGCTTTAAAACTTATCGCTTTGTTAAGATTCGACCGGTAGAAAACCGTTGCTGCGGGCTTGGAGAATGCAAAATTATAATTTCGGACAAGATCACCGGTATAGTTTAAAGTCCCTAAGCCAAACCCTACTTCAGATCGTTGAGCAAACCCCGTCTGATAGCAGAGCAGGAAAAAAAATAAACTAAATCTGAATGCACTTTTGATCATTACCTAAACTTCGCACGATGGAAGGATTTTCCAATGATGTATGTAAGTCTGAAGGTTGTTACCATAAAAATATCTTTGTCGTCTTTATTGCCCCTCAAATTATCGGGAAACTCATCGCCATAACCAGCAACAACCCGATAGCCAGAGGCGGCCACATAATTATTGGCCAGCAGCTCATCAACACCTGTGCTAATGGGAGCAGACAGCTCACCCGAGCGGTAGGACATGGCTCTTGCCAGCTCACCATCCAGTTTGGAAAGATCAACGTAGTTTTTACTAACATCGTCTATATAGTCCGTAAAAAGATATCGAAAACCTATTTCTGCTTCAAAATCAAAGACTTCGTTTATCCTGAAACGTACCCCTGCTCCAAAAGGAATGGCAATTTGAATCGGGCTGTATTTTTTAATACCGTTATTGACATCACCTGCATCCAGGTTTGCATGTTGACCCTCTGTCCCCAATGGTCGTAAATTCACCCATTGACCTGCTTCTGCCAGGGGCTGACCATTCAGATCAGTATCGGGAGCCTTCGCCTGGGGGTTATGATGAAATACTGAAATTCCCAGGAAACCATAGGGTGTACCTTTCACCCGGCTGATGTAAGTGGATTCATTTTTATATACATCAATTACAGCGACAGCGGAAAGCTCTTTGATATGATTACGGAAACTTAAGTTTCTCACATATCGACTTTTTCCATTTGAATCACTGGGGTCTGCAGAATCTATATCAGCACCACGTAAGGTTCCAAACATAAAATTTCCTTTGACAGCATACCGTGGTCCAAACCGATGGGTGAAGGATAACCCAATAGCAGGACGGGTAAAAGAGATATCGGTGCTGAACGAACTCGGTTTAGGTGCCAGGTCACCAAAATAATTGAGTGCACTAACGGACAAGCCAATAGTATTATATCTTTTTTGCTTGCTAAAGTTGTTTTTCTTACCCCGAAAGCTTGAAATTCTTCTATTATTCTTCTTAATATTTCGCCGGTTCATCTGGGCAAATGAGTCTTCAGCGGAGGCTAAAATGAGTACTGCAAGCAGTAAGAATACTATTTTCTTCATCACCGTAAGAAATTAAAAATCAGTGAACTACAAATGTAATAAAAATTTCAGTTCCTTATATCGAGCCCCCAGTTAAGCTTTTGTCTTAGGGTCTTGAAATAATGTTGTCCTTTAAGTTGAACCAGGTTCACCTTAAACTTTGCCTTAACAATTTTCAAAGTAACGGAGGAGTCAACTGTCGCAATCCGCGAATCAAGCGAAACAAGAAATTTTTTGCTTCGCCCTTCCACCTGAAAAGAAATGGAAGAGGTATCGGACACGACAATCGGACGAACCGTCAAATTATGAGGGCTGACTGGTGTGATCACAAAATTTCCCGACTTTGGAAACACCAGTGGCCCACCACAACTCATGGAATACCCTGTAGATCCTGTTGGGGTTGAGACAATAATTCCATCTGCCCAATACGAGTTCAGGAATTCACCATCGATAAAAGTATGGACGGTAATCATTGAACTCGTGTCTTTCTTTACGACGGTGAAATCATTCAACCCAAAATTCAGCCCATCAAACAAATCTACATCCGTCTCAAGTTGAAGCAAATCACGCTTATCCAGCTTGAATTTTTTATCAAATAATTCATTGATGGACATTTCGGTTTCTTCCATACTTATGGTTGCTAAAAACCCAAGCCTACCGGTGTTAATCCCCAGTATTGGAACTCCGGTTTTTCCAATATGAGTAACCGAATCCAGCATGGTTCCATCACCACCAATACTCAGCATCACATCGAGTTTTTCAAGGTTTTGCCCAGGTTCGTAAACATCAACTTTAAATTCTTTTAAAGCAGCACTCTTTAGGTTTTTATAAACCTTCGAAGAAACCACAACATTTGCTTTGTTGGCTTTGAGAATAGAGAAGATATCCAACACAAAAGGAAGTGAGTGTTTTGTAAATTCCTTACCGTGGATACCAATATTCATACGTTGGATTAACCTTACCAGAGAAATTAAATATCAAGATACCGAAAAAGCATATCAAGTTTATCCTTCTCGCTTCCTTGCTCAGCAGTTTCCTGATAACGCCCTACCACCCGATATCCAAACCGCTCCAGCGTTGCCACGATACGTGAAAGATTAAGCTCATTTATTTTTAAGTTGACTCTTATTTTTCCGTGATCAAATGGGTCTTCTTTTACTATGCAACTTAAAATCTTTGCATTGTTTTCTTCAATCAGGCGACTTATTTCTGCGAGCGAATAGTCGGTTATGTCCATTGAGAGGACCAGAATTCCACCAGGTTGCTGAACAGCCGCACTCTGTGCAAAAGAGGTGATGGTATCCTGTAATGTGATTACCCCTTCATAAGTTAGATCTTCGTTCACTACTGCAACAAGTTGAAGTTGATGTTCAGCAGCTATTTTAAGAATATCATAAAAATGTGTTTGCTTTTTTACGTAGCATTTTTCTCCCACCAATGTAAATGCGCTCAGTAACTTATCGACATTGTTGTCTTCTAATATAATTTCTTCTGAGATAAACCCCAGTAGCCTTCCATTCTCCAACACGGGCAGTTGATTACAACGGAATTCTTCCATCCACACGATCGCCTTGTGTGCATCATCCGTTGATTTCAACGGTGGTATCATGTGGTTAATTAAGTCTTCCGCTATCACAATATCGTTTTTAGTTGTGACTATTTTTTGTTCAGATAATTGGCAACAATCTCATTAAATTTTTCAGGATGCTCCATCATGGGTGCATGTGAACACTTGTCAATAAAATACAATTCAGAATTCGGAATTAACCGGTTAAATTCATGTGCTACCAGGGGAGGTGTAATGGTATCATTCAATCCCCACACCAGTAATGTTGGCGTTTTAATCCGGGTAATATCCTCCGCTAAATTATTTCGTTGTGCAGACTTCGCAATAGCTACAATGCGCAGACACTTTGGAATACTGCGGGTCGTATCAAATACTTCATCCACCAACTCTTTTGTGGCCACAGACGGATCATAAAAGGTATAGGCAACACGTTCTTTAATGTATTCATAGTTTCCCCGCTTCGGGTAAGAACCTCCCATCGAATCCTCAAACAATCCCGAACTTCCGGTAAGGATAAGTTTCTCAACTTTATCTTCATTGCTTAAGGTGTACAGCAACCCAACATGACCACCCAGGCTGTTGCCCATCAAAATCATATTTTCTATTTTTCTGAAGGCTACAAAATCTTCTAAAAATTTTTGCAGACCCTCAAGGCCAGCTTCCTTAATGGGCATCTCATAAATGGGTAGCATGGGAATCACCACCCGATACTTTTTTGAAAAAAAATTCACAACGCCCTCCCAATTACTCAACGCACCGAACAGTCCGTGCAACAACAATAACACTTGCCCCTGACCCTCGTCAACGAATTTAAAACCGTTCTCTTCCTTTACGCTAAGCGTCATACAATGAGTTTAATCCCTGATAAATAACTTAAAAAAAATTGAGTATGAAAACACCCTGACCCATCTATTTGAGAAAGATCGGTTTCAATTCAAAAAATATCCCGGAAGGCAGGGATCACTTCAGCGATCCAGGATGTGACCTGAGGAGCAATGGAGGCAGTTAATGCATACAACCAGGATTCCTCTCCCATTGAATCCAGGTAGGTAATTTGCAGGGCATCCAATATCCAAATCACCACGCTAACCATAAAAGCCATCTTCAAAACACCCAATATGGCCCCTGCAATTTTGTCCGCACTCCCAAAAAAGGTTTTGTCCAGAGAGGATTGAATCATTTTCCCAATTAATGAAACCACGATAATGATGATCACAAATACCACCGCAAACGCCAGGTATGGTAATACCTTTTCATTAATGTTGAATTGGTCTTCTAATAAAAGCATGGCGTGGCCCATTAATTTAAACCCGCCCAGAATTCCTAAAATCAATCCGATTAAGGTTACCAATTCCATGAGGAAACCTTTTCGATAGCCTGAAAAGGCACCTACCAGCACAAAGGCAATAAGAACAATATCAACCGTGTTCAAGCGCTTAAAAGCTTTTTAACAAGTTCTGAAATAAGTTTTCCATCTGCCTTTCCTGCAAGCTTTTTAGTTGCAGCTCCCATCACTTTTCCCATATCCTGAGGACCAGAAGCACTCGTCTGTACAATTATATCTTTCAGTTCAGCTGTAATCTCCGCCTCTGATAATTGCTTAGGCAAGTATTTATTGATGATTCCCAGCTGAAACTCTTCCTTCTCGGCAAGTTCCGGTCTTCCATTCTCTCTAAATACTTCCGCCGACTCCTTCCGCTGCTTTGCAGCACGCATCAGCAGTTTTAGTTCAGCGTCTGCTCCAACCTCACCGCTAGCCCCCTTTTCTGTTTCTGCCAACAAAATCATAGATTTAATACTCCGTAAGGCGTCCAGCTCTTCTTTATTCCTTGCCAGCATAGCAACTTTGATTGCTGCATCAATTTGTTCTTTCAAGCTCATGGGTAAAGGCACTTTATGTGTTAATTTCGAAACGATTTTTAAAAACCAGTAGTTATCTAAGTCTCAAGAATGACCCGATTAAGCGTCAATATTAACAAATTTGCCACACTCAGGAATGCCCGGGGAGGAAATAATCCGGATGTACTGAAAGCGGCAGTGGATTGTGAGCGGTATGGCGCACAGGGAATAACGGTCCACCCCAGACCCGATGAACGACATATCCGATATACAGATGTCGTTGGTTTAGCACGCGCCGTGAAGACTGAATTTAATATTGAAGGGTATCCCGATGAACGGTATTTAAGAATACTTCAGGAAGTCATTCCCAGCCAGGCCACACTAGTACCGGATACTGTTGACGTAATAACTTCCAATAGCGGGTGGGATACCATAAGCCATGCAGATTTTCTTGTGCCTGTTGTCCAGAAAATTAAAGCACTGGGAATTCGGGTTTCCTTATTTGTTGACCCTGTACCCAAGATGATTGAAGGAGCCGCTGCTGTTGGTGCGGATAGAATTGAACTCTATACCGAACCGTATGCCCGGGAATATTTAGTAAACCGGGAGGTAGCCATTAAACCGTACTTCGAATGTGCAACGCTGGCCAAAGAACTTGGCCTGGGCATCAATGCTGGTCATGACCTCGATCTCGTGAATCTTGCTTTTCTCAAAGAATCGATCCCATTTCTCGATGAAGTATCAATCGGACATGCGCTGGTTTGTGATGCGCTTTACCTGGGATTGGAAAATACCATTCAATTATATTTAAATAAGCTCAAAGACTGAAATTCGGTTATCTTTACTATACGATAATCTACATCATGACGGTCAGACAAAAATTTAGTGATGCGGATCTGGAGCGCATAAAAGCTTCGGTCAGGCAAGCCGAAAATCAAATCTCTGGTGAAATTGTACCGGTTGTAGTTGAACAAAGTGGCTATTATTCCATCGCCAATTATAAATCAGGATTAATTTTTGGATCATTAGTTTTCGTACTGATTATAATTTTTGATCGCTATGTTCCATTACTCGCCGTCTACGATCCGTTGCTTATATTTTTTGTGGTAATCGCAGCAGGAATAATGGGCGCATTGGCTCCAATTTTTATTGTCCCGTGGAGAAAACTGCTGGTTGCTCAAGCCCATCTGGACCATGCCACTCAGCAACGGGCCGAAAATGCTTTTCTTGAAGAAGAAGTTTTTAACACCCGTCATCGAACCGGAATCATGATTTTCATTTCATTTTTTGAGCATGAGGTTATTATCATGGCCGATCGTGGAATTAGTAAGGTAGTTGATCAAAAAGTTTGGGATAAACTGGTTGCGGAACTTACTGCTGCAATCCGCTCAGGAAAAATTGTTGAAGGAATTGAAACTACAATTAAGAAATGTGGAGACATCTTGTTGGAAAATGGATTCAAAAAATCTGCAGATGACGTTAATGAATTGCGCGATGACCTTCGCATGGATTAAGCATACAGGCTCAATGAGAAATATTTTTTTACTCTTTTTATTTATCCCGGTTCTTTCGTTTTCACAAAAAGTGGTTCCCGAACTTTGGGGAACACCGGTACATGACGAGGCAAAAGTCCTGTCGTCCGGAACCATTTCACAGCTTGAATCGAAATTAAAAATTTTTGAGGATTCAACTTCCAATCAGATTGCCCTCCTTGTCATTAAATCACTGGATGGAGAAGTGCTGGAAGAATATTCGTTGCGCGTCGCAGAAACCTGGAAACTGGGGCAGGCTGATAAAGACAATGGTGTATTGCTTTTGATTGCTATTGATGATCGGAAGATGAGAATAGAAGTTGGTGAAGGCCTTGAAGGACCACTACCGGATGCCATTTGTAGCCAGATTATCCGAAATGAAATAACTCCCAATTTTAGAAGACAAGATTATGATGCAGGTGTACTGGCAGGCATCGATGCCATCATGAAATCAATCGCCGGAGAATATGTAGCAGAAGAGTTTGAAACAGACATGGATTTTAATGTGATGTCGACTGGAGAACGAATTTTTGCGGGACTCTTTGTTTTTGGAATTCTTGGGATCTTTGTTACCATTGGGTTGTTCACTCCCGGGTGTGCCGGTTGGGGTCTATACGGTTTCCTTATGGTCTTCTTTGCGACCTTTCCGATGGTCATCTTTGGTTTTCAAGGGGGTATTACCACGCTTATCATCTATGCAGTAGGGTTTCCAATTCTTAAACTTCTGATTGGAAAATCGGAATGGGGTAAAAGAGCTATTAAAAAGATGAGTTCCGGAAGCGGCAGCCGATCTGGCGGTGGGTGGTCATCCGGTGGGGGCTGGTCGTCTGGCAGCAGCAGTGGTGGTGGATTCTCTGGTGGTGGCGGAAGCTTTGGTGGTGGTGGATCCAGCGGATCGTGGTAGCATTCATTTATTGATTTGAAGATTTCTTGATTTGTCGATTGGTTAAGCCTCCCTCCAAAAATTTTGTGTATCAATTAACGGATCCTCAAAATCAACAAATCTGCGAATTTGCGAATCAACAAATCATCCAATCACCCTAGTTATTCCGCTCGCTTCTCTTAATTTTGGGCGAATTTTAAAACATCTTATTCCCTCCGGCTCCAAACCCAAAGCTTAATGAAACGCGACAAAGTCATCTTCGATCTAATTGAAAAAGAAAAAAAACGTCAACAGGACGGTATCGAATTAATTGCCTCTGAGAATTTCACCTCTCCACAGGTAATGAAAGCCATGGGCACGGTACTTACCAACAAATATGCGGAAGGGCTGCCAGGCAAACGCTATTATGGTGGTTGCGAAGTGGTTGATGAGATTGAACAACTCGCCATTGATCGTGCAAAAGAACTTTTTGGTGCTGTCTGGGCCAATGTACAACCCCATTCGGGTGCCCAGGCCAATGCTGCCGTGATGCTTGCTGTATTGAAACCCGGTGATAAAATTCTTGGTTTTGATCTCTCCCATGGTGGGCACCTTACTCATGGATCACCTGTAAATTTTTCAGGTAAACTTTATAAGCCCACGTTCTATGGTGTGGAGGAATCTACCGGACTTATCGATTTTGATCAGGTTATTAAAGTTGCTAAAAAACAGAAACCTAAACTGATTGTCTGTGGAGCATCTGCTTACAGCAGAGATTGGGATTATAAAAAATTACGGGAAGCAGCGGATAGTGTTGGCGCACTGTTGTTGGCTGACATCGCCCACCCGGCAGGCTTAATTGCCAGGGGTTTGCTGAATGATCCGATGGAGTATTGCCACATCGTGACCACCACTACGCACAAGACCCTACGCGGACCACGTGGTGGAATGATCATGGTGGGAAAGAATTTTGACAATCCATGGGGCCTAACCACACCAAAAGGGGAGCTTAGAAAAATCACCTCTATTCTGGATTCAGGTGTATTTCCGGGAACACAGGGTGGGCCATTGGAACATGTAATTGCAGCAAAAGCCATCTCTTTCCAGGAAGCTCTGTCCGATGATTATTTTAAGTATGTTGTTCAGGTAACTAAAAATGCCAAAGCGATGGCCGATGCATTTGTTGAGCGTGGGTATAAAATTATTTCGGGAGGTACCGATAATCACTTAATGCTGATCGATCTACGATCGAAAAAATTAACAGGGAAGAAAGCTGAGGAAACCTTAATTCAGGCCGACATTACCATCAATAAAAATATGGTTCCATTTGATTCAGAGTCTCCTTTTGTGACCTCCGGGATGCGCATTGGAACGCCCGCCATAACGACCCGCGGATTGGTGGAGAAAGATGTAGTACGTGTTGTTGAATTGATTGATGAAGCCCTTCAAAAGCCTGATGATAAAAAAGTGATCAAAAGTGTGAAGCAAAAGGTAAATCGTTTCATGAAGAAATTTCCTTTGTACTAAATTTTAAATCGGAAATAGTAGCATATGAGCAGTGAAAAAGAAATGTCTTTCCTAGATCATCTGGAAGAATTGCGTTGGCATGTGGTTCGATCCGTGTTCGCAATACTGGCATTTACAATAGGTTCATTTATTGCTGCCAAGTGGATTTTTTCAAACATCATTTTCGCACCGGCATATGCAAGTTTCCCCACTTTTCAATGGCTGTGTAAACTTGGGCAACTTGTAAACATGGAAGAAACGCTTTGTATAGAAGATATACCCATTAAAATACAAAGCAGGATCATGACAGGTCAGTTTACTATGCACCTGACTGCTTCACTCGTAATGGGGATCATCATATCTTTCCCCTATGTTGCATGGGAGATCTGGCGATTTATTAAACCGGGTCTTCAACCGACAGAACGCAAATATTCGAGAGGGGCTGTGTTTTCTATTTCGGTATTGTTTTTTATGGGGGTTTCCTTTGGCTATTATATACTGGCGCCATTGGCCATTTATTTCTTGTCAAACTATTCGATCAGCGATATAATTGTTAATGAGTTTGACATAACCTCATACGTTGGTACTGTAACAACTTTGGTTTTGGGAAGTGGTATTCTTTTTCAACTTCCGATTGTGGTTTATTTTCTTTCACAAGTAGGGATTGTAACACCAGAATTATTGCGTGGTTTTCGGAAGCATGCGATTGTCGTCATTCTGGTAATTGCAGCAATTGTAACACCACCCGATCCATTAAGCCAGGTCTTAATCACCTTTCCGTTGTACACCCTTTATGAATTCAGTATCTTCGTTTCAGCTTTTGTTGCCAGACGGAAAAGGAGAGAAGAGGCACGAGAAAATCTGAATAATCAAACCAGTTAGAGAATGAATATAGCAATCGGTGCAGACCATGCGGGGTATGAATTAAAAGAAATTGTTAAATCCAACATACTTGCCAATAACCATGAAGTCAAGGATTATGGGACCAATAGTCCGGATTCAGTAGACTATCCTGATTTTGCACACCCCCTTTCTTCGGCTGTAGAAAATAATGAATTTGATTTGGGCATTCTGGTTTGTGGTAGTGGTAATGGTGTGGCCATGACTGCCAATAAACACGCTGGTATTCGGGCCGCAATTTGCTGGACGGAAGAACTGGCGTCACTTGCCCGATAACATAATAATGCAAATGTGCTTTGTTTGCCCGCCCGGTTTATCTCTGTGGAGCTTGCCCGGAAAATAGTAGAAGCCTTTTTGACCACCGACTTTGAAGGTGGCCGGCACGCCAATCGTGTGAATAAAATTAGTTGTTAATCAAAATATAATTTCCGTCCGTATCACGTCGGTATTTTTCCTTCCACTGCGGTATCCGTTCGAAAACCTTTGGCATTAGCCCATTTGGATCAATAATTATTTCAGGAGCATCCCTTTCAAAATATTGATGGATGGTAATCACATACTCATACCGATCAGGTTGTTCAAAAAAATTGGAGGCAAGCTCCCAATTAAAGAATGGCGTTGCCAGCAGGTTTCCCTGATAGCCTTCAATTTCATCTCCTAAAATCAAAATTCTTTTGTTTTCAATCCCTATCATGGGATTTGATTTCACAATCAACTTATCGTAAGAAACATAGTCAACAACTTTGAATTTGATCAAGAAATAAGGGGCAACAATTCCAATAAAGAAAACCCAGAAACCAATCAGTAAAAATCGTTTCCTTCTGATTGTTAAAAATAAATGCGTGATAAAAAAACTGACCCCGGGAATCAGCGTGATAAAACTTTGTGGCCTGAAATCATCTGTAAAAAATGCATGTGCAAAACCGAACAGTGTCCATAAAAACATAAGCTGGACTAACTGTGACTGGTACTTGGTCAAACGTGACTCCCGATTTAAAATCACAAAGGATAATCCCAGAAAGGCAAGTGGTATCATGGCCAACAGCAGCATACTTCTTCCCCCAATCATCTGGGTATTATAAATGCCAAAACCAGGTACATAGTAGTACTCCCAAATTAAGGGAGCAGCATCCATTAGAAAATATATGCTTACCAATAACCCATGGGGGAGCAGAAATCCAATAGTGAGCAGGAAGAACGTACGCAACGAACTTCGGGTAAATAGTATGAGCAGAATGATGGCGCCCGGAAAGAAAAGAAAGAAAGAAAAACTAAAGAGACTGGCAATACTTATGAAGAACCCCAGTTTGAAAATAGTTTCATCAAGTTGCTCTCTGAACTCAAGTTCTTTATACAATTTATTCAAGGCGAACAATAATACACCTGATCCCAGCAGTTCTCCTGTCAGGGATAGTGTGTCAAACGAATAAAGAAATAATAAAGAGAATAGTAAGGAAGGAATGTAGGTGTTCTCTGTGAATGCCTTTTTGTCAATTAATAAAACCCCAAAAAACGAACTTTGAAGAAAGATCAAAAGGAAAGCAATGAGATGCCGGGCCAGCTGTGAAGATCCGAATATCATCTCAATGAGCCCTTGAAACCAGGCGTTCAGGGGTGCCACGGAATCAACAATTCCCTTGTAAGGCAAAAAGCCATCGTTCACACGCATTCCCCAAATTAAACTTTTAAGCTCCGGATAGGTCAGGGGTGACACCTCAATAAACGCGGGTAAATAAAGCAGTGTCATCAACAACAGCAGCCCTAAAAGTCGGTACGGATCGTTTATTCTAAAATATGAAAGCAAGTCGTGTTGGGATGATGCGCTGTAAAATAGAACAGGTTTTTTAAAAGAAGGAAGTAAACCCCCAAATATTTTGGTAGTATATTTACGGCATGGCCGGATCAACGAGACAACAGAAGTATGCTCGCCTTATACAAAAGGAAATAAGTGACATCTTTCAACGCGATAAAAAAGGTATTCTTGACAACGCTTTTATCACCGTGGCAGAAGTACGGGTAAGTGCCGATTTAGGTGTTGCGAAAATCTATTTGAGCATGATGCTTGAAAAGGATAAAATGGCCATTCTTGAAAAAATTAATGGTCGGAAAAGTGAGATTAGAAAGGCACTGGGTAATTCCATTGGAAAGCACGTTCGAATTATTCCCGAACTAATTTTTTACATTGATGAAGTCGAGGAAAAAGCCAGCCGTCTGGAAAAACTGATCGATGACTTACATATTCCGCCTGCACGGCCGGATGATGACGAAGCAAATTCATAACTAATTCCGGAATTTTGAATCTTCCCTTTTTCATCGCCAGACGATACCTGCTTTCTAAAAGGAAAAAGAATTTTATTAACATCATTTCAATTTTATCCATTCTTGGTGTTGCATTAAGTACCGCTGCACTAATTATTGTATTGTCGGTATTTAATGGTCTGGAAGAACTTCTCCAATCTCTGAACAATGCCTTTGACCCCCAAATCAAAATTGAAGCAGCAGCCGGAAAAAGTTTTGCGGTAACTGACGCATTTCGCGATTCCGTCAAGCGAGTTGAAGGAGTAGAAATTCTTACAGAAGTAATTGAAGATTATGCCTATGTAAGGTACCGGGATGCCAATCAGGTGGTGACTTTAAAAGGGGTAAGCGCCAATTTTATCGATCATCATCGATTAGAAGGTAGTATGGTTCAGGGTGAACTTAAGTTGATGGACGGAACAATTCCTAACGCTATTATTGGGCAGGGGGTCCAATACACATTAACCGTTGATCTGACTGATCAGACACATGCTTTGCAAGTATACTACATAAAAAACGCCAATACGCGTTCAATCGATCCTTCCAAACTCTACGTACAAAAATCAATCATGCCGAGTGGGGTCTTTTCAATCGTTCAGAATTTTGATGAGAACTATATTATTGTTCCACTTACGTTTGCAAAAGAGCTACTTGACTATGGAAATAAACGAACATCCTTTGAAATAAAAGTAAAGGCCGGATATGATTTGTATGCTGTGCAGCAATCCCTGCAAAAACTAGTTGGGGAAAAGTATTTAGTGCAAAACCCTGAGGAACAACATCACGATTTATACCGGCTATTGAAGATGGAAAAACTCTTCACATTTCTGGCACTTACACTACTGTTGACCATTGGTTCCATTAACATTTTCTTTAGTCTGATGATGTTGGCCATAGACAAAAAGAAGGACATCTCTGTACTGGCAGCAATGGGAGCAGATAATCAATTGGTAAGAAAGGTATTTTTGTTTGAAGGAGCCCTGATTTCCCTCATTGGAGCATTTAGCGGGCTCGTATTGGGTGGTGTTTTTTGCTGGCTCCATATCCGGTTTGGGATTATTTCCATGGGCATGGAATCGTCCGTAACTGAAGGATATCCCATGAAAATAGTGCCGACAGACTTCGGTATCATTTTACTTGTTGTAACATTGGTCACTTTCGCCATTTCAGCTCGTCCTGCCATTTTGGCCGCTCGATCGGTTTCCGTGCAGAATCTCTAGAACTGGGTTGGAAACAGGAAAAAAAACAAGGTTTTTCGGCTAATAATCCCTAAATTTCGAATTCCGTCTTTAATAAAAACGGAAATTTTCATGAAATGAGCTTGTTTATCAACTCTAATTGAGAATGATTCTACCTCGCAAATTTCATGTGACTTTTAAAAGTCATCAATATAAATACGCATGAAAGTCTCTGCTTCACAGCCTTTCCAAATTATTTATTCGTTGTATACACACGAATACCTGGGGTATATGTTTGAGTCATATATCATTCATCTCGATGATCATGGTAAGTTGACTTTTCAGCATCAGAACATTTCTTCCAAAAACGCCCGTGAATTTACCAAAGGACTTGATGATAAAGACTTTGAACTTATCGCCCTGATGGATGCTATTCATCAGGATACCATTGTCAAGAAGTTCTCCTCCAAGATAATGAAGGCCAATGAGTTCTTTTCAAAGGTGTTTTCGGACAAAAAGGGAAATGAACTGATTCAGGAGCAAATCGGTACCTATATGGAGAAGAAACGGAGCGAGATTCTGGAGAAGATAAAGGGAAAGATGCTTTTTGAGATGGGTAATGACGGTGAACCCACCTGGCGAAAAATCGAAGTTATGGAAAAAAAAGCATCCATTCAATTTCACTTTATGCGTGGCCCCGATCACACAAAATATTATCCAACGCTTTCCTTTCAGGGCAAAAAAATTGACATGCCCAATCCATCAGCTTATTTAATTTGTGCAGATCCAGCCTGGATGGTTGTCAATGGAAAATTATACGGATTTGAAAAATATGTCGATGGGAAAAAGTTAATGCCCTTCTTCACCAAGAAGTTTGTACTCATCCCCAAGAATATTGAAGAAACTTATTACAAACGTTTCGTCGGAGCACTGATCGCCAGTTTTGATGATATTGATGCCACCGGTTTTGAAATCAATAAAAGCGAGTACGATCCGAATCGGGTTCTTACTCTTTCCGAACTTCACCAAATTGCCTCTTCTTCCGCCAACCTATTTAATGAAAAAGGAGAAGACCTTAGCGATGAATCCGGAAAAATTGTTTTTGATCTTTCTTTCAAATATGGAAAACATAAATTCAAAGGAGACAACAGTGGCAGTGTTAATGTTGCCCTCGAAAAGCATGGTGATGATTATGTGTTCCATCGTGTAACACGAAAGATAGATGAAGAAAAAAATTTCCTTCAACGACTTCAAAAAATTGGATTACCCATTAAAGGGTTTAGAGTCGCGATTCCAAAATCAGAGGCCTTTAGCTGGTTAAATGAAAACCGGGTGAATTTACTGAACATGGGATTTGAAGTCAGTCAGCCGGAGAGCCGCGATAAAAAATACTTTGTTGGAAAAGCAGTTATTGAAGTTGAGGTAAAAGAAAGTATTGATTGGTTTGATATTCATGCCAAGATACGTTTCGGGGAATTTGAAATTCCATTTAAAGATTTGCGCAAACTAATTATGCGCAAAAAAGTTGAATTTAAATTACCAAATGGTGAGATCGCCATTATCCCCGAAGCCTGGCTTTCAAAATATGGAGATTTATTTTCTCTAAGTGAAACTGAAGGTAAGAACGAGAAGCCTGTATTAAAGAAACATCATATTAATCTGGTAAAAGAACTGGAGAATGGAAACCTCGCAAAAGTACACTTGAGCGAAAAATTCAGATCACTGGGAGAATTTACCGGCATCAAAAATTATACAATACCAACAGGATTTAAAGGTGAATTACGACCGTATCAAAAAGCAGGATTTAACTGGTTGCGGTTTCTGAAAGAATACCATCTCGGTGGTTGCCTGGCCGACGATATGGGACTTGGAAAAACTGTTCAAACGCTTGCTCATTTACAGGCTGAAAAAGAATCGGAAGCCGGAACCTCTTTGCTAATCATGCCTACCTCACTTATTTATAATTGGGAGATGGAGGCCCATAAATTCGCTCCCGAATTACGCATTCTCACCTACACCGGAACCCATCGTGATAAAAATGTTAAGCGATTTGATCAATACGACCTGATTCTGACATCGTATGGTATTACACGGTTAGACATTGATATACTGACGCAATTTGTTTTCAACTACATTATTCTGGATGAATCACAGGTGATTAAAAACCCATCTTCTAACATTGCTAAATCGGTTCGCGAATTAAAATCAAAGCATAAATTGGTACTGACCGGTACCCCTATGGAAAACTCTACCATGGATTTATGGTCGCAAATGACATTCATTAATCCCGGGCTTTTTGGAACGCAAACCTATTTTAGAAACGAATATCAAAATCCAATTGAGAAAAAGGGAGACGAGAGCAGGTCGAAGAAATTAAGTGCAATCATCAAACCTTTCATCCTCAGAAGGCATAAGTCACAAGTCGCAACAGAACTCCCCGAGAAGGTTGAGAATATTCAGTATTCTGAAATGACAACAGAACAGGAAAAGAAATATGAAGAAACGAAATCTTATTATCGTGATAAGATTCTCAATGCCATTGAAACAGAAGGATTGGGAAGCAGTCGGTTTATGATTTTAGAGGGGCTTACAAAACTTCGTCAACTCGCTAACCATCCCCAAATGGTTGAACCGGGTTATGGTGGAGATTCAGGTAAACTTGAAGATATTTCACATATGCTTGAGAATGCAATTGCAGAAGGGCATAAAATTTTGGTGTTCAGTCAGTTTGTAAAACACCTGGCCATTGTAAAGAACTACCTTGATACAACCAAAACAGCGTATGCATACCTGGATGGATCCAGCACTGATCGGAAAGATCAGGTTGAAGAGTTTAATAGAAACATTGATCTGAAAGTATTTTTAATATCCATTAAAGCGGGCGGACTCGGGTTAAATCTAACAGAAGCCGACTACGTATTCATCCTTGATCCATGGTGGAACCCTGCTGTTGAAGCACAGGCTGTTGACCGCGCCCATCGCATTGGCCAGAAGAAAACCGTATTCTCTTATAAGTTTATTACCCGCAATACCGTGGAAGAAAAAATTCTTCAGCTTCAGAAAAAGAAATTAAAATTAAGCACGGATTTAATTACTACAGAAGAAACCTTTATGAAGCAGCTTACCAAAGAAGACATCGAATCTATGCTTGCTTAAGGTGTCGTTTTTTCCATCGGTCGTGCGTCCATAGATAATTTTCAGGATTTTGCTTAATGCATTCTTCCAGAATATTGATATATTCTTCTATTACACGCGTATCCGTTTTATCATATGGTGGTGTTCCTACCTGAATAAACGATCCCTTGTAGTATCCTCTTTTTAATTTCTCGATATTAAAAAAGAATACAGGGTATTGTGTTAGGTACGCAATTTGATTAACTCCATAAAAAAAAGCAGTATCCTGATTCATGAATTTATGGAAATACTTTTTATCCCCGGAATGACCGGGATATTGATCGGTTACGGTGGCGATACCGCGCAGGATGTGTCTTCTTGCCATCGATTCCCGTGCCACCTTTTGACGCTCAATGGGATATGCCCCAAAACGGGATCTGCAATCAAGAATCAGTTTATTAAAGAATTCACTGTTCACCTTTTGATATACAAAATCCATCGTCAGTGGTAATGCCGTACTGGCAGCGACCATTCCCCATTCCCAATTGAATTGATGAGCCGCTAAATAAATAACGGATTGATTTTTCTGTGCATGGAGCTCTATAAGCTCCTGATCCCCGAAACTAAATCGCTGCGTTAGTTCCTTTTCACTGATGGTCAGGAGTTTTAAGGTCTCAACACCATAATCGCAAAAATTACGATAAAACTGCCGGGCTATTTTCTCCAGTGATGCTTTTTCCTTATCGGGAAAGCTGTTCCCGAGATTTTTCATTACCAATTTTCTTCGGTAACGCAGTACATAAAAAACAAACAGGTACAGAAAATCAGAAATACGATATAGCACAAAAAACGGCAGGCGGGAAAGGAATCTTAACAGGAGCATAGCCACTAATCTGATTCCGAAAGATAATAGACAATTCTCTTTTTTTGGTTGTAAATTGGGGTCTAATTCAGCTTGGACACGAACTGTTTCAGTAGATTTGGTTATTCATAGTTAAATGAAAGACAAAGTAGTAATCATCACAGGCGGATCATCAGGCATTGGTAAGGCACTGGCGAAGAAATTTGGGCAACAGGGTTCCCGGGTGCTTATAACAGGAAGGAATGAATCCAGGCTGTTGGCTGCTGTTAGTGAGCTGGTCGAAACAGGGATAGAAGTATACCCTTTTGTCGGCGATGTGAGTGTTGAAGAAAATAATAAAAAAATGGCAGCCGAGGCAATCCGATTATTCGGGCGTATAGATATTCTTATTAACAATGCCGGGGTTGCCATGCGGGCATTATTTGAAGATTCAGACCTTGAGGTTTTCAAAAATGTAATTGACATTAATTTCTATGGAACTGTTTATGCAACAAAATATTGTCTGCCCCATATACTTGAATCCAGGGGGTCAATCATAGGAGTTTCTTCCATTATCGGTAGACGTGGAACACCTGCCCGGACGGCCTATTCTGCTTCCAAATTTGCAATGGAGGGATTTCTTGAAGCCCTGCGAATGGAAGTAATGAAACGAGGTGTACATGTATTAGCAGCGTGCCCGGGATTTACAACTTCCAACATTCGCTTAAATGCCTATACCGCTAACGGACATGAACAAGGTTCGTCTCCCAGGGATGAAGAAAATATGATGAGCGCAGAGGAAGTTGCTGACTCCATTTATCGGGCAACGAAAAAACATAAACGTGACGTTGTCTTAACAGTAAAGGGAAAACTGGTGGTATTCCTAAACAAGTGGTTACCCCGTGTAATGGACAACATCGTCCATAATGCAATGGCTAAAGAAAATGACTCGCCCTTAAATACTAAGTCTTAGTAAGAAAAACCAGTTTCATATTATCAGCCTTATTGATGCTTTTATAAAAGTCTGTAAGTTCCTGATAGGAATCCGCTGGAAATCTCCCTTTATTCCTTTTCATTTTTCGGATGTAAACTACATTTCCCTGATCAATTGAAAAGGAAGCTTCGTACTCACCAAATTGTGACTTGATTTCAATCGGCTCCGGAAGATGCTCAATATAAATATCGTCTGGTATTTGATAGGTAATCGTATCATAATCGATGTCTCCCATTCTAAAAACAATGTCATTCCGACGACGTTCGGTTTTTTCAGGAACATAGGCAGACCGGTTCATCAGGTTTGGGGTAAGAAATAATCGTTTACCACTCACAGCTGCAAACCTGCGTAGCGACAGCTCCAAAGAAACATCTGCATACGGGATTTTTTCTTTATGATCTGTAAATGAAAAATTGACTACATCAAATGTTGGAATGTCAGTATTTTTTAATACCCACTTCTTTTGATCATCATAGTTGTTACTGAGAACATAATTTAAATTTCCATTTTCATATTGCAACCCGGTATAGCGGGTTTGAACAATAGCCTTGCCGTCTCCATTGCTGGTGACCTCTACCGTTGCTGTTCTTGATTGGATATTATCCTCCGCAAAATATTCAATAGTCTTTACCACTTTCGTCTCATTACTATTAATAGACAAGGCATGTCTGTCGCCAGTAAAACTTCCCAGATAGCCAAATGGGTTATTTTGACTTGTGCATTCCAGCCATAAGGTATCCTGCTCATTGGGGACAGATACAATCACATGATTAAATTGAGAACTTACAAAATCATCAAGTAGATCTGCTTCAAATTCACCTGCACGTATCAGGGAATAATTAGCAGGAATTCCCACCTCCTCCAGCATTGCAATCATATAATTAGATAATGCTTTGCAGTCACCGTAACCATTTCCATCCACCGTTTCTGCACTAAACGGCTGATAGCCTCCAATACCCAATTGGATACTTACATACCGCGTTTTACTTTGCAGAAATTCGTATAAAATTTTAACCTTTTCTTCCTTACTCGAAGCATCCTTAACCAGTTCCCTGATCTTCATCTTCGTTTCCTCTGGTAAAACTTTCCGGTCCTTATTCAGGCCGGTTATCCATTTACCAAAATTCTCCCAAGAATCCATTTTTCCTTCGTAGCCATCATACGAAAAAACAGTAGGAGAAGCCCGAATATAAGGAACTACATACGCCGGACTATTTCGTTCAAACTTTTCGGGTTTGAAATTACTAAAGGTCCACGTTAACGTTTCCAATTCGCCATCCGCTGTCTGGGTTGGCTCTTCCATCTTATAGCGCTTAAATTTTGGCGGATTACTCTTTGGTGTAGGTAACCTTGTAACTACTTTGTTGAATGCTTATTTCATCATCGTCATAAAGACGGAAACATGGAATAAAAAACAGAAAATTCATATTCAACTTCATATTCAAATTCAACAGTATAGGGGTATTGAGCTTGTCGTAAATCGCCAACTTTTACCCGATCATCTTCGTATAGACTAAACCCTGATACTGCACTTTGGTCTTCAATCTCATTTCCTTTTAATCGCTTGATAACATTTCCTTGTGCATCATAGACCGTCCCTTTGAAAAAATTTACCTTTGATAGTTTGTCGTAGTATACCGCTTCGATTCCGTTTCGGTTACCCTTCACATTAAAAATGGTAATCGCTTTGTATTCATGCCATACCAATTTACTGGTATTCGAAATTTTTATTTCCGTCTTACTATCCCGAATAACAGCATACATTCCTTTCTTAAGATCTTCCGGTATTTGATTAACCGGATATTTTGGATCAGCACCTGCGCTTATCTTTAGCGATCCGAAAAAAAGAACTATAACGAATAATCCATACCGCATATTACTTCTTCTTAAGTACGACCAATTCTGCTTGCTTTGCCACTACCTGATTATAAAACTCTCTCAGGTTAGGATATTCCATCTGATTAAAAATACTCTTATTCACAGACAAATTACTCATAATATTTATGTCATTTCCAATCTGGCTGACACTGTAAATATACCGCGCACCATTTTCAGGCAGCATCAAAACTTTGCTTTCAGGAAGTTCATCAACTTCATATCCTTCCGGAATGGTGATCTTTGCCATGTATATTTTTTCAAATGGACTCCCGAAATTAACCGGGTACTCCCTGTTTTCTAATTTAAAAATATTCTCCTCCATTTTTTCCGTAATGAAAGGATCGACATAATACATATCCCCGGCAGAAGTCAGCCGATCACTCAATTCAAATTGATGTTCTTCCTTAAAGGGCATTTCTATTTCCTTCGCATCAACGAACACACTTTCTGAAATTTCCCATTGCTTAGCTTTATTCAAACTTTCCAGATACTTTTCTTCACCATCTACAAAATATTGGTATCTGTACTTCTGGGCATCATATCCTGTTCTTTCAAAACCAATTTTGCCTTTTAGCAATTCATCAGTAATTGTAAATTCAGCACTTACCAACACCTTCGATCGGGTTGAAGTTTCCAGCTTAACCCAGGATGCTCTTTCTTTTGAAACCACCAACCCTGTTCCATTTAAACAATTTTGTGGAAGTATACCTGCTGGAAGGTACTTTACTGATGCATCTAATAAGAGTTGCTTCCCTTCAATTTTTACCATACAAATTACATTGTTAAACTGACTGGCAACTGGAATACCCTCTCTTAAAAATCCATGACTTCTGGTACTCAGCAAAACTGGATAAACTTCAAAATCTGCTTTCTCTAACATGGAAGCCAAAAGAAAATTGATCTCCGCTGTACTCCCTTTTTTTTCTTCTAATACCTTTCGAAGTGGTGTGGCCACGTATCTTCGGTAGGTTCCGTCCCAGGATACATTTTGCTTTACATAGCTGTAAATCGCACCTATCTTTTGTTCAGGGCTGGTTAAACCAGCCGTAATTTCAGCAACCGTACTTTTGAGGAAGTTATTCCCTTTAATTTGTCCGCCAAACTCCGTGTCCTCCCAAAAGGTCTTACAGATATCATCCCAGGTGCCCATATAGGGTTTTATAGGTTGGTTGGGAAGTCTTACGTATGCCAGTTCAAAATTGATCTGCGATAAATAATCAGATGCAGTTGTGATAAAAGGTTCGGGCTTAAAAGCAGGCACATTTTTAGCTACATATCGCATTCTTTTTTCTTGTAAACTGAGGGTCTCGTTGCTCCTGCTATCGAGTACAAAGTTGATGGGTGCAGATGTTTCTTCCTTTTCTGCCAGGCCGATATAGCCTTGCATATATTTGTCATAACTAAAATATTCGGGTATCCGTAATCGGTACTCGCTCCAAACTACTGGAATGGTCGTTTGAAATGACCAGTCTTCAAGGTTTGTCCAAAATTCTGAACTCACAGTATAGGCGATCTCTATAACCGAACCTTCCTGAACGTCCGGCATGGTTACTTTGTGGAGATTGACATTCTCATCGCGCTTCTCGTCAAAAATTCCGTCTTTACGCAACTTAGTTTCTACTACTTTTCCATCAACCAGGTTATACGTAATACCTTTGAGCGCTATTACTTTCTCATCCCTGCTTCCCTGATGGTACAAAGGGATTTCAAGGTTTGCCCAATCATACCCCTCTTTCTTAAGAATTTTGATGCGGATCAGTCGATCAAAGGTTAAGGTAAATCCAACAGTCTGATTGTATGACATCAATGATTCTCCGAAATCCATGAGCTTTACGGCTGCCGCAGAGGTATCCTGCTCATAAACATTCATGGCCACTTCTTCCTTGGAAACACCACCGAATTTTGCAGGTGGCTTTTGCGCATAGCTAATGGTAATCAGGCATACGAGTGCCAACGTCAATAAATTTTTCATGCGATTTAAATTTTTCTCTCTATACAACTGCCCATGAGAGGTAACGGAAGATGCAGTGGTATTTAGTTATAGGTTTTAGGTTAAAGGTTTTGCAAAAATATATGAAATTTTTTCTTATTCAAATTCCATTATTTACCTCAATATCATTCAACAAAGAAAAGTAACCCTTGGATCATACCATGGGCAATTCAATTTATTCTAATTTTAAACCTTTAAATCAATTGAATGGCCAAAGCACGAACCGTTTATTATTGTCAGCAATGTGGGCATGAATCTGCCAAATGGTTGGGAAAATGTCCTGCCTGCAGTGAATGGAATACATTTGTTGAAGAGACCGTTCAAAAAGAGCCTGCAAAAAACGAATGGCGTCAATCAAAAAAAAGTGATCGGGTAGCCAGACCAAAAGTACTTCAGGAAATAACGGGTGGTAAAGAGATCCGAATGGCAACTCCCGACACTGAATTAAATCGTGTATTGGGTGGCGGTATTGTGCCCGGATCACTGGTACTGATAGGTGGTGAACCCGGGATTGGTAAATCAACGCTGATGCTCCAGTTTGGAATGATGCTTCCGGGCCAAAAAGTGCTCTATATATCCGGTGAAGAAAGTGAGCAACAATTAAAGATGCGTGCAGATCGGTTAGATTCAAACCACAATTATCAAAACCCGGATTGTTACATTCTTACTGAAACCAATACAAAAAATATATTTCTGGCCCTGGAGTCACTCCAACCCGAATTGGTGATCATTGACTCGATTCAAACACTCCATTCCCCCATGATGGATTCTGTTGCAGGGAGTGTTGGACAGGTACGACAGTGTGCAGGCGAGTTTATGAAATTCGCAAAAGAAACGAATACGCCTGTCTTCCTGGTCGGTCATATTACGAAGGATGGCCTGTTGGCAGGTCCCAAAGTATTGGAACACATGGTGGATACCGTATTGCAGTTTGAAGGTGATCGCCACCTGGCATATCGCATTTTACGAACGACCAAAAATCGTTTTGGATCCACTGCTGAGATTGGAATCTATGAAATGCTGGGTACGGGTCTGCGTGAAGTAAACAACCCATCAGAAATCCTGATTTCCCAAAAGGATTCACAGGTGAGCGGTGTAACCATCGGTGCTACGATTGAAGGCAATCGGCCACTCCTGATAGAAATTCAATCACTCGTTAGTCCGGCCTCCTATGGAACCCCACAGCGGACACCGACAGGTTTTGACCAAAAGAGACTGAACATGCTATTGGCGGTTTTAGAAAAACGTGTTGGTTTTAAAATGGGAACACAGGATGTGTTTTTAAATATTGCTGGTGGGATTCGTGTGGAGGATCCGGCCATAGATTTAGCAGTCTGTGTTTCATTGATTTCGTCATTTGAAGAAATTTTTGTTTCCGATAAATATTGTTTTGCCGCCGAAATAGGATTGGGGGGTGAATTGCGTGCCGTTAACAGAATTGAACAACGGATCTCTGAAGCAGAGAAGCTGGGGTTCGAAAGAATTTATATTTCCAAATTCAATCAAAAATCATTAGATCTAAAAAAGATAAACATTGAAATAAAAGCTTTTGGAAAACTCGCTGACGTTTTTCAGGATCTTTTCTAAAAAATTATGCAACATTTTTTTACAGAAACACTTGGTATTTCAGAAAACATTTTCGGTCTGGTCATACTTCCTGTTTTTATTTTTCTTGCGCGAATTGCTGATGTCTCCATCAATACAATCAGAATCATCTATGTGCTTGGAGGAAGAAGAATGACTTCTACCATTCTAGGATTTATCGAATCCCTAATCTGGTTACTGGCCATACGGCAAATTTTTGAACACCTTGATAATTGGGTTGCTTATATTGCCTATCCTGGTGGTTTTGCGTCGGGGATTCTCGTGGGTATGTTACTGGAAGAACGGATCGCCTATGGTAAGGTAATTGTCAGAATCATCACCAGGAAAAGTATTGATGAGCTTCAAAATTATCTGATGAAAAAGGAATTGCGTTTTACTGTCCTTAACTCGATTGGTCCTGAGGGAAATGAAAGTGTGGTGTTTACGGTGCTGGAAAGAGAAAAATTAGATGCATTATTAACTCATTTGAAACTGATCCTGCCTACTGCTTTCTACACGGTGGAGCGCGTAAATAGTGCAAAAGAGAATACCACCGGAATAGAAGCAGTTGAACGTAAAGGAGTAATTTCCTGGTTGCGGGCGATCAGAAGAAAATAAATTATCTTTTTTCAACAATTAACGCTAAAATTTCATCAACGTATTGCCGCGAATTTGATAATCGGGGAACTTTGTTTTGACCTCCCAGTTTTCCTTTACTTTTCATCCACGTATAAAAAGTTCCCTCGGGAACAACATGGATCGTTGGTTGCACCAATGCCAGATCATAGGCGCGTTTTGCATCATAATCAGAATTTATTTCGCGCAATCGACCATCTAATAATTCAGTAAAACTATCCATACTTGATGGATGCCTTTTGAATTCCACAATCCATTCATGGCCTCCCTTTTTATTTGCCTCCAAATAAATTGGTGCTACTGTAAAATTGTCAATAATGGCATCTGTCCGATTGCAAGCATAACTGATTGCATCCTCCGCATTTTCAATAATTACTTCTTCACCAAATGTATTCAGAAAATGTTTAGTTCTTCCGGTGATTTTTATCCGATACGGCGACAGGGATGTAAATTTTATTGTATCCCCAATATTATATCTCCATAATCCGGCATTGGTAGAAATGATCATTGCATAGTTCTTATCAAGCACCACTCCACTCAGGGGTACTGCTTTGGGATTTTCATTTTCGATTTCTTCAATGGGAATAAATTCATAAAATATTCCATAATCCAACATCAACAACAATTCTTCCGAACCATCCCGGTCCTGTATCCCAAAAAAACCTTCACTTGCGTTGTAGGTTTCCCAATACCGCATATCTGCATCCGGAATAAGTGAATTAAAGAGATTTCGATAGGGAGAAAATGCTAC
Organism: uncultured Cytophagales bacterium; assembly: GCA_942491425.1. Classification (GTDB taxonomy): domain Bacteria; phylum Bacteroidota; class Bacteroidia; order Cytophagales; family Cyclobacteriaceae; genus JBGTGG01. Next base: position 62,836 of record CALOAV010000052.1, read on the forward strand.
TGCGCCATGAAAAAATACTTCCAGGTCAGGCCAAATTTCCATTATGGATTGATTTTTTAGTTCCATAATTCGCTGGATTAATAAAACCGTCCACGTGGGCACGCCCGCAATGTGGCGAACATCTTCGTCAGCCGTTTCCAGCGCCAACTTTTCGATTTTCTCTTCCCAATCTCCCATTAATGCTGTCTCCAGACTTGGCGTACGAATAAATTGGGCCCAATGCGGGAGGTTATGCATCAATACTGCAGAGACATCCCCATAGTAAGAAGTGGCCGTTGGATCAAACTCATTAATCTGTAAACTACCTCCGACGGCCAGTCCTTTTCCATCAAAAATATTGGTATAGGGAAAATTGTTTACATAAATCGAAAGTAAATCCTTTCCTCCTTTAAAGTGGCAATCTTCAAGTGATTCAGCCGAAACAGGAATAAACTTACTACGGGAGTTGGTGGTACCCGACGATTTCGAAAACCATTTTATTTCTGATGGCCATAACACATTTTGTTCTCCCCGCATCAACCGTTGTATGTGCGGAAAAAATTCTTCGTAGGTATTTACTTTAACACGGGAAGCATATTTATCATATGAAGTAATGGAAGAAAAGTCGTGCGCCATTCCAAACTCGGTATGTTTGGCTTGCTGAAGTAGTTTTTTAAATAATTCATCCTGAACATCATGCGGATATTTCATGAACAATTCAATCTGATGAATTCGCTTCTTCATCACCCATGTTAAAATTGAATTGATAATACCCATTTTTCGGATTGTCAGTTTCTCAAAAATAAGGGCTTATTCGAATAGAAAAAATCCTGTAAGAATGTTGTGAAGCTTTTTAAAGATAATTGCTCTCGGTATTGACCTTAGCCCTGCGCAATTCAAAATTTTGGCCTAAATACACTTTCCGAACCTGCGGGTCATTCGCCAGCTCTTCGGCAGTTCCTGATTTGAACAACATGCCGTCCACCATCAGGTAGGCCCGGTCTGTAATCGACAATGTTTCGTCTACATTATGGTCAGTAATCAGTATCCCAATATTTTTCTTCCGAAGCTTGGTAACGATGGATTGAATCTCTTCAACCGCAATAGGATCAACTCCGGCAAAGGGTTCATCCAATAAAACAAATTTGGGATCGACTGCCAACGCCCGGGCTATTTCAGTTCTTCTCCTTTCTCCGCCCGACAACGACATTCCAAAATTTTTGCGGACTTTTTGAAGGCTGAACTCCTCGATCATCTGATCTACTTTTTCCTTTCGCTCAACTTTTGTCATTTCTTTCATCTCCAGCACGGCCATGATATTTTCTTCCACTGTCAGTTTACGAAATACCGACGCTTCCTGAGCAAGGTAGCCAATACCAAGGCGCGCCCGCTGATACATTGGCAAATGGGTGATGTCCTTGTCATCAAAAAAAATACTCCCTTCATTTGGCTTAATTAAGCCTACAATCATATAGAAAGTGGTGGTTTTTCCTGCTCCATTCGGTCCCAAAAGGCCTACAATTTCACCCTGGTTTACCTCAACAGAAACCTGGTTAACCACTGTCCTGGTTTTGTATTTCTTTATTAACTCCCGCGCTTCCAGTTTCATACTACTTCCTTAAAGGTTGGCCGTTGAATTTAATCAAACTTAATATCTTTTATCACCAATTGAATGGTGGTCTTATTGTTATATTCATTTTCCTCGATGGTATACGCCATCCGAAAGGGTCGCTGATCCTGGATTCCTTCATAAAAGTCTTCCATGTTGAATCCTATACAATTAAAAGTATTCACATAACCCTTTTGTTTCGCTACAAAACGGATGTGTTTTTCCTTAACAAGACTAAGATACCGAAATGCGCACACGTTGTTGGTAATAAAAACGGGTCGCTGATTTCCAGGTCCAAAGGGCGCCATCTGTACCAGAATATTAACAAACTTCTGCGTGATCACCTTGAAATTAATCTCCAAATCAATATGAATCACCGGTGTTAACATTTCACTGGTAATGGATGCTGAAACAACCGCTTCAAATTTTTGTTGGAAATGGAATCAAATTTTCCGGATCAAGCGTTAAACCTGCTGCATACATATGTCCCCCAAATTTATCGAGCAATTCCCCACAATCTGAAATTGCATTGTACAGATTAAACCCATGCACACTTCGTGCCGATCCTGTAATTTTATTATTTGACGATGTTAAAATAATAGTAGGGCGGTAATATCTTTCAATGCATCGTGAGGCCACAATTCCAATCACACCTTTGTGCCAGGACTCCTTGTAGAGAACAGTTGATTTAGCCAGCTTACAGGTTTCATCCGCGTCTATCATGGCAATGGCTTCATCCGTGATGTCCGTATCAAATTGCTTACGCACTTCATTCTTCACGTTGATCGATTCAGCCAGAACAAACGCTTCATCATCTGTTTTTGACATCAGCAATTTCACGGCTGCATCGGCATGGGCAATCCTTCCAGATGCATTGATACGGGGCCCGATGGTAAACACGATTCCGGAAATATCCAGCGCTGAACGTTTTCCTGAAATTTGAATGAGTGCCTTTAATCCAGGAATCGGATGTTCATTAAGTTTTTGAAGACCATAAAATGCAAGGGTTCTGTTCTCATCCAGAATCGGTACGATATCCGATGCGATACTTACCGCAACCAGATCCAGATACTGATGCAATTCAGCCTCATCCCGATATCGGCTTGCATATGCCTGCATAAATTTAAAGCCCAATCCGCATCCGCTTAATTCCTTAAACGGATAGTGACAATCGATACGCTTCGGGTCCAGCACAGCAATTGCATCCGGTATTTTTTCACCCGGTACATGGTGATCACAAATGATAAAATCAACACCATGTTGGTTGGCGTAGTCTACCATTTCAATGGCCTTAATACCGCAATCCAGTGCAACAATTAATGTAAAGTCATTGTCTATCGCCCACTGAACACCTTGCTTTGAAACTCCATAGCCCTCACCTTCACGATCAGGAATATAGATTTTAATATTCGGGTAAAAGCTTTTGAGATACCCTGCCACCAATGCAACGGCAGTGGTGCCGTCAACATCATAGTCGCCATATATTAATATCTTCTGTTCCGTTTGTATAGCCTGCTGCAATCGTGAGACGGCTGCCTCCATGCCATTCATTAAAAAAGGATCATGAAGATCAGTCAATGAGGGCCGAAAGAAACTTTTGGCCTCATCAAAATCTTTAATTCCACGTTGGATTAAAATTTGTGAAAGGTATGGATTGACATTGATCGCTTTTGAAAGGGATTGTATTTCATCCGCAGACGGAGTTTCAGCAACAAGCCATCTTTTTTGCATCTCAATTTCCTTCAAATTTTACGGTTCCGGTTTCTGAAGTTTTACCGTTAACACCATCAATACCGTTAAGTCCATTTTTGCCACTTTTTCTGGTCGGCGATAATCCGGGGGCGCCACCATACCCAGCCGTTCCATAATAGCCAAAATTACCACTCCCATAGTGGACAATAATATCACGACCAAAAAGACCTCGAATGTTCTGACATTTCGCGCAATTCACTTCCAGGGTGCCTCCAACACCGCCATTTCCTCCATCTCCGCCGTTACCGGCATTCCCACCATCACCACCGGAACAGTGAATAGTTCCCGGTCCGCCACCGCCACCATTTCCACCATCACCACCATTTCCACCATTTCCTCCGGTGAGGTTAATCGTTAACTTCCCATTAACCCGAAATTCATCAGCATATAAAAATAAATGGCTGCCTTGTCCACCATCCAGTCCGCGTCCTCCGTTTCTGCCATCGGTTCCGTCGCGGCAAGGCCCCTGAGGTGTAATGCCATCTCTTCCTTTTACACCTTCCGAACCATTGATTCCAGTTCCATCAATACTGCAATTGTTTCCTATTATAATCACCTTCGATCGAATTATATTCTCGCGAACAAGTTTGTTCAGGACAATCTTGGAATCATCTTTCATGATAATGGTATCAGCTACCAAAATATCCGATTGTCCCAGGGAATAGGTTTCACCCTTTTCAATTACTAAACTACTGACCCTGACCTGTGCTTTTGCGGCGACAGACAAGAATAGTACACAACCAATAAATAACGCTATCCTCTTCATCATTAAATTTAATTATTTCGCTTCAACTGAGTTGAAACCTAGCAAGTATCATTCCTACACGGCTTGATACGTGTTGTAATAATAAGAATATTGTTGGGGCATAAAAAAAGAACAGCATACGCTGTCCTTTTTTTCCAAGAATGTTAATGGTATTAATTTGTACCTTCCTGAGGCTTTTCACTAACAACGCCCTCTAAAACATCTTTAATATCAACTCGCTGTCCATCTTTAAACGGAACAATCCAGGCATCCTTTACGCCCATTTCCCGCATATATTTCTTAAACGTATCAGCCTCCCAGTAATCCCGGAAAATGCCAATGGTTAATCGTTGTGTTCCATCTTCTGCTTTCTCTCCCCCGAAGTTTTCATTATTCTCAAAGTATTTGGATAAATCCTTATTTCTAAATGCACCTATCTGAACCTTAAAAACAATACCCTGTGAATAATCCATCGAATTCACAACCGGACTTTCTTTCATCTGGGCAAGTTCCGCGCGACTTGCAGTTAATTGTGAACGTGACTGTGAAAGTTGATCTTCCAGTTCCGAAATACGTGCATCTTTGTTGCTCATCGTGGACTGTAACGTGGTGACCTTTTGATTCAAACTGGCAACCTGATTATCGGCTGCTTCTTTATCCTCGGTCATTTGTTTAAGGCTTTCCGGATTCTTGGAAAATTCCTTTGCTTTCTTTTTCCATTCCTTTTTTTCACTCTTAGAGAGTTGGGCGTAGCTGGTGGAACTCAATGCGAACACAGCCAGACATAAAAAAATTAAAAACTTGTTTTTCATGTGTTAATTTGTTTTAAATGGTCACATGGAATTCGCATCGTAGCATGTTGCCGGACGAATCTTCCCTGTTATTATGTTTAAAAAATCCTACTAAAAGTACAAAATATTTTGAATTAAAGCGCGCAATCACCTTTTAAGACACAAATAGTATAGTCTTCCCTACTTTTTTATACTTCCTACCATGTTCTCAGGACGAACCCATTCATCAAATTCACTGGCAGTCAGGTACTCCAATTCAATAGCAGCCTCCTTCAAAGTTTTATTTCCCTGATGCGCAGTTTTGGCAATTTTAGCTGCTTTTTCATACCCAATATGCGTGTTTAGCGCGGTCACCAACATCAATGAATTTTCAAGGTGCTTTTTGATCACCGGCAAATTCGGTTCAATTCCAACAGCGCATTTCTCTGAAAAGGAAACACAGGCATCACCAATCAAGCGCGCGGACTGTAGCACATTAGCAGCTATCAATGGCTTAAAAACATTCAGTTCAAAGTGACCGTTAGCACCGCCAATAGAAACAGCAACATCATTTCCAATTACTTGTGCACATACCATCGTCAATGCTTCCGGTTGTGTCGGGTTCACTTTTCCTGGCATGATGGAAGAACCAGGTTCGTTGTCCGGAATAATGATTTCCCCTATTCCGCAACGGGGTCCAGAGCTCAGCATTCTTATGTCGTTTGCCACTTTCATTAATGAAACAGCTGTCCGTTTTAGTGCACCCGATATTTCAACCATCGCATCATGCGCAGCTAGTGCCTCAAATTTATTTGGAGCGGTAACAAACGGGCAGTTCGTTAGCGCAGCAATATGGCTGGCCACCAGTACATCGTACCCTTCCGGTGTATTTAATCCGGTACCCACGGCTGTTCCACCAAGGGCTAGTTCCTTCACCATTTCCAGGGCATTGTTAATGGTACGTATACTGTTGTCGATTTGCTGGACGTATCCCGAAAACTCCTGACCGAGTGTTAATGGAGTTGCATCCATAAAATGTGTACGGCCCGTCTTGGTAATCTTGTTAAACGCAACAACTTTTTCTGCCAGGACGGAGCGCAGCATTTTCAATCCCGGAAGCGTTACCTCTGCCACTTGTTTGTAAACAGCAATGTGCATCGCCGTAGGAAAAGTATCATTTGAAGATTGCGATTTATTTACATCATCATTGGGGTGCAACACTTTCTTTTCATCAGAAAGTGCGCCGCCCTGCAACACATGAGCGCGGTTGGCCACCACTTCATTCACATTCATGTTACTTTGGGTACCCGAACCTGTTTGCCAAATCACCAACGGAAATTCTGGATCCAGTTTTCCTGCAATCACCTCGTCACAAGCTTTTGCAATTAATTCTTTTTTCTCTTCAGGAAGAACACCCAGTTCAAAGTTTGCTATCGCGGCAGCCTTTTTTAAATATCCGAACGCATGAATAATTTCAATGGGCATGCTGGCTTCCGGGCCAATTTTGAAATTGTTTCGTGAACGTTCAGTCTGTGCTCCCCAGTATTTATCGGCAGGCACCTGCACCTCCCCCATGGTATCTTTTTCGATTCTATAGCTCATTGTTAAAATGTTTGGTCAAAAGTATCATCCTTAAAACAAAAATGCCGGAAAACTACCGGCATTTTTTATAAACTTTCGAAGGACAAATAATTAAATTAATTCCCGTCCTTCTTGAAGTATTTATCCTCATCAAATTCCTCCACTTCATCGCTTATAGGCTTTGGCATAACCCCTACTTCCAGAATCTTGAATTCAGTTCGTCGGTTCTTATCCCGCCCGTCCGGGTTGTCGGTTCCATCCGGATTCGTATTTCGGGCAATCGGCTTTTCTTCTCCATATCCTTTCGCTGTTAACCGATCCGGAGAAATTCCGTTTCGAATTAAATAATTCACGGTGGATTGTGCCCGATTCTGTGAGAGTTCAATATTATAGGCATGTGTACCCACACTGTCTGTATGGGACCCCATTTCTATTTTAATTTCTGGATTATCAATTAACACCTGCACCAGCTTATCGAGCTCTTTCGCAGCATCCGGCCGGATATCATATTTATCAAAATCAAAATAGATGTTGTCCAGTGCAAAAATCTTATTAATCTCGATCTTGTCTAACACAAGAATGGTATCCAGGTTAATATTGGTCACCAGATCTTTTAATGTATTCGGATCTACTGAACGTCCTCTGGTTGAATATAACTGACGCTTTACCAGATACCCTTCTGTTTCACCAATCAAATCATAATCTTCATTCTCATAAACACGGAATAAAAATTTTCCGTCGTTTCCGGTTACATAATCCTGTAAAACTTCACCGCTTGCATCGGTCAACGAAACTTTTGTATTGGGAAGGATTTCCAATTCACCTTTCGAATTTGGTGTATAGGTAATTCCCTGCAAATAATAGTTGATAATTTTAAGATTAGGATCTTCATTGATGAAGGTGTAAATATCATCATCACCCATTCCACCTTCACGGTTAGAGCTGAAGAATCCACGATCAGGACGGAACAAAAATATTCCAAAATCATCAGCGTTCGAGTTCATGGGTTGCCCCAGATTTTCAATGGTATTCTTTCCGTTGACACGCTTAACCGAAAACAAATCCAATCCACCAAAACCCGGATGTCCGTCAGAAGCAAAATACAGCTTACCATCTTCTGCTACATACGGAAACATTTCATTTCCGTGGGTATTTATTTCAGGACCTAAATTCTTTACACGAGAAAACCGACCCCGTGAGTCCATCCTTGCCGAATAAATATCCGTTCCCCCATAACCACCCTGCCGGTTGGATGCAAAGTAAAGCGTTCTCCCATCCAAACTAAAAGCAGGCGTTGAATCCCAACTGTAATTCGACATTTTAACACGCGCAATATTTGGATCCGACTCCTTGATTTGCGTATTAATATTGATTGGAATAGGTTCCTGCCATTCACCGTTACGAAATCGGGATAAGTACAAATCGATATCAAACCCATCTTTCTTACGACCACTATTTCCTTTTCCGAATACCATAATTTTACCATCCGGAGAAAAGGCGAGCGTTCCATCATTGACTCCTTCTGTATTGATTTGGGAAACTGGTTCGATCGTATTAACATCCACATTGGCAGCCCGGGAGGCTACCTTATAAATATTCGTGAACGGCGTACCCGTTGCTTCATAAATTTTTCCAGTACCACGTGAGGACGTGTAGTACAATTCATTATTTAAAAAAACCGGTGCGTATTCAATGGCAGGGGAGTTGATCAATTCCAAATTCTTTACCCTATAGAAACTTGGGCTATCACTAATCTTTTTAATGTATTCCAACCCCTGCAATTCAACGCTCGCCAGATCCTTCATCTTCTCTTCAGAGGCATTTGCTGAAAGTTGCTCAAGATGCGTCCGTGCTTCATCATACCTGGCATTTGCTTTCAGCGATTGCGCCAAATAATATTTTACAGAATCTTTATTGATACCCGGACCACCGGCCTTCGTATAATATGGTTCAGCATCTTTAATTCGATTCGATTGACGATAGGATTCTGCTACAAAATAATTCGCTCTGCCGTTATTCGGACTGGTTTCTAATACTTTGCCGTAGAGATCAATCGCGGTTTGATATTTTCCGAGTTGATAAGCCTTATTTGCTTTTTTTTCAATGCTGCAGGCAATTATCAAAAACGGTACTAATAAAAGCAGGGCCCTGGACTTCATAATCTTAATTGAGTGTATAAAACTACAAAATTTATTCATCTGTCAATAATTGGTTCTTTTATGGTCAGATGGAATCTCCGTACTTAATTACATCCTGCTGGTAACCGCAGTAATGGAGATTTCTTCTTAAGAGACTACCGTATCTTTCGGTAAGAACCGGCGAATCCATGATTTTTCAACCGGAACAACCCATTGACTGGCAAGATCTCCTTTGGTCGCTATACTATTATTAAACGCTAAACTCGATTTGTTTAATATACCGGAGGCAAACAATTCTTTCAATCCCTTTTGCGGGTAGAGTATTACCTCTTCCTTATCCATAAAAGCGATCTGTGTCCGTTCCAATAACGTGCATCCTAACGCAGCCTCCATCTGCTGAAACAATCGCAGTGTTGTATCAATAGAGCAACCACTGGCCGCATTAAAAGACTCATCTGCTGCCAGTACGATAAACTGATGATGAAAAATTTTAACAGAACTTCTGATGGGTGCACCATGTGCTTCCCAGTGTTGACAAAAATTTTCAACCTGCTCCTGGATGTGATCCAGTTCATTATCTGTAAACTTCCTGCCGGATTGATAGATCCAAATGCGAGCGGTGTCGGGTAGTATATCAAATGAAACAAACATAAACGGACAAATGTATTATTTTAAACCCTGAGCTTCTGCAATAAGTTCTGCCAGGTCTTTTACAACAACGGAATTTTCTTTCTCTTTTCCTTTTACCCCATCAGTCATCATGGTCATACAAAACGGGCATGCTGACGCAATAATGGATGCGCCTGTTGCCAGAGCCTCCTCCGTTCGCTCGGTGTTAATTTCTTTATTCCCCTTTTCAGCGTCTTTAAACATCTGTGCACCTCCCGCACCGCAACACAATCCCGTAGTGCGACATCTTTTCATTTCCACCAGATCACCATCCAGTAATTCCAGCACTTTTCGCGGAGCTTCATAAATTTTATTGGCTCTGCCCAAATAACAGGAATCATGATACGTAATTTTCTTCCCCTTGAAACTACCACCTTCTATCATTTTAATTTTTCCTGCATCTATTAACTGCTGAAGAAATACAGAATGATGAAGGACTTCATAGTTTCCACCCAGTTCGGGATATTCATTCTTGATGGTATTAAAACAGTGAGGACAAGCTGTCACAATTTTCGTAACACCGTATCCATTCAATACCTGGATGTTGCTCATCGCCTGCATTTGAAAAAGGAACTCATTCCCAGCTCTTCGTGCCGGATCTCCGGTACACGTTTCTTCAGTTCCCAACACAGCGAATTTGATACCCACCGCATTCAGAATTTTAATAAAAGCGATTGTAACCCGCTTATAGCGATCATCAAAAGAACCAGCGCAACCCACCCAAAACAGGATTTCCGGTGTTTCTCCCTTTTGTGTTAATTCCGCCAGGGTTGGAACTGTATTTTCTGTTGCTTCCATTGGTTTAGCTTTTATTCTTTAATTCACTTGCCCAATTAAACCGATCGGAAGGGGCAAATTTCCAGGGAGCAAAACTGGTTTCAAGATTTTGATACATCGAATTCCACGATGCTGGTGCTCCGGACTCTTCCATCGAAACATACCTCCTTAATTCTAAAATAATTTCAAGTGGATTGATCAGCACCGGGCAAGCTTCGACACAAGCATTGCAGCTGGTGCAGGCATTTATTTCTTCCTTTGTAATATAATCCCCCAACAATGATTTTCCATCCTCCAGACCCTTACCACCCTTCGATAAACTGAGCCCTACTTCTTCCATTCGATCACGTGTGTCCATCATGATTTTTCGCGGAGAAAGTTTTTTTCCGGTCATATTTGCCGGACATTCCGAAGTGCAACGGCCACACTCTGTACAGGTATAGGCGGCCATCAAATTTGTGGTACTTAAATCATTAATATCCTTAGCACCAAACCTCCCTGGCTCAGCAGTTGTCGGAGGTTCTCCCATTCCCAGCATCGACTTTACTTCTGCCGTTACTACCGGCATATTATTCATATGACCTTTTGGTGCAGCCTTTGAGAAATACGTATTCGGGAAGGCCATAAAAATATGAAGGTGCTTCGAGTACGTGACATAAATAGCAAAACCTAAAATACCAATGATATGAAACCACCAGGCAACCCGCTCTACAACCATGAGAAATCCTGTACTGTAGTTTTCAAATAGAGGAATCAATAAGGAGCTAAAGAATAGTGATCCAGTGGCAGTGTAATGCTCAGGCTCCCGTAGTTGAAGAATCTGATCGGCTGCATTCATTTTTAATATGGCGATCATTAAAATAATCTCGGTAATCAGAATCAAGTTACCATCCAGTCTTGGCCACGAGGTCATTTCCGCAGACCAGAACCTTTTCACCTTGATGACATTTCTCCTTACTAAAAATAGTACACAAGACAATAGAACAGCTACCGCCAGAAACTCAAAGATATTCATTAGCACATTGTAGAGTCCACCCAGAAAAGGAGCAAAAATACGGTGAGTCCCTGCAATCCCATCGATTACAAATTCTAATACCTCCAGATTAATAACCAGGAACCCAACATAAACGAAGAAGTGTAGTGTTGCAGGAATAATGCGCTTAAACATTTTCTTCTGACCAAACGCTACCAGAAGCATGCTTTTAAGCCCACCAACTGCTCCGGTAATTGGTTTCCTGCCTAATTTGATGTTGTTTCTGATTTGGAGAATACGTTTTCTTAGAAGGAAGACCGCAGCTCCCAGTACGAAGACAAATAAAACCTGTTGTAAGACGACCATTTTTTTGCTTGGAAAGTAAATTTACATAGTTTTGTGCCTCATTTTTCGGTGATGTAGCTCAGTCGGTAGAGCAAAGGACTGAAAATCCTTGTGTCGGCGGTTCGATTCCGTCCATCACCACATTAAAAGTCCCCCTGGGACTTTTTTTGTTTATTGCCAATGTTAATTGTTTTCATCGAAAGTATCCTTTTCGATTAGCAGATTTTTTAACTGTCCCGGTCTTTTATTTGAAGTGTTTGAGGCGGATGATCTCCTCCGGTTTCAGGTGTCGCCACTTTCCGCGAGGAAGTTCTTTTTTGTCTAGCCCGGCAAAAACAACACGGTCTAATCGTATCACTTCGTATTCGAGTGCTTCAAAGATTCGTCTGATAATCCGATTCCAACCAACGTGTATTTCGATTCCAATCGATTTTTTATCAGGAGACAAGATTGCAAGATCATCAACTTTTGCGATCCCTTCCTCCAGACGAATACCTTCCTGAATTTTGGTAAAGTCGGCTTTCGTTAGCGGCTTATCAATATCAACTTTGTAAATTTTCTTTACATTATAGGAAGGATGTGATAGTCGTTTTGCTAACTCCCCATCGTTGGTAAACAGTAATAACCCTGTGGTATTTCTATCCAGACGACCAATGGGATAAAGACGCTCTTTGATCTGTTTTCCGATCAAATCCATGACCGTATTTCGTTCTTGTGGATCCTTGGTGGTGGTGATGTAGCCTTTTGGTTTGTTCATCAGAACATAAACGTTCTTTTCGGGCTTGAGCACACGCTCTTCGTAGCGCACCTCATCACCGGGATGAACTTTGTAACCCAACTCCGTGATCGTCGCACCGTTTACCTGAACTAATCCCATGGTGATCAGTTCGTCGGCTTCCCTGCGTGAACAAATACCACTATTTGCGATATACTTGTTTAAGCGGGTTAATCCTGAAGAAACCTGTTGCGTTGTCGGGGAAGATGGTTTTCTCGCTTTCTTTAATGGGGCTGATCCCTTTCTAAAAAATGCCTTGGAGGGAACATCCCGTTGCTTTTCCGAACTCTTCTTTGCTGGTTTCCCCTTTGCTGGTTTGGACTTGCTTATGCGTTTTCCACCACCAGATGAACTACCTGGTTTTGACTTCCCTCCTCGCGAAGAGGAAGTATTATTCCGGGGCATCGGTATCTTTTAAATCGATGTTTTCGCCAATTGTATTGACTTCATGGGCAAAGTCTTTAGGTGTTGGTAATTCACTCAAATCATTAATCCCAAAATACTCCATGAATTTAGCAGAAGTACCATATAACATCGGACGACCAATGGTATCTGCCTTTCCTTTTATTTCAATCAATCCTTTATCCAGCAGTTTTTGAACTGCATAATCACAGTTAACTCCCCGAATATTTTCAATCTCAGTTCTGGAAATGTTTTGCTTGTACGCAATGATCGACAAGGTTTCCATCGCAGAAGTAGAAAGTCTTTTTTTCGATTGCTGTTTAAGCAAAATACTGATACTTGCCTGATACGCCGGCTTAGTCAGGAATTGGTATCCTCCGGCGGCTTTACTTAAGGAAAAAGAAAAATCATCGTGCTTATACTTTTCCTCTATCTTTTGGATAGCCCCCATCACATCTTCCTCCGGAACTTCCGCCCCAAACATTTCAGAAAGACATGCAATTATTTCCGCAATCTTGATCGGATAGGGTGAGCAGAAAATTAAAGCTTCAATATGATTTTGTAAAAAATCCATTAGTCTTTTTGCATTAATTTGCCTTCAATTGATTGCGTGGTGTGAGGAACTGCAATTAATCTTTCCTTCGGAATTAATTTACCAGTAACCGAACAAATTCCATACGTACCATTCTTGATTCTGACGAGTGCATTCTCCAGGTTCGCAATATATTTTTGCTGACGAGCTGCCAATTGGCTTAAATTTTCTTTCTCAGCGGTTTCTGCACCATCTTCCAACACTTTCGTATTACCTCCGGAAGTGGAGTCCGTTCCTGAATCATTGTTCCGGTTTAGGGTCTCCTTCAGGATTTTATATTCCATTCTGGCTTTCTCCAGCTTTTGATTAATCAAAGCCTCAAACTCCTTCAATTCAGAATCCGAATATCGGGTCTTATCGTTTGGTGTGGAAGAAGGATTTGCTGGTTTATGCGCAATAGGTCGTTGCGTTGGCACATTAAATACCGTTAACTCTGGTGGTGCGGGTTTTGGTGCTGGTGTTGATGGCGTTAAGGTTTTGGTGTTTTTTAACTCGCCTGTTGCTTTCTTCAATGCTTTCTTTTTTATCGGTTTCTCTTTCTTTACAGGTGTTGATGGCATTTCAACTTTCACTTCTTTTTGCGGTTTAGCCTTTTTTGGCGTCACTTTTTTAGCAGGTTGCGAAGCTTTCTTCACCAGTGCTTTTTTTGCAACTTTTTTTGCCTTTTTTGGCGCAGCCTTTTTAGCGGGCTTGGTCGTTTTTTTCTTTACAGCTGTTTTTTTCGCTGCCTTTTTCGCTACTTTTTTGGCTGGCTTGGCGGTTTTCTTTTTTACAGCTGCCTTCTTTACTACCTTTTTCTTAGCCTTTTTAGGCGCCACTTTCTTGGCTGGTTTTGCGGCTTTCTTTTTGCTAACCGGTTTCACCTTTTTCGTAGACTTCTTTGCTGCTTTTGCGGACTTTTTCTTTGCTGCCATATTTCCTAGCGATTTTTTTAACAGGCGCAAAATTAACGTTCCCGCATTAAAACAAAAAATGTTCTGTATGCTATATTAAAATCTAAATAATAATGTGTTCTCTTTCGCTTTAATCGGTCTTTTCAACTTAAAATTGTGTGGCGATGATCACCCTTTTTCGGAAAATCTGAACCGCTCCATCATCACTGAACAATTGAAACCAAACAACATAATAACCTACCCTTGCTTTCGATCCACTTTCCTGATCTCCATCCCATCTGAAAAACCCTTCAGTCCCCAGGATTGCATTGTTGGCAATTTGCTTGATTAAGACACCCTGGCTATTGACTATTTTAACATTGGCAACCAATCCCCCCGTCGAAAATTGATACCGGATTTCAGTGAAATCAGGGCGGCCGGTAATCGGAATGAAAATTTCCGGATACATGGTTACTTGTCCTGAGGCCATAAGTGGATGAGAATGGCTATTTGAATTTAAAAACCCGGGGGTGGCGAACCCTGAAACTGAACTTGCTGATTTCCAATTGTCAGGATTCCGGGTCGGTTTGTCAAAAGCAATCCGCTCAAGTGAAACACCTTCATCATCTTTGACAAAAATTGAATGCAAATCATCGGTATAGGCAAACCAGTCGATTATCCGGTTCATGCTATCCAGTAAAACGATGCTTCCTTCGTCATCAGGTAAAACGGGGAGTTGAGAAGAAAATAAGGTGTGCCTGACTGCATTGGGATAATGGCTGATGATGGTTTCAATATCCGCAGTCACAACCTTATACTCCTTTGGTGCCAGCATCAGATCCTTATCTGAAATTACGTTAAGATGAATGGGTTGGTCATTCTCCAGATTACCAAATCTCCAGTTTTTTAAATTGAAATACTTGTTGGTCGGGTTATAGATCTCAACAAAATCTATCCCGGTTGGTCTTGGGTTAAACAAGATTTCATTAATGACGACGTCTAATTCGTCCGGTTCTTCCGGCAGACCAAAAAGGTGTTCAATTGGCTCCATGACATTACCGGTACAGTCACGGATTCCTGAAACATAAAGTGAATATTGAATTGAATTTTGTAACGCCGAACCCAATTCCAAAACGAGTTGTGTTAATGCTGAATTGCCGAACTCAACGGCAGTGATTTCTACAGAAGGCATTAGCTGAAAACCTGGCATCGCTGGAATTTCCCGATGCAGCTTTTCATTAAAGGTTAAAATCAGTGTTGTTGGATCTCGGGGAAATACCATTACTAAAACAGGAGCCGTTAAATCCGGTTTGTTGGCAAGAACCGAATTCTGCTCACCAGGAGTCCCTCCGACGAGGCTCTCGGAAGCTGTCCAGTTGTTGCCTTCACCACACGGATTTGCAGGGTCGATTAATTCCAGCGACCAGCCTCCCGACCTTTTCTCAGAATCCCTATACCAGTCATCAGAATAGTTTACTGAGTCGATTGAAAATCCATGGTTATCCTTTAACATTAATTGATCGCCTGCATTGTTTAGGGTTGGAAAACCGCTGACGCCAATTACTTTTCCAAATGATTCAAATTCGCTTTGCGAGGTCGATGTGGAAAGGATCACATATTCACCAGGATCTATTTGACCACTCAGGGTTCCTCCACTATTCATATCTGAAAAAATCCAGCCATTGAGGTTGATGGATTGATCCGTTCGATTAAAAATCTCAATAAACTCAGCATTTGGCAGACCATTGGAGGAGGAGGGGTTCGCATAAATTTCTGTAAGAATAACATCTTTTTGCTGCGAAGGTATTGGCGGAATGAAGGCCTCGCCCGTCACAACAAAATCATCAAAGTAAAAGGAAGTTGATCGGGACGATGTATATAAACAATACACTCCAAAAAACTCAGATGATGAGAATGTGGTGTCGAATATTTCACCTTCTTTAATAAAAGTGTTTGTATTACCAGATGCTGAAAACAGTTCCCACTTTCCGGTATCATTACGGGTAACCCTGACCCTGAATTGAGACCCTGAAAAGTTAAGCGTTCCATTTTGTCCATCAATAATTTTTGTTCGTGTAGCTCCGGATTGTCGATATAAACTTATTTCATCATCTGTACCACCGAGTTGGACATAATATCCACTCAAATTCCCGTCCAGGTTTTGCTGATCGGATACCAGGTAAACACGGGTTAAATTACTGGCAGAAGGATTGAAATCCATCTTCACGTAAAATTCCCATGAAGCATTTTCAATAGCGGCGCTGCCGGTAGTTAAATAGGCTGACGATGATTCGGCAGGGGCAAGCAACCTGAGTTGTTCATTTTCAATGATGAATTTAGACTGAGTACCTGACCAATCTGGATTCGTAAGGAAGTCGGCATCTGAAAAATTATCCTGAAATTGCGCTTGTGTAATTGACCAATGAACAACTGTTAGTAACAGAATTACAATTTTTTTATTCATACAACGGGTTCGATTTCGTACAACGGTAAATAAAAATACTACTTTTGCACTAAATTTTTAACACATGAAGTCTCTTTCGGCTTGATTGCATGTGTCACAACTAAAAAAGTAAATTTTAAACATGAAACTCGCAGTAGTTGGTGCCACCGGATTGGTTGGCCAGGAAATGCTTAAAGTGTTGGAAGAGCGCAACTTCCCTTTCGATGATCTCTATCTGGTAGCTTCGGCTAAATCAGTGGGTAAACAGATCACCTATAAGGGTAAACCGTTCACCATTAAGAGCATGGAAGAAACCTGTGCACTGGCGCCGGATGTTGCCATCTTTTCTGCGGGCGGAAGTATCTCATTGGAATGGGCACCTAAGTTTGCCGAAAAAGGAACTATTGTCATTGACAATTCTTCGGCGTGGCGGATGGATCCATCCAAAAAATTGATCGTTCCTGAAGTGAATGGTCATGTATTACGAATTGATGATCGCATTATAGCAAACCCAAATTGTTCTACCATTCAAATGGTATTGGCATTGGCGCCACTACATGTTGCGTATAAAATTAAACGCATTGTTGTTTCCACCTATCAGTCTGTCACGGGCACCGGTAAAGATGCCGTTGAACAATTGATGAATGAACGGAATGCTGTTGAAGGGCCAATGGTATATCCGCATCCCATTGACATGAACATTCTTCCCCATATTGATGTGTTTTTAGACAATGGCTACACCAAGGAAGAAATGAAAATGGTGAATGAAACGCGAAAAATTTTCGATGATCAAACCATTGGACTAACCTCCACAACGGTTCGGGTACCAGCAGTAGGCGGTCACAGTGAAGCCGTAAATGTGGAGTTCAAAAAAGATTTTGATTTGGACGAAGTCCGTGACTTATTATCAAAAACGCCGGGAGTGATTGTTCAGGATGATCCCAAAAACAATATATACCCCATGCCGATCAACAGTCATGGTAAGGATGAAGTTTTTGTGGGTCGCTTACGAAGGGATGAATCACAACCCAATACCTTGAACATGTGGGTAGTTGCCGACAACCTTAGAAAAGGAGCGGCTACTAACGCGATTCAGATTGCTGAATATATGGTGGAAAAAAGTTTGGTGGTTGCCTGATCAAATCCTTTAGGTCGCAAAAAAAAAGCCACATCGTATGACGTGGCTTTTTTTTGTTTATTTACTAATTATTTACCTAAGCGAAGGGTAATACCCAGGTTTATACTACTCATATAATCATACCCGGTTTCTGCATACGCAGCAAAGGTATCAGAGAAATAATAACGTGCCCCGACAACACCATCAAATCCAATAGTAAAATCGTTATCATCAGAGTTTATTCCATCATCGTATTTATAGGACCTGTTTCTCATTGACAATCCGGCACCGGCATAAACATCCAGTTTTTCTACCGGAATAAGTTTGTTGAAGTGATAGTACGCCCTTACACCAATAGACCAGGCAAAAATTTTGGTTTTGTATGATGAGTAGTCATAGGAGCCAAAAGCAGTAGACAAATGTCCGCCGAGTCCTACTTCATCACGAAGGAAACCGTGTTCATATTTTACATAGAGTGGTGGTACTCCGGATGAGCTTCCTGTAATACCAAAAGAATAATTATTTACCGCCAGGTTGGGAAATCCTATACCAAAGGAAACCAAACTCGTTTCCTGGCTGAAGGATCCACTGTTACGGGCTTCATACGAATTGTTATAAAACGAATTTTGGGAATACCCTGCTACTGTTAATGCCAGAAGAAAGGTTAATAGGGTTATTTTTTTCATAATCGTTAATTTTTACAAACATAGGTCGAAAAATAAAATCTGCGAAATATATTAACGCACATTATCGACCAAACAAACCACTAAAACGGGAAATGGTTGCTTTTGTTTCCTTTTGGAGAATTCCGATTACTAAAAGTGCCAATCCGCATTTAGTCGATATCAGGGAAAGTTACCATTATCCGGTTCGTTATATTTATAAATATTAAAAAATAGGGCTTAATCTAAATTTGAATAATATGAAACGGTTATTCTATTCCCTTTTTGTGGTGCTTACTGCTATCAGCTTAATAAATTGTTCTTCAGACGAAAAAACAGCAAAAATTGAAGTTTGGCTGACGGATGATCCGGCAGCGTATGACGAAGTAAATATTGATATAAAGGAAATTGCCGTTCACTCTGAGGATGGGGGTGACGAGAAAGGTTGGAAAAAATTAGAAATCAATGCGGGGGTATATAACCTGTTGGAGTTGACCAATGGATTGGATACGCTATTAGGAGCGATCGAAGTCCCTGCTGGAAAAATTTCGCAAATCCGCTTAATCCTTGGCGATGATAATTCCCTCAAAATAGGCGAGGAGGTTCACCCAATAAAAACACCAAGTGCCCAACAGTCCGGACTTAAAATTCAGGTACATCAAACCCTGGTGGCCGGAATTACATATAAAATTCTGCTCGACTTTGATGCCGCTCGTTCCATCGTTAGTAAGGGCAATGGTACCTATTCATTGAAACCGGTTATTAACTCCATTACCGAAGCGCAGGATGGTGCCATCAGTGGGGTTGTTGACCCTGCTGAATCTTCCCCTGCTATTTATGCGATCATGGGTGAAGACACCGTCCGAACTACATCCGCAAACGAGGAAGGCAATTTTCTCATACGGGGGTTGGAACCGGGTTCATACACCGTGACGTTCGAACCGGTCGAAGGATACCAGCCAACGCAGCAGGAAGGTGTTTCTGTTTCGATGGGCGTGGTCACTGATTTGGGAACCATCAATATTTTACTCTGACGAAAACCGGATTAACTTCTTTTCAATAAGGTTAAGAAAGAATATAAATGCTGCTCCGAATATAAACAGTCCGGAGTAGCCTGATATATTTTTGAGAAATCCGAAATCAAGTTTAAAATCTACAACAGCAAGCGAAATAATAAAGCATACTATCAAACCAAAAATTCCAAGGAAATACCCAAACCATCCAAATCGATTTTCCTTCACTTGTTTCTTTACAACCTGTTGGATTACTTTCTCTGAAAAGTTGGCTGGTAAACGCATCGCTTTATCCTCATCTTCCAAAACAGAAAGCATCCTGACAACCGCTTCCACTTCCTCTTTGGAAACGGTGTGATTTTCCTGCTCCAATAACGCTTTTAGTTTTTCCCTGTCCAGTCTCATAATATTTCTTCTTTAGTATTGAGCTTTAAGATCTTCTCTTTCAAAATATTTCGTGCCCGAAATAAATAGTTCTTTACTGTCCCTGCTGGCATTCCTGTAACTTCGGTTATCTCCTCATAGTTCATTCCATCAAGATGAAACAACGACAATACTATTTTATACTGTGCGGGAAGTTTCTCAATCAACATCCTGATATGGATGTCGAGATCTTTTTCCATCAAAACCTCCTCCGGTGTTTCATCATCCCGAAATCTTTCAATCAATGAATCTTCCGATTCATCCGCTATCATTATTTTTTTTTTGCGAACAAAATTAATGGCATGTCGATAGGCAATCGTTGCTATCCAGGTCGATAGCTTTGATTGAAATGTAAACGCACTAAGTTTTTCGTATACTTTCAAAAAAACATCCTGACAGATTTCCTCATGATCCTGAACGTTTTTTATCAGGCGACCCACCATATGAGAAACCAGCCTTTCATGCTCTTTAATAAGCAATTGAAAGGCCTCCATTTCCCCGCGTAATACCCGCGAAACTAGAACCCGGTCTTCTGTCATTTTGATGTTAGACAAGTAGGCTTTGCAAGATGTTGCAGCTTGCCTACTGAAATTTACAAATAAGATCTTTATGAAAATATTTTTGGATGATCTGCAACATTCAGGCTTGAAGCCCTGTCAAACGCAGAAAACAACAAGAAATCTAAATTTTTAAACAATGGATCATAATTTAAGAGAAGTATTAATGCCCCTTACCATTTTAGGAACATTTGGCGCATCATTGGTTTTATTCACAAGAACCTTATTGGATTACCGGTTAAAGCGAAATATGATAGACAAAGGCTTTGTCAATGAGGACACGCAAGCCATCTTCAAAAAACAAACAAACGAGGACAAGTTCGCAGCCCTGAAATGGGGATTAATCATCTTCTTTGCAGGTTTATCACTTATTGTAATTGAATATGTTCCATCGGGCGCAGAATCACCCCTTCCCTATGGTGTTTTCGCGCTATTCGTTTCACTCGGTTTTCTGGTCTACTACTTTCTTGTAAAAAAAGAACTAAACAAATAGACGACCATGATTAGGAATTATATAAAGGTTGCCTTGCGCAACCTTACCCGCCATAAGTTTTTCTCTTTCATCAATATTTTTGGTTTAGCCATTAGTATGTCGGTTTGTCTGGGTATTATTATGCTGGTCGCTGATCAACTCAGTTACGATCGATATAATTCCAAAGCTGATCAGGTTTTCAGAATCAATACACAGTATACTTTTTCAGATGGCACGCCATCCGGAATTGATTATGCCACCACACCACTCTCGATGGCAGAAGCTTTAAAGAAAGAATATACAGGTGTTGAAAAAGCGTGCCGAATAAGAAGAGGTTTTGGTAACGACTGGATTGAATTCGGTCAGGATAAAAATATTCCACTTGCCGGGTTTTATGCTGATCCTGAAGCGTTAGAAATTTTTGAATTGTCGCTCGAGTATGGTGATGCCAAAACTGCCCTGGTTGAACCTAACTCTGTCGTGATTACAAAAAAGGCATCAAAGAAATTATTCAAACAGGAAAACCCGGTTGGAGAAATCATTAAAGTCGGGAATCTGGGCGAGTATACCGTTACCGGAGTTATTGAAGAAAAGAATCTAAAGTCGCACATTGTTTTCGAGGCCCTTGCTTCTTTTTCTTCCGTTAAAGCCCTTGAAGCCGACAGCACGTTACGTGGCAACATGAATGATTGGGGAGACTGGACCAACGGGTGGGTCTATATACAACTTGAAAATGATAAAGATCAAAAAGATATTCAGGCGCACCTCGATGATCTTGCTACCAAACATTTTCCGGATGCGCATGGATTTCAAAAAGAAATGAAATATAAATTCTACCTGCAGAATTTAACATCCATTACTCCCGGTCCCTTGGTAGGCAATGCGATTGGTCCTTTCATGCCCATGTTATTTGTTTACTTTTTCGGTGGATTGGCATTGATTGTCATGCTTACTTCCTGTTTCAATTATACCAATCTTTCAATCGCCAGGTCATTAACCCGTGCTCGTGAAATTGGTGTCCGAAAAGTAAACGGTGCAATGCGTATGCAGATATTTGCTCAATTCCTATCGGAGTCCATTTTGGTTTCACTTTTCTCGTTATTGCTGGCCGTTGGATTGCTGGTGGTAGTAAAACCCTTTATGATGGGAATGAAGTTCGCCAATTTTTTACACTGGGACTTAGCTGCAAATACTTCTGTTTATATTGCTTTCTTTATTTTTAGTTTAGTGGTAGGCATTTTAGCCGGGTTATTTCCTGCGGTGGTGTTATCACGATTCGAACCGATACGTGTTTTAAAAAATCTAAATAACCTTCGGTTGTTTTCAAAAATGGGATTGCGTAAATCTTTGTTGGTCATTCAATTTAGTTTATCCCTCATCTTTATTATCTCCGTCTTGATTGTAAAGAGTCAGTTGAATCTGTTTTTAACCGCCGATCTCGGATTTGAATCAAAAGATAATATTGTAGTCCAGTTAAATGATGTACCCTACGAAAATCTTAAAAACGAAATTGCTACAAATAGTAATGTCCTAAATGTTTCGGCGGCTTCACATGTTCCCGCTTCCGGAACCACTTACGGAGCGGATATAAAAAGAAACATTGGCGATGAAGAAGGTGTCTCGTTAGATTATTATTTAGTGGATGCAAACTATTTAGAGAATCTTGATATTGAACTTCTTGCTGGTCGTTTCTTTAAAGAAGAGGCCGGAGAGTCCAATCGTAATTTTATTGTCTTGAATGAAAAAGCAGTAGAATCATTTCAGCTTAGTTCACCTACTGAAGCCATTGGTACGGTACTTTATTTTGATCAGGATTCAACAGCGGTGGAGGTGATTGGTGTTGTGAAGGATTATAATCACCAGGTTCTTATGATGCAAATTGAGCCGATGGCGCTACGCTACGATGTGAATCGTTTTCATATTCTGCAGGTAAAGCACAATGGAAATTATGAAGAAGCGGCTGCAGCTGTTGAGCAGGCCTGGACTAAAATAAATCCTACCCTTACCATCACTTACAAGTCCATGGATGAAGAGATCCGTTTCTTTTATGAAACCATTTTCTCAGACATTGTAAGTATTGTCGGAATTGTGAGTGCAATGGCAATCGCAATTTCATGTTTAGGATTATTAGGAATGGCGACCTATACGATTGAATCCAAGATGAAAGAAATCTCCATTCGAAAAGTATTGGGTTCAACGAATAAAAGTTTAGTGATTCACTTATCAAAAGACTTTCTGATTTTGCTGGTCATTTCTGTTGTTATAGCAGTCCCGCTCGCATGGTTGCTAAATAATAGTTGGCTTCAGTTGATTGCTTTCCGGACAGAAATTTCGGCAGGAATAATTGGATTAGGTGTCCTTGTTTTAGTAGTTCTGGGGATTGTGACAATTGGCTCACAAACCATCCG
This sequence comes from uncultured Cytophagales bacterium, assembly GCA_942491425.1. Lineage (GTDB taxonomy): Bacteria > Bacteroidota > Bacteroidia > Cytophagales > Cyclobacteriaceae > JBGTGG01. The sequence continues at coordinate 85,910 of CALOAV010000052.1, forward strand.
CGCTGCCTTCGCAAACCCGGTTGATAATTTGAAAAATGATTAATTGTTATTCTTAAAGGATCGGGGCAACCAATTTTCTAAATCAGAAAAACGATAGCCAAAAAGTATCTCGACTTCAAGGTTTTTGGCAAACAAATACGCAGGGTTGATTTTGGTGTATGCAATGGTAAACGAAGATTGTACCCTCCAGTACATTCGGTTTCCATTGTATCCACCAGTAACCAAAACACTTCCTGCCCACTCAACATTGGCCTTGTGAAATCTTCCCTTTTCACCCGTGAAGGTATTGAAGGCAACTCCCGGGCCCCCAAATACCATAGGGGATAAAAAATAATTTCCCTGCTTCCAGCTAAAGGTTGCTCCATACCCCGGCAGAATCATCAGCCCGGGAGCATTTAAGTATGTTAAACCCTTTTGATCTTCAAATCTTTCCTCTGTGTCATACGTAGCTGAAGCAATTCCGTCTTTTGCGCCCAGTTCTCTGTAAAATGGCTCCAGACGAATCATGAATGAACCAGCTGTTTTCTTTTGTTTTTCAGACTGGAATAGTGCCGCCCGATAGGAGTACTGCTGCGAATTGAAGATGTACGTAAGCTGTGTTCCTATTTTAAATTCGTGCAGGGAAGGTGTTGATTCATAACCAATTTCTGGTGTTTCGGCAATTACTCCTTTTGTATCCTGAAAGTATAATCGGAATGCCAACGTGTTACCTGTTGAACTGATGGCCAGGCCGTATTGCTTAAGGTTGGATCGCTCCTGATTTAAGTAGGTGGTTCCGGGAAGGGAGAAATATAAGTTACCATCAATCCATTTGTAGGTAATTCCAATACCAATAAAATCATTGAAATTTTTGTATAGATCACCGGTAAGTTTCGGATTACCGTCCTTTACCGATCCGTAGATCAAACTGTTTGCCTGGATCCCATAGAAAATGCGGATGTCATTTCTAAGGGTATGCCCCTGCACAAAAATCGAATCATTAACACCGTGTGAAGGCGTTACATCCACATGGTTTGTGTTCGTTTGAGCTGAGCTTTCTACCAGGCTAAGGAAAATGAAAATTGTAATCAGCACTTTCATAGGGATTCCGCCAATGAGGTGGTTAAACTTTTCGCCGCCACGTAACTCGTGCTCCACGCTGCCTGAAAATTAAATCCGCCGGTCTCCCCATCTATATCGAGAACTTCCCCGGCGAAATAAAGATTACTGATTGTTTTACTCTCCATCGTATTCATGTCCACATCACTCAATTCAATTCCGCCGCAGGTAACAAACTCCTCTTTAAAGGTTGTTTTGCCTTTGATCTGAAAAGGTGTCCTTACCAAAAATTCAATAAGCCGATTGGTGTCTTTCTTCGACAACTCCGACCAGATTACAGCATCGTTTATCCCCGCCAATTCGCAAAGGCGTTGCCACAACCGGAATGGGATTTCAAACAGGGGATTTGTAAAAACTTTTCGCAATCCAATTTCTTCCTTGCACCGTCGAAGCTTGTCTCTTACTTCTTCTTCGGTTGATTCGCCCACCCAATTAACATGCACGCTAAATTGTTAGTTTTCCTGAAATAAATATTCCGCTGCCCAGGCCGATAATTTAATCACTGCCGGACCGCTGAGTCCCCAGTGGGTAATCAATACCGGTCCTGTTTCAGAAAATTTTGTGCCCACAATCCTCACCGTCCCCTTCGCAACCGAAAGTCCCATCAAATCCACGAATTTCTTTTCAGTATCATTGAATGTGAACAGGGATGGAATCGGCTTTTTAATTTCATGACCAAGTGCTTCCAAAAAATGATACGCTGATTCTTTCGGATGACCGCCAATGGCGACCAGTATTTTTTTTGCTTCATACGCTTTGCCCGACTCCACTTTAATTAAAAATACGTCTCCACTTTTTTTGATTTCAGAAACTGCCTTTCCGGTTTTAATTTCAATTTTGTTCTTTTCTACCTCCTTTAAAAAACAATCAATTATCGTTTCCGAAGAGTTGCTCATCGGAAACATCCGCCCATCGTCCTCCACCTTTAACGGTATTCCTTTCGATTCAAACCAGGTAATCACATCACTGGCTTGATACACTCCAAAAATTTTTTTTACCGGTTTCTCACCACGGGGATAATGTTTCGATAATGCCGCCTGTCCGAAGCAGTGATGGGTGACATTGCAGCGACCACCGCCTGAAACCCTTACCTTCGATAATAATTTTTGTGATTTCTCGAGGATCAGGATGTTGATCCCGGGCTTCATTTCAGCAGCCTGAATTGCTCCAAAGAATCCGGCTGCTCCTCCACCAATGACAATTAGATCGTACACGCGTCAAAGATAGAATCTCAACCTGATTATCTTTGAAGGTGCTTGAAAATATTCTTCGTCCCGAAATCCAACAATACATTCGCGATCATGAACGTGATGACACAAATGCGCTTGTTCTAAAACAAAAAGAAATTCTAGGAATTCCCGTTTCCGAAATAGCCGAACAACTTTCGGGAAGGCAAAAGGCAAAGGATAAACTACCCACCTGGTATCGCACCCCAAAAATCGTTTATCCTCCTACACTGAACCTGGAGCAATGCTCCTCGGAAGTGACCGCAAATTATAAAGCCAAAATTTTGGCGGAAGGTGGTCTGGATTCTATGGTGGATTTAACGGGAGGGTTTGGAGTTGACACATTTGCCTTTTCCAAATGTTTTAAGGAAGTGGTGTACGTTGAACCGAACCAAGACTTATTTGAAATAGCGCAACATAATTTTAAGGTGCTTGAAAGGAAAATTATTGAGTATAATATAACTGCAGAAGAATTTATTCTTTCACCGCAAAGGCGCAAAGACGCAAAGCGGTTGGGTGCAATTTTTATCGATCCATCCAGAAGAAAATCAATGCAAAAGGTTTTTAAGCTGGCCGATTGTGAGCCCAATATTATTTCTCTGCAATCAAAATTATTTGAACTGACTGATAAAATCCTGATCAAGGCCTCACCCTTACTGGATCTTCAACAAGGATTGTCTGAATTAAAAAATGTTAGTCGAGTGTGCGTGGTGGCTGTGAAAAATGAAGTTAAGGAACTGCTCTTTTTGTGTGAAGCGGATTTTAATAAAGAACCCATAATTGAAGCGGCTAATCTTTTTGAAAACAAAACCGATGAAACATTTTCCCTTCTTAACAGCGAAGAGAAAAGTTTGGATATTGCCTTTGGTGATCCGCAACGTTATCTGTACGAACCCAATGCATCCATTCTTAAAGCAGGAGCTTTCAAAACCATTGGTGAACGGTTTGGCCTTTCAAAAATTCATCCCAACACTCATCTTTATACCTCGGATGAAATCGTGTTGAATTTTCCGGGCCGGACCTTTCGAATTGAAGCCCTCGTAAAATCTGACAAGAAAGAATTGCAAAAATTTTTTCCGGATGGGAAGGCTAATATCACCACCCGCAATTATCCGCTGACACCCGAAGCACTAAAGAAAAAGACCGGGCTCAATGATGGAGGAGAAAAATTCTTAATCGGATTTAGTGGAGAGGGGAGAAAGTTTTTGGCCGTGGGGGTGAAATTATAGTTGTTAGTTGTTAGCTGTTAGCTGCATCAACAATGCAATGTTCCAATAGTCGCCAACAGACGTTGATTGTATTTTTCTAATTTCATGATTGCTAAATAAATTGAAGAACGAAATAAACCAAATAAGTAATAACTGCTACACTCCCATACAGTTGAATCACCTTCTTCCGGTTTTGAACATCTTCCCACCAGAGCACAACCCATGGTTTGTATAATCCCAATAGCAAAGAAGAGAAACTGAAAACACTCAGCAACAAAAATAACAGCCTGACTTCTTCCATTAAACGAAAGTAATTATCAATGGTGAATTGTTAATTATTAATCTACAATCTTAAGTCTAAATACTTATTACTTAGGTCTAAGTCTATATCTTTACAGCCGAACAGGGTGCGATTTGAAGGCAAGTGAATTCGTCAGTATGTACCAGGCAGATGGTCTCCTCCAGACCGTAGCTGCAGGGATTGGTGCACCCGAACCCACTAACATTAAAATCAAAGGTTTATCCGGTGGACTCGATGCAGTGATTTTGGCCGCCGTCTTCACTGCCAAGCCTACCGACTTCCTGGTGATTCTTCAAGACAAGGAAGAAGCCTCCTATTTTCAGAACGATTTACAGAACCTCCTCCAACGGGATGTGCTCCTTTTCCCCATGTCCTATAAAAGGGCCTACGAATATTCCGAAACGGAGAATGCCAATATTCTGATGCGGGCGGAAGTATTGAGTTTACTAAATGAGAAAAAAAAGCCTGCCATAATCATCACCTATCCGGAAGCGTTAAGCGAAAAAGTAATCAACAAAAGATCGTTGGCAAACAACACGTTCCTGATTAAGAAAGGATCCAATCTGGACATCAGTTTCCTTGAGGAATTTATGCACAGCTATGATTTCGAGAAAACGGATTTTGTGTTTGAAGCTGGCCAGTTTGCTGTGCGTGGCGGAATCATTGATATCTATTCCTTTGGGCATGAGCTTCCCTACCGGATTGAGTTATTTGGAGATGAGGTGGACACGATCCGATCTTTTGATCCAGGGTCACAGTTATCGGTTGAATCCCTGGATTCGATCAGCGTGCTCCCGAATATCCAGACCAAATTAATTCAGGAAGAACGTCAATCGCTGCTGGAATTCGTGCCCGATACAACCTGCCTCTGGTTTAAGGATTATGAGCTTACACTGGACCTTATCCAAAAATGCTTTGAAAAGGCTTCCGGGTCTTTTGAAAAAATTATTAAACAAAGCGGATCCAATATTCTTACTGATCCTGAGAAACTTTTTGTTACCCCTGAGGATTTTGAGACGGATAGTCTTTCGCTCACAAAAATTGAATTCGGAAAGCGCTTTGCGCTTCCTGACTCAAAAACCTTCGATTTTAAATCTGCTGCGCAGCCTTCCTTTAACAAAAATTTTGAGCTGCTGGCCAATGATCTTATTGAGCACCAGATGCAGGGCTACCGTAATTTTATTGCTGCGGATATCCCGAAGCAATTGGAGCGATTAAAAGAGATTTTTGGTGAAATTAGCCCGGAAATACAGTTTCATCCGCTTGATATTGCCCTTCGGGAAGGATTCATTGACCAGTCATTAAAAATTGTCTGTTATACCGACCACCAGATATTTGAACGTTTTTACCGCTATCGGGCAAAGGAAAAATTCACCAAGTCAAAAGCATTAACACTTCGCGAACTTTCCACACTTCAACCGGGTGATTTTGTCACCCATATCGATTACGGCATTGGAAAATTTGCAGGCCTTCAAAAGAAAGAAGTAGACGGCCGTACGCAGGAGTCCATCCGGCTGGTTTTTCGGGACAACGATTTATTGTATTGCAGCATCCACTCGCTCCACAAGATTTCGAAGTATTCTGGTAAGGACGGAACCCCGCCCGTGATCAGTAAGCTGGGTTCATCCGAATGGGAAAGTAAAAAAGCCAAAGTAAAAGGACAGGTAAAAGATATTGCCAGGGATCTCATCGAACTGTACGCCAAACGAAAAAAGGCCCCGGGTTTTGCGTTTGCCCAGGATGGCTTTTTACAGGTAGAGCTCGAGTCTTCATTTTTATATGATGATACACCCGATCAGGCACGTGCTACCGAAGATGTAAAACGAGATATGGAACAACCTCACCCAATGGACCGGCTGGTCTGTGGTGATGTTGGTTTTGGTAAAACCGAAGTGGCTATTCGGGCAACCTTTAAGGCGGCGACAGAAGGAAAGCAGGTTGCCGTACTGGTTCCCACTACCATTCTGGCCATGCAACATCATCGCACCTTTACAGAAAGACTTTCCAATTTTCCGGTGACTATCGAATACATCAACCGCTTTAAAACCACAAAAGAGATCAAGGAAATTCTTGCCCGCGTGAAAGAAGGGAAGGTTGATATTCTGATCGGTACCCATCGCATTGTGAGTAAAGATGTCGAGTTTAAAAATTTAGGATTACTCGTCATTGATGAGGAACAAAAATTTGGAGTGAAAACAAAAGACAAACTCAAGGAATTTAAAGTGACGGTAGATGTCCTTACCCTGACCGCCACCCCTATTCCGCGAACGCTTCACTTTTCATTAATGGGTGCCCGTGACTTAAGCATCATCGCTACACCACCACCCAACCGGCAGCCGGTAACCACTGAAGTCCATACGTTCAATGAAGAGATCATCCGTGATGCCGTCAGTCTTGAACTTCGTCGGGGAGGTCAGGTTTTTATAGTACATAATCGTGTCGGTGACATTGAACAAATTGCCAACACCATTTTTAAATTAGTGCCGGATGCCCGCATCGGTATTGCACACGGTCAGATGGCAGGACATCAATTGGAAAAATCGATGGTCAGGTTTATTGATGGTGAATATGATGTGCTGGTATCTACCAACATTATCGAATCAGGTCTGGACATCCCCAATGCCAACACCATTATTATCAATCAGGCGCATATGTTCGGGCTTTCTGATCTTCATCAAATGCGGGGTCGGGTAGGAAGGTCCAATAAAAAAGCATACTGTTATTTGATTACTTCTCCGGCTTCGACCTTAAGTTCGGATTCAAGAAAACGGTTAGCAGCACTTGAAGAATTCTCCGACCTGGGCGATGGTTTCAAAGTTGCCATGCGTGATCTGGATATTCGTGGGGCAGGAAATTTATTGGGTGCCGAGCAAAGCGGGTTTATCAGCGATTTAGGTTTTGACACCTATCACAAAATTTTAGATGATGCGATTGAAGAATTAAAAGAAACAGATTTTAAAGAGCTTTTCGCCGTGGAGTTATCGGAGAAAGCGAAACTCATCGTTCAGGATTGTGTTATTGAAACGGATCTTGAAATTCTCATTCCTGAAACATACGTGAACAATACCAGCGAGCGCCTTCAGCTTTATTCGCGCCTGGACAATATTAAAAATGACGAGGCACTTGAAAAATTTGAAGGGGAATTGATCGATCGGTTTGGACCAATCCCTTCTTCCGTTAAAGAGCTGATCAACTCGGTTCGAATGCGATGGCTAGGTGAAAAGCTGGGCTTCGAAAAACTCAGCATAAAAAATGACCGGCTTCGGGCGTATTTTATTTCTACTAAAGACTCCTACTTCAGCTCCGATACCTTTGGAAAAATACTGGCCTTTGTAAAGGAAAATCCACGAAGGTGCAAAATGAAAGATCATCAGGGAAAAGCGATGCTCAATATTGAAAATGTAGTGAGCATAGATGATGGAATTGAATTGCTAATGCAAATGAGTGATCACGCAATTAGCTCCTCCAGGGAAATTTCTTCAAGGTAGGGCTCCAATCCGAATACTTTATCAAAAGCATTGATCATCAACACCCGCTTATGACGAGCAGAATAAAATACTTCGATAAAAAAGCTGTTTGATTGATAGAGGAAAACATTGCAGTCATCTAATGTACGCTGCGTTAAATAGCTTCCACTGAACGTAATTAAGTCACATTTCTTTTCATACGTCATTAACCTGAAATCATCTAGAGAAACCATATTGATTGCGTTTTCCAGAAAGAGTTGACAAAACTGTGCCATGAATGATTTTCGCCTCTGATAGCCCGTTTGAGCCATCTCTTTCCGAAAAATCCCTTAAATATTCCCAAAACTGGAAGCTTATTCCCGAGACAATACGAAGGCGATAATCTACGTTCTACCGATACCTTTGTTCGTTCGATTAAAGATTTATCAATAAAATCGTGACTACTTGGAAAACACACTTTTATCTATCTATATTAGCATTTGGATTAATGAGCAATACAATGAAATCCTCAGATCCTTCGTTTTCCTGCCGGGAAAACAACTGAACCTGGAGGATTTACAGATGACTTTAAATAAAACAATTAGCAGATGAAATATTTTTTTAGGGCACTTTTTTATTCAGTGGGCGCTGCTGTAGCCCTTTCAGCCTGTTCTCTTTTTGGTGGAGGAGGTAAGCCAACCGCTTCCAATCCAGGACAATTAAGTACTGCAACCGGATTAGCGTACAATGATGAGGATGCCGGCGGATTTATGGTGAACCCTTTTCAGGGACAACCTGATGCACCGAATATGATCTTCATTGAAGGAGGTCGTACGGTAATGGGTTCATTTGAAGAAGATGTGATGTCGTATCGCGACAATGTGGAAAGAACCGTTTCCGTTGCTTCTTTTTATATGGATGAAACTGAAATTGCCAACGTACACTGGCTGGAGTATTTGCACTATTTAGCAAAAGACTCTGCTCAGGAAGTTTATCTGGCTGCTTTGCCAGATACTACCGTTTGGGTTGGAAAACTTGCCTTCAATGATCCTTATGTAGATCATTACCTTCGTTATCCTGGTTTTAGATATTTCCCAGTTGTGGGTGTATCCTGGAATCAGGCAAGCAAATTCGCGGTTTGGAGAACCCAGGCTGTTAACAAAGCCCTTGCTGCTGATGCAGGTGAGGATTATGCAGAAACAGATGGTAGAATTCCATTGGAATCCGGAATCGTAGTTCCTGCTTACCGCTTACCGACGGAAGCAGAATGGGAATATGCTGCTCAAGCCCTTATTGGAACACAATGGCTTGAAGAGATGCAAACCCACCAACGTATTTATCCATGGGATGGCCATGCCGTTCGTAATCCTTACGGAAAACAAATGGGTTTTATGCTTGCAAACTTTAAGCGGGGTCGTGGTGACTATGCAGGTATTGCCGGCCGTTTAAATGATGGTGCCCTGATCACATCTTATATTTATGAATTCCCTCCTAACGATTATGGCCTTTATAACATGGCTGGCAATGTGAGTGAGTGGGTACAGGATGTTTATCGTCCAATGTCTTATCAGGATGTAGATGACCTTAACCCGATCAGAAGGGATGGATTCCTGGATGACAAATCTGGTTATAACAGTGATTTTGAAACAAACCCAACTACTTTTACCTCATTGATTACCGATAATGCAAGAGTTTATAAAGGAGGTAGCTGGAAAGATGTAGCCTACTGGATGTCTCCGGGTACCAGAAGATTCCTTGATCAGGATTCAGCAACTGCAACCATTGGTTTCCGTTGTGCGATGATCAGAGCAGGATCGAACTACTAAAAAAATATTGACAGAAATTGAAAGAGCCCCTTTATGGGGCTTTTTTATTTAGCCCGGGCAAGACAAAGAATGCCGAGTTTAGCTGCCCCTGCCTGGATCAATTTCGATCCGCAGGCTTCCAGTGTTGCTCCGGTGGTTGCCACATCATCAACCATCAAAATCGATTTTCCTCCGACCTGGATAGGTTTCTTCACAACAAAAACATCCTTCACATTTTCCCACCTGCTTAATCTTGATTTAGTGGTCTGCGTTGCCGTTTTAAATTGGCGCTGCACTATATCATCATCACATGGGATGTTGAAAACGGTGGCCAGTCCTTTTCCAAATTCTTCACTTTGATTGAATCCGCGCTTCCTTTTTTTCGATGCATGTAAGGGAACCGGAATGATAACATCCCACTGATTTACAAATCCTGAATCCAATAATTCCCTACCGTAAATTTTACCCATCCTGCTACCTATTTCAACATGTCCCTTATACTTAAATGTGTGCATCAACCGCTGAATTTTCCCCCTTTTTCGAAAGATAAAAAATGCGGACGCGTGCTCAATGGAGATTCTGCCGGAAAGCCTGTGGTAAAGAATGTTCTCCTTTTCCAAATGGTCAAAACTTCTTGGAAGATCAGAGAGACAGGTTGTACACAAGACCTCCTCACCTTTCAACAGAATACCATTGCACGCTTTGCAATAGGGTGGATAAAACAAAGAAATAAAGCCTTCAATGACTTCCTGGATGGTAGATTTCATATCATCTTCATGCTAACGGTAATACAGGGTGGCTGCTGAGCTGAAAATTACCATTCCTTCTTGAAACTGCATGAGGATTTTCATTTAATTGACGAATATTGGAAGTATATATTTAAGCGTTATACAATGGGAGCAGTCGAAGATTTCAATGCCTATCGAAGCAAGATGAACGAAAAAATTCTGGCTTCTGATAGTTTAATTATTAAGCGTATCTTCAATTTGGATACAAATGCGTATGCGGAGGGTCATCTGGACGTAAAATCGAAAGAACTTATTGGTCTGACCTGTTCACTGGTCTTGCGATGTGATGATTGTGTGAAGTATCATTTAGGAAAATGTAAAGAGGTGGGCTTTTCAAAGGAGGAGGTGTATGAAGCCATGGGCGTTGCCAGTCTGATAGGCGGTACTATTGTGATCCCCCATCTGCGACGGGCTTACGAATATTGGGAGGAACTTGGAAATGTTTAAACGAGACCTGGAACAAGAACGGAATTGGAACACACTTTTGGTGGAATTGGAGCGGATTGTTGGAAAACGACCAAAAGATTTGAATGGCGTACTTTTTCTGATTGGGCTACAAGAGCTTGGAAAAGGACCAAAAGAACTTAGCAAAGAAGAAAAACAGGACCTTCTTCATATTGCCATTTGTAAAGTGCTGAGTCTGGCCGGATATTATCAATTGGAAGGATTGGACGAGGATGGTTGGCCCCATTGGAAATTAGTCAAAAAACTTCCTCATTTTGATTTATTGGAACAGGAAAAGCTCTTAAAAATGCATGTCCTTGAGTATTTCGAAAAAGAGTATGAGTGGGGTACATAAAACCAACCCCTACAAATTTTGTTTGTAGTGCGCTGGGTTTGTATTTTAGTTAATTCGAACTTTTACTACGACTGCTTCGTATTTTAATCAATGGCGAATTCTATGGGAACACGTGCGGATAGGATTGAAGACAAGATCAAGGCTTTCCAAAGAAAGTACTACCTGAATATCTTTATTCGTGGAGCAATCCTCACGTTCTCGATACTCATCCTCTATTTTTTGCTGGCCAGCTTTCTGGAATATGCATTCTGGTTAGGAACAATACCCCGGCTTCTTATATTTCTTTCTTTTTTTGGTGTTGCCCTCTTTTGTTTTATAAGGTTCCTTCGCGATCCGTTTCGATGGTGGATACTTAAAAAGGGTTTAGCGGAAGACGAAAGTGCCCGAATTATTGGTCAGGGAATTCCGTCTATCAATGATCGGTTACTCAATCTGCTCCAACTCAGGCAACAGGGAAGTTCCAGCCTCGCGATTGCCAGCATTGAACAAAAAACTTCGTTGCTTCGCGATTACTCCTTCGATTCGGTTATCGATTTCCGCGAGAATAAAAAATATTTTAAGTACCTGGCGATTCCTTTTATTGCCACGCTGCTTACCATCATTTTTAATCATAGCATTATTACCAGTAGTACAGAACGGATCGTAAATTTCGGGCAGGAGTTTGCACCCAAAGCACCTTTTACTTTTTCTGTATTGAATGCGAACCTCACCGCCTTTTATAATGAAGATTTCACATTGAATGTAAAACTTTCAGGAACAGCGATCCCTGACAAGCTCTATATTTTAATGGGATCTCAACGGCTCAAGTTGGTTGCCGGACAAACCGAAAATGAATACACCCATACATTTCAGAATATTCAGGAACCCATTCGTTTTCAACTGGAAGGTGCTGGGTTTTTTTCGACAACCTACACCATTGCAATCGCCAATAGACCAGAGCTATCCCGACTTGCCGTTTCGATTGAATACCCAAAATATATTAACCGGAAGAACGAAGAAATTTTAAATGCAGGAAACCTTGATATACCGGAGGGGTCGGTTTTACAATGGAAATTAAATACAAACAATGCGCAAAACGCAAGCATACTATTCAGCAAAGACTCGCTTTTAAAACCTCTTCAAAACACTGATAATCAATATTTTACACTGAAAGAACGATTCCTTGAATCGGATGCTTACGAAATTATACTGGCCAATGAAAACAGTAATAACAAAGATCGTATCGCCTATGCCATCAATGTGATTAAAGATCAGTATCCACAAATTTCAGTTAATAATTTTAAAGACTCTGTTCTTTACAAGCGAGTGATTGTCGGAGGTTCCATTGCAGATGACTACGGTATTACCGAAATGAAATTGCACTATCAATTGCTTGATGATAAGCAAAATGAAATTTTTAAGAAATCCATTCCTATTTCCGTTTTCAGAGATCAACTTCAACAAAGTTTCTTTTACAACTGGTCGCTTGATTCCATTCAATTAAAAGCGGGGTATCAGCTCGATTATTATTTGCAGGTATGGGATAATGATGGTGTGAATGGCAGGAAATCTACCCGCTCCTCAACCTATAGTTTTTTAGTTCCTACTCACGATGAGTTGATTACCGAAATCGATAAATCGAGATCACAGACCGAGAAGCAAATCGAGCAGAATGCTAAAAAAGCAAACAACCTGCATGAAAAAGTTGAAGAGGCTTATCAGCAAATCAAAGGAAAGCAAAACCTCGACTGGCAGGATAAAAAAATGATGGAGGATATTATTCAGCAAAAGTCAAACCTCGACCAGCAGGTGGAGAAAATGAAAGAACAAAACAAATTGCTGAATGAGAAGAAAGAAGCTTTCACCGAGCAGGATGAACGAATTCGTGAAAAGGCCGAACAACTTCAAAAGTTAATGGACGAATTGTTAGATGAAGAAACGAAAAAACTATTTGAAGAACTTCAGAAGTTGCTGCGTGAAAATGCTGATCCAAATGATATCCGAAAAATGCTTGATAAGATTCGTCAGGATACAAACAATCTGGAAAAAGAACTGGAACGAACCCTTGAACTTTTCAAACAATTGCAATACGAGTACAAATTTGATCAGGCCATCGACGAACTAAAAAAACAAATTGAAAACCAAACCGAAGTACTTGAAAAAACCGAGGCATTAGAAAAAGAAACAGACCAAAATCAATCTCAGGAGAAATCGAGTCAGGATTTGGCTAAGGAGCAGGAGCAGGCAAAAGAGGAGTTTGAAAAGGCAACCGAGAAATTTGAAGAACTTCGGGAATTGGCAAAAGACCTTGATGAAAACCAAGAAGATGTACCCAGCGAAGAAGACACGCAGGATGTAAGTCAGGATCAGCAGGAGAGCCAGGAGATGTTGGAGCAAAATAGCCCTTCTAAATCAAAAGAGAGCCAAAAACAGGCGATCGAGAAGATGCAAAAGATGCAACAAAAAATGGAATCGATGCAAAGTGGTAATGCCATGGAAATCGATATGGAAAACCTGGAGTCGCTTCGCCAAATTCTGCACGGCATTATTAAACTGTCTTTTGATCAGGAGCGGATGTTAAAAAGCTTTGGGGAACTCGCACAAAGCGATCCGCGCTTCAATACCCTTGCACAGGAGCAATTAAAACTAAAAGATGATGCTAAAGTATTGGAAGACAGTTTGTTAGCTCTTGCCAAGAAGGATCCGTTCATGGGTGCAGTCATTACCAAAGAAGTAAGTGAGTTGAATGATCATTTGGATAAGGCTATTGAGAATAACAAAGAACGGAAGCGCGCTCAGGCTGCAAATGAAATGCAACTCAGTATGACTTCACTGAACAATTTGGCGCTGATGCTGGATTCGCATTATGATATGATGATGAACATGATGGCGAACGCAAAACCTTCGATGAAGAAGGGCAAGAAAAAAGGTCAGTCACAAAGTTTAAGTCAAATGCAACAAATGCTTAATCAGCGTATTGAAGAACTTAAGGGAAGTGGTAAGTCGGGGCGGGAGCTTTCGGAAGAACTTGCTCAAATGGCCGCTGAGCAGGAGCGCATTAGAAAAGCACTTCAGGAAATGCAGGAGAAGATGAAAAATGAAGGAAATACACCTGGAGGAGATCTTCCCTCGAAAATGGAACAAACCGAAATGGACCTGGTTAATAAACAGCTTACTGATTTAATGATTAAGCGCCAGCAGGACATTCTTACCAGATTATTGGAGACGGAAAAATCAATGCGGGAACAGGACTTAGATGAAGAGCGAAAAGGAGAAACTGCCAAAGATTATAATTCAGAAGAAATACCGAAGGCATTTGAAGAATTTTTGCGTCTCAAAGAAAAAGAGGTAGAATTGCTCAAAACAATCCCTCCAAAACTTTACCCTTACTATAAGAAAGAAGTAAGTGATTATTTTAAAAGGATAGGTAACCAATAATTCTAGTTTCGGCCCATATGAATTCTATAAGCATCCAGGTACCGTCATTGGCGGAAAACATTCGAATGATTGAAAGTTTCATCGACAATGCAAAGGAAAAATATAACCTCGATGAAGATATCTACGGAAATATCATGATTGCCGTTACCGAAGCCGTTAACAATGCAATTAAGCATGGAAATGGTGGGGATAAATCAAAAAACGTCTTTTTGAGCCTCCTCCTTGAGGATAATGTTATTAAATTTCAAATTAAAGACGAAGGTTCCGGTTTTGACTATGAAAACCTCCCAGACCCGACGACCCCCGAAAATCTTGAAAAACCAGGTGGAAGAGGGATTTTTCTGATGAAAAACCTTTCCGATGAGGTTCATTTTAAAAACCATGGAAGCGAGGTTGAAATAAGCTTCTACATGGTAAATTAATGGCTTCTATTCATTTCTTCACGGAAGAAATTGACTTCCGGATTCAAAAACCAATAAAGACAAAGCAATGGATTAAAGCGGTGATCAAAACAGAAGGTCACCAGCTTGAAACCTTAAACTATATTTTCTGCTCGGATGAATTCCTGTTAGCTAAAAACATTGAATATCTAAACCACAGTACATACACAGACATTATCACATTCGACACCAGTGATACTGAATCTATAGAGGGAGATATCTTTATTAGTGTTGATCGTATCAGGGATAATGCGGAAAAATTGAATCTTCCATTCGAGGATGAATTGGATCGGGTGATCATCCATGGAGTGCTCCATCTCATCGGTTATACCGATAAAGGAAATGCACAAAAAAAGCTCATGCGAGAAAAAGAGGACTCTTATTTATCTTTGCGATAATTCTGGAAATCAGAAGAGGCTATTGTTCCACGTGAAACATGAAACTAATATCCCAAAACGATGTTCCACGTGAAACACTTAAAGAAGAGGTATGTTCCCAGAGTATGATGTAATTGTTGTGGGTGCGGGTCATGCGGGCTGCGAAGCCGCTGCCGCTGCTGCCAAGATGGGCTCAAAGGTCTTATTGGTAACAATGAATATGACCACTATTGCTCAAATGTCTTGCAATCCAGCTATGGGTGGAGTAGCAAAAGGACAAATTGTTCGGGAAATCGATGCCCTGGGTGGGTTATCCGGAATTATCTCGGATAAGTCCATGATTCAATTCAGAATGCTCAACCGCTCAAAGGGGCCTGCCATGTGGAGTCCCCGTACTCAAAATGACCGAATGAGATTTTCTGAAGAATGGAGATTGGCATTAGAAGCCCTACCAAACCTTGATTTCTGGCAAGAAATGGTGAAGGAGATATTGGTTAAAGACAATAGGGTTGTTGGAGTTAAAACCAGTTTAGGCTTAGAGATTCATGGAAAATCAGTAGTGCTTACGAATGGGACCTTCCTGAATGGAAAAATCCATATAGGTGAGAAAAGCTTTGGTGGAGGAAGGGCCGCAGAAACTGCCGCCACCGGAATAACCGAACAACTCGTACAATTAGGCTTTGAGTCCGGTAGAATGAAAACCGGAACCCCACCAAGGGTAGATGGTCGTTCCCTTGACTATTCCAAAATGGAAGAGCAAAGGGGAGACGAGCAACCTGGTAAATTTTCATTCACTGATACCACCAGTCTTGACCGGCAGTTAAGTTGTTGGATTACCTATACCAATCTTGCCGTCCATGAGGAATTAAAAGAAGGGTTTGAAAAATCACCCATGTTTCAGGGTCGCATTAAAGGACTCGGTCCACGCTATTGCCCATCAATAGAAGATAAAATCAATCGCTTTGCTGAACGGGAAAGACATCAACTCTTTGTCGAACCTGAATGATGGAATACGGTGGAAATCTATGTCAATGGTTTCTCTACATCCTTACCGGAAAATGTACAGTACCAGGCAATGAAATTAATCCCCGGCTTTGAAAATGTAAAGATGTTCAGACCTGGTTATGCTATTGAATACGACTTCTTCCAACCGAGCCAGTTAAAACTTACATTAGAGACACAACTAATTGATAATCTGTACTTTGCAGGTCAAATCAATGGAACTACCGGGTACGAAGAAGCTGCCAGCCAGGGGCTAATGGCAGGTATTAACGCCCACAATAAAGTATTCGAAAAGGAGCCACTTGTACTGAAAAGATCGGAGGCATATATCGGGGTTTTAATCGATGACCTGGTCAATAAAGGTACCGATGAACCCTACCGGATGTTTACATCACGTGCCGAGTACCGAATCCTCCTGCGACAGGATAATGCCGATATCCGTCTAACAAAAAAAGGACATCAGCTTGGTTTGGCATCCGACGCAAGAATGGAAAAAGTAATTGATAAAGAGCAGGACATTCTTACGCTTACCAAAAAATTAAAAGAAATGCGGGTTTCTCCTGAAATGAATGGTGACCTGGAAATATTAAAAACTGCTACCATCAGAGAAAAAGTGACCCCATTTAATCTCTTAAAACGACCTGAACTTTCGATACATCAACTGGAATCCTTAAATGGCGAACTTGGCCAGATGCTCAATGGCTATTCAAATGAAGTAAAAGAGCAGGCTGAAATTGACATCAAATACGAAACCTATATCGATCGCGAACAAAAGCTGGCTGAAAAAATTGGTAAACTCGAAGACTATAAAATCCTGTCTGACTTTGATTATTCAAGAGTTAAAGCGCTATCCTCAGAAGCGCGTGAAAAACTGAAACAAATCAAACCGGAAACTATCGGACAAGCGTCACGAATTAGTGGCGTCTCACCATCCGATATTTCAGTACTTACTGTTTATTTGGGTAAATGATAGAAATCTCGAATTGTCCGGTTTGCAAGCATTCTGAATTTGTAGACTTCATCAAATGCCAGGATTTTACCGTAACTAACGAATCATTTCAATTGGTGCGTTGTGCCGCTTGTGGTTTTACCTTTACCAATCCCCAACCACACCCCGATACTTTAGGCAACTATTACCTTTCGGAAAACTATATCTCGCATAGTGGAAAAGCCAGGACAACTATTGATCAACTGTACTTATTTCTAAGAAAACGATCACTCCGGTGGAAACAATCCCTACTTTCAAAAGGAAAAGGGAGGTTACTGGATTATGGTTGTGGTACCGGTGAGTTTCTGAAAACTTGTCAACAAGCAGGATGGACGGTCAGTGGAGTTGAACCTTCATCCATTGCACGTACAAAAGCCAGTACCTCTACAGGTATAAAAATCAAATCTTCTTTTGACGGGTTGGAGCGATTCGATGCCATTACTTTATGGCATGTTTTGGAACATGTCTCCGACCTGAACAACATTCTTACCCAACTTGGCAATTCATTAAATAGTGAAGGCCAATTATTTATTGCTGTTCCGAATCATGAAAGTTATGATGCCAACTATTATCAGCAATTTTGGGCCGGATATGATGTCCCCAGACATCTATGGCATTTTACACGAAATTCAATGGAAGCCATCCTGAAAAATAATGGCCTGACTATTGTGAAAATTATTCCCATGAAACTGGACTCCTTTTACGTAAGCATGTTAAGTGAACAATATAAAAATAGCAGTCCCCGTATATTTCAGTTATTAAAAGCATTCTTTATCGGTCTTTTGTCTAATTGGAAAGCCAAAAATGTGAAAGCGTATTCAAGTCTTATATATGTAGCGGAAAAGAAATGAGACAAACAAAACTATTGGGGCTGGTTTATCTGTCAATATTGATTTCCTGTGCACAACAGACGTCTCCTACGGGTGGCCCAAAAGATGAAGATCCTCCTGTTCTACTCCAGTCTGTACCCAATGCCGATCAACTAAATTATAAAGGCAAAGAGGTGACCCTGATCTTTGACGAACATGTAATCATCAGCAACCCCAAAGAACAACTAATTATCACCCCTGATATCGGACCAGATTACGAACTTGTCGCTAAGAAAAATAAGGTTACACTTACGATGAAGGACCCGTTACAAGATAGCACGACCTATGCCTTCAATTTTGGTGAATCCGTCCAGGACATTACAGAAAAAAACCCGGCTGAAAATTTACACCTCGCCTTTAGTACTGGTTCAACAATTGATTCCCTAAGTATATCGGGATCAGTATATGATCTGTTGACAGGAAAACCAGCTGAAAAAATTGTCGTTGCCATCTTCCAGCATGCGGATACCTTTGATATCTTCAAACACAAACCTTCCTATATATCTCGAAGCCAGAAGGACGGATCATTTCGAATCGGTAACCTGAAACACGGAACGTACCACCTCTATGCATACCATGATAAAAACCGAAATTTAGTAGTAGATAGTAAATCCGAGCGATACGGATTTCTGGTTGACCCAATAATTCTGGACAAAGATACAAGTGACATAGAAATACCCATTTCCCCCATGGATGCAACTGAACTTAAAATGACACGAGCTCGTCCATTTAGCAATTACTTCACGATCAACTTATCGAAAAACGTTATTGATTATTCTCTCACAACAGTGGAAAATTCAGATACCATTACTTCCACTTTTGGAGAAAATCAAGCAAACATTATCACCTATAATACAACCGCTAATACCGACAGCTTACAGGTAAAACTTAATGCATTTGATAGTATCGGTACTACCCTTGATACCATTTTTTATATAAAGTACTCCCAACGAGAAGTAACCCCAGAGAAATTTTCAGTATCTAATCAAAAAGCAATTATCTATACCGACAGGGGTTTAGTTGAATCTACTTTCAAGTTCAATAAACCAATCCAATCTACCAATCTCGACAGTCTGTTTATCTATATCGATTCAACAACCCAACTCCACTTCAATCAGGAAGAATTATCATTCAATTCCAAAAAGTTAGTACTAACGGCTACAAAATCATTTGATATAGAAATATTAAACAAACCACCTATTGAAACACCATTAATTGACACAACTCCTGAGGCCGATTCATTCCGCATCAAACGTGAACAAGGTATACCCCTTACATTAGAAGAACGCGCGGCACTAGAGCAAGCTCAAAAGAAGAAAGTACAACCTAAAAAAAATATTATAAAACAAGGACGAGGCGCTTTTATCAGTGTTGATCACGATTCATCATCGGCTTCAAATTACCAACTTAATCTTCTTAAAACTGCTGACCTTGCAGTTGTTCTGGTTGAAATATCTACCGATGATAATTTTATAGTCAATCTTCTTGACAAAGACTTCCGTGTCATACAAACAATATACAATAACAAAAGTCCACGATTCGAGAATCTGCAACCCGCAAGTTATCAGGTTCAACTTATAATTGATAAAAATGGAAATGGAAAATGGGATGCCGGAAACATTTTTGAAAGAAGGGAACCGGAACCTATCATCTTCTATATTTACTATGAAACCGAAACTTCAATGGTTCCATTAAAGCCAAATTGGGAGGTTGGCCCTTTGTTAATTTCCCATTAATCCTGTGGATAACTTATTGGAAAAGTACCTTTTACTCATCAAATCCAATCCGGATCAAAAAAAGCAGATAAACGTGTGTATCAATATGAACTTAACCACAAGCTATCCGTGTACGTTATATCAACATGCAAACCATTCACATAAACATTCAATGTGGACAACCTACTTAGCGTATTGAATATTAGTATTTTATCCTAAATTGGTTCTCCACATAAACTAAACAGCCACAAAATTGATTAGGTTATCAACAATCCAACATGACTAATTATAATTATTATATATATATATTATATAAGAATAATAAGAACCCAACATTCTGGGTAAGTCTTGTTCTGTTGGTACTTGTTAGCTTTTCTTCCTACTCCCAAAACCAGAAGGAAATACAGATAGCAAACGAATACCTGTTGAAAGGTGAAAAAGAAAAAGCACTGGTATTATATACTGACCTGGCGAAGAATTATGAGAACATTCCGATTATCCACAATAATTATTTTAATACGCTAATCGATCTTGCTGAATTTTCGGAGGCAGAAAACTATTTAAAAAAAGTACAAAAGCGCGATCCTAACAATTTACAATATCAACTGGACTATGGTTTTTTGTTGATTCGTTCAGGAGATGTTAACAAGGCTGATCGTTATTTTAAGGATTTGATTGCTACCTACCGGGTAAGTGTTCAGCATATAAAAATGATCGCCAGTTATTTATCAGCCCGATCTTTATCAGATTATGCAATTGCCGCCCTTAATGAAGGCCGAAGAGCATTGGGAAATCCCTATTTTTTTAGTCTTGAACTGGCCATGCTGTACCGCATAAAAGGTGAGAAAGATCTGATGGTACAAGAGTATTTGAATTATGTGACACAAAGCACGGCCAATATTCAATACGTAAAAAATATTCTTCAGGCGCTGATCACACAACCCGATGAATTAGAAAGTCTGGAGCGGTTGCTGTATGATAAAGTTCAAAAAAATCCGGATATGGAAGTGTACCGTGATTTGCTGATCTGGGCAGCTACCCAACAGAAAAATTTCTATGCAGCATTCATTCAGGCCCGCGCCTATGACAAGCGTTATAACAAAGAAGGGGATAAGTCTATGGAAGTTGCAAAGGTTGCATTGGATAACGATGATTACGACAACGCAACAAAAATTTACCAATATGTTGTACGGGAGTTCAACACAAGTCCCAATTATTTACTTGCGCGACTGGGTTTGATCCACACACGGGAAGCACGGGTCAAGAATACATTCCCGGTAAATGCAGATTCGGTACGAACACTGATCCACGATTACCGTGAATTTATTGAGCAGTACCCCAACAGCAATTATGGGATGGAAGCCTTGCGAAACCAGGCACTGCTGTATGCCTATTATCTTGATAGAAAAGAACAGGCGATTGAATTGTTAACCCAATTGGTGGGCAACCCCAGGGTAAATCCAACACTTCAGGCGAAAGCAAAATTAGACCTTGGCGATATTTATTTGCTGAAAGGAGAATACTGGGAATCTACCCTGTTATATTCCCAGGTCGAAAAAACACAAAAAGAAAGTCCGGTAGCCTATGACGCAAAATTGAAAAATGCCAAGCTCTCATATTTCAAAGGAGACTTTTTATTGGCCCAGGAACATCTGGATATTTTGAAAGAAGCAACTACCCGTGAAATTGCTAACGATGCGCTGGAACTAAGCTTACGGATAAAAGAAAATACGGCCTTTGATTCCACGGGAGCCGCGCTAAAAGTCTATGCTTCCATTGAACTAATGCTGTATCAGAATAAGATTGATGAAGCGTTGAATCGACTTCAGTTATTTATGAATAAGAATGAAGTTTGGATGAAGAAAAAGGAAATCCTAAAAGGTGAATCAATATTTAACGATAGTGAATGGATAATGGATCAAGGTGATTCTGTCCTGGTAAAAAACAATTTATCATTCTCAAGTGCCACCATTATGGATGATGTCTATTGGCTTGAAGCTGACATCCGATTAAAACGTGGAGAATTTCAGGCTTCGTTAGATTTGCTTCAAAAAATCCGGGATGAATATCCGGATGACGTACTGACCGATGATGCGTATTTTACCCAGGGAGAAATCTATGAGCGGCACCTGCATGACAAAGACAAAGCCATGGAAATTTATCGTGATTTTCTAAACCTGTACCCGGGAAGCGTATATGCCGCCGAGGCACGAAAGCGGTTTAGGGTTTTACGTGGCGATTTTTCTGATACCGAACACCAACCCCAGTTTTAAGAAAAAAAATTTTTCTCAATTTAGTATGCATGCATAACAAATTTTGTATATTCGTCTCCCAACGAATTTTTGGATGCATCGCGAAGAAACAGTTGACTATAACATAAAAGCCGCCTGGCATGCGATTTCCCGCATGTACAACCAGCAGGCGGCGCTGTATGACGCGACCATGTCGATGGGATTTGTTTTGTTAACAATCGACGCGGAAGAAGGGACACCTGCCACTAAAATCGCTCCCCTTATGGGCCTTGAAGCCCGAAGTCTAACCCGATTGCTGAAAACCCTTGAAGAAAAGGAAATCATTTACCGCAAAGCAGATGAGTGCGATAAGCGTATGGTAAGGATTTACCTGACCAGCGAAGGGAAAGCGAAAAGGGAGAAGGCCAGGGAAACCGTTTTACGATTCAACAATACCGTCTTCGAACAAATACCCAAAGAAAAACTTGATGTCTTTTTTGAAGTACTGCAAGACATTAACCAGCTAATAGAGACTACAAATATTTACGATAAAGAATTACAGAAATGAATCGATCAATTCGCAACGTTGCCGTTCTTGGATCTGGTATCATGGGCTCCCGAATCGCCTGTCATTTTGCCAACATCGGTGTTGAGGTATTATTGTTAGACATCGCACCACGTGAATTAAATGATGCAGAAAAGGCAAAAGGACTTTCGCTGGATCATCCTGCTGTTAAAAACCGGATCGTGCAAAGTTCTTTTGATGCTGCTGTAAAATCCAATCCCGCCCCGCTGTTCAGTAAGAAATTTGCCGGAAGAATTCAACTCGGAAATTTTACCGACGACATGCCCCGTATCAAAAATTATGATTGGATCATTGAGGTGGTAGTCGAAAATCTGGACATCAAGAAAAAAGTATATACTGAAGTTGAAAAATACAGGACACCCGGTACACTTGTTACTTCCAACACATCCGGTATTCCAATTCATTTGATGGCCGACGGCCGAAGCGAAGATTTCAAAAAACATTTTTGCGGAACACACTTTTTTAACCCACCACGGTATCTGCGATTATTGGAAATTATTCCTACCGATCATACCGATCCAGAGATAGTAAACTTTTTAATGCACTACGGGGATTTGTATCTCGGAAAAACGACCGTGCTCTGCAAAGACACCCCGGCCTTTATTGGAAACCGAGTTGGAGTATGGGGGTTGTTAAAGGTAATTGACTCCATGCAAAAATTTGATCTCACAGTAGATGAAATTGATAAGCTTACGGGTCCGGTGATTGGCAGGCCAAAGTCTGCAACGTTCAGAACATCGGATGTAGTGGGGTTGGATACCCTGGTGAAAGTCGCGAACAATTTATATGCTGCCCTGCCCGATGATGAGTCACGCGAAATGTTTAACCTGCCGGAGGTTGTTAATCAGTTAGAAAAAAATAAGTGGCTGGGTGATAAAACCGGACAAGGATTTTATAAAAAGACAAAAGATGCGAATGGTAAGACAGAAATCCTGACCCTCGATTTAAAAACCCTCGAATATAAACCAAAAGAAAAAGTAAAGTTTGCGACACTCGAGACAACCAAGTCGATTGATAAATTAAAAGATCGATTCAAAGTTTTGCTCTCGGGAAAGGATAAAGCCGGAGAATTTTACCGGGATATGTATTACGGTTTGTTTCAGTATGCCAGTAACCGAATTCCTGAAATTTCGGATGAACTTTTCAAAATCGACGATGCAGTATGCAATGGTTTTGGATGGGAAACCGGGCCCTTCGAAACCTGGGATGCAGTTGGCGTTGAAAAGAGTTTAAAAACCATGGAAGAAGCCGGCGTGAAACCAAACCAGTGGGTGTACGACATGATCGCGGCAGGCAACGCGTCTTTTTATCGTGTTGAAAATGGTGTTCGTCAATTTTATGATATCCCTTCGAAGTCGTACAAAAATATTCCGGGTACTGAGGACTTTATAATTCTGGAAAATAAATCCGAAAATGTGATCTGGAAAAATGCGGAATCAAAAATCACAGATCTTGGTGATGGCGTCATTGATTTCTCCTGGAGCAGTAAAAGTTATACACTGGGAAGTTCGGTGATTGAAGGATTGAACAAGGCCATCGATACAGCAGAAAAAGATTACCGCGGATTGGTCATTGGTCATCAGGGTTCTGATTTCTCACTGGGTGCAAATCTTGGGCTGGTATTTATGTATGCGATCGAACAAGACTATGATGAGATTGATTTCATGGCAAGGATGTTCCAAAACTCGGTAATGCGTATTCGTTACTCTTCGGTTCCCGTAGTGGTGTGTCCGCAAGGCAGAACGCTTGGGGGTGGTTGCGAGATGACAATGCATGCCGACATTGCTCAGGCAGCGGCTGAAACGTATATCGGATTGGTAGAAGTTGGTGTTGGTCTTATTCCGGGAGGAGGAGGTACAAAGGAATTTGCGAAACGTGTTAGTGATTCATTACAGGAAGGCGATGTGGAATTAAATGCACTGCAAAATGCGTTTATGAATATAGCAACTGCAAAAGTTGCGACCTCCGCAGAGGAGGCACGTGAAATTGGCATCCTGCGGAACAAAGACCGGGTGAGCTTAAACCGCGATCGCCAGATTGCCGATGCAAAACTGGCGGTGCTGGAGCTGGCGGATTTGGGTTATACCAAACCCGTGCAGGCGACCAACATCAAAGTACAGGGAAGAACCGGAATGGCATTGTTTGCTGCCGGTGTGAGTGGAATGGAAATGGGAAGATATATTTCAGAACATGATAAAAAAATCGCGATGAAAATCGCGAATGTGATGTGTGGCGGAGATCTGAGTTATCCACAGGAAGTAAGTGAACAATACTTGTTGGATTTGGAACGCGAAGCATTTGTTTCGCTTTGCGGCGAACGAAAAACATTGGAAAGAATTCAATCGATATTAACAGGCGGTAAGCCTTTGAGAAACTCAAGGTTGTTCGTTGCTGGTTGTTCGATGTTCGAATGGCCAGTCTAAGAACTAACAACTAAGAACTAACAACTAAAAATATGGACGCATACATTGTAGCAGGCTACCGGTCAGCAGTAGGAAAAGCAAAAAAAGGAGGCTTCCGATTTACACGTCCGGATGACCTGGCATCCGATATCATCAAACACCTGGTGAGCTCAGTCCCCGGATTGGAAAATGAAATGGTAGATGATTTGATTGTCGGCAATGCGGTGCCCGAAGCGGATCAGGGGATGCAGATGGGAAGAATGATTTCACTTTTGTCGCTGGGCATTGAAGTTCCCGGAATGATCGTTAACCGCTATTGTGGATCAGGATTGGAAACCATTGCTATTGCCAGCCAACGAATTCAGGCGGGTCAGGCCGATTGTATTATTGCTGGCGGAACAGAGTCTATGTCGCTGGTACCGGTGATGGGATTTAAAACTGCGTTGAATTATAAAATTGCAACCGAGCATCCTACCTACTATACCAGCATGGGCTTGACTGCCGAACAGGTTTCGGCTCAGTTTAAAATTTCGCGTGAAGCACAGGATGAATTTTCTTATCAATCACATATGAAGGCAAAGGCGGCATGGGATGAAGGAAAATTTCAAAGGGTGAAGTTGTTCCGATTACTGTGAAGGAAGTGTATGTAGATGAGAACATGAAAAAGAAAACGCGCGAATATATAGTTGATAAAGATGAAGGAATCCGTGAAGACACCACGGTTGAAGGACTTTCAAAATTGCGCCCGGTATTTGCCGTGGGCGGAACGGTCACCGCCGGAAATTCTTCCCAGACTTCTGATGGTGCAGCGTTTGTGGCGGTGATGTCGGAGAAGATGGTGAAGCAATTAAATGTAAAACCGATTGCCCGGCTGGTGAGTTATGCGGTGGCAGGTGTTGATCCGCGGATTATGGGCATCGGTCCGGTGGCAGCCATTCCAAAAGCTTTGAAAATAGCGGGAATGAAATTAGACGATATCGATGTGATTGAATTGAATGAAGCGTTTGCCGCACAATCATTGGCGGTTGTTCAGGAGTTGGGAATCGATAAAAATAAATTGAATCCAAATGGTGGAGCAATCGCCGTAGGCCACCCTTTAGGATCTTCCGGTGCACGCTTATCCGTTCAGCTTTTTAATGAACTACGCAGACAAAATAAAAAATACGGGATGGTGACTGCCTGTGTTGGAGGAGGACAAGGCGTGGCGGGGGTGTATGAGCTTCTGTAGACACAAGTATCAAGTAGAAAGACGTTAGATATTTTTTATAATACCAATATGACAACTGAGACGAAAACCAAAATGATAAAAGGCGGTGAGTTCCTTATCAAGGAAACGCAGGCGAACGAAATCTTTACTCCTGAAGACTGGAGTGAAGAGCAAAAGATGATCAAACAAACTTGTTTAGAGTTTGTGGCGCAAGAAGTACTTCCGCATTTGGATGAAATTGACTCGATGAAAAACCCAGAGCTCATGCCAAGTCTTTTAGACAAGGCAGGACAACTCGGGTTGCTGGGTACCAGTGTCCCGGAAGCATTGGGTGGATTTGGTATGTCATTCAACACAACCATGCTGGTAGCGGAAGCATTGGGCGGTTCACATTCTTTTGCTGTGGCATATGGTGCCCATACGGGTATTGGCACTCTGCCGATTTTGTATTACGGAACGGAAGAACAAAAACAGAAGTACGTACCGAAACTGGCGACCGGTGAATGGAAAGCTTCGTATTGCTTAACCGAACCGGATAGTGGTTCCGATGCGAACAGCGGAAAGACCAAAGCAAAACTGACTGATGATGGAAAACATTATCTTATCACCGGACAAAAAATGTGGATCACCAATGGCGGTTTTGCTGACGTGTTTATTGTCTTTGCAAAAATCGATGATGATAAAAACTTAACGGCATTCATCGTTGAAAAGGGATTTGGTGGTATCACCATGAATGAAGAAGAAAAGAAAATGGGAATCAAAGGATCTTCGACCCGTCAGATTTTCTTTAACGATTGCAAAGTTCCGATAGAGAATATGTTATCGGAAAGAGAGAATGGATTTAAGATCGCCGTAAACATCCTCAACATTGGACGGATCAAATTGGGTTCGGGTGCCGTGGGCGGTAGCAAGGCTACGATTGATCAATCGATTAATTATGCTAAAGAGCGGAAACAATTTGGAACGTCGATAGCAAATTTTGGTGCTATCAAACATAAGATTGCCGAGCAGGTAACAAAAGTCTTTGCTTCGGAAGCGGCACACTATCGGGCAGGTCAAAATATCGATGACGCCTATGATGCACTGGTAGCGGGTGGAATGGATCCCGCGAAAGCACGATTGAAGTCATTGGAAGAATTCGCGATCGAATGTGCCATTCTAAAAGTTCATGGTTCAGAAATACTGGATTATGTAGTGGACGAAGGCGTGCAGATTTATGGCGGTATGGGCTACAGCGCAGAAGGTCCAATGGACAGGGCTTATCGTGATGCCCGGATCAACCGGATTTTTGAAGGAACGAATGAAATTAACCGGATGCTTTGCATCGACATGTTGTTGAAGCGTGCAATGAAAGGACATCTGGATTTGATGACCCCGGCGATGGCTGTTCAGAAAGATTTGATGGCGATTCCTGATTTCGGAGCAGAGGAGGACACCGCAATTTTTGCGAAAGAGAAAAAGGTGATTGCGAATTTGAAGAAAGCAGGATTGATGGTTTCAGGATCTGCTGTTCAGAAGTTTATGATGAAGCTATCCGATGAGCAGGAAGTGCTGATGAATTTAGCGGATATGTTAATCGAGGTATATGTGGCCGAGTCCATGATTCTTCGAGTTGAAAAAATGATTTCCATCCGGGGAGAAAAAGCATGCGAAGTGGAGATTGCCATGGTGATGATTTATCTTCATGAAGCCGTCAATAAAGCGGCCAATGCCGGACGTGAGGCGATTTATGCTTTCGCAGATGGCGATGAATTGCGGTTGATGCTTCTCGGATTAAAACGGTTCACAAAAGTGGAAGCGTATAACCTGAAAGAAGCACGGAGATTGGTGGCAAACCATGCAATCGAGAAAGGAGCCTATCCTTTTTAACCAGCCCTGCCAATACAATTTCGTAGAGACGCATGATTATGCGTCTCTTTTTGATGACGCATAATTATGCGTCTATTTCATTTAGGCATCTTTTTTTTGAATTGTCTTGACAATACACAACCAATTCCATTATTTAGCGTTTTAGTTTAACAATATTGTTAAATCAAATGGTTAAGGAAAAAGACTCGAATACGGAAAATAGCATTTTAGAGGCCGCCAGGAACGTCTTTACAAGAAAAGGGTATGATGGGGCCAGAATGGATGACATCGCCAAAGAGGCGGGCATTAACAGGGCACTGCTGCATTATTATTTCAGGAGTAAAGCCCGGATGTTTGAATTAGTGTTCGAAGAACGTTTCCGGGAGTTCTTTTCAGGCCTGATGGGGATTCTTCAATCAGACCAGGAGTTAACGGCTAAGATCAAAGCGATCATTGATCACGACATCACCATGATCAGCAAGCATCCGGATCTTCCCTTATTTATCCTTCAGGAAGTAAATCAGAACCCCGATCGAATTCGCTCCTTTATTCAAAAAATGGGGGCAACGCCCGGTACCATTTTAAATCGGTTTAATCAACAGGTGGCAGACGAAGTAAAGAAAGGAACGCTCAAAGAAATTACCGGTATCCAAATCATGATGAACATTCTGTCACTCTGCATCTACCCCTTTATTGCACGGCCTATGATTCAGTTTATGAACGGCTTATCCGATCAGCAATTTGAGAAGCTGATGCAAAACCGAAAAGAAGAAGTCCTGACCTTTATGTTACAAGGAATTCAACCAACAACATGAAAAATTTAATTCTAAAAAGTATACCCTTCATAGTCCTCGTGCTTACCAGCCTGTTGGGATTTGGTCAACAGGTTATTCGGATTGACGACTGTTACGAAGCGGCCAAACAAAACTACCCCTTGATTAAGCAAAAGGATTTGTTGGTGAGAAGCACTGAATTTACCCTGGCCAACGCCCGATCAGGATACCTGCCGCAATTTTCAATCTATGGTCAGGCAACATACCAATCGGCGGTAACTGAAATTCCAAATCCCCTGGTAGAACCCCTTTCAAAGGATCAATATAAAATTTATGCCGAGGTGAATCAGGTTATTTACGATGGTGGAGGAATTAAAAACCAGAATGCTTTACAGGAGATTAACAATCAGGTAGAAGCCGAGCGAATTGAAGTTGAACTTTATAAAATAAATGAACGGATCAATCAACTTTTTTTTGGAACGTTATTGATTGATGCGCAACTTGTTCAGGTCGAGTTGTTAAAAAAAGATTTGCAATCCAATATTGAAAAAACGGAATCCGCAATTCGCAATGGCATAGCGCTACGTTCTACGAAGGACATGTTTTCTGCGGAATACCTGAAAGCACAACAGCGTACGATCGAGTTAAAATCCACCCGCAATGCGTACCTGTTAATGTTGGGTAATTTTATAAATCAAAGCCTGAATGAAAATACCATTCTCGAAAAGCCAGCAGTGGTTTCCTTACCTTCTGAAGTTTCGATACACCGCCCCGAACTCACCCTTTACAATTATCAAACGGAGCAGATTGCTGCACAATATGCAGTGGGGAATGTACACAATCTTCCTAAACTAAGTTTGTTTGTACAAGGCGGTTATGGTCGGCCGGGATTGAATATGCTGCTGAATGAGTTTGATGCCTTTTACCTCGGAGGTATTCGGTTGAGTTGGACGTTGGGTGGTTTTTACAATCAGCAACGTGACAAAAGTTTACGCGATAACAAGTTGCAAATGATCGGCGTGCAACGTGAAACCTTTTTGTTTAACACCAATTTGTCGTTGCAGCAGGCCGAGCAGGAAGTTTTGAAATTGAAGCAACTTATTGCAGTAGACAATGAATTGATTGCATTGCGCTCCAGCATTAAAAGCACGTCGCGAAAACAACTGGACAATGGTGTGATTACGGAACATGATTATCTGCTCGACTTAAATGCCGAAGACCAGGCTAAACAAAATCAATTGGTACACGAAGTGCAATTGATGATGGCGTATTTCAATTATAAAACTCTTTCTGGAAACTGATGATGAACAAAAGAACATACCTTATCCTGTTAACATTGCTGGTGATAGGCTGCAACACTTCCGATCAGCAATTTGATGCCACCGGAAATTTTGAAGCAGATGAAACGATTGTTTCGGCAGAAACAAACGGAAAGCTTCTTCAGTTTTCCATAGAAGAAGGAATGGATGTAAAAGCCGGCCAGCAGGTTGGGCTTATTGACACCATTCAATTGCATTTAAAGAAGAAGCAACTTGAATATTCAATTGCCGCAGTGCTTGCAAAGAAACCGGATGTTGCCAAACAACTTTCTTCGATACGTGAAAAG
The DNA here is from genome assembly GCA_942491425.1 of uncultured Cytophagales bacterium. Lineage (GTDB taxonomy): Bacteria > Bacteroidota > Bacteroidia > Cytophagales > Cyclobacteriaceae > JBGTGG01. The sequence goes on from CALOAV010000052.1 coordinate 116,042, forward strand.
ATTGATTTTACAACCAATGAGAAAGCACGTTTCGAAAGATTGTTAAAAGATGATGCCGCTACACAGAAGCAGGTCGATGACCTGAACTCACAATTGGAAGTGCTGCAGCGTGAATACAATGCGTTGCAATCTTCTCTTCAAATTTCTACCAACTCAATCAATAAAGAAACGCTGCCCCTGCATGCACAGATTGATCAATTAAAGGATCAGATTAAAAAGTCAAAAGTCATTGCTCCCAAGGATGGAGTTGTGTTGACCAAGTATGCAGAAGAAGGAGAAGTGGCAATGGCGGGCAAAGCACTTTATAAAATGGCGGATGTATCGACCATAAACCTTCGTGCGTATATCTCCGGAACGCAATTACCCGCATTAAAGATCGGTCAGGAGGTAAGGGTTTTAGTGGATTCCAATGCAGACGAGTACAATGAATTCAAAGGCAAGATCATATGGATTGCTGACAAAGCAGAGTTTACCCCCAAGACTATTCAGACCAAGGAAGAGCGTGCCAACTTAGTGTATGCGATTAAAATTGCGATCCCCAATGATGGTACGTTAAAAATAGGAATGTACGGAGAAGTATTGTTTCAATGACGAACCACACACCCATTGAAGTCGAAGGAATTTTTAAATCCTATGCCGCAGGAAAGGAAAAAGTGCAGGCATTGGAGAATATAAATTTTAAGGTGACGAAAGGTGAGCTGTTTGGTTTGATAGGTCCGGATGGTGCGGGTAAAACTTCATTGTTTCGGATATTAACGACCTTGCTGTTACCGGATTCGGGGAATGCTTTTGTTGGTGGAAATCATATCGTCAATGATTATAAAAGGATTCGTCAGATTGTTGGCTACATGCCCGGTCGTTTTTCATTATACCAGGATTTAACCGTGGAGGAAAACCTTTCATTTTTTGCCACACTTTTTAATACTTCGATCGATGAGAATTACGATCTGGTAAAAGACATATATCATCAAATAGAGCCTTTTAAAAAAAGGAAGGCTGGAAATCTTTCAGGTGGGATGAAACAAAAGCTCGCGCTAAGCTGTGCACTTATTCACCGGCCGCAGGTATTGTTTCTTGATGAACCGACGACAGGAGTCGATGCGGTTTCACGAAGTGAGTTTTGGGATTTACTGAAAAAACTAAAAGAGCAGGAAATCACTATTTTAGTTTCAACACCGTACATGGACGAAGCTTCCCGATGCGATCGTGTTGCCTTGATTCAGGAAGGAAAGATTTTAGAGATTGATTCCCCGGAAGGGATTACTCAAAATTTTGCACACAACCTCTTCGCGCTTCGGTCCGCCAAAATGTTTCCGCTGTTGCAGGAATTGAAAAAAGCGGAAGGGGTGGTATCCACTTATCCGTTCGGACAATATCATCATGTTGTCGTCAATAAGGAGTTCGAGTTTGGAAACATTGAAAGCAGCTTACGCGCAGGAGGGTATGATGATCTGGAGGTAAAACCGGGGACCGTAACCATCGAAGATTGTTTCATGGAATTAATGAGAAAATGACCAAAGAAATCTCTATAGAAGCACATAATTTAACCAAGCGGTTTGGTGATTTCACCGCCGTTGACTCCATTTCCTTCGATGTAAAAAAGGGTGAGATTTTCGGATTTCTGGGTGCAAACGGAGCCGGGAAAACAACTGCCATGCGGATGCTGAGCGGCCTTTCTAAACCCACCAGTGGCCGTGCTGTGGTAGCGGGCCATGACTTGTTGCATTACCCCGAGCGGATCAAGAAAAGCATTGGCTATATGAGTCAGAAATTTTCGCTATATGAGGATTTAAAAGTGAAAGAGAACATCCGGTTTTATGGAGGAATTTATGGGCTGACCGATCAACAAATTAAGGAGAAGATGACGTTTATGTTGAAGCATCTTGACCTTGACGGAAATGCCATGGTCAGATCTTTGCCGCTAGGGTGGCGTCAAAAACTTGCATTCTCCGTGGCAATGCTCCATGATCCAACCCTTGTTTTTCTGGATGAGCCCACGGGCGGTGTAGATCCGGTTACACGAAGGGAATTTTGGAACATGATCTATGCGGCAGCGAATCAGGGAACCACCGTTTTTGTCACTACCCACTACATGGATGAAGCGGAATACTGTGATCGTGTATGCATCATGGTCGATGGAAGAATTGAAGCGATGGATGCACCTTCTAAATTGATCCAAACGCATGCGGTAAATTCCATGGCGGATGTATTTGTGAAATTGGCACGTAAAGCAAAGCGCGGAGAATGAAACAGCTTTTATTTTTTATAAAAAAAGAATTTTTTCATGTCTTTCGCGACACGCGAACACTGGTAATCTTGTTCGGGATGCCCATTGCCCAGGTGGTTATCTTTGGTTTTGCATTGACCAACGAAGTAAAGAATTCCAGGATTGCGATTTATGATCAGGCGAAGGATGAAACCAGCCGCGCAATTATCGAAGAAATTTCTGCCAGTCGCTATTTTGATATCACCCATTATCTGCAAGCTGATAAGGATATTGAAAAAGTTTTTCGGGAAGGTAAGACCCGTATGGTTATGGTATTTCCACCACAATTTGAATATGAATTAAACCATACCCATGCGGCCACGATTCAATTGATTGCTGATGCGACGGATCCAAATGTGGCCAATACATTAGCCAGTTATGCACAGGCCATCATTATGGATTACCAATCAAAAAAGAGTAACCTGCAATTGCCCCTGACGATTAATACAGAAACCCGCATGCTGTACAACCCTCAGCTTAAAGGGGCCTACAGTTTTGTGCCAGGCGTTATGGCGATGGTGTTGATGTTAGTAGGGGCAATGATGACCAGTATTTCGATCGTCCGGGAAAAAGAAATGGGCACGATGGAGGTCATTCTGGTTTCTCCGATTATTCCTTTTCGGGTAATTATTGCCAAGATGATTCCCTACCTGTTTTTAAGTATGATCAATGTAATTAGTATTCTATTCATCAGTTATTTTGCCCTTAAAGTACCGATTGCGGGAAATCTGGGATTGTTGTTGGCAGAATGTTTTTTATTTACGCTCACTGCCCTGGCACTGGGCCTCCTGATTTCGTCGATCGCCGCGACACAACAAATTGCCATGTTGATTTCCCTTATGGGGCTATTCCTGCCCACTGTGATGTTTAGTGGTTTTATGTTTCCCATTGAAAATATGCCCATTCCGTTACAAATCATTTCGAATCTCATTCCAGCAAAATGGTTCTTTTATATTGTTAAGGATGTGATGATCATGGGCAATGGTTTTAAGCAGGTGTGGCAGGAAACGTTGATCCTAACCGGGATGTTGGTTTTTCTATTGGCGGTGAGTATTAAAAAATTTAAAGTACGATTGGCATGAGAACGCTGCGGATCTTATTGGAAAAGGAATTCAGGCAGATTTTTCGGAATCCGGCTATCCTGCGACTAATATTTATGATGCCCATTGTCCAGCTATTAGTGCTTCCGCTTGCCGCCGACTACGAAGTTAAAAACGTAAAAATTGTGGTGGTTGATCAGGATCGCTCTACCTATACCAGGCGGTTGGTTAATAAAATTTCTGCCTCTGAATATTTTGATGTAGTAAACTATGGAAACAGTTATGAAGCGGCACTGGAATGGGTGGAAGAAGACAAAGCAGATTTAATTCTGAACATTCCAGCGAAATTTGAAAACGAATTGGTTCGCGAAAATTCAGCAACCATTTTTATTTCAGCAAATGCAATCAATGGAGCAAAAGCGAATTTAGGCAATGTCTATTTACGCAACATCATTGCGGATTTCAATCAGGAAATTCGAACGGATTGGATCCAACCAACCAGCTTTAATCAACAACCCATCATTTATACATCTGCAATCAACTGGTATAATCCATTGCTGAATTATCAGTATTTTATGGTCCCCGGAATTCTGGTAATTCTGGTTACGATGGTGGGGGCTTTTCTTTCGGCACTGAATATTGTAAAGGAAAAAGAAGTGGGTACGATTGAGCAAATTAATGTTACCCCCATCCGGAAGCATCAGTTTATTTTAGGAAAGCTGATTCCATTTTGGGTGCTTGGACTTTTTGTCCTTTTAGTGGGCATGATATTAAGCTGGCTGGTATATGACATTGTTCCTGTGGGCAGTATGGTAACCATTTTTATATTCGCAGCCTTGTATTTATTCGCAGTTTTGGGTTTAGGTCTTTTGGTATCCACCTATTCCCATACCCAGCAACAAGCCATGTTGATTTCGTTTTTCTTCATGATGATATTCATTTTGCTGGGTGGATTGTACACTGCGATTGAAAGTATGCCCCTATGGGCACAATGGGTAACGAAGTTCAACCCCGTTACCTATTTTATCGAAGTGATGCGGATGGTGGTCCTCAAGGGGAGTTCGTTGTATGATATCCGCTTTCATATTTTAGCAGTTGGTATCTTTGCGATTGTGCTGAATAGTTGGGCAGTTTTTAATTATAAAAAAAGAAGTTAACATTATGCGATCTCTTTTATGGATCGGACTATTCTGGTGTTTAGGATGTACGAATCATTCCAAAACCAATTCGCATGTGGTCACTTTGAAAGATCTTGATGAAATCATGTTGGATCTGAAGGCCTATCATCAGAATATCGGTGATCATTTAAAAAGGGGAAAACTGAAGGAAGCAGAATGGCTGGTGGACGGGATGGACAGTACATTACAATTGGCTATTATCAAGTTTGTTGAGCATCCAAAGTTGTCTGCTTCTTTTGAAACTTTCTATGATGATCTTTTAGCATCGCCACTGGTTGAATTACGACTGGCGATAGAACAGAATAACCAGTCACTGGCGATTAAAAATTTTAAAGCACTTACCAGTAATTGTAATCGCTGTCACGAGAAACATGAAGTTAAGAAACGGGTGAAATTTAATCCATAAAGGGGAGAATAAGTGTCCGGTTTATAAAATGAAAGTGTTCATTTTTCAACACTTTTCTATTTCCGGGCGGCTTTATTCATTGAATTTAGCCAAAAAACGGCCATTTGAATCACCGGAATAATTTTTGCATTTTCTTACTGTTCAAAAATTCGAAGTTATGACAAAAGCCATCACGTTCTTTTTTCTATTGTTCTGTTGTATCTTTTTTATCCCTGTATTTTTTGGTTTGGTAGGTGGTGTTTTTGGATTAATTGGTGGGATCATCGGAGCTATTTTTGGCCTTATTGGAAGTATTATTGGTGGAATATTTTCATTAATCGGCGGAATATTTCATGCCATTTTTGATTGGGACTTTCATCCTTTCTTTTTTCACTGGGATGTGGTAACGATCGGCGCTGTGGTACTGGTAATTGTTTTGCTCTCCAGATCAAAACGGTAGAGCCACATGATTATGTGGCTCTAAGATCCATTATAACCATGCGTCCCGTAGAGCCACATAATCATGCGTCTCTAATATCCATTATAACCATGCGTCCCGTAGAGCCACATAATCATGTGGCTCTACGAAATCGGATTTTTATTATACAGCTCTGGTTTCAAAAAATACCTCGTATAAATCGGATAACTTTTAACAATATTCATTTTCGGTTTTACCATCCGGTTAATTTCAACTTCATATAGAAATTCAATCCCCTTTTCGGCGCGAATATCTTTTCGCAACAAATACCAGGTGCGATCAAATGGATTTAAAACTTTTACTTCGATATGATAAATTCCTGGTTTTCCTTTAATCCGTACAAAATTTTCAGACCGGTTATTTACTAATTTGCCGTTCACGTATACCTTCATCTCAGTTTTGAGATCGGTTTTAATAGCAATCCCCGAGATATAGCCATAGCTCACTATACTAAACGAAAGCAAAATAATCAACGTCATCAACTTCTTCATATCTCTCTTGTTTTACCTTACCAATACTAAACAACCTTTATGCCATTAACGAAAAAAGCTCCCAATCAGGAGCTTTTTTAATGAAAAATTAATGATCATTATCAATCCGTGCGGTATTTAATGCCACATCCAACAGCTTTTGTTTTTCGAAACGGGAACCTCCGTACCCTTTATGATTGCATCAATGGCATCCTCAACATATTTTTTATCCGCAGCTTCAGCATTCCTGGAATTGTTATCAATAGCGCCGATATAGGCAATCTTAAATTTTCCAGCTTTATTTTCCAGCAGATATACATGGGGTGTATTTGTTGCACCAAACGCCCGACCTACTTCCTGCGACTCATCATACAGATAGGGAAAATCGTAGGATTTCTTTTTTGCCTGTTTTACCATTTCATCATAGGAGTCACCCGGAGACATTTTTGCATCATTCGTGTTGATGGTAATCACCGGAAATCCTTTTTTTACATAATTGTCGTGCAGTTCAATAATCCGTGCATTATATGCCTTTGAATAGGGGCATGTATTGCAATCAAAAATTAAGATCACACCCTTTGATGATTTATAATCACTGATGGATACAAATTTTCCATCAACATTTTTGAGTTTGAAATCAGAAACGGTATCACCAAGCTCATACCCTTTATTGAAGGGAGTTCCGGCGATCAGAAAGGCGATTGCAAAACCTATAAGAAAAATTGATTTAAGTTTCATGTTTTTTATTTTGATTTGTTAATAACGAATTCTTGTGCCCAGAAGTTTTATTGAACAGCTAGAATTAGTTTTTCAAGTTCGCCATCGTGAAGTTCACGTTCAATAAATTTCTTTTTACCGGTCTTAGAATTGATAACAATGGTAGCGGGGAGTGCACCCGACCATTCTTTCTCTATTTGATCAATCCAGGCATTTGGGTTTTGTTCATCCAAAATCACTACCTCTGCACTAATTTTTTTACGCGCTATAAATTTGTAAACCTTATCCGGATTAGGATCCAAATCCAAATCCATACTCACAAGGGTGACTTTTACATCATCCCGATCTTCGTGGAGTTGTTGAAATAAAGGGAGTTCTTTGATACAAGGGGCACACCAGGTAGCCCAGAAATTGATCACTTTCACCTGATCGGAATCGGCCTGGATAATTTGCTGTAGCGCGGGTAATTTAATAATCTCCGCTTGCTGTCCATAGGTAGCGGTCCACCCCACCACCAGTAACACAATACCTATATATTTTTTCATAACCATTCAACAATTGTAAACATAACTAGTTCGTAAACATCTTAAATAAATCCATTCAAAAAGAGGAAACCCCTTCAATTTCAAGAACTTATAATTACCAAAAATCGGTCCTTAAAGATATCCACAATATCAGAAAGTTATCCACATCAATATTTTATAAGCTGTTAACACACTGAAAAACAATTTGTTATAACCAAATTGGTCAATCAATTCTTTGTGGACAACTATTGTTCTCAGCCCGGGAACTTTATTGAAACAGAATTTTTATAAATTTCACATTTTCAGGGTAATAGCAGTTTTTCCAATAAAAAAACTTTCAAAATGGGCACAAAATCAAGTCGGATAACGGACCTCTTCAAAATACAGTATCCGATTATTCAGGCTGGTATGGTGTGGTGTAGCGGTTGGAGACTGGCGTCTGCGGTTAGTAATGCCGGTGGTCTTGGGTTACTGGGTGCCGGTTCCATGTATCCTGAAATACTGGAGGAAAATATTGTAAAATGTAAAGCTGCCACTTCCATGCCTTTCGGAGTTAATGTCCCTTTGCTCTATCCGGATATTGAAAAAATAATGGAGATCATTGTTAAACAGGGGGTACCCATTGTTTTTACCTCTGCTGGTAATCCAGCAACCTGGACCTCATACCTGAAACAAAATGGAAGAACAGTCGTGCATGTTGTATCCAGTTCTAAGTTTGCCTTGAAAGCAGAAGCTGCGGGTGTCGATGCAGTGGTGGCAGAGGGATTTGAAGCAGGAGGTCATAACGGACGTGAGGAAACCACCACTTTTGTACTGCTGCCAATTGTAAAAGAAGCAATTAAAATTCCGTTGATAGCAGCCGGGGGAATGGCTTCAGGAAAGAGTATGCTGGCAGCTGAAGTACTAGGGGCAGAAGGTTTTCAAATCGGGTCATTATTTGCCGCCAGCGAGGAGTCGTCGGCACATAATAATTTTAAAAACCGGGTAATCGAAGCCAAAGAGGGTGATACGGTGTTAACATTAAAGCAAATAACTCCTGTGCGTTTGATAAAAAATAGTTTTTATGAACAGATTCGGGAAGCGGAGTCGAACCATGCCACGGTTGAGGAGTTAGCGAAATTACTGGGGCGTGGGCGTGCGAAGAAAGGAATTTTTGAAGGAGATCTGGCGGAAGGAGAACTGGAAATCGGACAAATAGCAACCATGATTAAGGATATAAAATCTGCATCGGTAATTGTGGCAACGCTTTGGACGGAATATTTGAATGCTAAAAAACAGATTTGTCAATGAACTTTCTGGGGATCAAAGAAACATGTTTATATCTGCATGATCTGGAGAGGGCAAAGGAATTCTATCATCATGTTTTGGGGTTGGAGATCATTCACTATTTACCCGGTAAACATTTGTTTTTTAAGGTGGGGACATCGGTTTTGCTTTGCTTCAACCCTGAGGATTCCAGGTTGAAAGATTCACCGCCAGCACATTTTGGAGATGGGAATCAGCATTTTGCCTTTGAAATTTCACATTCTTATTACGAACAGGCTAAAAAGGAAATGTTGGATAAAGGTATTGAGATCATCGATGAGGTGATCTGGCCAAGCGGCAAGGAGTCTTTTTACTTCCGCGATCCGGAAGGAAATATATTAGAAATCGTCCCGGATAAAGGGATTTGGGATTAAGACTTTGACAAAGTGTGTTCCATTCGAATTACGGAAGGCACCGTGTTTCCACCTTTATGCTGCTGATACCAGGCCCGATAGAATCGATACTGAATGCAGTCGGAGACAATTTTATCTTTAATAAGAATTTTTATAAAAGCTTCTTTTGGAGCTGCTTCTTTAAATGAAACGGCCTGTTCTGGAGGGAGGTCATTAAGCTCAATGAACTCAATACCTTTGTAAATTTTAACCTTCGCCAACATATAGATCTTTTTAACCGAATTAATAACCGCTAAGACATCGAAAGTAACCCAAAGTTTAAAGCCATTATGGATTAACTGTCTTTATTCTATTAATATAGCAATTTTAGCAATAAAAAATCACTCCACAGCAAAGAGAACTTTTCAATGGCCGGTTTTTTTGACACTCCTATCGAATATTTGAAAGGCGTTGGCCCTCAACGTGCGGCTTTGCTAAACAAGGAACTCAATATATTTTCTTTCGGCGATCTTATCCAGCATTATCCATTTCGTCATGAAGACCGTACGCAGGTATTCCAGATTAAGGAACTCAATGATACGATGCCATTGGTACAGGTTCGGGCAAAGGTCGTTACTAAAGAGTTAACCGGGATTGGAAGGAAGAAAAGACTCGTGGTACAGGTTGCTGACGAGAGTGGTGCATTGGAATTGGTATGGTTTCAGGGAGCAAATTGGATTCTTGATAAACTAAAAATCGGGTTAGTCTATACGATATTTGGAAAGCCCAATCGCTTTGGAAGTAAGCTCAGCATGGCGCATCCGGAGATGGAGTTAGTAGTTCCCGGTCAGCCGGAACCAAAAGGTTTTTTGCATCCGGTATATCCGCTTACTGAAAAACTGCGGTACAAAAGTTTTGATAGTAAAGCATTTTTGAAACTCCAGAAAGAATTACTGCGTCTTGCACATGATAAAATCAGAGAAACGCTTCCTGAAAAAATTCGGGAACAACATCAGTTAATTTCGAAACGGGATGCAATCATTAATATTCACTTTCCTAAAGACCAACAGCAGTTGGCAAGAGCGCAGAAGCGTTTAAAGTTTGAAGAACTATTCTATATTCAACTGCAGCTATTAAAGCTAAAACTTGTCCGGAAAGAAAAGTTTAAAGGTCAAATATTTGATGGTGCCAATCTGGTCACCACCTTTTACAATGAACACTTGCCATTTGATTTAACGGATGCACAAAAACGGGTAATCAAGGAAGTATATGCCGACTTTAAATCCGGGAAACAAATGAATCGCCTGATCCAGGGGGATGTTGGAAGCGGGAAGACGATTGTTGGTTTTATCTGTATGTTAATTGCTATTGGGTCAGGTGCTCAATGTGCAATGATGGCCCCGACTGAAATTTTAGCACAACAGCATTATAAGAATTTAAAAAAGTATGCCGATGCCATGCGTTTATCGGTAGCACTCCTTACCGGTTCTTCAAAAAAATCCGAACGAAAAAAAATACATGATGGACTATTGAGTGGTGATATTCACATTCTAATCGGAACCCATGCATTAATTGAAAATATCGTGTCATTTAAAAATTTAGGGCTGGCCATCATCGATGAACAACATCGCTTTGGGGTAGCCCAACGGTCAAAACTCTGGCAAAAGAATACAACGATTTTACCGCACGTGATGGTGATGACGGCCACACCAATCCCCAGAACACTGGCCATGACGTTGTATGGTGATTTGGATATTTCAGTTATTGACGAATTACCCAAAGGAAGAAAACCCATAAAGACAACGCATCAATTTGATTCGCATCGTTTGCAGGTGAATCAGTTTTTGAAAAATCAAATGGAAGAAGGCCGGCAGGTTTATATCGTTTATCCATTGATCGATGAATCTGAAAAGCTCGATTTGAAGCATCTGATGGATGGGTATGAAAGTGCTTGTCGGGCTTTTCCTGACAAAGCGATCAGCATCCTTCATGGCAAGATGAAACCCGATGCAAAAGATTATGAAATGGCTCGGTTTGCAAAAGGAGAGACAGAAATAATGGTAGCCACCACGGTAATTGAAGTGGGTGTGGATGTTCCAAATGCCTCCGTAATGGTTATTGAAAATGCAGAACGATTCGGTCTCTCGCAATTGCATCAATTGCGTGGTCGCGTGGGTAGAGGTAGCGACCAGTCTCATTGTATTTTGATGACCTCTTATAAATTAAGTGCAGATTCTAAAACCCGAATACAAACCATGGTAAAGTCTACCAGCGGTTTTGAAATTGCCGAAGTGGATTTAAAACTTCGGGGACCGGGAGATTTAATGGGTACACAACAAAGCGGTGCGCTTGATTTATTAATTGCGGATTTAGGGAAGGACACGCAGTTGCTTCAAGAGGCAAGGGATACGGCAATCACCATCTTGGATCGTGACCCTGAACTTCAACATGTTGAACACGCTCCGATCAAGGCACAAATTCAATCATTGAAGAAGTCAGTAATCAATTGGAGTAGAATCAGTTAATTGTTGGATTCTGTTTATCCATTCAGTAACTTTGATTGACCCGATCCGTATGAGGAATATTTTTTTTGCTTTGCTGGTGTTTGCACCGGCAACTTTGTGGGCCCAGACCGGAAATTATTTTTTAGCGAATTACGCTCCGGATAATGCGCAGTTTGATAATGACTGTTTCGCCATTGCGCAAGACGCTCGTGGTGTCCTGTACTATGCCACCCGAGATGGTGTTTTGAAGTTTGATGGCCGTAGCTGGGAGCTCATAAAATCTGCCGGTCCTGTCTATTCACTTTTTATGAAAAGTGACGGGCAAATTATGTGGGGGGGAGTCAATGGTTTTGGTTCTATTCAACTTTCAAAACAAGGAGTACCGCGACTAAGTACCATTTCTAAAGAAGGAGTAAACGGAATTTTTAAAATAGAGGAGACTCAAAAAGGTTTATTCTTCTTATCGGAAGAAACATTATACCATTTTGCAAATGATGAAATTATCGCCGTTAATGCAACCGGCCTGTCGGGCACATTCACTAATCTGTTTGAAATTTTTGGAAGACTTCATGTGAGTACTTCCAATAGTGGAGTATATCGTGTTGAAAATGACCAACTCGAAAAAGTACATTTCGACTTTGTGGAAAGTGATCAGGTCCTCTTTAGTGTTAAAAATGAAAATCAATATATCATTGCTACCGACGATAGTCGCATATATCGGTGCACGCAAGATTTAAGAATCACCGAAATTGAATTGCAGGATAAGGCCTATGCCGAAGCCAGTGTGATCATCAATGGAAGTAGGGTAAGTACCAATATCATTGCATTGGCAACACTCCGTGGAGGTGTCATTTTTATTGACCCGGCAACCGGAAAAACTGAAGAGATTATTAACTATACTGCAGGCCTGCCGGATAATGAGGTTTTTTCTGTTTTTACAGATAAAAACAATAATGTATGGACCTCCCACGATTATGGTTTTACAAAGATCAGTCCCCAACTGCCCTTCCGTTCTTTTAGCCATTATCCCGGTCTGGAAGGGAATCTGCTCTGTGTTATTACCTTCAAAGATCAGGTGTATATAGGAACTTCTCTTGGCTTGTATCAACTGGCAAAGGAGGATGCATTTGATGAGATTGTGTATTACGTAGATGTTGAAGTGCGGAGACAGGTTCCTATTACCAGCAAAAATTCCGTCACACAGGAAGAAACAGAAGAAGACAACACACCGGAAGCAATGCCGGTGAAGGAAAAAAAGAAAAAGGGATTCTTAAGTTTTCTAAAGCGAAACAAAAACAAGCAAAATGAACCGGAGGAATCCGGTGAGGAACCCGCATCTAATGTTGCGGAGGAACCAGACGATACACCTGCCCCGCCAGGTATGCGAACTGTCATTAGCTACCGAAAAGAAAAACGGGTGGAACGTATTGTACGCTCCTCCCAATATTTGTATAAAAAAGTAAATGGAATCACAGCAAAGATAACCAGTCTGCAGCAGGCCAGCGACAAGTTAATCGCTGCAGGTTTGGGTGGTGTGTTTGAAGTAGACGGACTGGAAGCCGTTAGTATTTTAGAAGAGCCTGTTCGGTTTGTATACCCATTTTCAAATGACAATTTATTTGCGTTTACCTATGCGGACGAAGCGCGCACCTTTCATTTGCAGGACGGTGAATGGACATCCTCTACTACTCTTCGGGATCTAAGTGATCAAATCAATTTTATTTTTCAGGGCCAGGGTGATGAGTTGTGGCTGTGCGGCCTGAATCAAATTTATAGGCTTGATATTATTAACGGCGAGGTTAAAAATATTCAGACCAATAACATGCCAAATCCGAATTTTGATAAGACTGTAGGGGTTTTCTGGCGCAATGAAATTGTAGTGGTGAATCGAGAAGGATTTTTCAAGTTTGATCGGGCAGCAGGCACGTTTAATAAGATTGATTCACTTGGTAACCCGGTCAGGTATTATGCTAATCCTGGTCAACTACTTTATCATGACGGCCATATGTGGAACCTCTTCGGGGAATCGGGTTCGACCAGTAACCTGAAATATTTTAATCTAATTACCGACTTGCGATTCCTTTCGTTCGATCAATCACAGAAGGATTTATGGGTAATTACAGGTGCGAATGACTTTTTTAAATTGTTCGTTGATCAGATACTCCCGGAAAAGGAGGATTTTCCAATTCACGTTAAATCCATTACCTATGGGGGTGACTCCATCATTACCACAGGAAAATTCAGAATAGAAGAAGACCAGGGTGCACTCTCCTTCATGGTTGCCAAACCCCATTTTCTTGGTGGCCAAACCGAGTTCCGATACCAAATTGAAGGATTAAATGAAGAATGGTCTGATTGGTCTGTACAAAATCATCAAATTGATTTTCCTTATCTGCCGGCCGGCAAATACTCATTGCATGTTGAATCACGCGACTTTTTGGGTAAAATCGAATCGCTGAAGCCGATTGCATTTGTAATCCTTCCCCCCTATTGGAAACAACCCTGGTTTTATGGGATGGAGTTTTCTATTCTCTGCATTTTTGTTTATTTCTCATTGAAACTGAGTGTTAAGTATCGGGTTGTGAGCCGACTGCTAACCTTACTGGCTATAATTCTATTGATTGAACTGATACAAACCATTGCCGGTAACTCTTTTGGGACGGCAGATCGCATGTTTACAAATCTGGCGATGAAAATTATTATCGCCATTATAATCCTACCTGTTGAGGGATACTTACGGGATATGATGTTCCGAAATATTGAATCGAGCCACAAAATGTATAACCTTCTACGAACACCGAAGCAAAATAAAGAAAGTCCGGAAGAGGATCGGAAGTTTGGATAAGTGAAATTCATTTCCAACCTTCATAAAACTAAAACCTAAAGTATGAAAGCATCCTCTCTTCTTCTTGTTTTACTGATTGCAACCCTTGCTTGCAAAATGCCAGTTGAAGAATCAGGAGAAGTTGTTGAGGGAAACCCGCCGGCGGAGGGCTTTAATTTTGAAGGCTCAGATCCTGCTGCAATTGAACTAGCCGACAGCATTATGATGGCCATGGGCGGTCGTGCAAATTGGGATGCTACCCGCTTCCTTTCATGGAATTTTGGGAGTAGGGATTTGATTTGGGATAAGGCTACCGGAAGAGTTCGCATAGAATCGTCCAGGGACTCCACTATTTACCTGGTCAATGTGCAATCAGGCGAGGGTCGGGTACAGATTAAAGGACAGGAATTACTGGAGGCGGATTCGCTGTCACATATGCTGGACAGGGCTAAACGGATATGGATCAACGACTCGTATTGGTTGGTGATGCCGTATAAATTAAAAGACAGTGGTGTTACCTTAACCTATTTAGGAGAGGAGAGAAATACGAAAGGGGTAATGTGTAATGTGCTGGAATTAACTTTTAACGAAGTAGGCGTTACCCCGGAAAATAAATATCAGGTGTATGTCGGAATCCATGATAATCTGGTAAATGAATGGCGTTATTTCCAACAGGCTGCACAAGATTCGGCCAGTGCCATCTGGCCTTTTGACAATTACAAAAAGTATGGCAGCATTTTGTTGTCAGCCGATCGTTCAGATGACAGAGGACCAAAAAATGTAAAGGTAGACGCAACACTACCCGACGAAATATTTTCACAATTCTAAAGGATCGAACCTCTCCGATTCAGAGAAAAAGTATATTTGAAAAGGGATTGATCCCATACGTTAATTCACATTCAATTTATGTCGCAGTTTAGCATTGAAGAAATTCCGGCTTTCTATCATCGGTATGTAGAACCGTTAAAAGAACAAAATATGATTGATGTTCTTCATGAGACTTCTGAAAAAACCTTGCGGTTTTTAAATGATCTGGAAGAATCGAATGGAGATTTTAGATATGCCTCCGGAAAATGGTCAGTAAAAGAGGTCCTCTGTCATATGCTGGATGCTGAAAGGGTATTCTGCTTTCGGGCATTAACATTTGCAAGGAACGATAGGACGGAATTGCCTGGTTTTGATGAAAACACGTACACACCGGAAGCGAATGCGGCTTCGCGCTCGATAGCGGAACTATTGCAGGAAGTAGCCAGACTTCGGGCTACGACCCTCGATTTGTTTAAAAGCTTTACCTCAGAAATGCTCAACAGGAAAGGGATTGCCAATAAGGGAAATTTCACCGTGAGAGGAATTGGATATATTATTGCAGGGCATGAATTACACCATTTAACTATTTTGCAGGATCGGTATTTTCCGAGCTAATTTATCGAATCAGAGAAGAATGAGAAGGGTAAGCTTTGTTATAGCAGTATTAATCATCAGCATGTATCCATCCTTTGCGCAACAGCCGGATAGTTTGGACATCAAAATTGGACAGATGATTTTGATTGGATTTCCCGGGCAAAAAGTGGATGAACAGGTATTAAAAGAAATCAAATCTGGTAAGGTTGGATCGATTATCATTTTTGAAAAAAATATTCCGCCGAAAAATTCTTTTGAAGAATTAAAAAAAATAAATACCGCGTACCAGCAGGCGGCAAGCATTCCGCTGATTATTTCCATCGATCAGGAAGGAGGGAGTGTTAATCGTCTGAAAGAAAAATATGGATTTCCGCGATCCATTACGGCTAACGCCATGGGGCGGGCAAACACTTTTGACTCGGTTCGTTTTTACAGTGCATCCACCGCTAAAACATTGGCCGGATTGGGAATCAATATGAATTTTGCACCAGTAGTTGATGTGAATTCCAATCCGAACAACCCGGTAATAGCAAAATACGGTCGGTCTTTTTCTGCAAATCCGGATTCGGTGGCGTTGCTGGCTAAAGAGTTTATCATTGGCCATCACCAATACCATGTGCTTACTTCCTTAAAACATTTTCCCGGCCACGGAAGCTCAACAGCCGATTCACACTTAGGAGTGGCCGACGTTTCCAATACCTGGAAACGAAATGAACTGATCCCCTACAAATCATTGATTCAATCGGGTCAAATTGATGCGGTGATGACGGCCCATATTGTGAATAAAAAATTAGATAAATCAGGATTACCCGGAACACTGTCGAACAAAATTCTCCAGGGCATTCTGAGAAATGAATTAAAATTTAACGGGGTTGTTTTTTCAGATGACATGCAGATGCATGCGATCACCAAACACTATGGACTGGAAGAGTCTATTAAGTTAGCCATCAATGCCGGGGTTGATATTCTTACATTCTCAAACAATATTACCGGTAGTGATGAACGGACGGTGGATAAGGTGCATTCCATCATTCGTAATTTTGTGAAAACCGGGGTCATTAGTCAAAAGCGAATCGATGAATCGTTTGCCCGGATTATGAAATTAAAAGGCCGGATAGTGTTAGAATAGAATAGTAGTAAGACATTAGGTATTAAGACGTAAGTAGTAAGATTCATCTGGCAAGTGTAAAGACAATATTGTAAATGGATGTATTCTCAATTAAGTCGCCAACTGCTCCCCGTGTTCCCATCGTATTAAGTATTCCTCATTCGGGGACACAATTTCCATCCGAAATTATAGATCAGTTTAATCCTGACTTGTCGTCGTCGCCGGATGATACAGACTGGTTTGTTGATAAGTTGTATGAATTTGCTCCGGCTATGGGGATTACCACGATCGCCGCCAACCTCTCCCGTTGGGTAATTGATTTAAACAGAAATCCGGAAGGGAAACCCCTTTACACTGATGGCCGAATCATTACGGCGATTTGTCCAACTACCGATTTTTTAGGTAATCCGCTTTACAATGATCATCGCAAGGAAGTTGAAGCAATCGAAATTGAGCGTAGAAAGGAATTGTATTTCAGACCGTATTATCAGCAGTTGCAAAAGGTATTGGATGAATTAAAGATAGAATTTGGCAAGGTGTTGCTTTGGGATTGTCACTCCATTCGACAGGTGGTGAGGACCATTCAGGAAGAAAAATTTCCGGATTTGATTTTAGGGGATGCGGATGCGACGAGCGCGTCACCGGGTTTGATCGAATCTGCCTTGCGTATTTTTGAGCACTCTGCGTATTCTGTATCTCACAATCATCCCTTTAAAGGAGGCAATATTACCCGCAGTTTTGGCAAGCCCGGCGAAAATCAACATGCTCTTCAACTGGAGATGACGAAAGTAAATTATATGGATGATTCAGAAACGATGTACAATGAAGATAGAGCAGCAAAGATGCAGTCAGTTTTGATAAGGGTTTTTGAGGAGCTGATTAGGCAGTTGGGGTAGTTGTTCATCAACCCATTACCAGCAACTAATAGCTAAACAACCAGCTATCACTTCACCGCAAACCAGAAACGCTTTTTTGAAACCTTTGCTCAAAGCTGTTTGCGCATTGCAGCTGCCGCATTGTTTGTTTGCTCCAATTGCCACTCCAGCTGCGGCACCTTTTGCAGAGCCGAAAATTGCAGATCCATCGGGGGCCGTATCAACCAGGCAGCTTCCACTTTGACAGGATTCAGGGGATCAACTTCCGATTGTTAGTGTTGTTCTTATAGTAAGATAAGTTTAGTTGTTGTTTCAGAAGTAGTAATACAAACCAAAACGATACTGAAGCACCAAAGGACATTCGTTTATTTGGATTTATTTTATAACCCTCACAAACGATTCACTGACACTGCTTCATTGGTCATTGTTATTATACTCAATTTTAAAAACAGTGCCCCTTGATGGGCACTGTTTTGGAAGCTTCTATCACTGGTATTACTTCTTCGTTTCAATTGTTACTTTGTTGAGCGTTCCATTGAACTTTGAAGGCACCGGATAATTTGCTACGGGTGTGCCTTCATCAAGTCCTACATCAGCAAGATCATCAACAGAGAATATTCCTGGTTGGGTTTTTCCGATGTTCCCTTGGGCAACTTTATTGCCATCACAGAGAATTGTTCCAATGCCACCTTTCCCGCGCCCACCTCCGTCATAATCGAAATCGTAAACAATGGTGTATTTCCCAGGCTTAAGACGTTTGTGTAGAAGCAATGGTTGTGATTCAAGACCAAGAAAATTATAGGTGAAGGATGGCTTGCCATTCCTGATGTAAAACGAAAGTCCGCCAAACCGACCACCCTGCGCGACAATCACACCATTGCCATTTGCGCCGACTTCCACATCTGCTGTCATTGTGTAGGCAGTATTTCTTAGATCTATAAAAACATCAATTCCCATCCCTTTCATGCCTTCGCCATAAGTCACACTGTTTCTCCCTTCCATAATTATTGGCCTTCCCATATCAGAAGCACTCATTCTTTCAAACGTTCTGTCATCAATTGGCAGTACATGGTATTTTTCTGCTTCTTTCATGAATAAGTACTTGCATCGCTTTTAGTTTATCAGCTGTTTTTTTCAGAGCAAGTCGTTTGTAAGACTGAAATCCTCCTTTGTGTTATATAAATTCCACTTATCTTCCTGCACGTATTGTAAGGTTTCGCTAAATATGGTGCCTTGTGGATGGTGCGAGCCAACCAACCATTTTGATAGATGGCCCTGTTTCCGAACATCTCAAAATATTGAACGGTGTGTAGCTCAGGAGCATCTGCGTTATCAAAAGAGTAGGCCAAACTGGTTCCTTCAATTGTGTCTTGTACTATTCCATTTACTATTTTGGGAGAAGGTATACCTGTAATTTCGTAAATGGTTGGTGCAATATCAATCACATGCCCGAATTGTGAGCGAACTTCGCCTTTGGCTTTGATACCATTTGGCCAATGAATCACCATTCCATTTCGGGTGCCTCCAAAGTCAGAAGCTACTTGTTTGGTCCAGGTAAAGGGAACATCGGTAGCAACCGCCCAACCTGCAGAAAAATGCGGGTAGGTGCTTTCGGAGCCCCATTCTTCATAATGGCCCAACATTTCACTTACTTTTTCAGGCACTTGATTAAAATAGGTCATCTCGTTATACATACCATTCATTTGACCTTCGGCGCTGGAACCATTGTCGCCGGCGATGAATACGATCATGGTATTGTCCAGCTGGCCGACATCTGCTATCGCAGCAATCAACCGTCCAATTTCATAATCGGTATGTTCCGCAAAACCTGCATATACTTCCATTTGACGTGAAAACAATTTCTGCTCATCTGCAGACAATTCCTCCCAGTCTTTAATCTCTTTTGGCTTGGGTGCGAGTTCCGCATTCTTAGGAATAATGCCCAATTCTTTCTGACGGGCAAACGTTTCTTCCCTCAATTTATCCCAACCCTGATCAAATTTTCCCTTGTATTTATCAATAAATTCTTTTGGTGCATGATGCGGAGCATGGGTAGCGCCTGGTGCATAATAAACAAAGAAAGGTTTATCGGGTTGTAATGCTTTGCTGTAAACGTGCCCACGAAATGGCTTGGTTGGTCATATCGGTTGTGAAGTGATAGTTTGGATGTTTTGGGTGTTTCAACCTAGTGTAACACCATCATAGATAAGCGGAGCCCATTGATTGGTTTCTCCGCCCAGGAAGCCATAAAACTTTTCAAAACCGGAACGTGTTGGCCAACGATCCTGGGGTCCGTTGTTGGAAATTTCCCAGGGTGGTACCTCGTGACATTTACCAAACTGCGCTGTGTTATAACCATTTAACCGCAACACTTCTGCAACTGGAGTTATAGTTTGTGGCCGAACAGCCGTATAGCCGGGGTATGAACTCGCAAGTTCAGTGATCACGCCCATGTTATTGGAGTGGTGATTGTAACCAGTAAGTAATGCCATCCTGGTAGGGGCACACAATGCTGTTGTATGAAATTTGTTATACTTCAATCCATTTTGCGCAAGTTTATCCAACGTTGACATTTTTATTGGTCCTCCAAAAGACTCAGAAGCCCCGAATCCCATGTCATCAATTAATATAACCAAAACGTTCGGAGCTTGCTCCGGGGCATTTACTTCAAAACGTGGTGGCCGTGTAGCGTCACGAACATCCAATTCTGTGTAAACCGGCCGCGATGGTTCTCGTATCGGTAACACCGAACGATCAATTTCTCCAGCAGTGGGTTTTAAATTCGCTGTTTGTTTTTCAGGTTTTTGGCAGGCATAGGCAAGGGCACAACAAACGATAAGAGGGAAAATTTTTTTCATGACAAAAGATTAGATGAATATGGTTCAAAATAGGATAAAGGTTTAAGTAAATATAGAAGGTAACGTTTAGACTTCATGGGTTATTCACAAATACTTTAACAGCACCCCTGTCTCAGTAATAAAGTTTAAAGTGTTTAAATAGGTCATGACAAAGAATCATTCCTGGCATCTAACGGCAAGTTGTCGTTCGAAATTTTTATTTTCAGAGTTACTTAGTTCCTGATTGTAGTTATTTTTAAAAAAATTTAAAATGAAATACTTCTCTTTTAAGGGACTTTGGCAAACCAATAAATGGATCATACCTGCGTATGTGGGTGTTGATGAAAAAGGTGTTATACAATATCTGTCAGGTGAAGCGCCTCCGCAACCGGCTGCCGTTGAATCGGTAAATGGTTTTGCACTACCGGGTTTTCAAAACGCACACTCCCATGCATTCCAATTTGCCATGGCTGGTATGGCTGAAGTACATCCGGATGGAATCGATGATGATTTCTGGACGTGGCGCGAAGCGATGTATCAATGTGCGCTTAGTGTAAATCCCGACGATGTAGAGGCCATTGCTTCCATGCTGTATACCGAAATGCTGCGCCATGGGTATACACAGGTAGCCGAGTTTCATTATCTCCATCATGATCAGGATGGCAAACCGTATTCGAACCTGGCGGAGATGGGTGAACGATTGGTCAGTGCAGCAAAAAATGCCGGCATTAAAATAACACTTGTTCCGGTGTTTTATCAAAAAGGAGGATTTGGATTAGCTCCACAACCGCGACAACGAAGATTTATTTCTACAACTTCAGAAGCGTATTTCAAATTGCTGGATGCCTCATCAACCGCTATCAAAAATTATGAAAAGGCATCGTTGGGGTACAGCGTTCACTCACTGCGTGCGGTGAATTTGGAGGACATAAAAACTACTGTTCGGCAGGGCCCAACACATCTGCCCTTTCATATTCATGTTGCTGAACAAAAAAAAGAAATAGCCGATTGCCTGGCACATTGTTCGATGCGTCCTATGCAGTGGTTGCTGGAAAACGTACCCGTTGATGCAAATTATCATTTGGTGCACTCCACACATTTGGATGATTGGGAGCTGAAAAAATTGGCGAAGTCGGGAGCCAATGTAGTACTGTGTCCTTCAACAGAAGGTAATCTGGGTGATGGAATATTTCGGATGAGAGAGTATATCAAGGCGGGAGGAAGATGGAGCATTGGAACGGATAGTCATATAGGCTTGAATCCTTTTGAAGAATTCAGAATGATTGATTACCGACAGCGATTGGTTTCGAATTTGCGCAGCACCATTGCCGGAAACGCCGGGGGTTATTTTGTAAATGAATCCGTACAATCCGGGCGCATGGCGATGGGAATTTTAGCACAAGAATCGTTTTCTATGGGATCACCTTTTGATGCAGTTGTTGTAAAAGCCACCGATCCTTTGCTGGAAAATGCTGCTCCCGAAAATTTAATGGCGACCATCGTTTACACAGCGAATGCTTCTACCAATTTGGGGACCCTGTTGGATGGAAAATGGGTTGTAAAAAAAGGTGATCATAAATACGGTGATAAAATTCGTGCAAGCTTTGCACAGCATTTGAGAAATATACCTCGGAAAATTAATTCTTAATAAATTTCTCTCCTGGAATTTCAGGATGGGGTAGAATTGATGCATACTATACCTTTAAGATTGAATCCCAAATTGAAATAAAATCACAAATATTGGATAATTCCAACCCGTTTATAACCCTATATACGTGACTAAAATGCCATTTTCAGTCATTTTTAATCCTTATTACTATAAATAGCAATTATTGCAGGGTATCCCCCATTTTGAGACTTGTAAATTACCTCCTCACTAAACTAAAAAACGAATGAGGAAAAATTTACTAATTGTAATTTTTCTGTCGATGGTCAGTTTGGCCTTTGGACAGGATCGAACTGTTACCGGAAAGGTAACAGATGCAACAGATGGTTCATTGCTTCCGGGTGTTAATGTTGTCCTAAAAGGAACATCCCGTGGGACAGTAACCGATGCAACGGGAACATACTCTTTACAAGTACCAAGTACTGGAGGCGTTCTTGTTTATTCATTTATTGGTTTAACAACTCAGGAGATTGAAGTTGGGACAAGAACCCAGATAGATGTGACGATGGAAGCGGATGCAACAACTTTGCAAGAAGTTATAGTGACTGCGTATGGAACGACTACAAAAGAGGCCTTTACTGGTTCGGCAGGTGTAGTAGGTTCCGAGCAACTATTGACTAGAAATTTGAGCTCACCAATCGCAGCGCTTGAGGGAAATGTTACGGGTGTACAATTTACCAGTCCGTCAAGTCCTGGTGGATCTCCTGGCATTGTGATTAGAGGTGTGGGCACGTTGAATGGCTCGAGTACCCCTTTATACATTGTTGACGGTGTTCAATATAATGCTCCACTAAATACTTTAAACCAGGAAGACATCGAATCCTTTACAGTACTTAAAGATGCTGCTTCGACCGCTCTTTACGGATCGAGAGCTGCAAATGGAGTAGTAATGATAACAACAAAAAAAGGTGGTAAAGGCAGAATAAAGGTAAGTGCTTCATCTCAAATTGGTGTAGTAAATCGATCCGTTCCGCTTTATGATCAGGTTTCACCTGGCCAGTATTATGAAGGCATGTGGGAAGCGCTCCGGAATACAAGTGCTGCCGGTGGAGATCCAAATTATGCAACTCAGAATATTTACAATCAATTGGCTTACAATCCTTTTAATGTTCCAAATGACCAAATTGTGGGCACTGATGGCCGTTTGAATCCTAATGCTGACGTGATATACAAAAGTTTAGATTGGTTTGATGAAATGCAACAAACTGGAGTTAGACAGAATTATAATTTGAACATTTCTGGAGGTGGAGAAAACCATTCTATATTTTTCTCTACATCTTACCTTGATGATGAAAGTTTTGTGATTACTTCAGGGTTTAAACGTCTTACTTCCAGACTTGGTGCTGAGTTTCAGGTGAACGATCGCCTCAAATTTGGGGGCAGTACGAATATTGCCCTCACCGAACTCAATGGGCCAACTTCGGGAGGAGGAGGAAGTATCGTGAATCCGTTTGGTTTTTCACAAAGTATGGGTTCTATCTATCCAGTTTATGTGAATGACCAACAAGGAAATATTGTTCGTGATGCAGCTGGTAACCCTGTTTGGGACAATGGTGAAGGATTTCCGGCCTATAATATTGGTACAAGGCCAATAAGCCAAGGACGACATGGACTTCAAGAGCTGACGTTGAATAATGATTTAAGTGAGGATAACACGTACGGGATTAGAATCTTTGGAGATGTGAAAATAATTAATGGCCTTAACTTTAGGTTGAATTATGGAGCGGATTTTGTTGATTTCTTTGACAATAGTTATGAGAATCCGGTTATTGGCGATGCTCAACCAGTTGGCCGTTTAGATCAGGAAAGAAGACGGGTTAACACGCAAACATTTAATCAGATACTGACCTACTCAAAAACCTTTGGTAGTCATGGGATTGACCTAACGGCCGGACACGAAAGTTACGAAATCACAGATTCAGAAATGAGTGGCCTAAAAACAACTCAAACTGCGAGTGGTATTTATGAATTTGCAAACTTCTCCACGATTATCGATCTGGATGGTTTTACATTCGACAGAGCGCTTGAAGGATACTTCTTACGAGCAAATTATGATTTTAACGACAAGTATTTTTTAAGTGCTTCCGTTAGACGTGATGGATCTTCTTCCTTCGACTCTGAAAAAAGATGGGGTAACTTTTATTCAGTTGGCGCTGCCTGGAGATTAGATCAGGAGGCATTCATCTCAAATATAGATTGGATCAACAAATTGAAGTTGCGTGCTACATTTGGTCAAGTCGGAAATGATAATTTAGGGAGCCGTGAGTGGTATTTATCACAACCTTTATTCACGATAACCCAAAATGCAAATCAACCAGCTATTTTGTTTACTTCCCTTGGTAATGCAGCATTACAGTGGGAGACAAGTGAGAGTTATGATGTTGCCCTGGAATTTGACTTATTTAATAACTTTCTTGAGGGTTCTATTGAATACTATAGACGGAATTCTTCAGACTTATTATTTCAGGTTCCCATTCCACCAAGCAATGGTCTTAACGAACTTAATGATAATGTCGCGGATATGTACAATTCCGGCATCGAGTTAGGGTTAACTGCCCATCTTCTTCGTAAAGGTGCTTTACAATGGGACATGACTGTATTGGCTACTACATTTAAAAATGAGATTACCACTTTGCCTACACCATTTATTGATGGAAGCAAGCGGTGGACTGAAGGTCGATCCCGCTTTGATTTCTTCCTATATGAATCAGCTGGCGTTGATCCTACAACCGGAGATCAATTGTATTATCAATATGCTGATGCTGAGCCAGTGCTTGATGGAGATGGTAACCACCTTACAACAAATGATTGGTCTACTACGGAAAGAGGGTATGTTGGAGCCTCTGCTGTACCGGATCTATTAGGCTCAGTTAGCAACACGTTGCGCTATAAAGGGTTTGATTTTAACTTGTTGATCACGTATGGAATAGGTGGTGAAGTTTTAGATAATGGATATTCAGGGATGATGCATTCGGGAAATTATGGACGTTCATGGCATCCGGATATTTTGAATGCCTGGAAACAACCTGGTGATAATACCGATGTTCCAAGATTGGAAAATGGCGATAATACATTGGTTCAAACACAATCTAGCAGATTTATTACAGATGCATCGTTCCTGGCCATTCGTAATGCCAGTTTAGGGTATAATTTAGATCCAGCTATGCTCAGTAAGTTAGGCTTGTCGAGTTTAAGGGTATCGCTTACTGGTGAAAATCTATTTCTTAATAGTAAACGAGTTGGTTTAGACCCACAATATAATTTGGCGGGTACGGGTAGTGGAAATGATTTCGTTCCTGGTAGGATTTTTTCGCTTGGTTTGAACTTATCATTCTAAAACATTTAAAACATTAATTATGTCATATAAATTAATAACTTCTTTTTTGATGATTTTCATGTTGACGATTACTTCATGTCAAGATGAATTTCTTACGCGAACACCGACAAATGCAATTTCTGCTGCTGCAGCATTAGCTAGTGTAGATAATATGCAATTGGTACTGAATGGCATTCACAGGAGTATGTTTTCCCAGTCACAAACCATATTTCCTGGCGGTAATACAAACATCGCCAATGACCACTGGTATGTACCCCAGGGCGATAATTTGACAGGGGGTATTATTCACTCTGCAAATGCCAATAATTTAGGATGGAGGGATAATATGCAATGGAATCATCATACGGTTCCTACATCACTTAGTAATGAAATCATGTGGTATCATCGGTACAATATCATTTTACATGCAAACCTTTTAATAAATGGTATACCGGAAAGTGGGTTTGTTGGACCAGAACTTCAAGAAATATTAGGTCAAGCATATACCTACAGGGCATTTGCTTACCTATCATTGGTTCAGCATTTTGCACGTGGTTACTTGATTGGTAATCCCGCAACAGATAAAGGAGTTCCTTTGCTATTTGCAACTGAGCCTCCTTATGACAGCAAACCAAGGTCGACCGTTGAGGAAATTTATGTTCAAATTGGACTCGATCTGGATGATGCTATTACGGCATTTGCAACAGGCACAGGCAGGACTGGTAGTGGTCCATCGGCCAAAAATCAATTGAATGTAAATGTTGCTCATGGATTAAAGGCGCGTTGGGCATTATCAAAAGGAGATTATGCGCAAGCAGCTCAATCAGCAATTGCAGCAAGAGCAGGATTTCCATTGATGAACGAGGCCGCCTGGCTGTCTGGATTTAATACCAATGACCTTTCCGAGGTCATTTGGGGAAGTAATGTGATAACGACTGAGACAACCTTCTTTCGCTCTTATTTTTATTTGATGTGTAATACGTTTAATGGTAGCCAGAATAGATCGAATCCAAAAATCGCTGATCGTAGAGTGGTTGATGCCATCCCGGCTACCGACTTTAGAAGTAAAGCGTTTCTTCCGGATGCTCCCAACACTAATAATTCGGCTTCAAATAATCTAGGTGGATTTGCAAAGAATACGAATCCACTATACCCTACTGAAGCAGATTGGGATGCTGCTATTGATGCCATTAAAGCACAATATGGCATCACATCAGGGCACAACCTGCATCCGTATATGAGTGTTAAACACTTACAGCAACTTCCCGGAACAATTGAGCCAGACGATATAATTTATATGCGTAGTGCGGAGATGTATCTGATAGAAGCTGAAGCTGAAGCCATGCAGGGAAATATTGGTCCGGCACAAACTGCTTTAGCTGCTTTAGTAGATACGCGTGATACTGGTTTTGATGAAGCCGTTTACAATACGCAACAGTTACTAATGGATGAGATTAAGTTCCAAAGAAGGGTGGAGCTTTGGGGTGAAGGTTTCGGTTATACTGATCATATCCGTTGGGACGAGGGAATTGATCATGCAGCAAATGGTGGATCTGGAGCTTCTGAAGTATTGTATCAGGACGCTTATCAGGTTGAAAAACCATCCCTTAACGATGCATGGATTTTCAAGATACCGCAAGCAGAGATTAATGCCAACCCTAATCTGACTGCTTCCGATCAGAACTAGATTATAGACATACACTAAATTAAAGTTAAAAGAATCCCATTTTCAATATTTTGAAAATGGGATTCTTTTTTTGTAGAGATTGTCAAAGACAAGATTACAGTTGAGGCAGCACAGTTTTGAATGGGATAGCTTAAACCTTTTACGATCGAACTAATCTGCTGCTATTTTATTTAAGACATTTTCTACTGTATCTCCAGTTGGAAAGAAACCAACAATCCGCTCCATCACCCGATCCACAACCGTATCTGGACAAGAAGCTCCGCTGGTAAGAATAATTTTAACAGGTTCTTTTTGGGGAAGAAAATTGTGTGTGGTCAACATTTCTTTTTCGTGGTAGTTGAAATGCTTGATGGTCTTCTTTTCAAGAATTTCCTTTTCTGAATTAATAAAATACGTTGGGAATTTCCGTTCACACAACTCGACGATGTGAGAGGTATTGGAACTATTATAACCGCCCACAACAATCGCCAGATCGGCATCGGTTTCCAGCAGCTCATACGTGGCGTCCTGGTTATCATTTGTTGCATAACACAACGTATCCTTTGTGTCGGCAAAATGATCCTGGAGATTTTCAATACCAAACTTGACAATCATTAACTTTTTAAAGTAATCAGCAATGGCTTGTGTTTCGGTAGCCAGCATGGTAGTTTGATTGACGACACCAACTTTCACCAGGTCTTTTCCCGGATCAAATCCTTCAGAAAACTTCCACGCGAATTCTTCATGAAAATTTTTAGTATCAGCATCTCCGGAAATATAAGCACCTAATTTTTTAGCATCATCAATATCGCGAACGATGATGGCGGGTCCTTCTCCGGCACTGTGCGAGAATGTTGCCCGGGTTTCCTCATGATTCGGTTTTCCATGAATGATGGTAGTGAATTGATCCTTCGCCATTTTTCCGGCACGGTTCCAAACT
This sequence comes from uncultured Cytophagales bacterium, assembly GCA_942491425.1. GTDB lineage: Bacteria > Bacteroidota > Bacteroidia > Cytophagales > Cyclobacteriaceae > JBGTGG01. The sequence continues at coordinate 143,874 of CALOAV010000052.1, forward strand.
TTTTCTACAAAAGGGCAGGTGGTGTTGTATTGTTGAACTTCCACTCCTTTGTCCAGCAGTAAATGTTCAATTTCACGGGTCGTTCCAAACGCAGGGATGATGACGACGTCATGCGCTTTAATTTCTTCCCAGGGAATGAACTGCGTGCCATCGGTATCCATGATAAATTTTATTCCACGTTGCTGAAGATCTTCATTCACTTCCTGATTGTGAATCATCTGACTTAGAAGGAATACGCGTTTATCTTCATTTTCCTCTAATGCCTTGTAGCTGATCTCAATAGCATTTTCAACACCATAGCAAAAACCAAAATGACGGGCGATATAAAAAACGACTGGACCAAAATCTAAAACTGTTGGGGAAAAATCCTGCTTACGCGGATCGCGTATTCTGCGAATCTCTTTTATTTTACCGGTGATCGATGAACGGTAGTAAGCAGGAATGTCAAACTTTTTGATAACTTTTTTTTTATTGAAACCCAAAAGTAGCAAGATTGTTTTACAGTTTGTGGATTATCGAACATTTGAATTTTATGCTTCCTGTTTTATTTCCGTTATTTAGTAAATGGTTAGAATGAAGGATGTTAAATGGTTTCTAGTGCTGGCAGTTTTGATTCAATGCAAAGAGTCAGGAAAACCAATCAGTCAGGTTTCGCAGGCAGGACCAAAAGAAAATCAACCAGAAGGAATGGTATGGATCCCGGGAGGAGAATTTATCATGGGGAGTAAGGAACAAAGCGGAACCCAGGATGCCCAACCGGCTCACCCGGTTAAGGTTGACGGATTTTGGATGGATGAAACGGAGGTTACGAACCGACAGTATAAGGAATTTGTAAAAGCTACAGGATATGTCTACTATTGCCGAGAGCCCCATTAATTGGGAAGAAATGAAAGCCTTATTGCCGGAGGGAACACCCAAACCTCCTGATGAAGACCTGCAACCGGGTTCTCTGGTTTTTACCCCGCCTACTGGTCCGGTTTTATTAAATGATTATTCGCAGTGGTGGAGTTGGGTGACAGGTGCGAATTGGAAACACCCATTGGGGCCTGAAAGTACGATCGATGGAAAGGACGACTACCCGGTGGTACATATCGCGTATGAGGACGCCGTGGCTTATGCAGATTGGGCGGGCAAGCGATTACCCACAGAGGCTGAATATGAATATGCAGCCCGTGGCGGACTCGATTTTAAGACGTTTTCATGGGGCGATGAATTGAACCCCCAGGGAAAATATTTAGCCAATTATTTTCAAGGTTCTTTCCCGTATAAGAATACCGCTGAGGATGGATTTGAAGGTGCTGCTCCGGTAAAGTCATTTCCGCCAAATGGTTTTGGATTATTCGATATGACTGGAAATGTCTGGGAGCTATGTACAGACTGGTTCGCCGTCGATGATTTTAATTCAGGCCCATCTTCAACGGTGATGATTAACCCGCGTGGACCGGACAGGACATATGACCCCAATGATCCATATGCAATCAAACGCGTTTCCAAAGGAGGTTCTTTTTTATGTAGTCACGAATATTGTTCGAATTACACACCGAGCGGAAGGCAGGGTTCATCTTTTGATACCGGAATGAACCATACGGGTTTTAGATGTGTGAAAAATTAATTAGTTATTTAGCTAATTTGTTAATGTGCGGATGAGACTTTAGTGTATTCCTCGACTAGTAAATTGGTGTCAGTACAGAAAAAATCTTCACATCAATAAATCTACTAATGATTAACTAGTTATCTAATTATTAGTAAATATGCGAATTGGCAGAAGGGCCTGATAATATGCTAAATAGTAATTGTCAGATTCTTCGCTGACGCCTGCCTTTGCCGAAACGGCTACGCGCAGGCAGGCTCTGAATGACGCACAGATCAACAATAGAAGCACACGTCACTCTGAGCGTTAGCGAAGAGTCTCATCCATAATCTTACCCGGACAACAGTGATCTACTAATCAACAAATTAATTTATGCTGCGCGTGAAAGCTTATCTTCTTTTATTTGATTCTTTCGCATTTCTTTTTTCTCAAGATCAAACCACTTTACTTCAACCAGATTGGATTTTAAGTACTTCAGTACTTCTACCACTTTGCCATCAATTTTACTGCGAACACGTTCGCCTTTTTTAAATAATCTTCTCATGGATGTTGACAACATTTAGTTTCACATACGGAACGAATATAAGAATTCTTCTTTATCGTCCTGATACGTACCCGAAAAAATTACAATCTCTCCGGACCGAATTTTTTTCATTACTTTATTGAATTCTTCAACCGAATGGATGGATTCGTCGTTCACTTTCGTGATAATAAATCCTTCATGTAAATTGGTGTACCGTCGGATTTTACCATTCGATAACTCTTTAACACGTACTCCATTTTTCAAATCCAGCATGTTAAGTGTACGCTCTTCCACCTCTTCTACTACAATTCCTAAAGAGGCGATCTCATCCAGCTTTTCACGTTTAACAATGGCTTCATCTCCGTTGCGTGTTTTCAGTGTTACCGGATACGTATAGGATTTTCCTTTACGATCAACCGTCACCTCCACTTGATCACCCGGCCGATGACGACCAATTTGTTCAATTAAGTCTGCATTGGTCCGTATAGTTACATCATCAATTTTAACAACGACATCGCCTTCTTTAATACCGGTATCTTTTGCCGAACTATTTTCCGCAAAACCAGCAATGTAGGCACCTTCATTTACGTCAAGATCAAATTGTTTTGCAAGTTGACTGTTTACACTTTGAATGTTCACGCCTAACCAACCCCGCTGAACCACTCCATATTCAATCAGGTCTTCAACAATTTTATTTACGATGTTGGATGGAACAGCAAATCCGTAGCCGGCATAGGCTCCCGTTGTGCTGGCGATAGCGGTATTAATTCCTAAAAGTCCGCCTTGTAAATTAACAAGGGCACCACCACTATTGCCGGGATTGATCGCTGCGTCTGTTTGAATAAAGGACTCGATCGCCGTGTTTCCGTTGTCATCTCCCGTGCGCAGGATGTTGATGCTTCGGCCTTTTGCAGAGATAATTCCTGCGGTTACGGTGGACGTTAAATTAAACGGATTTCCAACCGCCAATACCCATTCTCCCACCCGGGATTTGTCGGAATCTTCAAATGCCAGGAAAGGAAGATTTTGCTCTGAGATACGAATGACGGCAAGATCCGTATCCGGATCCGTTCCGATGACTTCTGCTTTATAGGTACGGTTATCAATTAAAGTAACTTCTACCAGATCGGCATCTTTCACAACATGGTTATTGGTAACAATATACCCTTGTGGATTGATGATTACACCCGAACCTGAACTCTGACTAGGCCCCTGTCGACGATTATAGGGACCAAAGAAATCACGCAAGGGATCATTACTCTCTTGTGTGTTTGTTCGGTTTTGTCGGGAGCTAATGTGCACGACTGCTGGCATTACCTTCTCGGCAGCATCGCTAAAATTAACGGGAATTGCCTCACCATTTTCATTAACAGCATATGCTACCTGGGCAGCTGGGGTAGATTGAAAATGAAGTGAAACACCCTCATTGTTGTCTTTCAAATATTGGAAGGAAGAAATCGTAATTAAACTTCCAAGAATAGCTGCCAAAAAAAGAGATCCAAATCTTTTCATGTGTTTAAAAATTTTAGTGTTAATGTTCACATGAAATGGCCATTCTGAAAATCCTTTCCAATGGAAAATGAGGATAGCCATTTCATATCATTTAAATTTTTTGGTTTTTAATTCGATTTACCAACAATCAAAAGTTGGGCTAAACCAATTGGACATGAAAAAATGTCAGTTTCCCCACCATCCAACTGAAAATTTAGCACTGACGTTGGCAATACTAATACGTTGTTTATCGAGTCAGGGTTTTTATTCTCTGGTGTTAACTTTTAGTTAAAAATTAAAAAAATCCCTCTAATTAAAACCTAAAAAGAAAAAATTTCGTTTTACCCGATATGTTTTCATTTGTGCGACCCTCTATCAAGGAAATTCCAGCTCACCGCTCGCTTCGGCGCTGGATGAACAGGTTACGCGTTATGCTCTACATTTGGTCCTTCCTTTTTGTTGTCCTCTTATTGGTAACACTCTTCGATAGCATTTGATTCACCACTGCTTTTTTCGTACTTGCGTTCATGATCATTTTTGGGGGCGAAGTACAATTAAAAAAAGGGAAAGAGTTTTCAATCCAGCGAAATCACCCGTGGATATTTTCGGGTGCCATACACAAGGAAGATCCTGATCTAAGCGATGGTTGCTGGGTTACTGTTCGGGACTCAAAAGATCAGGTGCTGGGGTACGGGCATTTTCAAAAAGGGAGCATTACGGTCAGGATTATTGCTTTTGGTCCGGATGAACCCGATGATAATTTTTGGTTAAATAAGCTTAAAAAGGCCATTTTACTGCGAAAATCTGCTGGGATTGATACCGTGGGTACCAATGCATATCGATTAATTCATGGTGAAGGAGATGGCTTATCAGGGCTGATCATCGATTATTACAATGGTGTTGCAGTCATGCAAGCACATTCTTATGGAATGCATAATGACCGTATGCAAATTGCCAGTGCCTTGCAGATCGTTTTGGGTAAAGAACTGAAAGCAGTCTATTACAAAAGCAAATCCACACTTAAAAACGGTGAAGATTTACAGGATGGATATCTTTTGGGAGAGGGAAACACTCCGCACACGATTTTAGAAAATGACAGGAAGTTCCTGGTAGATTGGCAAACTGGTCAAAAGACAGGATTCTTTTTAGATCAGCGTGACAATCGGGAATTGCTCGGCCATTATTCCAAGGGCAGAACCGTTTTAAATACATTTTGTTACACCGGCGGGTTTTCTGTTTATGCACTACTGGCCGGTGCCACCATGGTGCACTCCGTTGATGCCTCAGGAAAAGCGATAGAACTCACAAAAAAAAATATTGAATTGAATGGTTTCGATCCGGCTGTTCATCTCTGTACGGAAAGTGATACCATTGATTTTTTATCAACCAATGAGATTCATTATGATGTAATTGTTCTGGATCCTCCGGCATTTGCAAAACATCGGAGTGCAAAACATCAGGCAATAAAGGGATATCAGCGATTGAATGCTGAGGCGATGAAAGCCATTAAATCCGGTGGAATTATTTTTACATTCTCCTGTTCGCAGGTAATCGATCGACAATTATTTTACAGCACTGTGGTTTCCGCAGCAATCCAATCCGGCAGGGATATCAAAGTACTTCATCACCTTTCGCAACCAGCGGATCATCCCGTTTCAATTTATCATCCGGAAGGAGAATATTTGAAAGGTTTGGTACTATATGTTTCGTAGGGATTCCAACCACTCTGTAAATACGTGTGTCAAACAGAAAACACGTATTTATGAAAACAATATTCCCTCTTTTGTTAACTGCAATACTTCTTTTCAATTGTTCTGATGAAGATGTCTACGAGCCCTTGTGCGCAACACCCGCTACCGTTCGTGATTTGTCAGGGCTCGACGGCTGTGGGTTTATCTTTGAGCTTGAAAATGGCGAGATACTTATACCCCTATTAATTGGATATTGCGGAACCCCGCCTCTTCCTCCGGAAATTAAAGAAGATCCATTATATAATTTTAATTGGGAAGATGGAAAGCGCGTAATGATTGACTACCATATCGAAGATATGCCGAACATTTGCATGGCAGGACAGATTGCAAAGATTACCTGCATAAGTAATTACCGGATTACTTCAGGTGAGAACTGACTTCAATTTTTAATCGAATAATGGAGTAAATCTTCGGCTAATGGCTTGATGGAGCAATTGTTCGTGATCGGCCAATATTGTTCGGATTAGGACACCGCAATTGCATTTTTGGGTGTTTTTCTAACTAAATATGCGTGATGGAATTGTGGCACCGGTCTTGCAACATGTCCTGAAACTTCTTCAACCATGCTTAAGAATTACTTCAAGATTACCCTTCGATCGCTGTGGAAACACAAAGCGTATTCGATCATAAATTTGTTGGGGTTGTCATTGGGATTGGCCGCCGGCATTTTCATTTTACTTTATGTTGTGGATGAAGTTTCGTATGATGGTTTTCATACAAAGCGTGAACGTATCTATCGTGTTAATTCCGGATTTTCAAATCCAACAACCGGAGAGAAGGGAGGAACAATTGATACCAATGCCTGGCCGGTTGGAAAAGTGCTGGAGACGGAGTATCCGGAAGTTGAGGCAGTATTGTACACCCGAAGTGCATCTTACCTGACTGTTAATTTCGAACAGAAGCAGATTCGCCAAAAAATGCATTTCGCAAGTAAAGAATTCTTTGAGATTTTTTCTTTCGAGATGATTGAGGGCAACCCAACAACTGCATTGGAGAATCCATATACGGTTGTGATTACAGAGTCGATGGCTAAAAAGTATTTTCCAAATACGGAAGCACTGGGCAAAACACTTTCCATGATGGACACTCTTCAGTTTGATGTTACCGGAGTGGTCAAGGACGTTCCCGCTAATTCGCACATTCAATTTGACATGCTGATTTCTTTTCCAACGTATATCGACATTGATAAATCATTCGACTATGGTGTGGGTTGGGGGAATTTTAACATGCGCAATTATATATTGCTAAAGGAAGGATCCGATGCAACCGCATTTACACAAAAAGCAACGGGCATGTATGAAGAAAAAGTTTCAGGGATGCTTCGTGAATGGGGCACCAGTGCCTTTCTCGCATTTGAAAAGATGCCGGAGATTTATCTGAAGTCAGATGCGGGAAATGGAATGGGTCCGGTTGGGGATATTGATCGTGTATACCTCGTTTCGGGAATTGGAATATTTGTGATCATACTGGCATGTATCAACTTCATCAATCTAACAACAGCACGGTCGACCTATCGATCACGTGAAGTGGGTCTTAGAAAAGTTGTTGGCTCTTCGCGTGCAAGGTTGGTATTTCAATTTCTGGGCGAAGCTTTTTTATTAAACGTATTTTCATTTTTTATTGCACTTGCTTTAGCAGGATTGGCACTTCCTTTTTTTAATGAGTTACTGTCAAAGTCTTATTTGCTCACCAGCCTGCTGGAAGCTCAAATAATCATTGGTATTTCGATTCTGATACTTGCGGTTTCTTTCTTTTCGGGTTTTTATCCGGCGCTGGTATTGTCGGGAATGAAACCAATTGAAACGCTCAAGAATAAGGTAACACTAAATGAAAAAGGGGTAACCTTCAGAAGGGTATTGGTTGTTTTTCAATTTATGATTTCTGTTCTGCTGGTACTGGGAACACTTATCGTAATTGATCAATTGACGTATATGCAGCGTGAAGACCTTGGCTTTGCGAAAGATGAAATTTTTATCATCAATGGTAGCCGTACTTCCGACGATAAGTTGGCAAATTTTAGAAATGAATTGAAAAGCCAGTCGGTTGTTCATGCACTTACTTTTGCAAATGCTGTTCCGGGGAGAGCTGGATGGGCAGGTCAAATTGCTTACCCAGAAGGTATGCAAGGAGATCGTTCAGTGAGTTTAGAATACATGGCTGTTGACGATGGATATGTACCAACATTATCATTGGAGATTATTGCCGGAAGAAATTTTGATATCAACCGTCCTACGGATTTAGGAACCAGTTTAGTCATAAACGAAGAAGCGGTTAAAATTTTGGGATGGAATTCACCTGAAGAGGCCATTGGAAAAAAAATCGAATCACCTTCAGGATACCCAGCCGGAGAAGTAATTGGTGTTATTAAAAATTATCATCAGGCGGGATTACAACAAAAAATTAGTGCCGTTGCCATGAACTACGATCCTGAAAATAGTTATTTGATTGCTATTCGATTTAAAGCGAGTGATACCAAAACCTTATTGAGTGAAGCTGAAAAGTTGTGGAAGAAACATTTTCCCGATCGTGATTTTAGTTACTTCTTTTTAGACGAAGATTTCGCACGACAATATGAAAATGAAGAACGGCTGGCCAGGTTATTTGCCTTCTTTTCGACGGTAACTATCGTCATTGGTGTTATTGGATTGCTTGGATTGGTTTCGTTTATGATTGTTGCCAGAACAAAAGAAATTGGTATTCGAAAAGTAATGGGTGCCGGGGTTTTCACGATAGTTAGGCTCCTTTCAATGGAGACCTTGTTGTTAGTCATGATCGCATGTTTAATTGCCATTCCACTCGCCTGGTATGGCGGAAGTGAATGGCTCAATACTTTTGCTTACCGGACTCAAATAAGTCCATCCGTATTTTTGCTGGCATTTTTGATTGCGATTACCATTTCCTTTATTACCATCAGCATCCTAACGGTGAAAGCTGCAATCTCGAATCCAGTCAAATCACTACGGTACGAATAGTGGTGGGTTTGATGGATTTTAATCGGCATCGGATTTACAAGACTATGATATTCCGTAAGGTTTAGTATTTTTCGATTCGATACCGTAAAATCAGACCCGAATGGAGTGGTTAAAAGTTTTTCGTAGTGAAGAAGAAGCAAAGCAACGGATGTCGCAAAAATCCCTTCAACTTTTAATTCTTAATGGGGAAAGAGTGTGCTTAGCATATACCCAACAGGGTTTTTTCGCTGTTCAGGATAAATGCACGCATAATGGGGATTCCCTGAGTAAAGGACATTTGAATCATATGAGTGAAGTAATTTGTCCGTGGCACAATTACTGTTTTAATTTACAAACCGGTAGCGAAGCTCAGGACCGTTCAAAAGACCTTAAAACATATCCCATTAGGGTTGATGACACTGGTTTTTATATTGGAATTTGAAATACACCCAATGACTTTTCGTTTAGCATGGTAATGAGAAATATATTTGTATTGTGTTTGCTGTTATCATGGACAGTATCTTTTTCCCAATTTCCCCCTACAGGAGATCAGCTTGTAGGTCAGTTAACCACCGGCGCTCCTCTTCCTGAAAAGATTTTGAGTACCCGGACGGTGGTCTTTTATTCCCCGAATTTTAGCATGACTGAACTGGAAAAAATTCAAGCGGGTTTTCAAAAAACCGGAATCGATGCGGTTGCGTATTATGATTTGGATAAAGTGTTTGCCGGAAAGGATGTTAGCAGCGTACTTGCAGAATACCTGAATAAACGAGAAATAGAAAACCTGGTAATTTTTCTAAAAGATCAAAATAAATTTCGAACGGCTATTACCACATTTAACACCAAAGAAACTTTTGTGGAAAAAAATCAATACAGCTGGACCATGGAGAACCCGGTGCTTACTGATCTATTACAAAGTATATATTTAACGGCCTCCGCAACTTTGCAAAATGAAAACCTGCTGATTATTGATGTGGTGGAGAATAATCTACCCATTGAAGTTATTAAAGGAAGACGTCAGGACTTTTTTGCGGCAGATTTAAAAGTAGATAAACTTGCTGTGCCCAAGTTTGGCAATGAGGTTCAGGATAAAAAACTTGCTGAAATATTTAAAGATTATCCTTATCAATATGAACTCACTGAACCAGGCATACCGGAAGAGGAATTGCGAAGAAAAGGATTCTTCTATGTATTGTCATTTGTATACTCCCGTGGGAATATTGCCCGCGACTTGTTGGGGTATGACATTTCGAAAGGAGAAAGCGCCATTGTATCAGTAACCTACCCAAATGGTGAGGTACAATTAAAAAATTATCCGGCTGAAAAAAAGGTATTCAAATTTTATTTTAAACACATTGATTCCGGTAGTGTTTTTTTGGGCACTAAATGGGATGCGGACCTCACCTGGGAACAAGCACTGCAGAATCAATTGAAAGGATTTAAGAAAGAGTTGCGAATCAACTGAAATAAAAAAAGGGCCGAAGCCCTTTTTTTATAAATCTCTTTTGAATCTTATTTTAGATTGAAAGAAGCACCAATCATGTATAATCCAGCAGTTTGATCACCTGCATAAAACTCTCTTGATTTTGAACCGGTCAGATTGCGTGCGTTTGCAAACAAATTCAGACCGTTAACAACTTCAAAAGATGCCTTCGCGTTGAACATAAACTTTCCATCAATTTGTCCGAATGCATATTGTGCTGTGTTTTCATCCGACACGTCATATGATCCATCATATTGTGTCTGCTTCGTAAAATAATATCCGCTTACGTTAATATTAAGTTTCGAAATCGGCTGATAGTTAAAGTAAAAACCACCGTATGATCCGGGTGTATACTCATGCTTGGAATCGCTGTAGGTAAGGAATCCAGGAGGAAGAATATTAGGATCAGCATATACAGAAGGCAAATCTTTAGTATCTGTACTTTGGAAAGTAAAGAATGGCTTAAACTGGACTTTATTATTCGGCACATAATTGAATGAAATGGTTGCACCAATCTGCTTTGCAGTTGTTGGTGTATTCAGGAATTGCTGAGGTCCGGCAGTCTGAACGATAGCCGTTAAGTTCTCAGCCTCCTGATGGAATGCATCCAGGTCAATTTGAAACTTCGGGCTTATTTGAACTCGGTATCCAACTTCAATCATGCTCAATGTGAATAGATCCAGGTTGGTATTTCCAACTTGTGCACCAGCAATGTCTACGAAATTGTAGCCAATAAATGAACCACTGTTAGATTTGGTGTAAGCTGCACGGACAAGATTCTTTTCATTGATCTTATAGGTAGTAGCAAACTCATACGCCAGGTACGAAGCATCCGGATCAGAGAATTTATCCAATCTCAAACCACCCAATACACGCCACTTTTCAGTTAAGGCAAGGTCAGCACGTAGGTATCCGGCAACAGTATTAATTGAATTTTCTGCATTGAATAATCCGAATATTCCCTGATTTGGATCAACATAATCAAGGTCATTGAAAGTTGTAGTCTGATAGCTGAATCCAGGAGTTATTTTGAATTTCTCACCAATGTGAAAGTTGTATTCAGCAACAAAATCAGCAACATTAAAATCATATTCGGCATACGGTGCATTTGCTTTCAGATCAATGTTGTGTCCTTTCAAATAGGAAGCACGTACATCCAAATCATGAATTTTTGCACTTAGATTGGCAGAAGAATTTTGTGTTTCTCCCTCCTCTAACGGATTATCAATCCAAATCTTTTGGAATTCAGCTGCCTGAGTCGCTAAAGAAAGATCAAAGGCAATATTCTCAGAGGCCTTGTAGGTTAGATAGCCATTCACACCCCATTTATTAAGTGCACGTGATTGATCATTGTAACGATCCGGGTTATTCGTTGGCTCATATACACCAGTACCTGCATTGTAATAATCACTATCTACACGGTCTCTGTTTTGGATATTCCCCGAAACAATCATGCTAAATTTATCACCTAACTTCTTACCAACACTTAGGTTAGTTGTATAGGTACCAAGTGTACCGCCTTGTGCGGTGGCAGACACCATCGTGTCCCCTTCCATTCTTTTGGTTATGATGTTAATAACACCGGTTACAGCATTGGGTCCGAATAGCGGAGAGGAAGGTCCTCTTACGATTTCGATTCGTTCAACATCATTTACATCAATGGGTAAAGATTCCCAGTACGTGCCTCCCAGTCCATGGTTAAAAACCGGACGGTTATCAATCATCACCAATGTATAAGAGTTGGCCTTCAGGAAGGTACCATTGGTTCTGGTAAGATTTTCCATTCCGCGAATGTGAATATCGTACATGCCATTGGCTTGTTCACGAACAATCACTCCAGGGGCTAATCGTAAGGCCTCCATAATAGTAGGAGCTCCCGATTTTACAATTTCAGCCTTTGTAATAGTGTAGCTGGAAAGCGGAGCATCAAAAAGGGTTTCGTTTTTCTTTGATGCAGAGTTGATAGGAATATTCATTAATTCCTCCAAACTCATGGTAAACATATCCTCTTCACTTGTGTCTTGAGCCCATGTTGGAACGGAGAGGATCAATAATCCCATCATGCATAGCCACTTGTTAAATTTCATCTTTTTTGCTTTTTTGGTTTAACGGCAGCAAAGATGAGATGCTATGCTAATTTGTTTAAACGGATACTATGTAAAATCTTACATCAATGAGAATAGCGTACTTTATTGATTAACAGGTAACAAATTCAGCGTTTCCGTCCGGAGAAACTTACTGAAATTGCAATTTATACCAAATGAGAAGAGCTTTTTGTCAGAATGACCTAATCTTCTACATAAGTGATATTCGATGTAGCCGTACCTGTAAAAGATCATTTTGATCCGGACTATCAGAAAATCCAACATGAAAAGTTGAATCAAATGGAAATTTTACTACCCCGAATTTTCTTCTGATGAGGTTATCAGACCGTTTACCAGCGTTTTTCTTGCGCGCTCAGAACGTTTACCGAAAAAGGTCATAACCGGCCAATACAAAAAGTAGGAAAAACCTGAAATGGCAGAACTAAGGATAGGATTGGGGATGACGATAACAAGAAAAACCGACAATAGTGGAATTCCCGCCATTAATAGATTTGCAGTAACGCTGGCTTTTGTATCAAATACTTCAATTTCATTCAACTCCAGTTCGACTTTTTGTTTTAGCGCATATCGGTACATCAGCATCATGATCAAAAAAAGACCGGCAGCACCCAAACCATAAATGATCATCAGCTGATTCATTTCGGCAGGGGTGATCATATTTTTTATTTCCCTTCCCACATCGGTATCGATGCCAAAAAGTGGATAGAGCAGGCCCGTATATATATTGACCAGAAGTTTTGTGAGAAATTTTAACGGGTAGACATAAAAAAGCAGAAGGAAAAGTAAAATGGTATTGAGCAGAACGATGCGCCCACTCCTGAATCCGTAGCGAATAAAAAACTTGAAGTGTTCAAACCAAACCAGGGTGATCAGTGCGATACACATCGCAAAGGGTAAAAGATCATTTGTAAAAACAAGTAATTCCTTAAATGTATTAGGGGCAGATGTTGATATAAGTAAGAGGCCAATGGCAAGTGCAAAAACGGAATCGCTAAGCGCTTCTATGCGGGTACTATCTTCGCCACGGTATCGAAACTCTTTATTCATTCCGATGAAATGTTTTTTTACAGCCCCTCGTAGCATGATTTTTTTATTTTAAACCTAACATATTTTGACAAGCATTTCAAACAACACTATTGTCGAGTGGGGTCAAAGGGAGAAGATTGCTGATGTAACCGGATTGCTTTTCTTGACAGGAAGAATGCCACCAGCAATGAAAGGATAGCCCCCACCCAAACACCCGGGATAAAGGAGATGAACCAGAAGTAATCATAGGCGCCATGAAAAAGAGTAGCCACCAATAGACCTAAAAGCGAATAATAGAGTTTTTTATCGAGGGAGAATTTTGCCTTACCCAAAAAATAGCCCATCAGGATGGCAAAGGTGGCATGTGCCGGCACTGCGGTAAACATACGGAGAATGCCCGTTGTAAAACCATATTCAAAAACATATAAGATATTTTCCAGTGTTGCAAAACCCATTCCCACCATCACGGCATAAACAATGCCATCGAAAGGCTCATTGAAATGTTTGTTTTGAAAAAGTATAAAACGAATAAAAAGAAACTTGCTAAACTCTTCAACAAAAGCAACTTTGAAGAATGCATTTACAAATTGGTGTGTAAGATCATCTTCGCGCAGGACCATCCAATACTGTGTTGGTAAACTTATCAGCAGCGTAACAAGTGTACTGAGAACGCCATAGAAGAAACTGATGGCCAAAAGCCGGAAGGGTTCCGGTTCGTGTTTATCTTTCAGGTAGATGAAAATAATAATGGCAATACCCGGAGCAAGCGCAAGTGATAGAAGAGCGAAGAAGTCCATATTGATTATTCGAGCACTTCTTCTACTTCATCAAGCTTTTTGGAAGTATACTTTCCCGATGTGGCGTAAATAATTTTCCCTTCCTTATCCAGTACAAAGAAATAAGGGATATCCTTTTTTTCAAAATCAAGGGCTTCCTTGTAGGTTTTTAATTCTCCCTTGTAAAATAATATATAAGGAAGCAATTGCGGGTCCATATCTTTTGCAGCTTTCTTTTTGGCAGTACCGGCGGCAGAGGATTTTACACCGGTGAACATGGGTATGAAAAATACATTGACATCATATCCAAAGCTTTCAAAGAGGCCTTTATTTTTTTGGATAAATTTTGTGAAAACCGGTTGAAACCAACCGTTCAGCTCATCTTCCGATTTTTTCGAATAGGCGAGTCCAACGAGCGTGTATTTTCCTTTAACGTCATTGGGCAATACTACTTTTTGATCCTCAACGGTTTCTGTTTCCATTTCCGGAAACACGGTTCCAATCACCTGAGCTGAAAGATGGACTGAGGACACCAGCAATAAGTATAAAAAAAGAATGCGCATGATAACAACATTTGATGCTACCGAAGATAGGGATTTAGTTGCAGGTTACAAGTTACAGATTTGGAAAATCAGATAACCCGTAATGATTGCCCGTTAACGTGTTGGCTTTCTTAATTTGGAAACAGACTTTTGTCGATATTAGGAATGACGGTTAAGGCATTTTTATAATATATTTTCTTTAACACCTCATCTGGCAGGTTTAGGCCATACATCCGCCAAAAGGCATGGTATCTTTTGTGGTATGGGAAGTAGTCGTCAGCCGATTCAAGAACCCGAAAATAGGTTTCATATTCCTCAGGTACCCAGGAGTCTTTACCGAACATAACCCGATCCTGATACCTCACCATGAAATCATGGGCCACCCGGGGTTGTCTTCCCAACTCAGCAATGACTGCACCAATCTCCACATACATATTGGGAAATTGCTCTAATAATTCACTCAGTTTATTCAAATCGTTTGGATACCACCCCATATGCGCATTGATGAAGGTAGTGTTTGGATGCTTTTTAAAAATGTTGTGCTGCTCGGCAATTATTTGTTCCCAGGGTGCCGGGTCGGTATCACTTCTTTTCCGATTGGGCCGGGTTTTAAGTTCCAGCCATCTTTCATTGGTGGAATCCATCGGATCCCAAAAAGATTTGGGATCTGCAGCATGAATCAAAACAGGGATGCCCAGCTCGCCACACTTCGCCCAAATCGGATCAATTCTCGGATCATCAATAGCAATTCTGTTTCCTTTACTATCGCGGGTATTCATGCCTAAACTTTTATAAATCTTCAAACCATTGGCTCCCATTTTCACATCGTTTTCCAACTGTTGTAAAATCCGACCTTGCCATTTCGGATCATCAATAGGACTAAAGTCGATATTGGTAAAAACGATAAACCTGTTTTTGAAATTCTTCTTTACGTTCGCCAGCGAATTTTCCAGATGTTCTGTAGTTCCCCTTCCCCTGCCACTCAGGTTTACCATCACCTTCATATTCATTTTATCCATCTCTTCAATCAACTTCGAAAGATCCATGGTAGGCATATTGAATTGATGGTTGTGAACATCGATGAACGGGAACTTTGCTTTTGTGATATGATGCTCGGGAACCACCAGTGTAGCCGGAGGATCATAGGCCTCAAAATCCATTTTTGGTTCCGGATTTTGACCATAGGTTGGTTGAAAAAATACGACAGACAACAGTCCGCAAAAAAGTAACGTTTTCATAGGCTTATTTTTCTTCCTTGTAAGGTACGATTTGAAGAAGAAGATAGACGGATTTCTTGTGCATTCGGAAAAGATTCTTTTTGAATGGCATGCAGAATGGTCACTTTTCGTCGTTCAGGCTACCTACAGGAAGCACTTTTCTTATTACCTTGCTACTCAAATAGATTGTACTATGAAGCGCATTTATATTTTAGTCTTGTTTATCCCCCTATTCGTACAAGGTCAAACCCTTGAGGATATAAAGAAAAAAATTGCGGCAGAGGACTTTGCCGGGGCAAAAGAATTGGCAACCAAAGCAATTGTATTAAATCCAAAAGATAAGCAGGCGTTTTTTGTACGCGGCCAGGCACGCATGGCCCTTGGTGATTTTTATGGTGCTATTGGTGATTTCAATTTTGCGCTGGAGATCGATAGCCTGTATGTAGATGCCTATAATTTTCGGGGAGAGGCCAAGATGAATCTATTGGATGATGAGGGAGCTATTTTGGATTTTGACAAAGCCATTAAGCTCAATCCGAAATTGGCAGATGCATACATCAATCGCGGGTTGGCAAAATATAATCTTGAGGATTTGCAGGGAGCCTATTTTGATTTCTCAAAGTCCATCGAAATTGGCCCGCCGGATGCCGATAAATATTTTAACCGGGGAGTTGTAAAGGCCGAACTGGAGGAGTTTATAAGTGCAATTGATGACTACAACAAGGCCATTGAATTGGATAAAACCGATCCATCACTTTTTAATTACCGTGGGGTGGCGCATTACAATGTCGGCAATTATGATTTGGCGATTGCCGATTATGATCAGGCGATAAAATTAAATGCGGAAGACCCGTTACTTTATGAAAACAGGGCACTGGCAAAAAGTGCGAAAGAAGATTTCAAGAACGCATTGGTTGATTATGATAAGGCCATCGAATTGGATCCGGAAGAACCTGAAACCTATAACTTAAGGGGTGTAATAAAATATACCCTCGAAGATCAGGATGGAGCCATTGCCGATTATACCAGCGCTATTGAACTGGATAATACCAATCCTGTGTATTATGATAATCGGGCGCTGAGCAAGACGGAAAAGGAAGACTATGCAGGTGCAGTAGATGATTATACGGCCTCCATTGAACTGTACCCAAGCGATCCTGAAACTTTCCATCAGCGCGGACTGGTAAAATTGTTAATGAACAATAACTACGATGCCTGCCTGGATTTTAAACGAGCCGAAGAAATGGGCTCGGCTGAGGTGAAGGATGTGATCAAGAAGAATTGTAAATAAAATTAGTTGATAGTTGTTGGTTGTTAGTAAAGTTGGGATAATGTTTGGAACAGAACGTTAATATTCAATCCAGGGCTAGAAATAATTCAATGCGAATAGCAATCATTCTGAATGGTATTTCCCGAAAGAAAAGAAAAATTGAGAAAAGTATAACTCCGCTACTTCAGGAGAAATTTTTGGTTGATGTTTTTGAAACAAGATCAGCAGACGATGCTTTTCAATTTGCTTCAGCAGCTGTTGATAATAAATATGATCTGATCCTGGCAGCGGGTGGAGATGGCACTTTGCATCAGGTACTAAATGGAATGCTTACCGGTAATGAAGCGATGGCTGATTTGCCCATACTCGGATTGCTTCCCATTGGAACCGGAAATGACTTTGCACGAACCATCGGATTGAAAACAGATGTGCAATCCCTTATTACGTCCATTACAAGAAAACAAACCAGAGAAATAAATGTTGGCAGAATACAGTATGCCAGTGACGAAGATTCACAAACACGAACACGATATTTTATCAACGTAGCTGACATCGGAATGGGACCGGAGGTAGTAAGGCGAATTGCAAACCAGCATTCATTTTTGGGATTTTCCTATTCGTATTATTGGGCCATTCTAAAAACCTTTTTTCATTATAAGTTGATCAGGATGAAGGTTACAACGCCTGCCTGGCAGTGGGAAGGAAAAGCGAGAGCCATAGCGGTGGCCAATGGAAAGGTTTTCGATTAGGGACTGTGCATTGCTCCAGAAACAATACTTGACGTTCACTTTTTTTCAGCATTTATTTATGCCAGTGTTTCGGTGTATGATTTTATCCGCTATTCGTTCCCATAAAACAAGGAAAAATTGATCACCAGGAGTACTATGGTATGTGTGGTCAGATGGAAGTGACTGCGGAGGAGCCGTGCGGAAGTGAAGCGGATAGTGAATACCTGGATACATGCGCACCCGCCAGGATCGAGATGGTCAACGTAACCATTCGATTGTAGCAGTAAATTTGGAGTCTGGGTCTCCTTTAGGGATTCTCGACTATCGAGTTCCTCCAGACCCCTGCTAATGAATAGGGCTGCAAGTGCCCAGAACAGAATTACCAGTACGAAGACGATCACCATCCAAATCAGGGAAGCCTTAGCCCAATTGGCACGATTTGGATTTCCTTCGGAACCAAATCCCCAGACAAATAGCATAATTAATCCAACTAATGGACTGGCACAAATTAGCGTGGTGATAAGCCAATCCTTTACCGACATAACCGGTGCTTGTTGATTTTCCATAATGAAACAGGTTTTAAGGTTTACGTATAATTAAAGATACTTAAATTGTCTCCGCAATCCATGGTATTTATGAATCCTGTACTCGAAAATTGGCTTACTGTTCTTGAAAAGATCGGAAGGAATTGTGTGATTCACTGTCCGGGATCTCACAGGATCAGTTTATTACACGTCCCCCCTCCGGTAAATGGTCAATTTCTGAAATCGTATCCCATTTGCTGACCGCCGATCGGTTATCTCTTGATTATATGAAGAAAAAGTCACTGGCAATCGAAACGCTAAAAAATGCGGGATGGGTGGAGGAATT
>CALOAV010000053.1:0-3081 GCA_942491425.1 uncultured Cytophagales bacterium
GAAATTTTACCACATGCCGGATCGATTTGTTGTCCCCCAAATCAGCAGTGAAAGTCAGCTCGGTAGAATCCCCATCATCTCTTTTGTTATAGGCAAAATAAAGATCAGCAAGGTCAGTCCAAATTCCGTGCTAACCGGTAGCGGACTTTGCTGGATTTTTCATCCAAAAGTACCAGTGGGTTTTTGTACTGGTAATCATCGTATTCTATTAGTTTAACCTCGTTTATGAGTCCCCCTTTCGTAGAGAACTCCACGTTCATGACCTCATTTTCAAGGTTAACTTTTTCCTTTTTGACAACAATTGCCCTGGAGAAAACACCAAATTTCTCGTTTTCAACATCGGCATTGTCAATCACTGTCTCCGGAGCCGGGGCTTCTACAGCTTGACTTGGTGCGGTAGTTTGCTGCTGAATGGGTTGCTGAGCCTGGTTAGTTATTGTACTTGCAGTATCTGCAGGTCCGCCGGGTGTCTGTTCCAGTGGTTTTGGCTGGAAAAAATAAAAATACACCATAAGTAAGGCGGCCATCAATATAAAACCAACTGCCTGATTTCTATCCATTACTATTAATTCTTAAATCTTAATTCTTATCGTTTTTTACCGAGTGGTCGATAGCGGCCTTGATAAAGCCAACAAATAAAGGATGAGGTTCTACAACCCGGCTTTTGAGTTCCGGATGAAACTGTGTTCCGATGTACCAGGGGTGGTTCTTCAACTCCATAATCTCTACCAGGTTCGAATCAGGATTAATCCCAGCAGCCAACATCCCTTTACTTTCAAACTTTTCTAAGTATTCGTTATTAAATTCATAACGATGCCGGTGCCTTTCCGAAATTTCGTTGGAATTATAAAGCTCAAACACCTTCGTTCCTTTTTTTAGCTTGCAAGGATACGCACCTAATCGCATAGTTCCACCCTTTTTTGTTATTTTCTTCTGTTCTTCCATCAAATCGATGATTGGATTTTTTGTCTTGGGATCCATCTCGGTGGAATGCGCATTTTTGAATCCCAATACATTGCGTCCAAATTCGATGACTGCCACCTGCAATCCCAGGCAAATGCCAAAGAAAGGAACCTTGTGTTCGCGTGCGTATTTCGCAGCAACAATCTTTCCTTCGAAACCGCGTTCACCAAAACCCGGAGCGATAAGTACCCCATCATGCCCTTGCAGTAGCTCTTCAACATTCTCACTATCAATCTCCTCTGATGAGATCCAACTGACGTTTACTTTGCACTCATTTTTTGCACCTGCATGAATGAAAGATTCTGCAATCGACTTGTACGCGTCGTGTAGCTCCACATACTTTCCTACCAACGCAATATTTACTTCTTTGGTTGGATTTTTTATTCGACCATGTAATTCCTTCGAATTTTCAAGGCTCGGTTCTTCACCTACTGGCATTTTAAACAATTCCAGAACGCGCTCATCCAGTTTTTCCTTCCGCATCAGCAAGGGCACATCGTAGATGGTTTTGGCATCAATCGACGAGATCACTGAATTTATGGGCACGTTGCAAAAGAGTGCCAGCTTCTTCCGAATGTCGGCATTGATTGCTCTTTCTGATCTGCAGACAAGAATGTCTGGTTGAATTCCTGATTCCAGCAATTTTTTTACTGAATGCTGGGTCGGCTTGGTTTTCAACTCGCCAACAGCCTTCAGATATGGGATCAGTGTCAGATGGATCACAATGCAGTTTTCGTGGCCAAGATCCCACTTTGTCTGCCGCATTGCTTCAATAAACGGGAGTGATTCAATATCCCCAACTGATCCTCCAATTTCTGTGATGATCACATCATAATCACCATTATGACCCAGTGCAAGGAAGTTGCGTTTTATTTCATCAGTGATATGGGGGATCACCTGCACGGTTTTTCCCAGGTATTCGCCTTCGCGTTCCTTTGTGATCACATTGTTGTAGATCCTGCCTGTAGTAACATTGTTTTTCTGACTTGTATTGGCAGCGAGGAATCGTTCGTAATGTCCAAGGTCCAGGTCTGTTTCAGCACCATCTTCTGTTACGTAGCACTCTCCATGCTCATAGGGATTTAGCGTGCCAGGATCGATATTGATATATGGGTCAAATTTTTGAATTGTCACACTGTGACCCCGTGCTGTCAGTAGTTTTCCTAAAGAGGCGGAAATAATGCCTTTACCAAGTGAAGACGTAACTCCCCCTGTAACAAAAATGTATTTGACTTGACCCATAAGTTGAAAAAAATTAATAGTGGAACTTATGGGACACAAAGGTAGTCGATAGATTCTAATTAACTAAAAGCCAAAGAAAAAATTAAGCAAATAATTTTAGAATCCTGTCTGGGCAGCGTTGTACTAATTTTGAAGTGTAAAGGTTTTAGTACTAAATTTGCCCACTAAATCATAATCCTGAAAGTCTCAATGCAAGTTGGGGCTTTTTCATTTTTCATGAATTATTCAACACATATTCGATCAAATCCTTTTCTGACGCTGGTAAGCAAGGCAGCAGGTGATACTGAAACCTATGTGATAGGAGGTTACGTGCGTGACCTTGTTCTTGGCCGGCTATCAAAGGATATTGATGTAGTATGTGTTGGAAGTGGGATTGAATTGGCGGAGAAGGTTGCAAATCAACTGCCTGGCAAAGCGCATCTGAATGTTTTCAAAAATTTTGGGACAGCACAGGTCAAGTTCAAGGATCAGGAAGTTGAGTTTATTGGAGCAAGGAAAGAGTCGTATAGGAATGATTCCAGAAAGCCCATTGTGGAAAACGGAACAATCGAAGAGGATCAGGAACGGCGTGATTTTACCATTAACGCACTGGCTATTTGCCTGAATCAGGATCGATTTGGCGAGCTGGTGGATCCTTTTGATGGAGTCAGGGACCTTAAAAGAAAGCTCATCAAAACTCCACTGGATCCCGCAATTACATTTTCTGACGATCCGCTCAGGATTATGCGGGCGTTACGCTTTGCTGCGCAGCTCAATTTTGACATTCATCCAGATACTTTTGAGGCCATTCAACAAAATGTCGAAAGGCTTAAGATCGTTTCTCAGGAACGGATAACGGATGAGTTGAATAAGTTGATCCAGACAAAAAATCCCGGA
>CALOAV010000054.1:0-7221 GCA_942491425.1 uncultured Cytophagales bacterium
ATCGCCCCGCACCATTATAAAATTTTATGTTCCTGGTCCTGAATTGAATATTGTTCTGGTACGTCAGGATATCAAGTAGTACGAAGTCATTGACATAAATAACGATATTAAGCAGCATTAGACTTCTATCTTTTGTAAGTTCGTTTGATGAAGAAATCTCCTTTCAAACTAATTCACTTGTTAATCACGTGCATGCTTTTTGCCAGCGGTTGTGCCACCCCATCCGCAGAAGTTGAAGATGCTGAAGAATTACCCAACATCCTTTGGATCAGTTGCGAGGATCTAAGTCCTCATTTTAGTTTCTATGGAGAGGAAACAATCGCAACACCAAACTTATCGCGTCTGGCGAGCGAAGGTATCGTGTATGATAATGTCTTTACAACAGCAGGTGTTTGTGCTCCCAGTCGCTGTGCTATAATTACTGGTATGAACCAGATTAGTGTGGGAGGTCACAATATGCGGACACTAAATAATACCTATCCCGAAAAAACCGGGATATTAGAAGGGTATTCAATTGTTCCGTCCCCTGATGTCAAAGCCTTCCCTGAGTATTTGCGAGCCAAAGGATATTACTGCACAAATAATTCAAAAACCGATTATCAATTTGAAGCACCACCAACTGTTTGGGATGAGTCCAGTGCCACTGCCAGTTGGAAAAACAGAAAGGAAGGTCAGCCTTTTTTCGCGGTCATGAATTATATGATTACACATGAATCAAGAGTATGGGCACGCGCGGATCATCCACTCCATGTCGACCCGGCATCTGTACCAGTACCTCCAATTTATCCTGATACTAAAACGGTTCGCAAGGATCTGGCAAGGTTTTATAGTAATGTCGTGGACCTGGATAGCCTGGTGGGCGTGTTATTGGGCCAGCTGGAGGCAGATGGACTACTCGATAATACGATCATATTTTTCTGGGGTGATCATGGTGATGGATTGCCGTTTATGAAAAGAGAACTTTATGATCGCGGTTTGCGCATCCCACTAGTGATTCGATTTCCTAAAAAGGAAAATGCAGGAACTCGTAATACGCAAATGATTAGCGGGATTGATTTTGGACCCACTGTCCTCTCCTTAGCGGGAGTTGAACCCCCATCGAATATGCAGGGTACAGCTTTTCTGGGAAAATATGAAAAAGAGCCGCATCGTTATATTTATGCGGCCCGTGATCGCATGGATAGTGAATATGATCGGGTTCGGGCGGTCCGCGACAACCGGTATAAATACATTCGAAATTTTATGCCCGAGCTTCCCCTGTATCAGAACATCCAATACAGACTACAGCAAGATATGATGCAGGAAATACTGGCTTTGCGAGATAAAAAGCAATTGGACAGTACTCAACTCAAATGGTTCGTTCCTCACAAAGTGCCAGAAGAATTATATGATCTTCAAAAAGATCCCTATGAACTTACAAATTTGGTAAACGACCCTTCATTCCAAACGGAGTTGGAAAGGCTGCGAGAAGAAATGGATCGTTGGCTAGCTGCTGTAATCGACCTTGGAGCAATTCCGGAAAAGGAACTCATCAAAAAAATGTGGAATGGACAGAATAGCCCTCCCATTACGAGTGATGTAAAAATAGAAGCTCAAAATAAAACCATCACGTTATCGTGTGCAACTCCAGGCGCGTCCATTGGTTATAAAATAATAAGTGACCATTCACCATCCCCTTCTTCCTGGCAGGTTTATACAACACCTTTTGTAGTGGATGCAGGGCAAACCGTTACTACCGTTGCACAACGAATTGGCTACGAAAAAAGTCAAGAAACTGTCTTGTCCGTTAAATGAAAAACTACCGGATTAGGATTTACCGATGAAAGAAGATGGATAGTTTTGATTTTCGTAGAACGTCCCGAAGGATTTACTATAGCTTCACTTCCTTATCCAATACGAATACCTTAACGGTTTCCTTTTTAACACCATCAGACGCCATTGCATCAGCTGTGGCCTGCGAGTTTAGCACCTCCATATATTTATGAAGATCACTCGTATCAGAACAAATAGCCACTTCATTATTTTCGGTTGTGGTAAATTCCTGACTGGTGATACTCATGGTTCGGAATAAATCGGCATGGGATCGGAAGCCAGCTTCCCATGTTTTTGAATCTTCGACCTGGGCAGTGATAATTACTTTTGGCATGATTTAAGGGGTTAGTTATGGATTGTAAAATTGTTATCAACATTCAGTATTAAGGTTTACCTATTCCTTGTTCAATAATCCTAATGAAGTCTTAATCTCAAAATTCACCACATAAAATCCAATGATGAATGTCAGGATGAGACTATTTATAGATTTTCCGAATAGCTGATGCAGGATAATTTTAGTATTTTAGTGGGGTGGTAAGTGCAAGTAAATACCACAAGTAGCAAATACCGGAATGTAGAAGCAGTTGGCTCTTTTGAAACCCTGATCGGGGAATTTTGGTTGAACATAGGTATTGCCTGAGCAACAAACATTAGCAATGAAAATATACACTCCCTGGTAATTACAAAAATTTTAGAACATGAAAACTTTGTTTTTATGTCTGCTTACAATGAATGCAATTGCTCAAACCATTGGGAATTTCGTTTCTGTAGAACCCATGGCACAGAGTAGTGATTTTGTTATTCCCTCTACCCACATTTTTCAAAAAATAATTGAAGAAGGAGATGCATTACTGCAGGGAGGAACACTTCCCGGAAATACTGATTTTGCAGGCTATGTCCCCATTGCCTTTAGCAGTGAAAATGGATACCTAAGCATCAATTCTGAATTATCGCCGGGAGGTGTAAGTATTTTGAACATTCATTTTAATACAACCACAAAACTTTGGGAAATAACCGACTCCGAGGCCGTGGATTTTACCGGGGTAGGCGGCACCGCACGCAATTGTTCGGGAGCAGTAACACCCTGGAATACGATCATATCGTGTGAAGAAATTGTTTCTGCATCGGATTCAAATAGTGACGGGTATAATGATTTAGGATGGTGTGTTGAAATTGATCCCGCTTCCAGAACCGTCATTGACAAAAGATGGGCATTGGGTAATTTTAGTCATGAAAATATAGCGGTTCACAACAATGAACGGACCGTTTATCAGGGAGCAGATTCCAATCCGGGTTATTTATTCAAGTTTGTTGCCGATAATATTCAGGACTTAAGCTCAGGTAAACTCTATGTGTATAGTGGTTCCAAAAATGGTTCAGGAAATTGGATTGAGATAAATAATGCAACACCTTCTGAACAGAACACAACACTATCACAAAGTGCCAGTGCCAGTGCAACCGTCTTTAATGGAATAGAAGATGTCGAAATAGGTCCGGATGGAATGATCTATTTTGCAGTAAAAGGAGAGAATAGGGTTTACCGTTTCCAGGATTCAGATCCTTTAACCGGTACTACTGTGCTACAAATGGAGACCTACGTCGGTAATGCCTCCTACAGCATTACGCATATAAACGGTACCACATCGGTAAGTTGGGGTACCGGCAATGACAATTTAGCATTTGATGGTGAAGGAAACTTATGGGTGCTTCAGGATGGTGGCAACAATTATATTTGGATGGTGGAAAATGGTCATACTCAATTGATGCCCAGGGTGCATATTTTTGGACGCACGCCTTCGGGTTCTGAACCAACCGGCATTACGTTTTCACCAGACTACCGGTTTTTATTTATGTCAATACAACATCCCAGTAGTGGTAACAATAGTACCAGTCAAACTGATGCTGCTGGAGCTTCAATTGCTTTTGATAACGACATTACGTTGGTCATAGCACTGAATACCGAATTGGGTAGTGGCCCATTACCCATTGAGTTAGCCTGGTTCAAGGCAACACAAATAAAGAATGCTGTGGAGCTGCGTTGGCTTACAACAAGTGAAACGAACAATGCGTACTTTACCCTTGAAAAGTTATCCCTGCCATCCGAAGAAATGAATTTCGAAATAATAGAAAAAATAATGGGGGCTGGTACCACCAATGATGAAAAATTTTACTCATTCACAGATAAACATCCGGAGGGAGGATTAAATTATTATCGCCTCAGGCAAACCGACTTTGATGGGAAATTTGAATATTCAAAAGTGGTCGCTGTCGATTTTCAAAAGGATAAACCCTATTTACTGATCTATCCAAATCCGGCTAAGAAAGGCGCGGAAGTTTATCTTGATACAAATTTAGCAAGCGACCCATTGACCCTATCCGTTTATGATCATTCAGGAAGAATCCTGGTTACCAGGGATTTTTCAACGAATCATCAGACTATGAAGGACGCACTTCATTTGGGCTTGCCATCGGGTAACTATCTGGTAAAGGTTAGCGGACGAAAATTATTCCTGATAGAACGGTTCGTTGTAGAATAACACCAAATGCATCCGGTAGTATTGAGGTGTTCAGGATAACCATAAAATAATCACACTTTATAAGGCCTCAATAATTTTATCCAGGTTGCCATCCAGGTGTCGTTGCAATTTCCGTTTCTTCCTTTCATAGCGTTTATGCTTTCCATTGATAATGGTTCGATTTGGAATCAGGGCAAATATAACTCCTGCGGTAGCCCCTGCCATCATCCCATACCCTACTGATTGTAGAAATGAAATATTCATATCAGTTTCTCCAACTGTACTAAATCCTACATAGAGTGATGTTAACCCAATTGTCCCCCAGACTAACCCGCTGCTATTCACTTTGATCGCTTTAATCTCCGAAACAGGATATTGTAATTGATTATCCAGAACGATCGCACTATCTTTTAACTGGTGTATGTGTACCTTTATTACACTTCCATCCATCAGTATAATCTTTGATTTACTATTAGGTTGCGCATGACCTGAGATGGAGAGGAAACAATAGGCGACCAGACCTATCATTCGGTGTAAGGCATCCGAATTATTTTTTGAAAATGATTTTTGCATAGTCTGTAAGATTTACCACTAATCTCACGATTTAGAAAGGAAGGAAAACTTTATTGATTGCCAGTATGAAATAATTGATTTGCAATTAATGCTATAGTTTGTTCACGATCACACCTGGAATCAGTACAAAGATCAAGATGGGCTTCAGGAATGCATAAATATCCCAAATTGAATACAATGCATTAAAGTTTGAAAAAAGAAATACCTAGTAATGCCTCCGAATGGAGTTAATCAGGTTTGCTAGTCAGACTAATCAACTGGGTTAAATATCGCTAATCAGTAATAACAATGATAGATTAATTTTTTCTATCGCTCTTTCTACTTTCCTGCGTATTTAAGTTTTTCATCCTTATCCCAAATACCCCAGTAAGCTCCCACGTCCCCTTCAGCACCAACCTTCCAGGATTCGTCGAATGATGAAAAATAAAAAATTTCGATATTCTCATCGGCAGACCATCGCTGTGTATTGATGAAATACTTTATAAAATTTTCATCCGAGGGTTCGGCTGCGCGCAGGTTAGTGCCCTGACTCGGCCACCCTGTTTCAGAGATGATCACCCGCTTTCCATTAGCAGCCCGTACTGCTTTGTTATACATTTCTTTCATGTACAATAAAGAATAATCTACATGACATCCTTCCCAAAAGGGATAACAATTAGCCAGTATAATATCGCAAGCATCGGTAATTTTCGGGCGGTGTTCAAATTCATAATAGGCATCGACATACCCAACCGGGATCGCTGGGATTGCATTTTTTACTTTATCAATAAAGATTAATAATTCATCTTCTGACAAATCACCCCGATACATAACCTCATTCCCAACAGCTGCAATATCAACATATCCCTCGTTTGTTATGCGGATAAGACCCTCCACCTCTCGTTGATTAATTGCAGGATCATCTCCCAACCATGCACCAACTAACGTTTTTATACCATAGTCTTTTGCGATTTTCGGAATCAGCTCATTTCCATCCGTACGTCTGCCCTTAATTACGTTGCCAGCTTAACTCGCTACTCACTAATCGCAAATCACACATCGCAACTCAAAATAAATGCCGGTTGCTGTGAAAACCAACAAATGCGAAGGACTACTTAATTCCTGGTTTTATTTTTATCCGGCCATAAGGCCATTGCAAGTGTGGTGGGGCTTATTATAAATTTTATTTTAAATTGGTCATAACCGCTATATTCTCTATCCATTGCAATTTGATAACCAACTCTCAAAGCTGCAATTGTAAAAAGTTGAAATGAAAGCTCTGGCTTTATTGAAGAAAAGTTATTTCCTGAAAATTCACCAGCTCTCACCTTGTTTAATTGATAGGAGGCGCCAATTAAAAACATATTAAATGGAAATTTTTTATTCAGACTTATCCCATAGCCCACTGATAAATTTTGTATTTCTTCGCTCCATTGATATTCTGCCGTAAAATCGTGGATAAAAAAATTATAATCATCATTACTGATTTGGTTAAAATAAATTCCTGTAAAACCAGCGCCGATTGCAGGACCTCTTGGAATATTTTCAATCGATCCAAATACACTTGGAATAAAATTTATCGTATCATCAATACTGTCATTTTCAATTTCAACTGAATAGGGTGCTAGAGTAGTTTCTTGTAAATCGCTCCCAGCTTGTAAAGAATCAGAATTTGGATCATCGGATTTTAAGAATATTTCCGTTTTAAGTATATCATATTTCAAAATATACCATTCGTTATTTAGAATGGTAAATTCCTTGCCCTCTTCGCTTGATGTTGTAACCTTTGTAGGAATGATTTTTGATTTCTCGCAGCCTCGCGGGACTTCTTCGCAAGAGACCCTGGTTTGAAGATAGGTGTCCAAATCTATCTTTACAAACTTTGCTTTACTCCTACCCACATCAATAAAAACAGCATTTTCTTGCTGGTAGAAAAATGAATTATCCAGGTATACCCAGCCTTTAACATAAACTCGTTGGATCCATTCCAATTGGTCATCAATCTTGTAGATGTCAAGATAGGTCGGTTTAAAATTGGAAGCGATAATCATCATTTTCCGATCAGCATCAAATAATAATTCATTCGGAAACTCTCTGGCAGTGGTATTCAAATAATTAATTTCCGCGAATAATTTGAAATTATCAGGTATTTCCTGTGTTAACCCGAATTTCTTACTAAACAGAATTATTATGATGACAACAATTATTTTCGACTTCGCTAATAGCATATAAACGGTATTGATTTCCAATGATACAAACAACATTCCAATTACCCATCCCTTTGTTGAAATTCATTCCGGGCAAAAAACGCACAAGTTATAACCCTGAAAAGTTTAGAAAG
>CALOAV010000055.1:0-5237 GCA_942491425.1 uncultured Cytophagales bacterium
TGATGGAGGCCAATCGTGATTTTGAGATGGTGATTATTCCGAACAAAAATCACCGCATGTACGATCACAAGTTTTTTACACGTAAAAGATGGGATTATTTTACCAAACATCTTATAGGAGTGGAGCCTCCAACCAATTACGAAATTGGTTTGAGGTTTAAAGATGAGTAATCCTCTTTTTGACACTGCCTATCTCGAAACTTTTAATAATTTTGTGTAATAAATTTATCGATGCGTATTTTAATTGAAAATATTAAGAAACTTGTACAGATTGAAGAACATCCGGTCAAGAAGATTAATAGCAGATGAGGAAATGTCAAATTAAGCTTGCAATCGAAAATGCCAAGCAACTGCGATTGAAAACGGTCATTTATCTCTGCCTACGGAAAGATGGATGAAAAAATAAGACAAAAACCATCAGGTGCAGATCAATCGTTGATGCTGAAGGAAAATTAGTTTTTCCTGCCTTATACACGGTTCCCATACACATTTGGTTTATACAAAGCCAGTCGAGGAAATCGAATACATCGACAAGATTAAAGGATTATCTTACGAAGAAATTGCAAAGCGTGGGGGAAGAATTCTAAACTCAGCCAAAAAGATGCAAAGAGACACCACCGGAAGCTGAGTTATTTGATTTCCGCGATACAACGTTTGGATGAGATTATGAACATTTAGAACAGAAGCTGTTGAGAGTAAAAGTGGATAATGGTTTAGTACTGAATCTGAAATGAAAATGCTCAGAGTAATCCAGTGACATTCAAAAAATCTCATTCAAACATTATTAAATCAAGCTTTCTTGGTGCTCATGCGATACCGGCTGAATTTAAAGGAAGACAAAGTGAATATGTCGATTTGGTTATCAATGAAATGATCCCATTGGTAAGACTCTGTTTATAAAAAGAAACTCCAGGCACAACAACTGATGGAAGAGACCACGTTCTCCATCAACAATTTTTTATGGTCTCCTGACGGGAAAAAAATCGCCTTTACCCATCAACCCGATCCATTGCGAAATACTTTTTTTAAGTCGGATATTTCAGTGTATGATGTTGCAACAAAAAAGCATTCGATTTTAGTCGATAATCCGAGTAGTGATGTGCTGGCGGATTGGTCACCCGATGGAAAGAGCATCCTTTATCAAACCCACCTGAGTGATAGCCTGTCGAATTATTATAAAAATGGAAAGCTATTCACCATCAATATTGATGGATCGAATAATAAACAGGTAGGTGCCGACTTTGATGAAAATTTTACGGGGTTGGAATGGAGTGAGACTGGAATCTATGCTACGGCATGGCAAAAAACAATCCGGCCACTGGTACGGATTGATCCTAAAACCGGTAGCGTATCAAGAATCACCATTCAGCCTAAAAGGATTTTCAGTTTTTCACTTTCAAAGGATGGTAAAACTATATCGTTTATCGGGGAGAGTGATAAAGATTTAGGCGAACTCTATACCAGTGTATACCCTTTTACGAATCCCAAAAAAATCACGAACAATACTTCTCAGATTGAACAATGGCAAACATCGGATAGTGAAGTGATCGAATGGCCAAGTGAAGATGGTACCATAATCGAAGGGGTTCTGCATAAACCTGAAAATTATGATCCGAAGAAAAAGTATCCACTTTTAGTAGTCATTCATGGTGGCCCGACAGGGATTTCAACACCTGGCCCTGTCCCTTCTTACGTGTATCCTATTTTGCAATGGTTAAATAAAGAGGCGTTGGTATTGATGCCGAATTACAGGGGTTCGGCAGGCTATGGAGAGAAATTCAGATCTCTCAATGTTGAAAACCTGGGTGTTGGTGATGCCTGGGATGTTTTGTCGGGTGTAAAATATTTGGAGGAAAAAGGAATGATTGACGGAGATAAAACGGGTAGTATGGGATGGAGCCAGGGTGGTTATATTTCTGCATTCTTAACCACCAACTCCAATAAATTTAAAGCCATTTCTGTAGGGGCTGGGATTTCGAATTGGATGACCTATTATGTCAACACGGATATTCACCCCTTCACCAGACAATATCTGAAATCGACTCCCTGGTCTAACAAAGCGATGTATGAAAAGACTTCCCCAATGACCAATATTAATAATGCGGTGACACCAACGTTAATTCAACACGGAGAATTTGATAAACGGGTTCCGCCTGCCAACGCTTTCGAATTGTTCCAAGGGCTTCAGGATGTAGGCGTAGAAACGAAGTTGATCATTTATAAGGGTTTTGGTCATGGGATTACCAAACCCAAAGAACGACTTGCTGCTGTGTGGCACAATTGGCAATGGTTCGGAAAATATATTTGGGATGAGGATATTAAAATTCCGGAAGAATAATCTTTCCAAAATGAAATGGCTTAGTCGTCTTTATTTAAAACTTATCGGCTGGAAGATCGGTAGTGTACTTGATCCGGCCATCAAAAAGTGCGTATTGGTAGCGGCACCACATACCAGTAATTTTGATTATCCCATTTCATTGGCTACACTTTATGCATGTGGTGTTCGAACTCGGTTTCTGGCCAAGAAAAGTTTGTTCAAATTCCCATTGGGAATGTTCATGCGTGCTTCCGGTGGAATTCCCGTTGACCGCTCCAAACATACCAATATGGTGGAAGCTATGATAGATATGTTTCAACAGCGCGATGAACTGATCCTGATGATCCCCGCAGAAGGAACCCGAAGTTATGTGAAAGAATGGAAGTCAGGTTTCTATCATACGGCCATGGGTGCCGGGGTTCCTATCGTAATGGGGTATCTTGATTATGGAAAAAAAATTGCGGGTTTTGGTGATGTATTTTACCCGACCGGTGAGTATCAAAAAGACCTGGCGGAGATCCAGAATTTCTATCGTCAGTTTACAGCCAGGCATCCGGAAAAATCTAGTCTGAATACATAAAGTGTTTCATTTTGAAACAAAAACTGTATCAAAATGAAACACTTTTACACAATTCTTACTATTTACGCCATGTAAACCAGAATGGCGGCTGCAACCAATAACATCACCAGGTGGTAGCCGGTATTGATCCAGAAAAGCTTCCAGGATTTTTTCTCCCAGGTTACGACGCCGATATCGACGGGTAAATAGAATCCCAGCCAGGTAAAAATCGCGGAATTCATAATATTGCCGATATCCCCCAGTTCCTCAATACCCGGCACAAAACTCCAGGCCGCCATGTTGTGTGCAAATACGTAGGCCATAAGAAAATTTCCGATGACCATGAAGGTCATGCCTTTGGCCATTTCTCCTCCCGTAGGTTTTACACTGGTATCAAAGCCCATTTCGGTAGCCCAGGCTTTTCCAAATAAAGGTGTGTACCAGATAAATCCGAGAATGAAATTGGCCACTACTGCTACGAGTATGGCGATGTAGTTAATTGAAATTTCTTCCATGGTTGAGTTGGTTAGTGTAATTAAAGATAACGAATTTTGTTTCGCGTTTAATTTTTTAAAGTATTTGTTTCAATACGTTTCGGTACATTCGCTTTAATGAATTTTCAATACATTCTCGAACTGATGGGTACCGGATTCTTTGCAATTTCTGGTGCACTGGCCATTCAAAACAAAGAGCACGATTGGTTTGGGATTGGCTTTACAGGATTTGTAACCGCTATTGGGGGAGGGACACTACGCGATGTATTGTTGGGAAGTTATCCATTGGTTTGGATAGGTGATATTAATTTTCTCTACGCCATTATTGCAGGTTTGCTTCTGGTGGTATTGCTAAACAAGTACCTGATTACATTTTCCAGAACGTTATTCTTATTTGATACACTTGGAATTTCATTCTTCACCATACTTGGGGTAGAAAAAGCGTTAAGCCTTGGTGTACGACCGGAGATTGCTGCTATCATGGGAATGTTTACTGCCGTGATGGGTGGTGTAATTCGAGATACACTTACCAATGAATTACCGATCATTTTCAAAAAGGAAATTTATGCCACGGCTTGTTTAATTGGCGCGTCAATTTATCTGGTATTCGATAAGTTTACGGATGTCCCGCGCAACGCCGCCTTGCTAATTTCTATAGCGGTGATTATTATTATCAGGTTATTAGCGGTGAAGTATAAGTTAGTGCTGCCTGGTTTTCGAAAAGTTGATGGTTTGTAACTAATGGTTAATTAAGAATTCAACAAAGTCGCTTAAATCATAGACTTTATCGAAAGCTCACCTTCAGGGTGACCGGCTGATCATCATAGGCTGGAATGAGACATCCATACGGTATCTCTAAGAATGATTCTGCAAATCGGGGAGCTTCTTTTCCTTCCAGGATATCCTGCATGGCCATTTCTGCAAACTTCGTTGATCTTGAAGTGCAGTAACGAGCTGAATTATAATTGCCCTTATAGAATACCTTTTGCTGCTGACTGACGATAACTGCTTGTGGTGTGGAATAAATGCCCATCGCCATTGCAATTTCACCTTCTTTATCTACAAGGGTAGGAATGGACACGCCCATCAAACGTTGAAATTTTTCAGCAAGTTTGTCATCAGGCGTTGATGATTGTACCACGGCCAAAAAATTGACACTATCCTTATAGCGAAAATACATCGACTGAAATTCATCGATATTGAAGCGTGAACAGGGGCAGTCGAAATTATAAAAGTGTAGAAAAGTAGGCTTTTCATTTTTAAACTTTAGCCATGTACTGAGCTCTACCTGATCGCCCATGGCAACTTGTTTTAAGTTTACCGGTACAGGAGTGGGGGTCCAGTATTGCATTTCCTGATGCCAGAAAATATATCCGATAGCACTTACCATCAGCGTGATCAATACTATTCCTGTTAGTTTTCGCATTAGGATGCAGTATTCATTTCGTCCGCTATTGCTCTCTTACCGTTGCTATTTTGATGAACATCGGTCATATCGAGCGCATATTTGATAACCCGATAAACGTTCCCGTCTACATCCGCCAACGGCGCATAGGTGGCGGCCAGGGCTACTTTTTTTCCATGTTTACCGAGGCGGTGAATCAAGCCTGCGCGCGCCTTTCCTGAGGCCAATTCTTTCCAAAAAGTTGAATAGGCGTCGGATGCTGCATAAGCATCGTCTACAAACATGCGGTGATGTTGTCCTGCCACTTCCTGGAGCTGATAACCCATCACGTTAAGAAATGAATTATTTGCTTCCAGAATTTTTCCTTTGGTGTCAAATTCTGCGATGGCAAGATTACCGTTATCCATTGCCCGGATTTGGTCTTGCATTTTGTTCGCATTCCGGCCTAATTCTTCTTGTGTGG
>CALOAV010000056.1:0-12404 GCA_942491425.1 uncultured Cytophagales bacterium
AATGCGGTTACTCCGGTTGAACAGCATTTGTATAACGGCTCTTGCGCGCTCCGACAAGATGGTGTATCAGAAAGGGCCATTCAGGAAATTCATGACTTTCGGGAAATTAAGTATGAAGCCGGCATTACCGGAAACCTGGAAAAGTATACTGCTGAGCTCCCCATTGCCAAAGAAAAACCATGGTTCGCACGAACAGGAGGTAACCTTCCCAAATCAAAATTCTGGATGGCCAATGGGTATTACGATGCTAAACCTGCTTTAACAAGTTTGAAATGCCCTGTACTTATTGTCGCGGGTGAACTGGATAAGTACAGCGATACCAACCGTAACATGAAACTATTTACTTCCTTGTTTGAGGAAAGCGAAAATAAAGATATAACGTATAAAGTTTTCCCCTCGGCCAACCATGCGCTACTGGAATCACCTACAGGAAAACTGTACGAGACTGAAATGAAAGAACTTAAAAAGTTTGCAGATGGTTACCTTGAACTACTTACTTCTTGGGTGAAAGAAAAGTCAAAATAATTAATATTGGCCTGAAGTAAATCCCGATTACCAGCCCCATCCGGTATTCCTGCATTATACAGCAACGTTTCTTAACATTAATTAACATCCGATAGTAATGAGAACACCGGGTAGATGTTAACTTCCGAAAATAATTCTAACTCTCCTACTTATGGCTTTAAAAACATATTATAAAATAACAATACTATTACTAACCTTTTTCGGGTCGACGGCAGTTCAGGGGCAATCTAAGGAAGGAAGTTCATATGAGTTTTTAAACCAGATAACGAAAGCAACGATCATTCTTAGTGAGCGTGGTATCATTCGGGGAGCTGATGCAGTGAATACTTTTAAATCCGAGCTTATTGAATCTGGTTTGAAAGAGAGAACATATGAAAAAAAATTTAGCATCGAAGTCACGACTGATTTAGCCTATGAAATTGGTGAGATACGCGCTCAGTCTAAATCGTTTAGTGTCATGTTGGTTCAAAAAAAGGATAGCAAGACGGGTCCTAAATTTGAGTTTCTGGTAATCTATAATAAGGAAAGCGCGAATGCTGAAGCTACAGGAATTGATGCGGGAAGAACCCGATGGATGGAACTTTGTAATGCCCATCTGGCAGTTGAACTAGTGAAAGAACTCTATACGGCTGATGCATTTTATTATAACCGGGGACGGCTTCTGCAGGGTACCGAAGAACTCAGTGCCGAATACAGTTATATGAATAGTCCGACGTATTCGTTAAAACTTACGCCAAAGCATGTTGCATTTGTTGCAGATAAAATAGCCTTTGAAATTGGTCAGTGCAGTGGATCGTATCCTTTGCCATACATACTCCTCTGGGAAAAACAGAGTGATGGTCGCTGGCAGGTTCGCATGGATTCCAACTACTGAACCTGAAGCGACCTAAACAACTATCAACTGCTGGTGTACTCTAATTTTTTGGCCTTAACACGCGTATAGGATCCTTTGGCTGCGGAAGTAATTGAACAGGATTTGCTTTCAGCATCTCAAGCGCTATTTTAACAGCTTTCTCCAATTGAGGATCATGCCCTTCGTTTACCAATTTAGGGTCCTGTTCAACCAACACATCCGGAGCAACACCGATATTCTCAACATCCCACGCCCCTTTTATGTTATAGAAACCACCACGGGGTGCGGTAACACTTCCACCATCAATAAGATCCGGAACATCCCAGATTCCAACCAACCCGCCCCATGTTCTTGTCCCTACCAATGGTCCTATCTTTCTCATTTTAAACATATAGGGTAACATATCGCCACCTGATCCTGCATTTTCATTTATGATCATGACCTTTGGACCCCAGATGCCTGCATTGGGAGCAGTAAAGGGCTGACGATCACCGATGGGATTGTTAAAATATCCAAGCAGATCGCGGGATAATAAATCCACAATGTAATCTGCAATCGATCCACCATGATTATCGCGTTCATCGATTATCGCTCCCTTTTTATTTTTCTGTGCAAAGTAGTAGCGATTGAAATTCTGATAGCCACCCCCACCTGTATTCGGTAACCAGACATACGCCAGTTGTCCACCTGAAAGTTCATCGACTTTTCTTCGGTTGCTTTCCACCCAATCCCATTGCCGGAGCTGGTACTCACTACTCACAGGTACGACCGTTATTTCCTTAGCATCTTTCAGTATGGGGGTGCTGCTTATACTGATACGAGTTTGTTTATTCGCGGTTTGATCAAAATAGGAATATAAATTAGTAGCGGTGTTCATAGGAACACCATTTACAGCCAGAATATAGTCACCAACTTTCACGTTTATTCCCGGCCCGGTAAGCGGGGCACGCAGTGATTCATTCCAGTTTTCACCAGTAAATATTTTTTTAATCCTGTACTGACCATTTTCAATGGTGTAATCAGCGCCCAGCAAACCAACCGGCACATAGTATACTTCCGGATAATCGCCGCCACCAACAAAAGAGTGACCGATGGATGTCTCCCCGCCGAAAATATCCAATACATAATTCAAGTCGGAACGGTGTCTGACATGATCAATCCATGAAGAATATGTTTTATAGGCCCAGTCCATATCCAGTCCATGCACATTATCGACATAAAAATAATCACGTTGATATCTCCAGGCTTCACGGAAAATTTGTTTCCACTCCAGCATAGGATCTACTTTTACTTTTATGTTGGAAATGGCAAGTGTTTGTTCTCCGGGATTTGGAGTTTCTGATACTTTGGAAATTACAAATTGATTGTTGGTGGTTGTATACAGGTATGATTCTCCATTTGCCGAGACCTCAAAACCTCGCACTCCATCGACTACCTTTTCTGACTTTCTCTTTTCCAGGGTAAATCGATTCAAAGTAAGTCCCTGTTCATTCGGCACACGCTCTGTGTAGAGAATCACGCCCTCCTTTGCGGATTCAAGCTGGACATATGATTTAGAAGGAACCGGAAGAGCAACAATTCGTTGTGCAATCCCTTCCATATCCACTTTTACATTTTCGATTTTCTTTTCTTCAGGCTTTTCGTCTTTTGCATCCTTCTTTTTTTTCACATCCGTTTTTTCGGGCTCTGAGGGTGTTGCTTCTACCGATTCATCATCGCTTTCTGGTGCTAAGGGTGATACACTATCCTTAGCCAATACAGATACATAAATCGCACTGGTTATAGGATGATCAAATGATGACATATCTAGCCAGCCAACATTCATTCCGTAGTCTGTACTCCCCAAGAAGTATACATACTTACCACTTTTATCCCAGGCTGGCATGCTGCAGTTTGCCATACCATCAGTAAGCTGAAAAGATTTCTTTTGTTCAAGTGAGTACAGGAATATAGCCGAATATTCGTTTGATAATCGTTTGGTATAGGCAAGCCATTTTGAATCCGGTGCCCACTCACCGAAGATCACATGTTCAGGATGAGCAAAACCTTCGTTGCCAACCTCGGTAAATGTACCGGTAGCCACTTCCACAATCCATAAGGTTCTGTTTTCATTGTAGAAGCTCAAATATTTAGAATCAGGTGACCAGGATGGCTTATAGTAGAAAGTGGGATTTGAAATAGGAATTTTTCTTTTCGATTTTCCGAACTGATCAGCAATAACCAATTGATATTCTCCACCTTCATCAGAAAACCAGCTGATATTTTTTCCATCCGGTGACCAGGCTACAGCTCTGTCAGCCACACCCTGGCTCTCGGTAAGATTTCTGGGATCCCCTTTCTTTGCTGGTACTGTAAAGACCTCACCGCGGGCAGAAATCACAGCCCTTTTGCCATTAGGAGAGATTGCGGCAGATTCAATATACTTTTGAACAGGTGACCAATGAGGTCTTGTCCATGGAAAATCTCCTGTAACGGTAATCGATAACTTTACTGGTTCTGCACCAGGGCTAAGGGTATACAAGTAGCCACCGTTTTCAAAAATCAATTCTGAGCTACTCCCCTCCAGGCTCTTACAATCAAATTCTTTGAAGAAGGTCACCTGTTGTACCGCCTTTGTTTGTGTATTATAAGACCAGACATTCATTCCCAAATCACGATCAGAAAGAAAGTAGATCATATTTTGTATCCATACCGGATTTGTATCCCTGCTGTTCTCAAACGGAATCTTTTGTTCACTGTAGGTAGTCATATCCAAAATTCGAAGTGGTGTATTCTGTCCTCCCCGATAATTTCTAAACTCAGACTCCCATCTGGCGACCATTTCATACACAAAGAGTTTTCCATCAGGAGAATATTTCCCATCAATTGCACGGGCAGTCATTAAAGGTTGGGGAGTTGTAGAGGCATTGTGTGAAACTTTCCACAGCTGATCTGGATCCGGGTATGGTGCCCGGGCGCGTCCAGAGACAAAGATCACATACTGACCATCCGGAGACCAACCCTTAACGAAATCAGGATTGGGATGCCAGGTTAGTCTTTTAGGTTCACCACCATTTACACCAATGACGAAGACATCAATGTTGCCATCATACTGGCCGGTAAAAGCAATGTATTTCCCATCTGGTGAAAAATGGGGATCTATCTCAACACCTTCAAATGCTGTTAACCTTTTGACATTGGATCCATTTTTATCTGCCAGCCAAATATCACCAGCATAAGCAAAGGCAATTTTTTCCATACTAATGGCAGGACTTCTAATTAAGCGTGTATCCTGTGAGTAAACGGATGTAAAAAGGAATCCACAAGAAAGAATCAATAAAAGTTGAAGGGTAACTTTTTTCATAGAATTTGATGTTTGATTTAGGAGTTGGATTTATGCTAGTATCCCCGTTGTAAACAAGGTACTTATTTCAAACTGCACGATCAATAGTGCATTCAAAAATTCATACTGCGAGTCGCCTTATGATGCCTGCTTCCTATGGTCCATTGAGGACGTATACCACAAACATTTTTAGAAATTTTTGAAATAATTATGCTGCTGTTACCTTTACCCTGTTATTGGAAAACGCGGCATTACCGGATAAACTATCCAGTAACGTGTGATCGGTGATGTCATTAATGCTGACCCCTGCATTTTCTTCTGCATTTTTTTGTCGTGTTCCTTTCCTGTGATGTCCCCAGCCATGCGGAATACTTACCACCCCTGGCATGATCTCCTGGGAGATTTCAATAGGTATTTGTATGCTTCCAACTGTTGAAGAAACATCGACTAAATCTTCATTTTTCAACGCGCGTGAAGCGGCATCATTGGGATGCATCAAGAGCGTACAACGCACCGGTCCTTTGGTTAACCGATTACTGTTGTGCATCCATGAATTGTTACTTCTCAAGTGCCTTCTGCCAATAAGCTGCAGGTCATAGATATCCTCTTTTACTGTGACAAAGAATTGAAGACAATCATCAATGGCCTTAATCAGGATTTCAGGGGCAAGATCAATTTTTTGGTCGGTGGTAAAAAGACGTTGAGGCAATTGAGCTTTAAGCGGTCCTAAATCTACGCCGTGAGGAGATTGCTTCAATTTCTTCAAGCTTAACCCATTAAATAGTTTGCCCTTTAAAAATCCATAAGGACCTGTTTTTAGTCCTGCGTCCAGTAAGCGTTGCGGTGTCTTCCACTTAAATAACAAATTTGAAATAAACCCTTTACCATTTGATAATCTGGTAGTTAAAGCCTTAAATATCTCCCAGTCGTACTTCGCATCCGGATGCGGAGCAAATAACGGTGGCGAGTATTTTGCCGTATTTCTCACAGCGAACAGATTAAATGCCAGGTCATAATGATCGGATTCCAGTCCGGTAACCGGTGGCAAAATGATGTTGGCATGTCTGGTCGTTTCATTGATATAAATATCAATGGACACCATGTATTCAAGTGATGATAATGCTTTTTCAAGCTGCACACCATTTGGAGTGGACAATATCGGATTGCCGGCACTGGTGATAAACGCCCTGATTTGACCTTCTCCTGGCGTTAGCATCTCTTCTGCCAAAATGGAAACCGGCAATTCCCCACCAAATTCAGGTAGTCCGGAAACCCTGGACTTCCACCGGCCAAATTTATGACCTGATTTCCCCAGCGAGGTAACGACATCAACAGCAGGGGTAGTAAAAAGAGCACCTCCTTCACGGTCGAAATTCCGGGTAAGTATATTGATGACATTGATCAGATACTGACATAGACTACCAAACCGTTGAACGGAAACTCCCATGCGCCCATAACACACTGCTGTTCGTGCTGCCGCGAAACGCCTGGTCAGGTTAATTAACTCATCACGTTCAATTCCTGTTTGTTCAGCTATTAAATCCAGTGATAGATCTTTGACTTTGTTCCGAACTTCTTCGATTCCCTTTACATGGTGAATGGACTGTTCATCTGCTAGTTTTTCATGGAAGAGCACATGGATCATTCCTAAAAGAAAGAGTGCATCCGTACCTGGTTTTATGAAAAGATGCTGATCCGCTTTCTCCGCAGTTTCTGTTTTTCTGGGATCAATTACTACCACTTCTCCACCTCGCTCCTGCAATGCTTTGATTCTTTTCGGCATACCGGCGGCCGTCATCAGGCTTCCGTTAGAGGCAAATGGATTCGCTCCGATCACAAGGAAAAAATCAGTCCGGTCAATATCCGGTATGGGGATTAGCAACTGATGTCCGAACATAAACTGGGAAGCGAAATGATGAGGGAGTTGATCTACTGACGTTGCGGAAAATCTGTTTTTGGTCCTTAAGGTTCGTACAAAGTCCGGGCTAAAAAGTGCCGTGCCATAATTATGAACACTTGGATTGCCCTGGTAGATGCCAATGGAATTTTTACCGTGTTTCGTGCTGATGTTTTTCAGATTCTGAGCAACTTCTTCAAATGCCTGATCCCAACTAATTTCTTTCCATTCGCCATCTACTTTTTTTACCGGCTTTTTCAGGCGATCCGGATCGTTATAAACATCCTGAAGGGCAATTGCTTTAGGACAAATAAATCCTTTGCTAAAGGGATCCGCCTCATCTCCTTTTATGGAGATCACCCTACCCTTCTGATGTTTGATGGTAATACCGCACATGGCTTCACAAAGATTACAGGTGCGGAAATGTGTTTGGACAGTGGACATGTTCCAAAGTATAATTTTTCTGAAGCAAAATCAAATGGGGACCTTAACTACCTTATTCGTGTGATATGAAGGTGAATATCATCCGAAGGGATAATGCTTTTGATATTCCAGTGCGGGTAATGAGAAACGCCACCCTTATTTTGTCGGCTTACACGCCAGCCCTGATGATTTCCAATGAAGCATACTGGAATTGAAAATGAATATGTATTTCCAGACTTGAATGGAAGCACAAAAAGCGTTAGCTTGTTGTACATCAGCTAACTGGCAAACCACTTGATCGATGAACAAAATATATACAAAAATAGTACTTGTATTTGCACTGGTATACTTTAATTGTACTGCCTTTTTCACAGGTAACTACTGCGAAATTGACGCAATTGTACAACATGCCATGGAAAATTTCACAGTAGCGGGTGTAGCCGTTGCCGTTGTGAAAGATGGAAAGATCATTCATCAAAAAGGATATGGTCTGCAGGCCTTCAATGGTAAAGCGAAAGTAAATGAGCATACTAATTTTGGTATTGCCTCAAATTCGAAAGCTTTTACAACAACAGCACTTACGATCCTTGTTGAAGAAGGGAAATTGTCCTGGACGGATAAGGTAGTCGACTATATTCCTGAATTTAAAATGTATAACGATTATGTAACTCAGAATTTCAATATTCAGGACTTATTAACACATCGGTCTGGAATGGGATTAG
Source organism: uncultured Cytophagales bacterium (assembly GCA_942491425.1). Lineage (GTDB taxonomy): Bacteria > Bacteroidota > Bacteroidia > Cytophagales > Cyclobacteriaceae > JBGTGG01. The sequence continues at coordinate 7,743 of CALOAV010000056.1, forward strand.
GAATTGGTGACCTCATGTTTTTTCCTGACGGATCCGATTTTTCAATCGATGATATCCTGACTAGTTTTCAATATTTCAAACCGGAATCCGCCTTTCGAACAAAATTTGATTATGACAATTTACTTTATTTGGTAGCAGGAGAAGTAATCAAGCGTATTAGCGGAATGCCCTGGGAAGAGTTTGTTAAGACGCGGATATTTGAACCGCTCAATATGGATAATTCCTATACCTCACTGACCTATATCAAAGACAAAAGTAACGTTGCCTCTCCGCATCTGAATGCAGGTAAAAAATTATCCCTTGTTGCGCCAGAACAGTGGGATCCAGCCAAAATAAATGGAGCTGCGGGTGGCATCTATGCAAATGTGAATGACCTTGCCAACTGGATGCTCCTGCATCTCAACAAAGGTAAGTACGGGCCGAATTTAGAAAAACAACTTTTTACAGAAGCCAGCCAACGGGAGATGTGGAAAATTCATACCGTACAAAACGCAAACAGAAACCCACGCTATAATTCTCATTTCAAGGGTTATGGCTTAGGTTGGTCCCTTGAGGATATGAGAGGAAATATGGTGGTATCCCATACAGGTGGATTAATCGGAATGCTTTCCAAAACCATTTTAGTTCCGGATATCAATCTTGGTGTAGTGGTGTTAACAAATACCTACCTGGATGGGGCTGGTGTCTTTTCCGCCGTTTCGCAAACGATCGTTGACCGGTATCTTCAACTTGAAGATTTTGATTGGGTAGGATTGTATTCGGAGAACTTAAATAGTCGGAATACTTCCGCTGAAGAAGTAGTTGCAAAAGTCTGGGAGACCACAAAAACTTCGGACGTATCTTCATTGAATTTGAAAAATTATTTAGGAGTATATAAAGATCCGTGGTTTGGAAGAATTGAAATTTTTATGAAGGGCGACCAGCTTTGGTTCCGGTCACTCCGTTCTCCCAAATTAACGGGACAAATGATTTATTATAAAGCCAATACGTTTGTTGTTAAATGGACCGATCGAAGTCTGACAGATGCTGATGCCTTTGTCATGTTTAATCTAAATGAAGAAGGCATAGGGCAAGGTATTAAAATGAAAGGGATATCCCCACTTATTGATTTCAGCTTTGATTTTCAGGACCTTAATCTTGTGCGAGTGAAAACTGAAAAGTAGGTGAACCTTACCCTACCAGGTTAATTGACCAGGCAGGAGTAAATTAAATATTTCTGAGTGCTTTGAGTGACAGAAATGGCATCAGGAGTTTAAAGAACTACCAGGGCCAAAAAGGAACATAGGCATTTGCCTTCTCCTTATTGATCGCCTTGACAAGTAATGCCGATCCTTTGTTCAATGACATTATAAACGGTGGCGGTTTCGCGATCGCATCGGTCATCTCCGATTGAATATACCCTGGAAATAGAGTGGAGATAGTTATGGCAGGCTTGTGCAGTACATCCACCCGCAGTCCTTCGGCCAAACTCTTTAATCCTGCTTTTGTTGCAGCATAGACGGTCACGCTTCTTCCATAACCACGAAATGCTGACATCGAAGAAATGGCCACCAGGTGACCATGATTCTGTTCACGAAAGATTTCCATGGCCGCTTCCAGCTGACTTAGTGCACCGCAAAAATTAGTCATGGCGGTCTGCATGTTTTGCCTTGAATACCCCTTGCCAAGCGAGCCCCCCCGGCCCATGCCCGCATTCACAATAATACGATCGAGTGGCTCATCAATAGTTTTAAAGTCATCCTGAAAAGCACGAAAAACAGTGAATACATCCTCGGTCTTAACAACATCCAACGGACGAATAAAAATTTTACTTTCCGGATTAATTTCGAGGAGTTCTTTTTTAGTTGTTCAAGATTCTCCAACCGTCGTGCACAAAGTGCCAGGTTGCATCCTTGCTTTACAAATTCAAGGGCCATGCCTTTGCCGATGCCGGAACTTGCACCGGTGATTAAAATATTTTTGCGCTTCATTGAATGGATTACTGTTGATGTGCGAATATGATAAAAAATACAGGTAGTTCTAGCACTCATCTCCTATGTCCAAGTATCGTCGTTAAACGCTTAATATCACTTGCTTATTTTACCCAAAAATGTTAACTCGATGACATGAAGCAACTTAAGAATGCGGCAATACTTCTCTTGATAGCACTCGGTACAATGATGGTCTATTTAGGGTTTATTAATAAAATAATACCACCAGTGTTAACAGGTGTGGGATTTGGCGTAATTGCAGTTTTATTTTTGATCCGTTCAAAATAATTTTCTTCACACCGTTTCTTGGAACTGACGAAATTCACTCATTATTTCTTGGCAACAATTAAGAAATTTAATAACAAGTTCTTCATTTAACCCATTCCTTACACCTTCAAAGGAATACATTCCACAAACGATGCAATTTGTCTGATATTTTGTCTAACTTATTCTTCCATTCAAAAAATATCGGATCATGAATTGTCTTCAATGTCAACATGATAACCCTTCCACTGCCACATATTGTATGAACTGTGGTACACTTCTTGAAAATACAGAAGGGCAACCAAAATCAAAAGGAATTAAAGCGGAACGAAGGCAGGTCACATTTCTTTTTTGTGATTTAGTTAATTCCACCTCGCTTTCAGAAAAACTCGATCCCGAAGAATATCGTAGTATTATTTATCAGTACCACCAGCTTGTTGAAGGAGTCGTTAAGTCGTACGGAGGTACTATTGGGAATTACCTCGGCGATGGTTTACTGGTATACTTTGGATATCCAAAGGGCCAGGAGGACGCGCCTCGTGCATCGATACAAGCTGCCTTAGCGTCAATTGATGCGTTAAAGCAGTCGCAAGAAAAATTAAAAAAAGGTGTTCCCGAATTAAGCATACGAATCGGCATTCACACCGGCCTTGCCGTGGTTGATGAACATCTGGCATTAGGATCCACCGTAAATATTGCGTCCCGGCTGGAAGGTCTTGCCCCCATTAATGGAGTAGTCATTCGTGCACACGTTCGTAATTTAATTGAAGGATGGTTTGAGATAAAAAGCATTGGAAAGCATTCATTGAAAGGCGTGGATGAGCCAATGGAAATATTTCAGGTAGTGAAGGAAAGTGGCGCCCACACGCGACTGGAAGTTTCAAAGCGAAAAGGTCTTTCACCATTGGTTGGCCGCAAAGCAGAACTTCAGCTACTTAGCGATTTGTGGGAAAAAGCAAAAAAAGGAAGCGGAAGTGTGGTTCTCCTATCAGGAGAAGCTGGAATTGGGAAATCCCGACTGGTTGATGCACTTGTGGATGTCGTAACCGTGGATGAAAATTCGGTTATCATCTCTGCAACCAGTACGGCAAATCACACCAGCAGTTCTTTTTATCCCATCATTGAAATGGTAGGGAATCAGATTTTGAAATTCGATTTAAACGACTCACCTGATCAGAAGCTGGAAAAATTGAAAGTATTCTTAAAAAATATAAATACAACTGACGAAACAGTACTACCGATATTAGCCGAATTTCTTTCCATTCGCAGTGAACACTTTTCTCCACTGGTAATGAGTCCATTTGCCAAACGTCAAAGGACAATGGAGATTATCAACCTGGTGTTGCTTGTACAGGCTAACACAAAGACTTGTTTGTTTTTCCTGGAAGATCTTCACTGGACTGATGCTTCGACGTTGGAATGGTTTGATCAATTCATGAAACAACTCCCAAAACAACAAATACTTGCCATTACAACAACACGCTCAAGCTTCACCCCTGCCTGGCAGGACAATGAAAAAGTCACAACGATATCTTTAACAAGATTATCCAAATCGGATATACAAAAAATCTGTCTTCATCAATCGCATGGAAAAGCAATCCCGAAAGATATTTTAGATCAAATTGGAAATAAAACTGAAGGCGTCCCTCTATTCATTGAAGAGTTGACGAAGATGTTATTAGAGTCCGATTACCTGCAGGAAAAAGAATCGAGCTATGAGACCTCAGGTACTATAGCCGAAATGCCGATCCCTGCTACCTTACAGGATTCACTACTTGCAAGACTGGATCAATTTTCAAATACCAAGGAGCTAGTTCAGCAAAGTGCAGTACTGGGAAGGGAATTTTCAGATAGGTTATTAACGGCAGTTTTTCCAGATGAAAAGGTAAAAATTAATACAGCCTTGGATCAATTGCTGGAGGCGGAAATTTTCCTGGATCGAAAAGTAGGTGATGATCAATATTATTACTTTAAGCACTCACTTATCCAGGATGCGGCCTATGATTCAATTTTGAAAAGTGATCGAAAGCGAATGCACAGTGACGTGGCCTCAGTAATTGAAACGCAATTTACGGATATCGCATTAGATCGACCCGAGATCCTGGCACATCATTTCACAAAAGGCATGGATCCGTTGCGGGCCATCCCACAATGGCTTCGAGCCGGCCAGCTTGCCAATCAGAAAAATGCCAATTTAGAAGCCATTAATCACCTGCAAAAGGGACTTGAGATGCTGCCGCTTCTGGATTCGAAAATAGAACGAAATAATTTAAAACTTGAATACTATCTGACCCTTGGTGGATGCTACATGATCACTCATGGATTTCCGCATCCCAAGGTCAAAGAAACTTTTGATGTAGCAAGAAGTATCGCCAGAGATATCGATATCAGTCCAAAATTAGCGTTGATATTGCTCAACCTGATGTCC
>CALOAV010000057.1:0-59775 GCA_942491425.1 uncultured Cytophagales bacterium
CCTGCACTGGTTGCATCAGAGGTCATATAACGCATACCCTGAACTCCGTTGATAGAATTTTCCAGTGTGATGAACGTTGACTTAATCAATACATCTGCACTTGATCCTGGGTAGGCAATAAAGCTTACTGTGGTAGGTGCTATTTCTGGGAATTGTGATATAGGAAGTTGCTTAATCGCCAACGACCCAACGAAAATAAAGACAACCGAAATTACGATTGCAAAGACGGGTCTGTGTAATATTTTACTAAACATTATTTTTACTTTTTTAGGTACGTAATTACTCCGCGTATAAATCCAACTGCGACAATACTGAACCTGGTTTTACAAATTCAGAATGTATTTCATCGCCCTCATGCACTAATCGCAACCCTTCAAGAAGAATTTTATCAGTTTCTAATAACCCGTTTTTCACAACATAAATGTGTGGAAGTTCAGCTTCAATCGTAATGAGTCGTGATCGGACAATATTGTCTTTATCGATAACGAAAACATATCGCTTATCCAGCACTTCAAAAGTTGATTTCTGCGGAATTAACATTGCATTTTTCAGGGGAGTATTTAACAATACCGAGCCTGTCTCACCATGACGCAGCAGCCCATTGGGGTTAGGGAAAGTAGCCCGAAAAGCAATGTTTCCTGTTTCATTATTAAAATCTGCTTCAATCGTCTCAATGATCCCTGGAAACTTAAATATTTTATTGTTCGCCATTAACAGCTTGACATGCACCAGGCTATCTTTTTTGATAACGGTTTCATACTCCAGGTATTCTGCTTCGGGGACGTTGAAGTATACCCACATTTTACTGTTATCCGATAAGCTTGTCAGCAACTCACCTTCATCAACCAGACTACCCAATCGGACATGAAAGCGATCCATGTACCCATCAAACGGTGCTTTAATTTGTGTAAACCCCAGATGAACCTGCGCCAATGTAACTTCCGCATTCGCTTTGTCAAATTTTGCTTTTGCCAGCGCTAATTCATTTTTTGAAACCACATTGCTATCGGCCAGCGATTTGGTATTCAAAAATTCAATCTCAGCAAAGTTAGCTTCTGCCTGTGCTTTTTGAAGCTCGGCCTGATAAAGCATGGGCATTACCTGAAACATCAGTTGGCCCTTCTTTACCAGCTGACCTTCATCGACATAAACATTTTGTAAATATCCCCGTTCCAATGCCCGCACTTCGATGTGATTGATGGACCGGATTTGGCATACATATTCCTTTGTTATGGAAGTATCCATTTTAATCGGACTGGTCACCAGAAACTTTGTTTCCGCTTCCACTTTTTCTCCATGATTGGAAGTACATGCTGATGTATACAGTAGCACCGACAAGCTCATGAATATGAGAATTCTCTTCATTATTATAATTTAATTTATCAATAAAAGTTCTAGATGATTTTTGAAGCCGGCAGATCGTTGTCTACGCAAACGCTCCTGCTGCTTTTTTAAACCTGTGCTGCAGTAACAGGAGAAAATTCAGGTTGCTATACAATCCTGACGGAAACTAATTTATCAAAGTCTGAATACTTCGTTAATAATATTCAGCGACTGGGGAGATGAAAAAGCTGCATTTTTTCTGAATAACTGGACGCGGTGCTTCGCGCATTCAAAGAAATAAATGGCCGATTTTGAATCAAATAATGAAGTAAAGTAATTGCTAACAGCGAGATACTTTTTAGACAGGCATACCTCTTCTTCGACCACTTCCTCGGCAACAGTAATGCCCGGATCTGTTTTAGAGTTGATACCGGAGGCCGAAAAGATGAAGTTTCCTTCGTTTACCCCCAGATCAGTGCCAATACTAATTGCAAACTGAGGACATCGCGCAATCGATTGAGACGCGCTTGCCTGGTGTTGAATGAGTCCAATCAACAATAAGAGACATATCGAAAACAGATATCTTACCAAACGCTTTTAGTCTGAGGTGCAAGTTGCATCAATGGCGGTATTTTGACAATCATTTGTATTAAATATTTACTTAATACACCTAAATCGGACAGGTTGCATTTCCTATCTTCATTCCATTAATCGATGTAATATTATTAAGAAATGGAAACATTCAAGCTAAGGGAATACGAAGAATACATCGAACTCAATAACCTAATTAAAATGTTGGGGTGGGTGGCTACAGGAGGTGAGGCTAAAACCCGAATTGACGATCAGGAGGTACTGGTAAATGGAGCAATAGAGACACGGAGAAGGAGAAAAATCAGAACCGGTGATCAGGTGGTCTTTGGTGATCAAAAAGTGCAAATTGAATAACATGTTGGACAGAATAAACCAAATCCGATTTGCTCTTTTGTGTCTGGCAGGCTTGGTATTTTTCAAGTGCACCACCAAAAAAGTCTTGACAGCTGAAGATATCTTGCACAAATCAATTCAATACCATGATCCCAATGGGCATTGGTCAAGCTTAAAAATCAAACTTCTTTTGACGAAATACAGCCTGGTGACAGCATTCCGGTGGTGAGAAAAACACAGGTTTGGATCGATAATCCTAACGGGTATTTCAAAGTTAACCGTGGCGGGCTAGAAATCCATGGTGTAAAAATGGATTCATGCTTCATTGAGAAAGGTGATTTTAGCTGTGACCGCGCTACCCGATTGCGAAACTACTATTTATATCTTTGGGGATTGCCGATGAAACTGAAAGATCCGGGCACTATTTTAAATCCCACGGTAGTGGATACACTCTGGCAAAAGACTCCCGTGTATAAACTACGGGTCGCCTATACTAAAGACAGCTGGTCGTATTACTTTAGCAAAGAGAATTATAAGCTGATCGGATACTCCTTCATACAACAAGGTGGTGGCGGAGAAGATATTGTACTTGCAAAGGAAATCGGTTGTAACGAAATCCGAATCCCACAGGAAAGAAGCTGGTATACGCTGGAGGGTAAATTTCTGGGTACAGGTATACTCACAGGATCACAACCCTTTTGAATTGCATTCTTTTGGAAGAGTTTGCTAACTTTAAATTCAAACACCTGATTAAACTAATATCTAGTACTTGGAAACAACAACTCAAATTGAAGAACTTATCAATCAGGGAAGGTACCTGGAGGCTCGCATAAAATTAAGTGATGCTAAACAGGCCAAAGACGATTTACGACTTAATCAATTGTACGCGCTTGCACTTTCAAAATCAGGAACACCGGAAGCCGGCCGTGACGTGCTGGAGCCCCTATTAATTTCACATCCCGAAAATTCAGAAACAGCGGGCATCCTGGGAAGTATCTACAAAGAACTCTTCAAAAAAAATCAGCAAACCTCATTTGCGCTCCAATCCCGTGATACCTATCTGGAAAATTTTACAAAAACCAATAGCTACTATACAGGGATCAATGCTGCCTCCATGTCTGCGATTTTGATGCAAACCCGTAAAAGCCGTGAAATTGCAGCAGAAGTGATATCACTTCTTGACCCTGACACAAAGGATTTTTGGGAACAGGCGACCCTGGGTGAAGCCTGGTTACTGAATAAAAATAAAAACAAGTCATTGGTGTACTACGTGAAAGCAAGAAAAAGTGCAGGTACGGACTGGGGGAAGATTACCAGTGTGTATCATCAGTTGTGGCTGCTTAATCACTACGTTGCTATCTCCCGTGATGTGTTAAAGATGTTTCAGCCACCAAACATTGTTGCCTTTACAGGCCATATGGTTGATGCAGCTGATCGTAGTATTCCACGTTTTCCCGTAGCACTCGTACCCGATATAAAGCAGTCCATTAAAAATACAATCCGCACACAGCATGCACAGATTGGGTATAGTTCCATTGCCTGCGGAGGGGATATACTCTTTGCGGAAGCCATGGAAGAAGCAGGTGGAGAAGTCAATTTATTCCTTCCCTTTGCAGCAAAAGACTTTATTGAAACCAGTATTGCTTTTGCCGGTCAGGAGTGGATCGATCGTTTTAACCGGCTCATTGAAAAATTCCCGCCGACGTATATTACGAAAGATCCATTTAACGGGAACGATGAATTTTTTCAATACCTGAGTACCATTGTTTTCGGACTGGCTGTGTTGCGTGGATCGTTACAGCACACCGAACCTGCGTTGATTACTGTTTTATCTGCCGTTGATCTGAAGCGCAAACGAGGGGGAACTCGTGATGCCATGCGTTTATGGCCCTACCCTTCTAAAATTATTAATATTAATCCGGACGATTTTCAGACACCTGCTGCTCCAACACAATATTCGTATGCTGTAACACCTGTAAAAGTCTATCCCAAAGATCCTAATCAACCGATCTTGTATATGCTTTACACAGAATTGGGTCACCTGGCCCCGGTGGTATTTAAAAAGATTTTAGATTCCATGAATACTGCAATTGAAACAACGGGATTAACACCTGTTACGTTCGAACACAACGATGGAAAAATACTATTGGGATTTGATTCCTATACCTACCTGTTGGAATGTCTTCCCTCTATTTTTAAAACCGTAAAGTCAGTTGAGAAGACTGATCTGATTCGGGTAAGTTTGCATTGTGGCTCAGTTGTACTGACACCACCCGGTGAAGGTTTGAAAGTCGCGACAGGTGATGAAGTGAAATTTCTAAAGAAAATCTATTCATTAACACCCGATGGGGCGTGCGTTGCAAGTGATTATTTTTCCTCTATCATCGCATTGGAGATAAAGAAGTATGAACTTAGTTACATGGGAATGGTACCGGATGAAAAGCAAGCTACCCGCACAATATATCGGGTCAATGACCTGGTACGGAAGTATTTTTAAGAAGTTTTTTTGTGCTTGATCACCTTTGCTTCAAGATGAAATACTACTTCCTCTGCCATATTCTTAATATAATCACCGATCCGTTCCAGTCGCCGTACAATGGCATAGGTCTTCAGAACCAGGCTTGAAATTTTAGGATCCGCTTTGATAAGTTTGGTGGAAATCTTCAGTGCTTTTTTTGTATTAACATCCAACTCATCATCCTTTTTAGCTATTTCCTTTGCGATATCAACATTTTCATGCTCCACTGCTTCCTTGATATTATCCATCATGGTTAATGTCACCAGTAACATCTGCTTCACATTAAAATTTTCCAGAATATCAAGATTCGATTTTTTTATATTCTTACCAATATAGGTGGCAAGATTTTTACTGTTATCACCAATGCGCTCCAGACTGGCACTTATTTTCAGCGCAGCCAAAACAAAACGAAGGTCGGTCGCCACCGGATTATGAAGTGCCAGGATATTTTCAACATCCTTATCAATATTCAATTCCAGGTTATTAATACGTTTTTCCTTCTTTAGCACATCCTTGGTAGCTTTGGAATCCTGCGTTTCAATGGCATGCAAGCATTGCGAAAGCTGATCTTTGGTAAGATCAATCATTTCAAGAAGATTTCCCTTTAATGTTTGTAATTCCGGATCCAGTGTTACCATAAGTCAAATATACTAACCAAAGCGGCCAGTTACATAGTTTTCAGTTTGTTTGTTCTTCGGGTTGGTAAAAACTTCGCTTGTTTTTCCAAACTCAATTAAATCGCCCATATAAAAAAAAGCGGTTTTATCACTGATGCGGGCCGCCTGTTGCATGTTGTGTGTAACAATAATGATTGTGTATTGAAGTTTCAATTCAGCGATAAGTTCCTCAATTTTTGCAGTTGAAATCGGATCCAATGCGGATGCAGGTTCATCCATTAAAATGATGGTGGGTTTCACTGCCAGTGCTCGGGCAATGCAGAGCCGCTGTTGTTGTCCACCTGATAAGCTAAAAGCAGATTTATCCAATTTATCTTTTACTTCATCCCATAAAGCTGCTTTTTTTAATGACTTTTCTACCCGCTCCTGAATCTCCTTTTTACTCTTTACACCTTTTATCTTTAACCCGTAGGCAGCATTTTCAAAAATAGATTTGGGAAATGGATTCGGTTTTTGAAATACCATCCCGATTTCCTGTCGGAGTTCTTCAATCTTTACACTTTTTTTATAGATGTCTTTCCCATCAATAAGGATATTTCCTTCCATACGAAATCCATCGATGTAGTCATTCATTCGGTTAAACATCCGCAGGAAAGTTGATTTTCCACAACCGGATGGCCCAATGAACGCGGTGACTGTATTTTCTTTTATCTCCATCGAGATATCCTTCAATACATGGTTTGTACCATAAAAAGCGTTTATCTCTTTGACATCAATGAATTTCATTCGCTACCAATTTATCCGGCTTTGCCATTTATTTCTTAAGTATACTGCAATACCATTCATTATAAAAGTAATGACCAGTAAGATGATAATGGCCGCGGCTCCATTCACCTGAAATTCATGCTGGGGCCGGGAAATCCAATTAAAAATCTGCATGGGCAATACCGTAAATTCATCCATAGGACTTTGTGGCACAAAGGGTACATAGGCCAGAGCACCTACAACAATCAACGGAGCGGTTTCCCCGATCGCCCTCGACAAAGCAAGGATAATTCCAGTCAGAATTCCTCCAGCAGATGCTGGTAAAACCTGATACCAAATCGTTTGCCATCTGGATGCACCCAACCCATACGAGGCCTCGCGCAACGTTTTGGGTACAGCCTTTAACGCTTCTCTGGTGGCAACAATAATAACCGGTAATATTAGTAACGCTAGTGTAAAAGCTCCTGCTAAAATACTGCTCCCCATATGAGACGTGCGCACAAAAATCTCCAATCCCAATAGTCCATAAATAATAGAAGGTACACCTGCCAGATTAGCAATGTTCACTTCAATAATAGAAGCAATGCGATTTTTTTTTCCGTATTCCTCAAGATAGACTCCTGCCGAAATTCCGATAGGGATCGCAATAATAGCGGTCAGGCCAAGAATCCAGGCAGTTCCGGTCCAGGCTGTAAGGATACCGGCCTTTTCTGCTTTTCTGGAAGGAAGGCTGGTAATAAAATCCCAATCAATTCGGGTAATTCCCTCTTTTACGATATCGTATAGAAACACTCCAAGGATGAGCAAAGCTATGGACATGAAGGTGATGCCAACATATTTAAATGCTGTATCAATTCCTCTATTTAGTCGCAACCTATTCATACTTCTCCTGAAATTTCTTTTTAATAAAGTAGCTGGTTTGATTTAAGGCAAACGTGAAGATGAATAAGGTCATTCCTGCAGCAAAAATTGTTTTATACTCAATGGAACCATGTTGAACATCACCTAAACTAACCTGAACAATAAAAGCAGTTATCGTTTCAACACCCTGACGTGGATCAAGTGTTAACACGGGTTGCTGACCCGCCGCCACCGCCACCACCATGGTTTCACCAATCGCCCGGGCAATGGCGAGAATAATGGATACCAGTATTCCTGAGGATGCAGCCGGCACGATAACCTTGAAAGCAGTTTGAAAACGGGTAGCCCCCATTCCAAAAGAAGCTTCCCGTAATGACTTGGGAACAGCAAACATGGCATCCTCACTTAGTGAAGAAACCATTGGTGTAATCATAATACCCATCACCAACCCGGCTGAAAGCGCATTAAAGGTATCCACTCCGGGAATGAAGGATTGTAACCAGGGCGTTACCACGGTTAAGGCAAAAAAACCATAAACAACCGTAGGGATGGCTGCCAGTATTTCCATCATCGGCTTTACCCGTTTGCGCAAGCCTTTAGGAGCATACTCACTTAGATAGATAGCAATGATTAAACCAAAAGGCATCGCCGTGGCGATAGCTATTCCGGTTGTTAGTAATGTCCCGCTTAAAAGCGGTAATATTCCATAATGCTTTTGCGTGAATAGTGGTGTCCACTCTGTATCGGTCAAAAAATCCCATAACGATACTTCAGAAAAAAAGGAAAGCGATTCTGAAAACAGAACCCATATAATTCCTATGGTAACAAGAATGGTGAGCATTCCACTGAATGCCAACCCTGCTTCTATTACCTTTTCTTTGTACTTTTTCAAATTGATTGACAAGCGTTAAGCGAATCAAAAAGATTGGAATTTATTTTTTGTTTGCAAACGCATCGAATGCAGCTTTACCTTGCTGATACTCATCGGCCGGCAATGCGATATATCCAACATCCGGCACTAATGTCGCTGCATTATCAAGATAGAAATTTATAAAAGAAATCACTTCTTCACGCTTGGCTGCTTCACTGTTTACATACACAAAAACAGGGCGTGAAAGTGGAGCATAGGTTCCATTCTTAACCGTTTCACTGGTAGGGAGTACCACACCTGAACCATTGTCTACCCCTACTAACTTCAACATATCTTTATTCTCTTCGTAGTACGCCAATCCAAAAAATCCCAAAGCATTTTTATCGCCGGCAATTCCCTGAACCAATACATTGTCATCTTCACTGGCAGTATAATCCCCACGGCTGGATCCGCTCTTACCTACAATTGCTTCTGTAAAATAGTCATAGGTACCAGATGCAACACCAGGACCATATAAATTGAAGGGCTCATTTGGCCAACTATCCCGAATCTGATTCCAGGAGGTAATCGTTCCCTGTGCACCCGGCTCCCAGATTTTCTTTAATTCTTCAACGGTAAAGTGGTCTACCCAATCATTTTCGGTATTCACCAATACCGCAAGTCCGTCGATTGCCACTTTCAATTCGATATAATCGATATTATTTTCTTTACAAGCTGCCTTTTCGCCCTCTTTTATCGGTCTGGAGGCATCATTGATATCCGTTTCATTTCGCGAAAATTTCTGAAAGCCTCCTCCTGTACCGGAAACGCCAACCGAAACCCTTACACCGGGGTGATCGACACGGAATTCTTCCGCGACCGCCTCAGTTATCGGATAAACCGTACTCGATCCATCGATTTTAATTTCGCCAATTAGAGAAGTTTCTCCCCCATCAGACCCGGTCGAGCCGCCACAGCCAGCTAACATGATGCTCTGGAAAGTGATATAAACAAGACTAATAAAACGCTTCATACAGTAGTGGTTGGTTTAATTTGCCGCAAATCTAGTCGAAAACTGAGCCGGTACATCGAATTTCAATGTTATCCTTATATTAAATCAACCATCCTTTCCAGATCAGAATCGTTGTTTTTGCGAAAAAAAGGTTCCAATGTTAACTGTATGTTACGTGAAAGTTAACATTAGCGTAACATAGCGGAAACACCCGGCCATTCAGAAGCCTGTAATATTATATTTGCGTGAATTTTATGTGAACCTAATATTACTTCATGACCTCCTTTCTGAAAAGAAAACTCCCTCTTGCCTTCTTTTTTATCTCATTTTTCATCTTCAATTTTTCGCATGGTCAGGACATCTCCAAAATAAAATTTGGCAAAGGTTTGTACAATGCGGTTGCTGAAGATTCTTCCTTTAGTATCAAATTTGGCGCGCGTTTTCAGACGCTATACATTGGTATACAAGACCTGGAAAATGATGATTATTCAGATCGTTTTATTATTCGCAGAGCCCGTTTAAAATTTGACGGATTTGCCTTTACACCTAAACTGGTTTATAAAATTGAACTCGGTGTTTCTAATCTGGATATGAGTGGTGGTGATATTGCACAACTAGGGTATACTTCCAGTATGATCCTGGATGCAGTGCTTAAATATAATTTTTATGGAAACTGGACGGTCTGGTTTGGTCAGACTAAACTTCCCGGAAACATTGAACGGGTAATTTCCTCGCAGCAGTTAGAATTCGTGGATCGCAGTGCACTGAATTCCCTTTTTAATATCGACCGGGATAAAGGGATTCAGGTACACTATGAAGGCGAATACTTCCGGTCGATCAGTTCAATCTCCGATGGTGAAGGCAGAAATGTGACTGTTGATAATGCTGGGGGATACGACTATACACAGCGGTTTGAATTTCTTCCGTTTGGACAATTCACCAAAGGTGGCGATTACTCCGGAGCCGATTTACAGCGTGAACAGAAACCGAAATTGTTACTGGCGGTAACCTATGACTACAATGATCGTGCTTCCCGGCAACGGGGACAATTAGGATCGTATATGTCAGCTAAAAGATCACTCAGTACCTGGTTCGCAGATGCACATTTCAAATACAATGGAATTTCATCCATAATCTCCTATGCTCACAAATCTGCCCCCGATGGTGCTGTACTGGCAGTAGATGGCAACGATAAAGTTACGGAAGCCTTTTATACCGGATCGGCATTCAACTGGGATGCAGGCTATTTGTTTAAGAATAATATTCAATTAGGATTGCGCTACACCACTGTAACGCCTGAAAAAGTTACGCAGCGTAACAATCAAAAACAGTATACGGCCGCATTCTCGAAATATTTTGTCGGGCACAACCTTAAAATCCAAAGTGATATCACCTACATTGATGTTGAAAATGGAGCGCGTGATCTAATGTACAGATTTCAGGTAGAGCTTGCCTTTTAACTGTAGCAGAATTACAATCGGGAATTAATAGTAGTAGATTTTAATCACCACCTTATTTCTGACAAAATCGATTTCTTCGATTGAGGTTCGGCGAATATCAAGACCTGTTTTTTGACGCAATTCCTCAATTAATTGAGCATTCTGCTCAGGCTTAATATTTTCCAGTGAACCATAATCAATGGTCTTGGTCTTTTGAATCGCCATTAACCGGTTACTATCCACTACAAATACGGCGCCGATAATCATGGCATTGATAGACGCGATCTCAATTAAACTTCCTTGCATAATTGAATTGATGAGTCCAATTGCCATAACAATAAACAAATAGGTCATGTCCTTTGTGGAGATCGTCTCGGTTCGAAATCGCATAAGTGAAAAGGCCGCCAATAACCCAAACGCACTGCCCATGGAATTAAATGCTTTAGCCTTCTCCAGCATAATGGCAAGTAAAAACACAATAAAATTCAACAAATATAAAGTGAAAAACAGATCCCGCTTTTGATGGGCTGAGAAATACACAAGGCGGACCAGGATGACCATAGCCGTTGTGTTAATCAAAATGCGAATTATGAAATATTCACTAAACAGGGTAAAACCATTCATATTGCTTCCGTTATTCTATATAAATATACAAGTTTATTCTATTGGAGAACGATTCCTGTTGTGTTCAATAAAGGTTTCATACTGCTCCTTAAACTCCTCGTGTTTAAACTTTCCATCCACAGGTTGTTCTATATCCCGTTCGGCATCCGAAACCAATTGAAAGTACGCCTGGGGATACTCGTTTGAGTACATTTTAGGCAAGGCACCAATCTTCGTAAATCCCATATAGGCGGTAAAAAGTAAAAATAATGCACCCAACAAAACGGACTTATCCCGAAGCCTAAGCAAAAAATAGAGAATAGATTTTTTCTCTCCATCTACGAAATTTTCACGTTTGATGAACGAAACGATAACAATGATGAGTGTCAGACCAAATGCGAATTCTCCAATGGGTTCCGAAAGCAACGGAAAAAAAGCGGCAGCAATCATCGCAAGAACATATAAAATGATGCTGAAATAAAAAACCGGGATAATCCACTTCAAAAGTTGATTGCTACTAAAGTGACGGAAATGATGAATTAATTTTTTACCGTATAAAGCCATCAGAATGATTCCTGCCAGTCCAAAAATAAATTCCACATATAAGAAATGAATATAAAAAACGCGTAACCCAAGAATGACCGCCAGCAAGGTTAGTGAACCCAGTTCAATACTATCCTCAACCACTCCCTCTCTTAAGTTCTTAACAAACAATCGTTCCACCAGTTGGAAAAGAAAGATGCCCCCAAAAACAAATGAAACCGAACCCAGGATCACAAATCCATATGCGTTTTGTGCCATCGACGCAAAGGATCCCATGATCAGGAGAACAAAAAGCAAATAATATAGTGTGTTATATTTTTTCATCTATCTTGGTAAATACCATATATAATTCAGGTCATAGGTAAGAAACCGATCCATGGCACTCCACGTTAAACTTTCTTCCGGTGACTCCTTCTTTTTACAGGCTTGCCATAAAATCAACGACCGTGTCATGAGATCCTGATTTTCGGTAAGGGTTGGAGAAATAGAGGTTAATGCCCTGTAAAAATTCCCTTCCTCTGCTATTCCGTAAACCTGAACCATCACCCCCTGGAATTTATTTTGTTCAATGATTCCACTCAACACATTATCAGCAAGTGTATTCAGTTCTTTCCCTCCAATTCTGGACATCATTAGGATTAAACTAAATCGCGGATCGATTGCCTGATTGGCTCCATAGTTAAAATTTGAAAAATCAATTTTTTCTGACTTTGAAAAAACTGAATCCAGGTATTCAAAAACGACCGGATTGGTGTCGTCACGAAAGGCACGTTCTCCCATAAAAATATAGGCAAATAATTTTTCATGACTTAATTCAAATCGTTCTGCCAGATCTTTAGCAGCAATATGGTTATTGGTCTCAACCAGGTGCATGCAAAGCAATCGCATTTGATTTAAAAAGAATGATTTCTCAAGATATTCATATTTATCACGTGATGATGCAAAATTATCACGATCAAATAGTTCATAATACTGCATACCTTCCGCTATGTTGCCCGAATTAAAAGATCGATTTGCTAACAACAGATAAAGTAAATTCTTATCAAAAGAATTACCATTTGGATGTTCAGTCGCAACCTTTATAATATTCTTCAAAACATCATCCGACAGCGGAAAATAATTATCAAATGTTGCCTCTGCTATATAGGGCTTAATTTCAAATGCTTTCGCCAGCCAGAAGTGTAACATCGTAAAGTCTTCAGGTGCGGTGTATAGCGTTTCAAATAAACCTTCCTTCAGATAGTATTTAAATACCAGATCGGTATGATAGGTCCAGCTAAACCATCCCTCGAAATAGTCCGGATAAATAAACAAATGTTTCCGTTTAAAATTTTTAGAACGGACACCATCTCCAAAATAGGGAATTGTGACGGGGATTTCTTCGTCCAGATATTTTGCGCCAACCAATTGGTAATGCTCAACCGCTTCCTCTAATTGCTGCTCCAAAAGGGATTGGTCGGATTCAATTCCTCTGTCAAAATTGTATTTACTGGTAAAAACAGCTCTTCTTTTTTTATTGATCGCCAGCGAATAATTACGTTCATCAGCGTTTGGTATCTGCCGGATTAACTTTTCATATTCATCAGCTAATGCGTTAAAAATTTTTCGATCTGCAAGACAAAGATTGGGAAAGAAATATCCCCTGTACGAACGAAGTAAATTCTTCTCGATGTTAACCCTATATAAATGACTCATATAACCCGCTCGGATAACCGCATTTCTATAAATCGTTAATGGTGTGTCAGATTCGTAATTTGATCCTAACCAGTCAATCATTGGCTTAGCCTTTTCCTGATGATTAAACTGATAAAGAATCGCCAGGATATGATTGTAATTATTAAATAAACTTCCTATAAAATAATCATCCTGGCCCAATGATTTTACAGTCTCGAATGTACTGATGATGCCGTCAATATCACCAAGCGCTGCATACAACGAGGATAAGGTATGATGTCCCCCTCCATAATCATTGGCAATGCGTCCGTTGATTTCATAGCTCCCTTCCGCGTAATATATACTGAATGTAGGCTCTTCACCTGCAACCAGTAAATCTAAAAGGGACTGAACAGCTTCTGGTTTTACATTTCCAAAGGTGAGCCATTGCTGTACAGCATAATTCAATTCAGTTGATATTGTGGGATGAAAAAGATTTGCATTTGAATAGAATCGCTTTACCAGCTTATATCCCTCATCTACTGCAATCTGAAAGCGCTCTTCATTTTTCTGTGAAGGGTTATAGTAGATATCATAACTTATCAGCGCTGTAAACTGATTAACTTCATCGAGCAGAAATATCGGATCCGACTGATCCACCAACTCCACAATATTAGAGTATATTAAATCAATTAGTTCCTCCTTTACCTGACTCTGATCATTTTTATTCAGAAGGAGCAATTGTTTATACGATTCAATGGCAAGACTTAAACGTAATTTCGGATCCTGATTCGCAAGGTAAGGAACCATTGAACCTCCTTCATAGCGCTCTTCCATCAGGAGTTGGATGGCTTTGAAATCGGCCCGCACTTCCTTGCTTTTCATAAGCTCAAAAGATTGACTTCGCACACGCTCAATAACCCGGCTATTTTGTTTTTCTTCCGCATCAATCCAATAGAATCCGCTTAAAACGGCCATTAAAACAATCGCCAGCATGGTTGCAATTCTGGCAGGACCGTATTTCATAAACGTGCGGGTAATGACCACCTTTCGGGCACTCTGCCACAAAAAATTCTGAGTATTGGCCAAAATTTCTTTACTTTTTGCCAAAACATCATCCTCATTCCCGGTAGCCTCGATATACCGTTTTATCCAATAGGCATTCGGCTTACATTCCTGGTTCCAATTTTCAAAATATGTAAGGGGTCCAATGGGAAGCAGGAAGTCGCTGTTTTTTCCGCTTTCCTCCCATCGATCCAGTTGCTTTTTAAAATCCAGAAAGGTGCTGTAAAATTCAAATTCCTGGATTGCCCAGGTATTCAGTTTGTCCCAATTTCGAATCAGACTTTCATGAGTGATGTCCAACACCGCAGTCGCCTTCAACTGATGTGTGTCCGGATCTTCCGTTTTAAACGGCCGAATAAATGAATTACCATCTTCCCGATAGATTGAAATTACCTCACCAACTATTTCAGGTGTCAGTTCGGGGTCATTAATAATACCACAAATTTCATTAAGTGTCATCCGGTTTCGTACCGCGCGGCTATTGTCAATTTTGGTAAGACATGCAAATGTTAAGGCGATGATTCGTTTTCCATTGCGTTGGGAAATAGGATTACCCGGATGGTTTTTATTATAAATCTCCCAGGAAGTTTCATACAATGTGCTTGCATGAATTTCTATAACCCGTTTCAAACTGGTATCCTTATAATACTTCCTGCGGTCTGAAGGAAGTGTATTTAGCCAATCGGAATAAGGTTGTTGATCTACATCAGGAAGTTCATCAGGCGGCATCCCTCCTACCATTGCATAATGGAGTAAGTCCATCTCTGATTGACCATGATCTGCTGCCAGCCAAATCTGACTCAGGGCATGCTGCAAAATTGGTAATTGATCTACCCCATCGGATAAATCAAACAGTAAACGTTCAATGAGTCGTTGAGAAATTCTGTTGCCACTCAGGAGTGCAGGTTCTTCAATGACCTGTTTTAAATCTTTTCGCTTTAACCGCGGAACAAAGAACTGGGAAAAACCGATGTATTCGGGCAATCCCCTAAAGGCGGAACACTGACCGATGTAATCCGAACGCATGGTACACACCACATAGATTGGTAACTTTCTTTTAATGGCGATACGGGCGGTCTCGAGCAATACATTAACAACAATCTGAGAATCCTGAGACGGAGATTCATTGTAAAAATTCTCAGGATTTGTGAAGAACTCCTCAAACTGATCCACTAAGATCATTAAATTGGCCGCACCTCTTTTCTTTCCTTTTCGTTCAAGATCATTCGCTTCTATCCATTCTGCACTTTCTTCATCAATGAATAAGTCACTATTGGTGTAGAGATCAACCAGTGAAGAGAATCCCCGGTTTAATTCCGTTTCAACAGTTTCCCATTTTCTATCCAGTTTTTCAGCAAGTGATTTTGCCATATTCCTTACCGGTGTTCTTGCCGGTCTGAAATCAGCAACGACCCAATTGGTATATTTCGCTTTAAAGAAACCAGCCCGGGCGTTTGGAACAAGTCCTGCATAAATCAGTGAGGATTTTCCATCTCCTGAAGCTCCCGTCACCATCAGGAATTTATTCTCCTGAAGTAATGCGGTAATCTGATCAACCTGCAAATCACGCCCTTTAAAATACAGACTCTCCTCTTCTGTAAATGAACGAAGACCGGTATATGGACATATGGTTTGTTGATCTATCATCTATTCGTTTTCATCAATGTAAATCAGAAATCTCCGAACAAAGATAAATTCATTCGCTCTGAATTTTTCCCATTGTGCAGGAGTCGATTGCATGATGTTCAGGCCTTTAACGCTGGATTGTAAAAAGGAAGCCTCATCGCCTGCTGCAATCAATGCAGGAATCTGAAGCTGTGACTTAAATAAGTTATTATTCAAGGCAAACGACTCGCTAAACCGGGATATCGCTTCGAATTTGCCATTTGAATTCTTTATGATCTGAAGTGATTCATCCCTGTATTTATCAGGATTAATATACATTAGCGCCATCGCCACCTGATGCCGATTGGGCTGAAAATCAGAGGGATTTTCGATTCTGTTCATCTCCACTTTCGCAGAATCAACCAATAGAATGGCTTTATCAATGTGCTGTTTGCTCTTTGCTATGACCTGACTGGCAAATCCTAAAATCGAAGATCGGTTTACTTCTTTTTTAAATGCATCAACCAAAGTATATGCCTGATTAAGCTGATCATGGATCGTTAAATTGGCTACAGCATACCCCACTAATTCAAGTGAAAAACCATTACCCCATCCGATATTTTTATACCGGAATGCGTTGAGCAGTTTATCAGGCTGGATTTTACTCAATAACTGCAAGCCGATTTCATTATCTCCCCTTTCAAATGCATCTTTACTTGTATGTAAATAAAGAATATTCAGATCAATCTGCTCGGCCGATCCGGTAGATTCAAAAGTCGAATTGAGGCTGATCATAATGTCGTATCCGGGAGGCTCCCTTCGAAAAATGTCCGGTGATAACATCACAATATTCAAATCCAGAAACCAGGGTTCAAAAATACCTGCGTTCTGTACTAGTTGGATAAAGTGAACCAAAGTGATTGTTATCCAGGATGTATTTCGCAAACGCACAAGATGAATAGAACTGAATAATACCCCGTGGTTCAAAAGGATGAAATGTGGTTCGGATATCCGGATAGAGGAACAGGAATTTATTCGGAGCTGAAACCTCTGTAGAACCGGAATTTGCAATAACCGATATTGTCGAATTTAAAAAAGACGATGGTACTTTTTCATAATAAGTAATAGCATTTTTAAAATTATCA
The DNA here is from genome assembly GCA_942491425.1 of uncultured Cytophagales bacterium. GTDB lineage: Bacteria > Bacteroidota > Bacteroidia > Cytophagales > Cyclobacteriaceae > JBGTGG01. The sequence continues at coordinate 16,924 of CALOAV010000057.1, forward strand.
TTGATGATTGAGGGATATTCAGTTCCCCGAATATCAGCACGGTAGGCTAAACTTAATCCTTCATTTTTGTATGCCAGAGCAACCTCAAAATTTCGTGTATTCTCATTCTCTATTTTTAAAACTGCATCCCTAAGTTTTGAATAGAAATATTGAATCGTTTCATCGCCGGCAAACTTCAAATTAGGATTTACCAATTCACGGTCAATACTTCCGAAATAATTCGTAGCGAACGAAAAATCCCACTCTACCATCGCCCATCCAAGCAACCTTTTATAGAATTCAATGGGGCTAATTCCTTTCTTTTTACAATACCCATTTACAAAAAGGTCCAGCTCTTTTTCACGCCCATAAGTTTTGAAAACAGTGGCGATGTGAGAAGCGTTACTTGAAAGTGAACCATAGTCATTCTGATAATAGCTTTGGTTATAGGATAATAATGAATCAATACATTGCAGGGCATGTTCATAATCTCCCTGAGCGGCATATAAATAACTTAATTCCTGATACAGTCCATTAAAATTATAACCATATCCCAATCCACCTGCTAACAAAAGTTTATCGCGTTGAAAATTATTAAGGATCCATGGCGATCGCTCTGCGGATTGAAAAGGTGAAAGTATTTCAATCAATGTTGTTATCTCCTCCTTACCTAAAACTTTAAAATTAATGGCATTATGAAGGGACAACAGCAACGCCTGCATATCAGTATAACCCTCCGGTTGCGTTTTCAATATCTCCATAACCCAACGCCCGGATCGCACTGCATTATTATTTAATAAATTTTGAAGAGCATCAGGATCCGAACTCTCCACGGAGGCAAATCCAGCTGGTATTGCAAAGTCATAAGTCATCCAAAATGCTGATGCCTGTTCTTCCGGGTTCCTTTCCTGAAAAGGAAGGATGTCCAGTAAACTATCCGCTAAAACAAAGCTTTCAATAATCTCTTTCCGGGGTTCATTTCTTCCCTGTAATACCAATTGGGTAGCAATACCGTTTGCAATTTTTACCTTCTGATCAATAGGATCTACCTGGTCAATTACCTCGTGAATCGAAAGATTGCCGTACATCAGTTGTTCGGTAACCACAGGAATAATAAAGTCAAGGCTTAATTTCTGCTTATTTACAAGCGCGAATGTCTTCTCCTCAACCTCCCTCAATACAAAATCATTTTGCCGGTGTAAATAATCCCGAACAGCAAAGGAACTTAAGACCAGGATTACCAGTACACCTAACACCAATCCAATCCTTTTTGGGCCATACTGCATGACGGTTCGGGTAACTATATGTTTTCGTGCACTCCTTCGCAAAAATTCCCGGGAATTATCCAATGTGATTTTTGCACGGACCAATTTCTTCTCCAAAGTAACCTCTTCTGGTAAATACCGTGCGATCCACCAGGCATTCGGTTTTATTTTTGTAAACCAATTTTCAAAATACGTTAAGGGGCCAATCGATAATAAGAATCCTCCTGAATAATCACTTTCCACCCACCGGTTAAGTTGTTGTTCAAAATCAAGTGAAATGGTATAATTATGATATTCCTCTTCCGCCCATTCTTTTAAGTACTCCCAGTTTCTGATCAAACTTTCATGGGTGATGTCGAGTACCTGATCGGGATGTAAAACATTGCTTTCGGGGTCATCCGTTATAAATGGATGAATAAACGTATTCCCCGGTTCTCTGAAAATATTGAGTACCGTACCTACAACATTTACATCAAACTCAGGTCGGCCCAGAATATTGGCTATCTCTTGCAAGGTCATTCGGTTTCTCACTGCCCGACTTTGATCAATTTTTGTGAGGCATGTAAAGGCGGTTGTAATGATGGACTTGGCGTCATCATCCGATATCAAATTACCTGTCTTTTCGTGGTAATAATGTGCAGCGTCCTCAAATAATTTATTTGTATGCGTGTCAAGAACATTCTGTAAACTGGGTTCATGATAGCATGCTTTGATCAGGGAGGGCAGCTCCGCAAACCAATCATTAAACCGTTCAACATCTTCATCCGGAAGTTCTTTAACTGACATCCCTCCCACCATTGCATAATGGATTAAATCCATTTCTTCATTGCCACTATCAGCGGCGTGCCAGATTTGATTGAGTGCATGCTGTAAAATAGGCAGTTGATCTACACCTTCGGTTATATCGTGTATCAACCGCTCGGCTAACCGTCTGGTGATTCGGTTTCCGCTTAACGTTGCAGGCTCTTCAATAATCTGCTGAAGCTGAGTCCGATTGAGCCGGGGTACAAAGAACTGAGAAAATCCGATATACTCCGGAAGGCCGCGGAAGGCGGCGCATTGTCCGATAAAATCCGAACGCATTGTGAAAATAACATAAATCGGAAGATCTTCCTCCAGCGCGAGGCGAGCCGTTTCCAACAGAATATTCAAAACCAGATTTGCATCCCGGGAGGGAACCCCTTTCTTGTAGTTCTCGGGATTTGTAAAAAACTCTTCAAACTGGTCAACAATTATGATCAGGTTCGACGCCTCTCGCTTCATACCTGACTTCGCCGAATCATCTGCCTGCTTCCAGGCTACCGCATCGTCATCAACATATCGCTTGGAATTCTTATACAAATCTACAAGTGCAGAAAATCCATGCTGCAATTCGGATTCAACGGTATGGGTATTTGCAATACCTAGTTGTCCGGCCAATGCATGACACAGATTTTTAAAAGGCGCCCGCTCCGGCCTGAATTCTGCAACACTCCATTGACTGTACTTCGACTTCAAAAAACCGGCCCTTGCATTCGGTACAATACCAGCATACACCAAAGACGATTTTCCGTCTCCGGAAGCCCCGGTTAACATTAAAAATTTATTCCGTTGGAGTTGGCGGGTGGCCTCTTCTATGTGCTCATCCCGTCCCTTAAAATAGAGGGACTCTTCCTCTGTAAAGGAACGTAATCCAGTGTAGGGACATATTTGATAATTCTCAAACACCTACTTAAGATTTACGATGGTTGTATATACTTTCTTTACCTCCGCAGAAACATGATCCTTGGAGACTATATTCGAGACTACTTTGGGAGCTTTAAAATTTCTGGCCAGGTTACTCTTAGGATCATCTTCACCTACTAAAAACAGATGTGTGGGTGAGGATGCTCCTCCCACTTGTTTCCATATCTGTTTGATAAAGGGAAGTGCCCAGTCAGCAGCATACTTAAAATACACCACCGCCAATTTACTTTTTGGGATTTGCTGGGTGCTGATTTCCCGGTATTCATCTTCTCCATCGGGGAGGATGTTCATAATCTCTACCGGATATTCAAGACTCAATTGATCTGTAATAATCATCGCATCCTGTTCATCCTGCTGGTTGAAAATAAAGAAGATATCGGTATCCTTTGAATCGTATACAGTCGTGTCTTTCTTCATCATCACGACCCGAATATCATCCACCAACTGCATGGTTCCCGGACTATTGGAAAACATCATGTTCCGGGTAATGTTATTCCGAATATATTTTATAAAATTTTGTTGGGCTGGTTTTATAACCGGTACGTCCGGGTACAACCAAATGAACGCATTAAAATCGTCTCCTTCTTTATCAATTTTCTTTTTGGCCTCTAAAAATTGATACTGGGGAAATGACACTTCTTCGTCCGATTCAAACCGTCGTCCAAACTCACCACTCAACATATGTAGGGAGCAACTGCATTGACTTATTTCGGCTTCCACCCTCGTCTTGAAATCCTCATCGTCCGCAGGGCAATCCGTTGCAGGAAGCACATTAAACCCTGCTTTTTGCAGAATAATGGCCATCTCCTCACGTTGCTCTTTTAAATCAGTTGACGTCCAGGCCAGATAAACGCTGGGCCGCTGGTGATCAATAACCTGAACTTTAATTGCCGATGGCAATGAAGTTGTAAACGTTGTAGGAATAATTTGTCGAGCCGTAAGATCCTGATTACTCACAGGAGGACTATCGCCTCGCTCCGCCAATTTAATCCCCCGAACTATTTCCTTAATGGCATTCGCCAATTTATTGATTTGATTCCTATATAAGACCGGACTTGAAGATCCCTGAAGATCATCATCTACTGGTCGTAATGAACGGTTTACACCTGCATCCCTATAAATGAAATCAATCGAACGTAAATTACTTGATAATTCACTCTCCAAAAGTTTAACATCCTCAACATCGATATCATGAATTTTAATGGGCAGAATGCGGGACGCAAAATTCCCGTTGGCAAGTTTAATCGTACTCCCTAACCGATCATTTTCAGAGTCACGCTTAAACACTTTGAATTCGTGTTGCCAGGCAAAGCTGTTAGTATCACAGTACGTCTGAGAAATGATTGGAATAAATACAATCGCCTTGATTTTTTCATGAATGGACTGATCTACATGATGCGTGTCCTGTAACCCCTCGTTGGGATTTTTATCAAAAAAAATAGAAAGTTTATCTTTCAGGGTGGCATCTAATTCCTGATTTAACTTCTCTACAAACTCCGTAACCCAGCCATCGTATTTATTATCATTGTGACGATAACTAACAAAAATATCGTATTCAAATTCAGGAAAGATTGAGGGCATAGTTTAGGCTCCGAGGTAAATTAAAGGTTCATTATAGTCAATATTACTTTATAAATCAACTGGATTATTTAAAAGAATTTTATTTGGTTCTGAAGTCGTTGTTTAATTTCTCTTGCATCAACATTCCCCTTACCGTTCAGGGAATTCTTATACCAGCTATTGAATAACAGGACATAAGTATGATCTGTTAAGAGTATTTTAAATGGTTAAACAAAATCCAAATGAGAAAACTGGTTACTACCCTTACCGTTGCGTTACTTTTTTCAGCGTACCTCCTGCGGGCACAGGAAGAAGCTCAGGGGACTACCCTTGATGATCTTAAAGAGCAGATTTCAAATCTTCGGCATACATTTGACGCGCTGGAGAAGAAACTTGATGATGTATTGTGGTTTGATAAGGTGGGTGATGTAGCCTTTATTGATAAAGTCATACTCACCGGCCCGCCCAAGCCCGATCGCGTCGAAAAAAACAAAACACGTCAAGGGTATGGAAATCCACTAGTCTTCAATACCTATATTTTTATCCCTCGGGATATTGATCCTTCAAAGAAATATCCCCTGCTGGTATTTCCTCATGGGGGTGTCCATAGCGACTTTAATTCATTCTATGCGCACATCATTCGCGAGCTAATGGCACAACAGTACATCGTAGTAGCCCCCGAATACAGAGGCAGCACCGGATATGGTAGTGGTTTTTATAAATCCATCGACTACGGTGGATTAGAAGTGGAGGATGTTTTCGCATCCCGAAACTACATGGTTGAAAATTACGACATCGTAGATGATAAAAAAATCGGAATTTTTGGATGGAGCCATGGTGGGCTAATTACGCTCATGAATATTTTTGAATACCCCAATGATTTTCAGGTGGCCTATGCTGGTGTTCCGGTTAGTGATCTGATTGCCCGTATGGGGTATAAAACCGGTAGCTACCGTGATTTATACTCGGCCGATTTCCATATCGGTAAAACCGCTTATGAAAATGTGGAGGAGTACAAGAAGCGGTCTCCTGCATGGCAAGCACACAAATTAAAGACACCGCTATTAATCCACACCAACACCAATGATGACGATGTGAATGTTTTGGAAGTAGAACATCTGATTAAATCATTGAAGGCAGAGGGGAAAAAATTTGAATACGAAATTTATAAGGATATTCCAGGAGGCCACATTTTCGACAGGATCGATACCAAGAAAGCGCAGGAGGTGCGGATTAAAATCTATACCTTTCTTGGCGGGTACCTGAACCCACCTCGAAAACTAAATTCGGTGAAAGCGTTGCGCAAAGCTGCCTATCGATTTTAATCACCATCAGTCAGATGTTCATAGACCTAACTCCCATTGTCACTTTTCATTCATTCTTAAACATTAATTCAATTCCCGGGTAGGAGTTCCGTATTAATTCAGATTTATTTTTTAAATTTCTCCATGTCTGAGCCCAGGCGTCAACTTGCTGCCATTATGTTTTCCGATATTGTCGGCTATACAGCCATTATGCAAGTCAATGAGCTGGAGGGAAAAACCAAGGCACTATACTATAGGAAAGTACTAGCAGCACAAGCACTTATCTTTAATGGAACTGTACTCCAAAATTATGGGGATGGAAGTCTCACTATTTTTGATTCTGCAGTTCATGCGGCCGCTTGTGCAATTGCAATGCAAAAAATATTTAATGAATCGCCACAAATTCCATTGCGCATTGGAATTCACCTTGGCGATATTGTTATTGACGGCGACGACTTTTTCGGCAATGGAATTAACATTGCAGGTCGCATTGAATCAATGGGAGTAGTTGGTAATGTGCTGATATCGGAACAAATTCATGAGCAGATCAAAAATCATGAATCCTTTCAATTCACTTCGATGGGTAGCTTCGATTTCAAAAATGTGGACCATTCCATTGAAGTGTTTGCTATTTCCAATGATGGACTCGCTATTCCCAATCCTAATGAATTGCAAGGAAAATTTTCAGAATCAATGACGCTTCAAAAATCAATCGCAGTCCTGCCGTTTGTGAACATGAGCAGCGATCCTGAACAGGATTTTTTTAGCGATGGAATCTCAGAGGAAATCATCAATACCCTCGCACAATTACCCAATTTGAAAGTAGCGGGCAGAACTTCATCTTTTACCTTTAAGGGTAAAAATGAAGATATTCGAATCATCGGCGAAAAACTTGGTGTCAATACCATACTCGAAGGAAGTGTTCGAAATGCTGGTGAACGGATTCGAATTACCGCTCAATTAATTGATGTTAAAACCGGTTTTCATCTATGGTCAGAAAAGTATGACCGTATATTAAATGACGTTTTCGAAGTTCAGGATGATATTGCTAAAACCATTCTGGAAAAGCTTCAGATAACCCTGGTCGATTTATCGGAACATTCCTTAATCAGGGAACAAACACAAAACGTTCAGGCGTATCAGTTGTATTTAAAAGGTAGAGCACTGCTTTATAAACGAGACAAATACCTTTTTAAATCCATATCCTTATTTGAAGAAGCGTTACAGCTTGATTCATCGTATGCATTGGCCTATGCCGGGCTTGCAGATGCGCATACCATTATCTGCTACTTTGGTCTGCTGCCTCCTAAGGAAATTTGGCCAAAAGCGATTGCATATGCACAAAAGGCAATGCAATACGGTCCAAACCTCGCTGAAACCTATAATTGTAATGCCGAGATCTCTATATTATATGAATGGAATTGGGAAAAAGGCAGACAGCAGTATATCCGGGCCATTGAATTAAATCCAGGATATGAACAAGCAAGAGGCTGGTATGCGTTATTCTATTTACAGTTAGCGTTTGGACGTCATGAAGAGGCAATTGAACAAATCAGAATGGCCCTCGAGGTAAATCCCCTATCCTTTTATTCGAATACCATTATGGGATTGAGTTATGGAATAGCAGGGCAACATGAAAAGGCTGTTGAAAGCGCAAGGAAAGGGCTTTTGTTAGAACCCAATTCATACATTACCCAGTGTTATCTGGGATGTGTTTTGCATTGGTCCGGTAATCATGAAGAAGCAGAAGTAGCTTTTGAAAATGCATTGACCCTTTCCGGCCGGCACTCCTGGGCAATTGGTTTCTTAGCCATTAATTACATTGACTGGGGCAAAAAAGAAAAGGCGCTTGTATTGTATCAGGAATTGCTCGACAAATCTGAACAAAAATTCATTCATCCAACCTTTTTAGCTACGGTTGCTGCGGCGTTAGGAAATGTTAGCGAAGCAAGCAATTATTTAGCGTTGGCTTTCGAGGAACACGATCCACTTTTGCACATTGCCGCCAAATGCTTTCCAGATACAAAAGCCCTACGTGATCTGCCCGGATACGCAGAATTGGTCAGAAAGATGGGCCTGGAGATTATTTAACCTCAAAAACCTTTAAAAAAGCCTTTTTTTGTTCATCTGGAACAATACCTTAAGATTTTACGTACATTTGCCATAGTATAATCGCCACTGATTTACGAACCAAATGGAACAGTATCCAGACGCGATGATCGCTAAGTAAGCATTATTTAAATTATGAAACGACTGTTGTCCTTCATGTTGGCTTTTATTTTCCTCGGAAGCAATCTTGGGCTTGCGATGGGAACGCACTTTTGTGGGGGCCACGCAATGGATACCGAAGTTATATTGGGTCATGCTGATTTAAGCTGCGGGATGATGCCTGAAGTGGTTAGTGATATTGATCATTCCCATTCCTCTATTCACACCATTCCCTGTTGTGCGAATGAATTTCAATCATTAAAAATTCAGGATGATTTTCAAAGCTCAACGATAAAAGTAATGCTGGAACAAGTCGCAACCTTTACACCGGTTGTTGAGTTTCCTGATTTTTCCACCCACTTTCTATTTTACAACACTCGCCAGGTTTACACGCCTCCTATTCGAACGGACGAAGTAACAGTACTCTTTCAGATCTTCCGTATTTGATAATTCGGTGAATGCCTTCACAACGGTCATAATTTTCATGGCCCATGTTTGTGTATACTTCATCATCGAATTTTATCAAAATGATCAATCACATTATCAAATACTTTCTGGAAAACCGGCTGGTAACCGTCCTGATCCTGCTGACTTTTATCGGCTGGGGAATTATTACCGCACCTTTTGGATGGAACGTTGGCGCCCTTCCTTCCGATCCTGTTCCGGTAGATGCTATCCCGGACATTGGTGAAAACCAGCAAATTGTTTTTAGCCAATGGCAGGGTCGCTCTCCACAAGATATCGAAGATCAAGTTTCTTATCCGCTAACTACCTACTTTTTAGGAATACCCGGTGTAAAATCAATACGTAGTTCTTCTATTTTCGGATTCTCGATGATCAACATCATCTTCGATGAAGAAATCGAGTTTTATTGGTCACGTTCACGAATCCTTGAAAAATTGAGTTCCCTACCATCGGGCTTACTTCCGGAAGATGTTAAACCATCACTCGGCCCTGATGCCACTGCATTAGGGCAAGTGTACTGGTATACACTGGAGGGCAGAGACAAAAACGGTAATCCTACCGGTGGATGGGATTTGCATGAAGTCCGAACCATTCAGGATTTCTATGTTAAGTACGGTCTCAATTCAGTAACAGGTGTCTCTGAAGTTGCTTCCATCGGGGGATTTGTCCAGGAATATCAAATTGATGTAAATCCTGATGCTTTAAAGGCGTACAACATTCCACTCAGTCGTGTCATGCTGGCTGTGCAAAAATCCAATCGGGATGTGGGTGCGAAAACAATCGAAATCAATAAAGCAGAATATTTAGTCCGTGGCATCGGCTATATCAAAAAAGTAGAAGATATCGAGAAAGCAGTAGTTGCAGTACAGGAGAATGTGCCCATTCGGATTAAAGATATTGCCGTTGTCTCCATTGGACCCGCCACCCGCAGAGGCATGCTGGACAAAGAAGGTGCTGAAGTTGTAGGTGGAGTTGTAGTGGCACGCTATGGATCCAATCCATTGGAAGTCATCAACAACGTAAAAAGAAAAATTGAAGAGCTGGGTCCGGGATTACCCAAAAAAACATTGGCCGATGGTACCGAGAGTCAATTAACAATCGTGCCTTTTTATGATCGCACAAACCTGATCCACGAAACCATTGGGACGCTTGAAACTGCACTCTCACATGAAGTACTCATTAGCATTATTGTCGTACTAATCCTTTTGCTGAATTTAAGAGCATCTATTATTATCTCCAGTCTATTACCGGTAGGCGTGCTCATGACATTTATCATCATGAGGTATTCTGGTGTTGACGCAAACGTGGTAGCGCTCTCAGGAATTGCCATTGCCATTGGCGTGATGGTAGATGTTGGTATTGTCTTCATCGAGAATATTATCCGACATCTGGAAATGCCTGCCAACCATGGCGCAAAAGGGAAAGAATTACTCTCTATAATTTATCAGGCAACTACCGAAGTAGCTTCTGCGATTACAACAGCATTGGCAACAACGGTGGTAAGTTTCTTTCCGGTATTTGCGATGGAGTCTGCCGAAGGAAAACTTTTCAAGCCATTGGCCTTTACAAAAACATTTGCATTGCTGGGCTCCTTTGCGTTGGGGTTGATAATCCTGCCAACACTAGCATACTTTATTTTTGGTATCGAATACGACAAAAAGAAAGTTCGAAGAATCTGGAGTGTTTCCTTTATCGTATTTGGTATTGCGCTGGCGATCTATTCCACTATGTTGTTGCCGCTGGTAATTTGCCTTGTTGGAGTCAACAACTTAATGGAGAGCAAATGGAGTGAACGTTTCAAAAAATTTCCTGAATACATCAACCTGGTGTTGATGGTCTTCATTGCCAGTTTTTTTCTTGCAGAAGAATGGATGCCGCTCGGGGTTGGAAATTCTTTATTCATCAACTACATCTTTGTAGTAATCCTTATTGGAATTATACTAGCTACCCTCCTTAGCATTGTACACTTTTACGAGCCGGTGCTGAAATGGTGTTTAGTGAATAAAGGAAAGTTTCTGATGTTACCGTTACTTACCATCTTTTTTGGGTTGGTAATCTGGTTAGGTTTTGATCGCATGTTTGGTTTTCTTCCAACAGCAATCAAAAATTCGCAGGCTTATGAATCGATCACCAACAGGTTTCCTGGAATCGGTTCAGAATTCATGCCGTCACTCAATGAAGGAAGTTACTTATTAATGCCTACTTCCATGCCCCATGCCGGAGTGGAACAAAATCGGGTGGTGGTAGGCCAGCTGGATATGATGGTTAGTCAAATTCCTGAGGTAGACATGGTGGTTGGAAAAATGGGAAGAACCGAGTCTGCACTTGACCCCGCTCCTGTTTCGATGTATGAAAACATTATCAACTATAAACCGGAGTATGTAGTTGATGAGGATGGTCACCGAATGAGGTTCAAAACCAATAGACAAGGTGAATTCATTTTAACATCCGGTGATACCCTCAGCAACGAAGAAGCACATGTAAAAGGGGTTGATGCTTCCGTACTGATTCCCGATGACAACGGATTATATTTCCGAAACTGGCGTGCACACATCCATTCGCCCAATGACATCTGGGACGAAATTGTAAGGGTCACGAAAATTCCCGGTGTAACCTCTGCCCCAAAACTTCAACCGATCGAAACCCGATTGGTCATGTTACAAACCGGTATGCGGGCACCTATGGGTATTAAAGTATATGGGCCCGATCTCAGCACGATTGAAAAGTTCGGGTTGCAATTGGAATCGATTCTCAAGGAAGTACCCTCTGTAAAATCGGAAGCAGTTTTTGCCGATCGGATTGTTGGCAAGCCTTATCTTCATCTCAATATCAATCGGGATGAGATTGGCCGCTTCGGTTTAAATGTTGAAGATGTTCAGCAAGCTATCGAAACCGCTATTGGTGGAATGAAAATCACCACAACGGTTGAAGGTCGTGAACGCTTTCCAGTGCGTGTTCGCTACCCGCGTGAACTACGGGACGATCCGGAGTCACTGGGGAAAATTCTGATTTCCACACCCACTGGCACACAGATTCCGCTGCGTCAATTGGTCGAATTTGAATATGTGCGCGGCCCGCAAATGATTAAAAGTGAGGATACTTTTTTGGTTGGGTATGTACTTTTCGATAAGCAAGATGGATATGCAGAAGTGGATGTCGTAAAGACATCACAGGATGCAATCCAAAAGAAAATTGATTCCGGTGAATTAACAGTCCCTTCAGGAGTGAGTTATAAGTTCTCAGGAAGTTATGAAAATCAATTGCGCGCCGTAAAACGACTATCGATAGTTATTCCAATCAGTTTATTGGTAATTTTTCTATTGCTTTATTTCCAGTTCAAAACAGTCATTGCGTCCTCTATTCATTTTTCAGGAGTTTTTGTTGCCTTTGCAGGCGGGTTCATTATGCTATGGCTCTATGGTCAGGACTGGTTTTTGAATTTTTCACTCGCGGACATGAACATGCGGGATATATTCCAAATGCATACCATCAATTTAAGTGTTGCGGTTTGGGTTGGCTTCATTGCACTTTTCGGAATTGCCACCGATGATGGCGTCATCATGGGAACCTACATCCATCAGGTTTTTGAAGAACGAAAACCAGCCACAGTTGAAGCGGTACGTGCGGCAGTATTGGAAGCAGGCAAAAAAAGGGTGCGGCCTGCTATGATGACCGCTGCAGTGGCAATCATTGCACTGCTTCCGGTGTTATCATCAACAGGTAAGGGTTCCGATATCATGGTACCGATGGCCATACCAACTTTTGGCGGGATGACCATTCAAATCATGACCATGTTTGTTGTACCCGTACTGCAGGCTTTCTGGAGGGAAACCGTAATCAAGAAGGAAATGAAAAACAGCTCGTTAACAGAAAATAATTAACCACACGATGAAAAAGAAAATAAAACTTTCGGCTTGTGGGATTCGAAAAGGCATTTTGCTCAACTATATGATTTTGGGTTTGCTGACTGTAGCATCGTGCTTTGAGTCCGGTGCACAAACGCTTGAGGAGTATCAAAGATATGCGGCAGAGAATAATCCCGGGCTTCAGGCAAAGTATAAAGCTTTCGAAGCGTCAATGCAAAAAACTGCACAGGTCAATACACTGCCGGATCCAAATTTATCAATTGGATATTTCATCTCGCCTGTTGAAACAAGAGTGGGGCCGCAGCGCGCCAGGTTTTCATTGTCACAAATGTTTCCCTGGTTTGGAACGTTACGTCTGCAAGGTGAGGCTGCTTCTCTGCTGGCGGATGCCCGGTATCAGGAGTTTCTTGATGGCAGAAACAAACTTTACTATCAGGTAGCTTCGGCCTACTTTCCTTTGGTCGAGTTGAAAAGACAAATTGAAATTGAAGCTGAAAATATTCGGATCCTTACCTCTTATAAAGAAATAGCCACGGTGAAGTTCCAAAATGGAAAAGGCAGTATGGTGGATGTACTTCGTGCAGATTTAATGTTAAAAGAAGCAACAACAAGCCATACCATTTTAATTCAAAAGAACAAACCATTAACCACCCGGTTTAATAAACTGCTTAACCGGGCAGAAAAGGATTCTGTCTTCATTTCAGATCAGCTTACTGCCAATATTATGGAAGAAGATTATCGCAGGGATTCTATGCTGATTGAAAATCCATTACTGGAGGAGTTGACGCTAAAAGTAAAGGCGAGCGAAACCAGTGAACAGGCAATTATCAAACAAGGCCTACCTAAATTGGGCATCGGACTCGATTACGTAGTCATCGACAAGCGTACGGATATGACCCTGCCCGACAATGGAAAAGATGCACTCATGCCAATGGTAACAGTAAGCCTTCCTATTTTTCGCACAAAGTACAAAGCAGCAAAAAAAGAAGCGCAGCTTATGCAGGAATCTTACATGCTGCAGCGTGAAGACCTTTCCAATCAATTGTCGACTTCGTATGATCGCATCTTCTTTGAACAGGAAAAACAACTGGCGTTGCTTCAGCTTTACGATGAACAAATTCAGGAGTCACAACAGTCCTTAAATCTTTTGTTTAGTGCGTATGGGAATTCCGGAAAAGACTTTGAAGAAGTTTTGCGTATGCAACAACAAATTCTAAAATATCAGAAAATGAGTGCAACAGCCCTGGCGGAATATCATGTCGCCAAAGCGGAACTCGATTATATAACCACAAATTTTAACTAGCATGAACCATACCTATAAAGTTAGTGGCATGACGTGCAATGGTTGTAAAAACCATGTAACGGAAACACTAAAAAAAATAAAAGGTGTAACAAACGCTACTGTTGATTTAGAAAAAGGTGAAGCAACTATTGAAATGAATCATCACCTATCGCTGGAACAATTACAGAAACCTTTTGAAGGATCGCATTATACTATTCACATGCACGGACATACACCAAAGACGGAGAAACCAAAGCCTGTCTCTTCGGGTAGTGGCGTATTCTATTGTCCGATGCATTGTGAAGGCGAAAAGACCTATTCAAAGCCGGGAGATTGCCCGGTGTGTGGAATGGATTTAGTAGAAGAGGCAAGTCTAAAGCCAGCAGGTATGCAATATACTTGCCCGATGCATCCGGAGATAATTAAAGACGAGCCGGGAGCATGCCCGAAATGTGGAATGGATTTAGTTCCGATGGAAGCAGATGAATCTGCAGAAAGCAAAACGTATAAATCGTTGCAAAAGAAATTCCGGATCGCAACAGCATGTACCCTTCCGATCTTTCTAATTGCCATGTCAGAGATGATCCCGAATAATCCATTGTTCAAAATGCTTTCATCAACAGCCTGGGGTTGGGTACAGTTTGTACTTTCCTTGCCGGTGGTTTTCTATGCAACGTGGATGTTTTTCGAGCGGGCTTACAAATCCATCATTACTAGAAATCTGAACATGTTCACCTTGATAGGAATCGGTGCCGGGGTTGCCTGGTTGTTCAGTGTTGTTGCAATTTTGTTTCCGGATATATTTCCCGCTCAATTTAAATCCCATAGTGGAAGTGTCCATCTTTATTTTGAAGCTGCAACAGTAATTTTAACATTGGTGTTGTTGGGACAATTACTGGAAGCCCGCGCGCATAGTAAAACCAACAGTGCTGTTAAGGCATTGTTGCAACTGGCACCGAATACAGCCACACTCATTATTAATGGTTTTGAATCGAAGGTACGAATTGAAAATATTCGCACTGGAGACTTATTACGCGTAAAACCGGGTGAAAAAATTCCCGTAGATGGCTTCATCAAAGATGGCGAAAGTTCAATCGATGAATCTATGATTACTGGCGAACCCATCCCTGTCGACAAGAAAACAAATGATAAAGTAAGTGCAGGAACCATAAATGGCAAACAATCTTTTGTTATGATTGCCGAAAAAGTTGGTGCCGATACGTTACTTTCTCAAATCATTCATATGGTAAACACGGCCAGTCGTAGTCGTGCACCCATTCAAAATCTGGCGGATAAAATCTCAGGTTACTTTGTACCGGTAGTGATTTTGATTTCGGTCATCACCTTTATTGTTTGGATGATTTTTGGACCTGAACCAAAGCTCGTGTACGCATTTGTGAATGCTATTGCCGTATTAATTATAGCCTGTCCATGTGCACTTGGATTGGCCACACCCATGTCGGTGATGGTGGGAGTTGGCAAAGGCGCTGAACTTGGTGTCTTAATCAAGAATGCTGCATCACTTGAAAAAATGAATGAAACAACTGTATTGATTGTCGACAAAACCGGAACCCTTACTGAGGGTAAACCTTCAGTCGAGAAAGTTGTAGCCACTTCCAACCTTAATGAAAATCAACTTATTCAACTGGTGGCTTCAGTCAATCAGCAGAGTGAACATCCGCTAGCGGAAGCCATGGTGAAGTATGCGAAAGAAAATAATGTATCACCATTGGATATTAAAAAATTTGAATCCTTTACAGGAAGGGGAGTGAAAGCCTTGGTGAATGATCAAATGGTGTTGATTGGTAATGAGAAATTACTCGGCGAAAATTCAATTGCATTAGACAACGATTCGATGGAACAAGCCAAGGAGCATCAATCAAAAGGAAAGACTGTTCCGCTGGTTGCAGTAGATGGAGACTTTATCGGTTTTGTTGTGATTTCTGATGCTATTAAAAATACCAGTCGTAAAGCCATCAAAGATTTACAAGACAAAGGAATGGAAGTAATCATGATGACGGGCGACAATGTCTTTACTGCAAAAGCAGTGGCAGATGAGCTAAACCTGGACGGTTTCCACGCAGATTGTTCACCGGAAGACAAAATCAAAAAAGTAAAAGAACTCCAGGCTGCTGGAAAGAAAATAGCCATGGCAGGCGATGGTATCAACGATGCACCAGCATTGGCCCAAGCCGATGTGGGCATTGCGATGGGCACCGGTACTGATGTGGCGATTGAAAGTGCTGCCATTACATTGGTGAAAGGAAATTTACAGGGAATTGCTAAAGCACGCGAACTCAGTCATCGGGTGATGCAAAATATCCGACAGAACCTTTTCTTTGCTTTGCTTTACAATACACTGGGGGTGCCCATTGCTGCCGGAGTGCTCTTTCCTTTTTTTGGTATCCTGCTCTCCCCCATGATTGCCGCATTGGCGATGAGTTTCAGTTCTGTTTCTGTCATCACGAATGCCCTGCGCCTTCGTACTCAAACTATTAATTAATGGATTATGAAAAATCTAATCAACAATAAATACGCCTTAGTAATCCTCACCCTGGTTATCGGTGGATTAATTGGCTGGTTCATCAAACCTTCATCGGAAGTACCTGTGGAAAATCACGAAGCCCATGCCGAATCAGGAAGCGAGGTTTGGACCTGTTCGATGCATCCTCAAATCCGTCAAAGCGAACCGGGCGATTGCCCCATTTGCGGAATGGATCTCATTCCATTGGAAACCGACCTGAATGAATTAGATCCGGATGCCATCCGTATGTCACCAACGGCGATGAAATTGGCAAGTATTGAAACCACCATCATTGGATCCGGATCTTCTGCTAAAACCCTTCGCCTTAATGGAAAAGTGAAAGCTGATGAGCGTTTGCTATATACGCAGTCTTCGCATATTCCTGGCAGGATTGAAAAACTGAGCGTCAATTTTACGGGAGAATATATTAAAGCCGGACAAGTAATTGCTTACCTGTATTCACCTGAATTAGTTACCGCCCAACAAGAGTTAATGGAAGCGAAAAAAATGAAAGACAGTCAGCCTGCGCTTTTTAATGCTGCAAAAGAAAAACTAAAGAATTGGAAGTTGACAGAAAATCAAATTAATGATATTATAAATTCTGAAAAATCGATAGAGCAATTTCCGGTGCTGTCAAATGTTTCGGGATATGTGACACAAAAATTGGTCAATCTTGGCGATCATGTTATGGAAGGACAGGCACTTTATCAAATTGCTGACCTTTCAAAGGTTTGGATTCTATTTGATATCTATGAATCCGACATGTCATGGATAAAAAAAGGAAGTCAAATTACCTACACCCTTCAGTCGTTACCAGGGGAATCCTTCACAGGAAAAATAAGCTACGTGGATCCAGTTATCGATCCAAAAACACGGGTTGCCAGTGCCCGAATTGAAATAAGTAATACCGGGTTAAGACTGAAACCAGAAATGTTTGCTAGTGGAGTAGTAGAAAGTAACTCCGCGAAGAATGGTGAGTCCATCTCGATTCCGAAGTCGGCTGTTATGTGGACCGGAAAAAGATCGGTCGTGTATGTTAAGCATGAAACCGATCAGGGTGTAAGTTTTAAGATGCGTGAGATTACACTCGGTGCCGAGTTAGGAGAATCTTATCTCGTTGAATCCGGTATTGATCAAGGTGAGGAAATCGCGGTGAATGGAACCTTTAGTATTGATGCTGCTGCGCAATTGGCAGGAAAGCCTAGTATGATGAGTATGGACAACAAAACCAAACAATTAAACCTGGATAAAGCTTCTTTGACACCCATTTTATCTGAATACCTTAATCTTAAGGACGCATTGGTGGGAGATAATTTAACAGATGCTATAGCCAGTGCAAAAAAAATGGCGATAGAATTGAAATCGAACTCAGGATTAAAGGATGAAGTAAATAAAATCATTAAATCAACCGATATTGAATCTGCACGAATTGCCTTTCAATCAATTTCAATTATTCTAATTGATGCCGCATCAAAAAATCATTATTCAAAAACACTTTACGTACAATTTTGTCCCATGGCAGATAATAACAAAGGGGCCAGTTGGTTAAGTCTTTCTGACGAAATCAGAAATCCTTATTTTGGCGCATCTATGCTGTATTGCGGAGAAGTGACCGGCGAAGTAAAATGATAAACATAAGATCAAAAAAATAAACTAAAACCAATTTAACTATGAAAAAAACAATTTTTAATTTTCTCTTTATTACAGCGATTGCTTTCGCAGGTTCCTATTCTTTGTCAAGTTGCGGATCTAAATCAAATGATGAGGCACACGAGGAGACAGAGCATACCGAAGGTGAAGATTCAGACAAACATGAACACGAAGGAGAAGCACATGAACATGAGGCTGGTGACATGGACGGTGAAGCCTTGACTTATGCCTGCCCGATGCACCCGGAAGAAAAAGGAAAAGAGGGTGATACTTGTCCAAAGTGCAAAATGGCATTGGAAAAAATTGAGACGGAGACCAAAACTGAAGACGTAGATCAGTAGATGAAAAGATTCTTGATAAAAACGTATGCGCTGATTACTATGGGAGTACTTCTTGGGTGCCCCTCTGGTAAAACAACTGATTCTGATGGTTCCGATGGACTTCAGCTTGATGAACTCCACCTGGAAACCCTGAAGGGAGAAAAAATCGACCTGGAAAGCTACAACGGTAAAACAATTTTCATCAATTTTTGGGCTACCTGGTGCAAACCTTGCCTGCAGGAAATGCCATCCATTCAAAAAGCGATGAGTCTGGTGAATCTGGAAGAAGTGATCTTCTTGTTTCCTTCCAATGAAACCATCGATGAAATTACAGCATTTAAAGAACGAAGAGATTTTCCATTTGAATATGTACAGGTAAAAAATTTGGAAGCCTTAAATTTTTATGCTTTGCCGGCTACCCTTATTTTTAACCCATATGGAGAATTGATTTTTTCAGAAGTCGGTATGCGGGATTGGGCAACTGAAGAGAACCTTGCTTTGTTGCAGACACAAGATGAAAAATAATTAGAGAGTTGTTCCAACGCCTAACACCCAATACCTAAAACCAACACCCAAGAATTACTATGCGCCTCACCCTACTCCCACTGATCCTACTCCTCGCCTGTTCTTCCCAGCAGCCCTCACAACCAACAGTAACAGAAATCGAAACCCCCGCACTGTCACCCAGTGCGGAACCCACTCTGTTTACCGATAAAAAAGGAATCACCTATTTATCATGGGTAGAAAAGAAAGACAGCGTTCATGTATTGAAGTATGCTTCTCTGGAGGATGATCACTGGAGTTCACCAGTTGAAATTACTTCCGGTAATAATTGGTTTGTGAACTGGGCAGACTATCCCATGTTGTCAACCAATGGGACACAGTTTGCGAGTCATGTTCTACGAAGGAGTGCGAATGGTAAGTTTACCTATGATGTGGATCTGTTTTTATCAGCTGATGGGAAGAATTGGAAATCTCCAGTACTCCTGAACACGGATAACAAACACGCAGAACATGGTTTTGTAACCCACATACCATATGCTGAAAATATTTTCGTTACCTGGCTGGATGGACGAAATACGGTAATGGAGGGCATGGAAACCGAGGATCACGATGGCCATCATGGTTCCATGAGTTTGCGTGCTGCTGTATTGGATTACAATGGAAACCGAATTAACGAATGGGAGCTTGATGCCAAAACCTGTGATTGTTGCCAAACAACGGCAGCCCTCACCGACAATGGTCCTGTTGTCATCTACCGCGACCGCAGTGACGAAGAAATCAGGGATATGTCGATTGTACGATTGGTCAATGGAGAATGGACTGCACCTCAAACAATTTTCAATGATCACTGGAAAATTGCCGGCTGTCCGGTGAACGGTCCGCGGGTCTCCGCTATCGGAAACACCCTTGCTGTGGCCTGGTTTGCTGCCCCGGAAAACAAAGCACAGGTGAAGGTCATCTTCTCGGACGATGGAGGAGAAACGTTTAGCAACCCCATCCAAATTGATCAGGGAAGCCCCATTGGCAGAGTGGATGTTGTATTAATCGATGAAAAAAAGGCTGTAGTCAGTTGGATGGAAGGGACTGCAATAAAAATCATTACTGTAAATCGTGATGGAACAAAGGGAGCTGCCAGCACAGTCGCCACCAGCAGTGAATCACGTTCCAGCGGTTTTCCGCAAATGGAAAAATCCAGAGATCAATTGGTTTTCGCCTGGACAGATGATTCGCTGAAAGTAGTGAGGACAGCTAAATTAGATTTTTGAAAAGACGTCAGACCGCTCCAAGCGGTCAGACGCCTAATCCCCAGGAGAACTCCATATCTTTGCCACTGAATGCACATTATTAAAACCCTCTTCCGTTCCGGTATTCTTCTCGCCTTTCTGGCCGTGATCATCTGGTCAGGGAATTTTGTGGTCGCTCGTGGGCTCAATACTACCTTCTCTCCTATCTCGATTGCTTTCTTTAGATGGGGTATTGCAGCTGTGGTGATTGTGCCCCTTGCTTATCAAAACATCAAGCGTGATTTACCCTCCTTAAAGCACCAATGGAAATTTGTATTGTTCATGTCGTTGGTGAGTGTTACGTTATTCAATACGTTTATTTATCTGGCCGCCCAAAGTACACCTGCTCTAAATTTATCCCTCATCGCGATTACAGCCCCCTTGTATGTGGTGATACTGAACCGTATTATCAACAAGGAGTTTTTAAGGAAGCGCCAGATTTTCGGATTGATCATATTGTTTGTCGGACTGGTACTCCTCATCTCAAAAGGAAACATTGATCGGTTACTGGAGATGGAATTCACTAAAGGTGATTTGTTTATGGCCTTGGCGGCAAGTCTTTTCGGACTATACACCGTTTTACTGCCGCGAAAAAAGAGTGGCAATTTTTCCTTTGTCGCGGCCACCATTGTGCTTGGAGAACTATTGCTGCTTCCATTATTTATCGGCGAACAGTTGCTGACAAACACACCCCTGATATTTTCAGGTAATTCCATCTTACAATTGCTGTATATAGGAATTGGCCCTTCTATAATCTCATTTTATTTATGGAATAAATCCATTGCAGCCATTGGATCTACCAAAGCAGCAACGATTTATAATACCCTGCCGATTTACAGTGCATTTTTTGCCTTCATATTCCTTGGTGAGACGATCTTACCGATTCAGGTAATTAGCTCGGTTGTGATTATCGCCGGTGTGTTGCTGGTCATTCAGAATAAAGATTAATTTTGTATGGTATAAGGTATGCAAGAACTCGATGATTTTTATTTGCGTCAGACAGAACCGAACCGTGCCACCTTATTAGCCCTTCGGGAAATTATTCTGGCACAGGATGAAAACATTTCCATTGCCTGGAAATACTCGCTTCCATTCTTTTGCTACAAAGGAAAAATGTTTTGCTACTTCTGGTTCGACAAGAAAACAAAACATCCCTATATCGGAATGGTAGAAGGAAAACATCTGGATCATCCAAAGTTGATTGCCGGAAATCGAACCCGCATGAAAATTCTTCCCATTGATCCGACAAAAGACTTACCCATTAGGTCGATTAAAACCATATTGAAACAAGCACTCGATTTGTACAGGAAAGAGATAATTAAAATTAAATAATTAACTAATTGCAAATAACTCATAAGAAAAATATTTGATCATATGCAGATAGCTCTTCGCGTCATCGGTTAACCCATGAGTATCTGGATGGTTGAATCGGGCTGATGTCGTTAAAGAATACCCTGAATCCCCATCATCAAATTTACTAATTAGTAAATGTGCGAATGGGCAGTAGGGCCTGATAATATGCTGAATAGTAATTGTCAGATTCTTCGCTAGCGCTCCGAATGACGCACAGATCAACAATAGAAGCACCCGTCACTCTGAGCGTTAGCGAAGAGTCTTATCCAAAATCTTAACAGGACAACAATGATAAGCAAATCACCTAATTAACCCTCCTCGTTCCCCCGTACAACTCATACTCCAACGGCAATCAATACGTGCCGTGTAAAACTCGATCCGCCTGCTGGGTTTCAATCTGATTTTTTTTGCAAGATCAAGTCCGCCTGTGAAAATGTAGCCGAGATATCCCTGGCATTTGTTCTTCATGAAATCGCCAATGCGGGCATAGGTTGCTTCCAACTCTTTTTCATTTCCCAACCGCAACCCATATTCCGGATTAAAATAAACTACTCCCGGCTTATCGGGCAAATAGGTCTCTTCAAAATCGCAATGCTGAAAATGAATATAATCTTCTACCCCTGCCTGCCGTGCATTTGTACGTGCGATATTGACGGCATCTTCATTAAGATCACTTGCAACTACTTTCAGCCCGGGAACTTCAACGATCTTATCTTCAATGATCCTGTTTTCTTGTTCATACACATTTTTATCATAGCCAAGAATGTGCATAAACGAATAATTGTTTCGGTACAATCCCGGTCGTCGGTTGGTGGCATTCAGAATAGCCTCTATTGCCACGGTCCCGGATCCGCACATCGGATTTATAAAAGGTGATTGGTGATCCCATTTCGTCGCCATAATGGTGGCCGCCGCAAGTGATTCCAGCATGGGTGCTTTACCCGGAATCTTTCGATAGCCATGTTTGGTTAATGTTTCTCCGGAGGTGTCCAGAAAAATTTCAGCATGCTCGTCTTTCCAGAACACATGAAATACCGCCTTATCACCAGCAGGTCCGGAGTCTGGTCTTCGGCCTGTATCATTTATCAAATGATCTGCAATAGCATCTTTTACCCGCAAGCTGACAAACATATTATTGTTTACCGTGAAGTGATCCACGGTACTGGTTACTGAAAAATAACCGTCAGGATCTAAAAGCTCTTCCCATGGATAACGCACCAGGGTTTTGTACAAGTCATCAGGCTGATTAGCGGTAAAAGTCTTTAATGAATATAAGACCTGACTGGCACAACGAAGGTTTAAATTTAGCCGAATACAGTCATTGACGGTGCCTGTTAATTCCACACCCGTCATGAAAGTACGAACTGGTTTCATTCCCAACTCAATGACTTCCCTTTCAATATAAGGTGCCAATCGCTTCGGACAGGTAATAATAATTTTACTTTGCGTTGTGAAAATACTCATGGGTCGCAAATATACGACGAAGCAATCAATGTAGTTAGGAAGCCCTACTCTTTTATAATCTTATAAATAACCCTTCGGTCATTCACCAGCAATGAACATAAATAAATACCTGCTGATAACGATCGGACATCAATACTT
Organism: uncultured Cytophagales bacterium; assembly: GCA_942491425.1. Classification (GTDB taxonomy): domain Bacteria; phylum Bacteroidota; class Bacteroidia; order Cytophagales; family Cyclobacteriaceae; genus JBGTGG01. Next base: position 39,814 of record CALOAV010000057.1, read on the forward strand.
GTACTTTCTGCTATTTCATCTTTGTAATAAACCTTGCCACTCAAATCAAAAATACTTACAGCCACTGATCGGTTCTCAGAATTTGAAATATACAGATAATGCTGTACAGGGTTGGGATATATCTTAATAGCAGCGGCAGTTTCTTCTGAAGAATGTAAAATCAGTGGTACATTGTAAAAAATATCCTTTGTTGCCACAACATAAACAATGTCCTTCTTTGTTATTCCCTGTGGTCCTGTAAATGTGGCCCTCGCAGTGATGATGTAAGGATTTGTTCGATCAATAGCAGGGGTGTTAGTAAATAGAATCTTTGCTACTTTATAGTTGGTATTAGTATGAACTGAATCTTCAATATCGTAAGAAAAATTAACAGGATAATTATCTAATTCCGAAGTGATTTCCAAATCAATTTCATTGGCAGTGCTGCCAGCATCCACCCGAAGATGGACCGTTGAATTCTCAGGTGTATATACCCTGTCATTTTCGAATACTCCACCATTTATTCCATCACCCGAATCTACTTTATCTTCCACAATAATCTGAAAATCACGCACCATGTACCCTACTAGTTTACCATCCCTGATTTGATAGGTACTAACAGCAAAAGCAAATTCACCAACGGCCGGAAGACCATTGAATTTCGAATCCCAACTAATCAGTCCACTTATAGGGTCAATTGAAAAATTCTCAGGAATCCGATAATTAGACAAATAAACATTGTGATCCGATTTTGGAGTGGTTAACTGATAAACTAGTTGATTATCATGAACATCAAATTGGGCCATTGATGATGAATATTCCTGGCCACTTAGACCAAATAAAATTGGGGAGATGAGGGAATGAGGTGTGTTATAAGGAAAACCAACATCCAGCACAACAAAAGTCTCAGTATAAAAATTAGTGTTAAAGGAATATTCAGCATTGAGGATACCCGCGTTTCGACCGGGTTCCTGGTAGTTTACAAGGTAGGATCCGGGTCCGGCGTAAGTATGCATTACGGTGAAACTTGCAATACCGATGTTGGGACCGAAATCAGGTTGTGGAAAAGAATACGTTTCAGGTACTGTCGTGTTAGTTCCATCCCCAAAATCCAGGATAAAGTTTTTTCCATCGCTGAAAGAACTACCCAATGACACTGCACTTAGAGAATTCGTGTAAACTACAATGGTTATCCGACAAGTTAAACTAGAAGAATTTACTTGTTCAACGGTAATGTATCCACCCCGGAGGTGGCTGGCATCCGTACAGACCGTAAAGATGCCTACAAGCAATAAGGTAAGAAAAGTAGGTTTCATAATTAGCAGCTAACAATCTTTTAACTCAAAACAGGAGGCAATAGTATAAAGATAAGGAAATATTTACCCAATTCCTGACCATATATAACCACGATGATGAGGATGCCGGGATGCCACAATTATTGCCAGAAGGTCACCTAAAATTCACAAAATTAAGATCAGCCATATCAAAACAAAAACCGGCATATCCTGTTAACCCAGTTATGGAAAAGACTAAATCGACGAGAAGAAAAAAGAAGACGGTATCCATACCGCAAGCCTATATCGACTATCTGCTTACCGAAGGAAATCCACCAGCAAGTGTCTTCGTTTTTTGCAAAAACCTGGGCATTGAGGAAAGTGCATTTTATGATCAATATGGGTCTTTCAAGGCACTCGAAAAGGCCATCTGGAGTGAATTCTTTACAAAAACTATTGCGATTCTTGAACGGGATAACAACTTCGTGCAGTTTTCCGCACGTGAAAAAGTCCTCACCTTTTACTATTCCTTTACGGAAGTATTGAAGCAACAACGAAGTTTCGTTTTGCTGCAGCTCAAAGACTGGAAAAATCTTGCCGCTCACCCATCTATTTTAAAAGGGATCAAAAAGGAGTTTGATACATGGATCTCCCATATCCTGCAGGAGGCTAAATCAGCAGGCGAAATATCAGCGCGTCCATTCCTGGAAAAACAGTACCCTACTCTATTGTGGATGCACTTCTTGTTTATCCTCCATTTTTGGATGAAGGACGATAGCCCGGGTCTTGAGCGCACCGATATGGCAATTGAGAAAACGGTAACCCTCGCCTTTGATTCACTCTCGAATGGTCTCTTTGAACAGGTCCTTGATTTTGGAAAATTTTTATACCAACAAGTTAAATACTAATGCCCATACAAGAACAGGACAACATGCCGGTAAGCAAAATGCAACGGGCAGGAAAATTTGTAAGCACAGGAGCGAAGATTGGAAGGAACTATCTAAAGCATTACGGAAAATCACTGATTACCGGAGACCATTCAAAGGAAGAACTGCATCAAAACAATGCGGTAGACATTTACGATTCATTGAGCAAACTCAAGGGCAGCGCATTAAAAGTGGCACAAATGCTCAGCATGGATAAAAGCATGCTCCCTACTGCTTATCAACAACAATTTTCGATGGCCCAATACAGTGCACCGCCGCTCTCCTATCCGCTCGTTGTTCGTACCTTCCAAAAATACCTCAAGAAAAAGCCCACCGAAATATTTGAAACTTTTGGAACTTCGGCAAAAAATGCTGCTTCTATGGGACAAGTCCATGAAGCTTTTCTCAACAAGAAAAAATTTGCAGTAAAAATTCAATACCCAGGCGTAGGCGATAGTATTAAAAGTGATCTGGCGATGGTAAAACCGATTGCCTTAAAGATGTTTAAGCTTAATCCAGTCGATTATGAAGAATTTATTGGAGAGGTAGAAGGCCGTTTGATGGAAGAAGTTGATTATTCGCTGGAGTTAAAGCGATCAGTAGAATTGTCACAGTTAAGCAAACAGATACCGAATCTTGTTTTCCCAACATACTATCCTGAATATTCTTGTGAAAAAATCTTAACCATGGATTGGGTTGATGGAAAACCATTTGGAGATTTTGTGAAACAAGAATCCTTTACGCAGTCAGAAGCCAATCAACTTGGTCAATCAATGTGGGATTTTTACCACTTTCAAATGCATCAGCTTAAAACTATTCATGCTGATCCCCATCCAGGAAATTTCATTATTACCCCGGATAAAAAACTTGGAATTATCGATTTTGGCTGCGTAAAAGTTATACCCACAGATTTCCATGCAACTTACTTTCAATTGCTGGATAAGGATATCCTTACGAACACTAAAAAATTAAATCAAGTATTTCATGACCTCCGTTTTATCTATCCTGATGATACTGCCAATGATAAAAAAGTATTTCGTGAGGTGTTTATTGAATTAGTTGCGCTATTAGGAAAACCATTTCAAGAAGATTCTTTCGATTTTTCAAATCCCGATTATTTTACCGAACTCTTTGTGTTGGGTACAAAAATCTCGACAATGCCGGAGTTCAGAAATTCCAAACGTGCCCGCGGTGTAAAAGATGCACTTTACATTAACCGTACGTATTTTGGTTTGTATCAATTGTTGCATGAACTGAAGGCATCCGTATCCACTCGAATTCAGCTATAAAAAAGGTGTATGAAAAAATCATACACCTTTTACCAAGAGGGCATCCAAATCTATTTAGGCAATAATACACCATCAATTACATGAACTACACCATTACTACCGGTAAGATCAGTAGCCGTTACATAAACTGATTTTCCATTCTCATCGGTCAGTTTTACTTTCGTTTTATCCATTGATGCGGTAAGCTTTGCTCCATTAACCGTGGTAAGGACAACTTTACCTTTACCACTTTTAATAGCCGCAACAACAGCATTTGCATCAAGATTACCACTTACAACATGATAAGTAAGAATGCCTGCTAACTGCGCCTTGTTTTCAGGCTTCAATAAATTATCTACCGTTCCGGCAGGTAATTTCATGAAAGCAGCATTAGTAGGCGCAAATACTGTGAAAGGACCTTCGCCCTTAAGTGTTTCAACTAAACCAGCAGCTTTTACGGCTGCCACTAGTGTAGTGTGGTCGGGTGAACTAATTGCAATATCTACCACATCCTTTGTTTGTGAAAAGGCACTTGTCGATACAACTACTGCCAGAATCATTAGAATTAACTTATTCATTTTTTATGTTTTTAGTATGCACTCATTAACAGAAGCGATATACTAAGGTTTTCAGTTTCACCCATAACCTGAATAAAAAAGGAATAAAATTAAATATTAGACATGATACTTAAACAGAACGTGAGATGTTAATCAAAAGAAATTAAAACGATTGGGCATCGTTAAACATGTCGAAGACCGAATAATTAAAATGAGTTTATGTGAAGAGTGCTGCATTTCATCGCTGAATCATCACCCACCCCTTATATTCCCGCTTCCTGAAGGCAGGATCAACCACATCAAAGGTGACGGTTGTAAGGTAATAATAGGTACCGGCATCCAGCTCATCACCATTTTTGTCTTTACCATCCCAAAAAATATTAATGCCATTGGGCTGAGAGGAGTCATACGAATAAACAGACCTACCCCATCGATTAAAAACTTCCAGGGTTAGCTGCTCTACAAAACGGGGGCAATGATTGTCAGCTGCTGATGTGCATGTTGAATTTTGCTCGCTTACAAACGGACCAAAAAAATCGTTACATCCATCTCCATTGGGAGTAAACACATTGGGTAATTCAAAATAAGGACAGTTGTCGTTGCACACCATTTCGCTCATCTCACTTTCATTACCATCCAGATCAACTGCCTGAACACGATAACAACGCGCAAGGGAAGCCAGGTTATTTTCAATAAAAAAAGTATCACGAACCGTGGTCAGGTATTCAAAGTCGGTGCTGGCGTTGTTGGAACTTACATAAATTTTATACTCTTTAATATTATTTCTGCACTCCTGCTCTCCGCTTACAGACCAATAAATTGAGTTAATAAAACTTTCCGGCCCGCACGTCGGTTGTGCCAGAAATTGTTCACAATCATAAAGATCGATCGTAACAACGGGCGTGCACAAAGGCAGTGTATTATCAAGATACATACAAACGGTTTGTGATAGATTTTCTTGCAGCGAAATGGACGGATTGCCATACGTGCCTACCGTTTTAACCTGGTAACAATATGATTGTGTATTATTGATGGAGATACCATTGAATTGTCCGGTGTCATGATATTCAAACCCCTCTTCACTAACTTTTACGCTATCAATAAGTATCGATGCACCGCCCGCATCACTGCGATAAATATAATGCCATGGATTCCCGGTTGCGGTATTTGACCATGGCACAACTGCCGACCAGGTAAGATCAAACCCATTAGGCCCTGGCTGAACCTCCAGAAAAACCGACGATGCAAACGAAGCGGTATCCACGGGATAATACGTTCCCCCACCTCCTACGATTTGAGAATAAACTACTACCGTATAATGATGCGGACCAATTTTGGTATCGATAAGGTCGACCAGCGTGGTGTCGGATTGTCGTTGTCCTACAAGTTCATATTCAGTAGCATTTGAAAATCCATCACCACGATAGACTTCATAAAGAAAGGGTTCTGGAAACTGGGCGGTATTAATTTCAAACGGACTTCTCCAGCTTACCCGCTTTTTGCCATTTGAGATCCCCGTCTCATCCACTGTTACATGCGTAATAATAGGTTGATCAGCTTCTATCGGTCCAAAACACCGAATGTCCGAGACCACACTGGTGGCTATTGGTGAATCGAAAGTTGCTACCAACCGGTAACAATAATATGCTCCGGCTGCCAGTCCATTTTCATTATCATTGTCGATAAATGAAGTTGCTTCACCATCCAGTTCTGCAATCAATTTATACCCAAGGTTTTTAGGAAGGCCCGTTTGGCAATTCACCATACCATAATCATCCGTTCCAACTTTTCGCCAAACCTGAATGGTATTGGCATTCTGACAACTATAATCCTGCCAGGCAAGTGATACCTGACGGTTAACTAAATCCAATCCGGCATTATTCCATTGAGGCGCCGGAGCCATCACTTTTACAGACCAACTCTTAAACGTAACCAAATTGGTTTGATGCGCCGGTCCATCCGTTACTTTGTAGATAACCTGATAGGGTTGATCTCGCACATTGGTGCAATTGGTCGCCCAGTAAAATTGCTGTTGATCCGGACTCGGTTGAAAGGATGGAACGGCAGGTGTAAGTAATGCCGGGTTTGAAACTGAAAAGGCATCCGAAATGGCTTCGATCTTGATCGGATCATCATCGGGGTCAATCCCGGTAACCGTACGATTAACGATCGTTCCGGCAAATACACATGCATCGGGTGTCAATGTGATATCGGGCCGGTTATTCTGGCAGTCCAACACAATAATTTGCATATCGCGAATGGTAGTGCTCAACATTTCAAATTGATCCGTGACATTATTCTTTCTCCATTCCACTATTTCAAAAGCAATATTATACTCACCAATTAAGCCGGGCGCATCCCAGGAAATAATTCCGGTAATCGGATCAATGGTTAAGGAAGGCGGACCTGTTCCTGCTTCATTACCAATGGCATGATTTGGATAAAAAGTCGGATCCGTTAATGTTTTATACCCGTCTACCGGTTGCGTTGCACTTTTTGCCGGAACAACGAATGCATACGATAAACTATCGCCATCTGGATCCACTGCTCCGGCATTGTGCGAAAAAATACGTCCGATGCAGGCCAGGTCCACCGGAGGAATACCCAGAATCGGATACTGATTACAAACTGAAGGATCGGTAAGATTAATATAGGAGGAAGTAGCAAAGGCAACATCGAATGAGTTCGGAATATTTAATATTCCGGAACTTCGATCACGCTCAAAATAGGTTATTTTAAATACCTGGCTAGCGGTATAGGTATGTGATACCTGGTAGGTTGCCACTCCGATATTGGCACCCAGGTCGGGTCGAAGGGTGTAGGGTGTTATTGGAATAATGTGGGTTATACCGTCACCAAAATTAATATGACCACTGCTTAAATCATTACCCCCAAATTGGGTTTGAGAGGTGGTGTTCATATAAACCGTCAAAAAAATGGTAACGGTCATGGAGTTGCAGGCGCGCTCTACTTTTATTTCAGCAGCACGAATGTGTGTACCCCATCCTTTCGTACTTACGAAAAGGAAAATGAATCCCAATAGAACAGTTCGTAGCATAAGAACCTCCAAATTATCGAAAAAATTCCAGATGGAATTAAACCAGTTGCATTCCTTATGGGAAATTTGGATAAAGTATGAGGTATTGACCCTGGAATTTGGTCAGGTATCGACTAAGAAGACTGCTTCAACTTTGCGTACTTTTGTCTCCTTTGCGAGCTCTGCGTGAAAGTTTTTTCTCGCAAAGGCGCAAATTTTTTTCACCCCTGGTTGTAGCGTCTCGCTACGACCCAACTATTCAGTGTCCATTTAAAATAGTTATGCTAGCCATTCCATAAATTTTAGTTCCCGAAGATTGGGCGGTCTGGAACTATCCCCAATCTGTGTGTGATGATGTTGTAAAACTTGCAGATTCAATTTTTCTGAACCTTCAGACCGGACAAAACACAGCGGTCCATGATGGATCATATACGTTTTATGAGTATAGAAATATTGACAAATACAACCACATCATCCGAAGCCCGCGAACACCAAGTGGAGATGAAGTTACTCTCCAAAAATATATCAGAAGCTTAACAGGCATTATCTACGAATGGGAATGCAATTAATCCCACTTCCATGCACCATTAATGCGTAGTGCCTCTTCCAGGTTATTATCAATCATAAATTGCTTGGTGGCTTCACTATCCATCTTTTTAGCCGGTAGCATATCCGCATTCGCCAGACCGTACAACATCATCGTGCCAAACCGGGCGGTGTTGATCATATGCTGTTCATTTACCAAATTAAAATCATCACAATCCGAATGATAGCATCTGTAAATTGAAGGATCCAGATTACTGATCACACCAAAAATCGGAACACCTTCCAGCATAAAAGGTTGATGATCGCTGTGCAATCCGGAGCGGTTTGAAATTTTATTCTGATAAATAGTATCAATTTTCTGAATGTCTGCACCGAGGCTGGTAAAGAAATCAGGATCCTCCAGTTTACCGCCTGCATTCATCCCAATAGGGTTCCCGCTCATGTCCAGGTTCATCATGTATTTAATCTGATCGATGGTCCCGTTTTCAACTTCCTGTTCTACCATATCGGTTGATCCCAACATACCCTGCTCCTCACCCATGAACATCACAAACTGAACCGTGCGTTTTGGCTTCAGGTTGTTTGCTTTAAATGCACGGGCAATATCCAGTACCGAAAAAGAACCGATTCCGTTATCAATGGCACCGGTCGCCAGATCCCATGAATCCAGATGCCCGCCGATGATAATACGTTCTTCAGGAATTTCAGCGCCTTTGATAGTAGCTACCACATCACGCGCTTTGATCATTTCGCTTTTATTGGTCATGCTAATATGGGCCTCTACCGGAGTCGACTTCAGTTTTTCTTTAATCGCCATTCCGCTCTCCTTTCCTATACAAATCGCCGGTATGGGAATCAATGCGCCGGTTACTGAAGCCGTTCCCGTAAGCAATACACCTCCATCCACCTGATTAATAATGACTATACCCGTTGCGCCATACCGGATGGCGATTGCAGTTTTTTCTCTCCGGTGTAAATTACTGATCCCCTCTTCACTTCCTTCCAGAATACCAATGTACACCAACGCGATTTTATCTTTTACCGCATCCGGCCGTGCTGAGTAATCCGCTTCCAATCCATTGCCCATATCCACCAACATCCCGGTAACATCTGCCTCCAGGGGTGCATGACCCAAGGTAACCGCCGGGGTAACCTCACCATTGATCTCTACAGCAATGGTTCCACGTGACCAGGCTTCTACCTCAAACTCCACATACTTCACATCATCAAAACCATATTCTTTGAATTTATTGAAAGTATACTCTTCTGCCTTCTTACCATTTTCAGATCCGGTAAGCCGGTGACCGATTGTAGAAGTAGCTTCTCCTAAGGTAGCATACCCTTTTGAATTCTGCAGTACTTCTGTATTTATACGGGCAAAGGTTTCCAACCGGGTTTCAGGCACTTTGTTACAGGAGAAAAGTCCTGCGAATAGCAGGCAGGCAAGCATCAACGAAATGTTCTTCATGGAGTTGTTAAGGTTTAAAAATCAAAGATGAAAAAAAGTCAGTTTCTAATGGGTGTAGTTTTATGTAAGCGGAAAAATTTTTTTGGTAGTCCCTCTTCTGGTCGCTATCTTTCACCATAATCCCTGACCGGGACGTGCATTCCAAAAATCTATTAAATGACAGCCATCTTCACTAAAATATTATTGCTTATTGCTGTCATCGATCCGATCGGTTCCGTTCCGGTGTATCTGGAAGCCACCAAACGCTTTGATAAGAAGCACAAACGAAAAGTTGCTGTTCGGGCATCTGTTGTTGCCTTTCTGGTGTTACTGTTCTTCATCGTTGTGGGGCAACTCATTCTCGAAGGAATGAATGTCTCACTTGACGCATTTCAAATTTCGGGCGGCGTAATTCTGTTTCTTTTTGCCCTTACCATGATCTTTGGAGAAGGTAAACCCGAAAATGAAATTCACTTAATTAAAGATTACCGGCATGTTACCATTTTCCCGGTGGCCATTCCTTCCATTGCCTCACCCGGTGCCATCATGGCCGTAGTCCTTATGACCGATAACCATATCTATACCATACAGCAACAAGCGCTAACCACCTTCCTCGTTTTAGTAGTCATTGTATTAACTTGCTTTTTATTGCTTGCCGCACGTTTTGTGCAACTGAAAATAGGAGAATATGGTATCACTGTGATTAGTAAAATCATGGGGTTAATTTTAGCATCGTATGCAGTGCAAAGTATCCTTTCCGGACTACGGGGTTTCTTTGTTGTGCTCAATTAGTTCCTTTCATTTTCAAACAATTTTATAATGAAACCCTTTAACCGAAGAAATTTTTTAAAAGTATCAGGCCTAAGCGTACTACCTTCCATCTTATCATTCGAGGGACACGCAGAAGTCACAAACCAAGCAAATGCTAACCTTCCCAAAATTAAATTCTATGGTGATGGAGAGATGTTTGAACCTGGTGAGTATATCAACGAACTACAAAAGGCGAATACTGCCAGTGAAATTATTAAAGATCGATATGGAGCCGGGGGAGTTGTTGAAGCACTTGAAAATAAATTCGTTGAACTCACAGGAAAGGAAAAAGCCATCTTTATGCCGAGTGGTACGATGGCCAACCAGTTCGCTATTGCTGAATTGAGCGGAGAAAATTCAAAGGTTTTTGTTCAGGACATGAGCCATGTCTATCGTGATGAAGCCGATGCAGCACAATCCGTGTTTCACAAGCGATTGATGCCCCTGGCAATGGGTGGAAGCTACTTTACGGCTGAAGAATTAAATGCTGCCATCGAAACCCTTACAAGTAAAGAAGTATTTAAAACCGGAATTGGTGCCGTGTCTATTGAAAACCCGGTACGCCGTACGGATGGGCGGGTTGTTCCTTTACCGGAAATTATCAGCATCAGCCGGTACTGTAAACAAAACAACATCAGGCTGCACCTGGATGGAGCCCGCATTCATATCGCTTCGGCCTGGACCGGCGTTTCGGTAAAGGAATACGCCTCCTACTTCGACACGGTTTACATTTCACTCTATAAATATTTCGGAGCCGCCGCCGGGGCCATGCTTTGCGGCCCTGCCACGGTTATCGATAAAATGAGCCACATGATTAAAGTCCATGGTGGCTCCATGTATGGCAACTGGGCAAATGCGGCCATGGCCTTGTATCGCATGGAAGGTTTTGACAACCGGATAAAAAATACCATTTCACGCATGCAGGAAGTCGTTACAGGTGTCAATAAAATCAAAGGCGTAAAAATAAGTCCACTGGAAGGCGGTACCAATATCTATGCGTTTGAGTTGGCAAAAGAAATTGATGGGGTAAAAATGCAAAAGACCTTATATCAGGAATATAACATGGTTATGGCCCGTCCGGATGAAACCAATCGTGCTCTTATAACTTTCAATGAAACCATCCTTTATCAACCGGCAGATTTTGTAATTAGTGCAATAAAGAAAGCTTGCTCATGATATGAGAATATTGCTGGCCATTACAACCACCTTGGGAGCTCTTTTTTGGTGGGCTAAGGATGGATTTAGGGAGCATCTTGGAAATTATACAACCGACGGGACCGAATTAAATGAGCAATTTCTAAAAAACTTAATTGCTACTATTATTATCCTGTTTATATTTTTATTCTTTTGGACTGCATTTAAATCCTAATAGTTGAATCAGTTCTATATTATAAACCAATAGTAGAAATAACATCTAAATGAAATCAGCTACCGTAAGTGAAATCAAAAAAGAATTAGGTACTCGCGATAAAAAAGAATTGGTTGAGCTTTGCCTGCACCTTGCGAAATTCAAAAAAGAAAACAAAGAATTACTAACCTATTTACTTTATGAGGCAGAGGATGAGGCATCTTACATTGAAAATGTAAAAATTGAAATCGATGAACAATTTGAAGAAATCAATACCAGTAGCTTTTACTTCGTAAAGAAAAGCGTTCGGAAAATTCTTCGGGCAACCAAAAAATATATTCGGTATTCCAAACAAAAGGAAACACAGGTTGCCTTGCTTTTGTATTTCTGTAAAAAACTAAAAGCTTTCAGACCATCCATAGCCAAAAATGTTCAGCTCCGAAATCTGTACTACCGGGAACTTCAGGGGATTGAGAAAACCCTTTCAACTCTTCATGAAGACTTACAGTTTGACTACCAAACGGAGTTGGATGTATTGACAAAATTCTAATCAATTATAAAATCCTTCAGTGAACTATTTCGGGTTGCTAAAAGTCAGGAATGAACCCATGCGTTTAAATTACTTAGTTAGTTGTTAGTTTTTACCACCTGCCTGCGCGGAGCTTCGGCAAAGGCGCGAAGGCGCAAAGTGGATTTTTAATTAGTAAATAAAGAGAATTGACTCTTAAAAAAATCAATTTTATAGTGTCCACGCAGTGTCTCCCGAAGGGGACGCTGCGCTAACATGACAAAGTAGGACTAGCTATTATTTTTATTTCAGATAATGAACTAAATCACAAAACACAAAGTTTACCGTGAATAACCCACCGCTATGAAAAAGAAAATTGGAATCCTCGGCTCCGGACAGGTAGCCCAAACACTCGGTAACGGATTTATAAAACATGGTTACGCCATCATGCTGGGAACCCGTGATGCAACTAAACTAAAAGATTGGCAGGAGAAACAGCCTAAAGGAAAAGTGGGATCTTTTGCTGAAACCGCCGGCTTTGGAGAAACCCTTGTTCTTGCCGTCTCCGGAAAATCAGCAAAGGAAGTGCTGCAAAGCATCGGTGTTGATTCCCTGACGGGAAAAACCATAATCGATGCCACTAACCCTATTGAGAATGCACCACCGGAAAACGGAGTGCTGAAATTCTTTACTTCCCTGGATGAGTCATTAATGGAGATCATGCAAAAAGCTTTCCCGGAGGCGAACTTTGTCAAAGCGTTTAATAGCGTCGGCAACGCCTTAATGGTAAACCCAACTTTTGATACCACTCCTACTATGTTTATATGTGGGAATAATGACCAGGCAAAAAAAGAGACTACAGAAATTCTTACCCTGTTTGGATATGAAACAGCCGATTTCGGCGGAGTTGAAAGCGCACGTGCTATCGAACCACTTTGTATCCTTTGGTGCATTCCGGGTATGCTCCATCAGCAATGGACGCATGCCTTCAAACTTCTTAAAAAATAATCAACTGTTTCCTGTTTATGAATATTTTGATTTGGGGATAATTAGTATATTCCCCACATGAGTACCGATAACAAAAAAGGATTCCACCCGGAGAAATTATTAGAGCCATTCAAGCCTGAAAATTTACTACACGCTATTAAAAATCCGGACGAGGTATTAAAGAAGAGCCTTCGCTCCCTCACCCATATTACAGGAAGCATAACGGGAATTGACTTTAACTTTTATTCTAAAATTAAAAGTGAAGCGAAGGGAAAAAGTGAACTTACGTTCATTGGTGAAAAAAAAGTCGAAGAAATCAAACTTCAATTATTTCAATACAATGAAAATACTTGTATTGAAACAGAGAAAGTTGAAGACTACACAAAAATTAATATTGAAGATACCGAACATCTGTACTGGCTAAACCTTCACGGGATACATGATGTAGAACTTATTGAGGAAATCGGAAAGTCATTAAACCTTGACAGGCTTACCATACGGCAACTAATTGATACCACTATTCGACCTAAGGTTGATGATTATGAAGACTACCTTTTCTTTAGTGTAAAATCAATTCTCAGGGATGAAAATAACAAGTTACACATCGAACAACTCTCCTTTGTACTCGGTAAAAATTTCGTCGCTTCTTTTCAAGAGGAAATCGGAGACCACTTTGATCACCTGCGTAATAAAATGCGCGAAAATCTTGGGCTGACCCGTAAGCGGCAAAGTGACTTTCTCCTTTTCCAGTTGTTAGATGCAACCCTCGACAATTACTTCGAAACACTGGATTCGGTGAATCATGAAGTAGCATTGCTGGAAAAAACTACCCTTACCAACCCCAAGCCATCCACCCTTTTGCTGATCGAGAAAAACAAAAAAGACGTAGACAAGATTAAAAAATCCTTAACGCCATTTAAGGAGGCTTTGACAAATATCCTGAAAGACCGGACACACTTTATTAGCAAGAAGAATCGTAAATATTTTCATGATTTACGAAATAGCTGTATGAATGCCTTTGAAGAGGCACATGCTACCTACGCAGCATTGGAAAGTCTGACTAATATTTATTTCAGTAATCAAAGCCACCGGATGAATGAAACCATGAAGGTGCTGACTACCGTGGCTACTATTTTTATCCCGTTAACCTTTATCGCCGGGATCTATGGTATGAACTTCGAAAATATGCCAGAGCTAAAATGGCACTACGGATATTTTATGATTTGGGGAGTTATGATTGCCGTTACCGCCGGGATGGTGGTGTATTTTAAGGTGAAGAAATGGCTTTAACTTTACCGCAACGGCGCTAAGGCGCAAAGTTTACAATTAATTCTTATGTGATCCCTTAGCGTCTCCCCGTCTTTGCGGTTAATTTTATTTCTGCATTACAAACCGATAATACAACCGGGTTCCATTTTGCAGTGTCAAATGAAACTTGGAGCCTTTCACTCCAGCAAATTCACAGAATAACTTTTGCCACTTCTCAGGGATTAGACGAGCAATTCGCGCACGCTTGCTTTCATCCTCTTCTTCTATACTTCGGATTACATTGCTGGTAATATTCTCTTCCTCCAGCATATTCATTCCTGTAGCCAGCAGTTGGCTCTTTAATGTTTCCATTTTCTCCACATTTTCCTCGTTTCGAAAATCTACTAACAGCAGATAACCACCCGGCTTTAAAACGCGCTTAACTTCGCTTAAAAACTTCTCAACAGAACCATACGAATGACAGGATTCAACATTCAACACCACATCAACGCTGTTGTCTTTGAATGGAATACTCTCCGCGCTTCCCTGAATAAATTTTAAGTTGGGCTGCACATGCATCTTATTCGCCAGATCCACTGCACTTTGGGCCAGATCAAGACCGGTATAATATGCTGGGTTTAAGTTTGCTGCAATATAATTCGCACCCCCACCTCTGCCACTGCCTACTTCCAAAACATCTTTGCCTGCGATTTCCGTTCTCATTGCCAGATAGTGATACATCTGCAACGAGTAACGTTGAATCTTTGGATCATCAGGAAGTTCCAGTGGTTTTTCAGTTGCATTCGGAACATATCCGTAATTCATGAAATGCCAGTCGTTCGCAGGGATATTTTTGGCCAGCAACTCGTATGTAACTTTTGCATTAAACCGCCTGAACCAGGCATATTTCTTGAAAGCCTTTATAATAGAATTAACCATTCCGAAGTAATTTTCTGCAAGATAGGGATATAAATTTGATGGTTTGATGATTTAGTTCACCGCAAAGGCGCTAAGCCGCAAAGAATTGATTTGCAATCACTGCTGAGGGTTGCGTAGAGTCTTTGTGTAACTTTGGGCTTCTTTGTGCAACTTTGTGTAACAATTTATTACTATGGGAAAATCAGTAAAAAATACAATTGACATCCAGGCATCCACGAATACCGTTTGGGATGTGCTCGTCAATCCACAGCATACTAAGAAATACATGTTTGGATGTGAAACCATCTCCGATTGGAAAGTTGGAAGCACGCTAGACTGGAAGATGATGTATGAAGGTAAGGAGCTGATTCCTGTGACGGGGAAGATTTTAGAAATCGAACCAACCAGAAAACTAAAATATACAGTGATCGATCCAAATGCTTCGTATCCCGATATTCCTGAAAATCACCTGCATGTTTTATACACACTTGAAGAACATAATGGCGTCACGACACTAACGATTACACAAGATGGGTTTGAAGATGCCGCTGATGGTGAGAAAAGATATCAGGATGTTTATAACAACGGTGAAGGATGGAATCCGATACTGGTACAAATAAAGGCCATCGCAGAAACATTATAAATTTCACGCAAAGACCGCAAAGGCTCCGCGTACTTTGCGAAAATCTTTGTGCTCTTTGCGAGAAATAGAATTTACTCATATTTAAGTGTCTCCGCCGGATTCACCAGCGATGCTTTAATTCCATGATAGCTAACCGTGATAAACGCTATCACCACCCCGCTAAAATACTCACTGCAAAAATTTCCCAGCCTACCGTAATCCTGAACTGAAAATCTTCCAGCCAATGATCCATAGCATACCACGAGAATGGCACCGCCAGTGAAAACGCTATCAATGCATAAATAAAATATTCACGATTCAGCAGATAGAAAATATTTACCAATTGCGCTCCCATGATTTTCCGGATACCGATCTCTTTGGTTTTGTTCAACGAATTAATCCCCGATAAGCCAAACAATCCCAAACAGGCAATCAGGATGGCCAATCCGGTCGACAAGCTCATAATCTTCATCCATCGTTCCTGCGAGGCGTATTGCCGGGCAACATCTTCATCCATAAAAGAATATTCAAATGGTTTATTCGGATATAACTCCTTCCAGCTTCGCTCCAGCATGGTAAGGGTTTCCGGAATATCTGTAGCAGAAATCTTCACCAGCATCGTCATCAGGTACCCAACATTTTCCTTATCCATCGACAAAAACAAGGGGCCGATTTCATGCTCCAGCGACAGGAAATGATAATCTTTTAAAACTCCGATTATCGGGGCTCCGGGGCCGATGCTATCTTCCCGCCAGTTTAAATATTCCTCTAATGGATTTTCCCAACCCATGTCGCGCACCAGCGCTTCATTGACGATGATGCCCAGACTATCCGCTGGTCGGGCCGGATCAAAGTTTCTGCCTTCTACTAATTCGAGTCCAAGGGTAGGAATATACTCCGTATCGACTGCATACACATAGGCAGCCTTTTGCTCCTCATCAATCGTGTAGCCATACCGTGACCACCCATGATTGAAAGAAGAACTGGTCCCAGCAACGGCCAAAACCTCAGGCTCTTGTGACAACCGGGCGCGATAGGCTGCCACCGCATCATCCGAAGCCTGGTTCCACCCCATCTGGGTTGGTATCACTAACATTTGATCTTTATCAAAGCCCAGATTCATAGTTGATATAAAATGCATTTGCTTGTACATGATTACCGAGCTGATGATCAGACAAGCTGAAAGAAAAAACTGCAGCACCACCAACGGTTTGGTGAATCCCGCACTAAACTTAGACGACATATTACCTTTTAGAATCAAGGCAGGTTTAAACCGCGATAGAAATAATGCCGGATATCCTCCAGCCAGAATACCCACAATCAATACCATTGCCAGACAGGTGGCTATAAATTTAAGATCAATTAAATTATTGATTTCAAGATCCTTAGAGGTAAAATCATTAAAAACCGGCAGGAAAAGAATAACCAAACAAACGCCCAGTATACCTGATAGTAAAGCAGTGATGATTGATTCAAAACTGAACTGATACAAAATCTGATTGCGTTGTGCGCCGGAAGCCTTCCGAATCCCTACTTCCATTCTACGTGACGCACTCGTTGTCAATGCCAATGAAATGTAATTAATGCAGGCGATCACCAAAATCAAAAGTGCAATCCCGCCAAGGATATAGGAATACTTCGGATCACTTACTTTATGCCAGCCAATATCCTTATTAAGATGTACATCCGGAAGTTGTGTAAACGTATACGCAAACATCATCACCGAGTCAGGAACTTCAGCATCTTTCGCCCAACGTTTGGTTCGTTCATCCATGTACTTATGTACAATCTTATCCAGACTTTCAGTAAACGATTCGTCCGTAGATCCATTGTGTAACTGCACCAGTGTATTGGTGTTGAAACTCCCCCAATTGCTATTGTTTCGTTCAAAGTACGGACGGTTTTCCTGCGGAATTAAAATCGCATAGTCGATACTGGAATTGACAGGTGGTTCTTCAATTACACCGGTGATCGTATACGACTTCTCCCCTTCACGATCCAGCACGATTGTTTTTCCGATCGGATCGTCATCGCCAAAATATTTTTTAGCTATGGCAGGTGTCACCACAGCTTCTTCTTTTGTTTGAAAAAGCTTGTCCGAATTTCCCTGTATCAACGGAAACGAAAACATCTTAAAAAAATCCGCGTCAACATAAGCGAGGTCTTCTTTAAAGATTTTATCGCCAACGATCATCGTCGCCTGTTCACCACCACTATACCGGGTGCCGTATTGTACCTCCGGAACTTCTTCCTTCAATGCAGGTAGCAGACACGTCTGGATGTAAGCCGTTTGGTTATATGGTTTGGCTGGATCACGCTTCCAGGTATCGAAGCTTTTCTCTTCTAACCGGTAAATGCGTTCCTTGTTAACATGAAACTTGTCAAAACTGCGTTCATCTTCAATGAACAAATAAATCAACAGACAAAATGCAATACCAATACTCAGCCCAAAGGCATTAATAAACGAGTATAATTTTCTCTTACGCATGTTGCGCATCGCGACTTTAATATAATTTCCGAGCATGATGGTACTGATTAATTGTAGGGTAAAAGAATTTCGTAAAATAATTCCGGGGCGAAAGAAAAGGATGACGTTCCAGAAAAGTCGGCGGTTCGCAATTTTGCTTCCATGTTTATCAACATCATCATCAAATTCTTCCAGCAAATCGCCTTCTACACTTTCGTATAATGCAGGTGGACAAAACCATCGTAGAAAGCGTAGTGCAGTAGGTGATGGTATGGTTTCGTGCTTATTCATTTTTCAACACATCCACCGGGCGGGTTAAACTCGCAATCCAGGTGAGATAACCCACCACCAAAAAAACTAAAGTACAAACCAGTGTTGTGGCCATCAGGAAAGGGATAGGTGTCATCGCAATCCTGTACGGAAAAGATTGCAACCATTCTCCTCCTGCCCACCACGTAAACGGCCAGGCAATGATACAAGCGGCAGCTAAAATTCCAATAAACCCTTTAGAAAAGTGGATGACCAACGAACCGAATCCAGAACCCATCACTTTGCGAATACCAATTTCCTTGATCTTGCGCTGCAGTAACAACTTTACTAATCCCATCAAGCCGAGTATGGCAATACCAAAAGAGAATACCGATCCATACTGTACAATCTTCTTCCACCGAATCTCATTGGCATACTGGGCTTCAATGGATTCATTCGTAAAACTTCCTATGAAAGGCGCTGCAGGATTAATTTCCTTCCAGCTTGCTTCCAGTGACGCAATCGCCGGAGGTAGTTCTCCCTTCGTAATTTTCACGACCAGCCGCGTATACATCGGTGGCCAGCGATAGGTTGAAAGTCCGGCCACACCCGATCCAATGGCATCAAAATTTAAGGCGAGAATCAATGGTTCAATCGCATTGTGCAACGAACTAAAATGAAAATCTTTTACCACCCCAATAATCTGATGGCTTGCTGAAAATTGACTTCCCGGAAGTTGCATTGACAACGGGTCTTCCCAACCAAATTGCCTGATGAGTGCTTCGTTAACAATAATTTGATTTGAACTTTGTTTGTTCGCCATTGGATCAAAATCTTTTCCTTGCACGATTTCCATCCCCATCGTCCGGATATAATCAGGGTCGACTTCATTATAATAGAGGTTGACCGAAGATCCGTCTGCCTGCGGAAATCCCAGTTGTGTCCAGGGTTCATTAAAATCATTCATCGCGGCCGTTACCGACACAATTCTGCTATTGCTTGCCAGCTTACCTTTGAATAACTCCATTAGCTTTATTGCATCTTCTGCATTTGCAGGATTGTTCATTGAGATTTCATACACGTGCTCCTGATCAAATCCTAAATTTTTATTGCTGATAAAATTCATCTGGTCACGCATCAAAAACGCGCCAATTAAAAGAATAAGGGATAACGTAAACTGTACCACCACCAAACCATTTTTCAACTGACCCTGGCGACCGACATGGGCAGCTTTCTTCAGTGCCGCAACCGGCTCTAGAATCATTAGGTTCCGCGCCGGTATTCCCCCGGCCAATAACGTGATGACCATGATCACCCCAATCATAAATATCAATGTCTGTAGTTGAAAATCAAATACCAACGTAGCATTGACGAGTGTATTAAAAACCGGGATGGCCACATATGCCAGCCCAATCCCCAGCATTGCTGCCAGCAGGCACATCAATAAGGATTCAGAAAGCAGCTGATTGCGGATTTGAAAACGAAATGCACCCATCGTCTTACGAATACCCGTTTCCTTTACCCGATCCAGCGCATGACCAGAGGTAAGTGAAATAAAATTAATACAGGCCATGAACAACACCAGCAATCCAAGTCCCGATAAAATATAGACGTACACGGGGTTGCCAATCCGGCTGATCCCTACAGGAATTGAATCATTTAAATGTAAATCGGCAAGTGGCTGAAACCAGGTAATCGTCAGGCTGTTTGATTTTTGTTCTTCAGCTTCATGTACATCCTTTTCATTTAATGATGCTACCACTTCATCAGC
>CALOAV010000058.1:0-103579 GCA_942491425.1 uncultured Cytophagales bacterium
TTGGCTTCTGGTTCAAAACGGATCGGCTGACCAGGAAAAACCGGAAGCTGCACATCGTCGCGCACAACCACCTGACCGTTGACAATTACGGCTCTCATGCCCGTTGAAGGAATAGCGCCCTTTTGGTAAGTTGAATTGTCTCTGAAAGTTTCAGGGTCAAAAACCACGATATCAGCAACCATTCCATTTTGCATACGGCCGCGCTCTTGAAAAAACGTAAGGCCTGTTTCACCCAAATGCTTAGCTGCGTTGTAGCTAAGAATTGACATCAGCTGCATCATTGGGATGTTGTTTTCCCGACCGAGCCTGATCGTAGCGCCTCGGGCACCAGCCGTGCGGGGGTGTGTGCCGCCAAGTGAGTCCATTGGAAAATCCCACGGGGCGTCGTACGGCGTGGCAGCAGTCGCATCGCTGGCCATGGTCACGCCCTTCAGCCTCAGCCACTTCACAATGTTTTCTTCGGGCTGCTTGAATACAACGATCGGCTTGGTCGGAGTGGATGCGATTGTGGCCTTGTAGGTCTCCAGGGTAAGGTACTCATTCGTTTCCGGATCCAGCATGGTATCTTCATAGCGGTTGCCAAGATCGTCGACCCAGCTCTCAGGCCTTAGAAACTCGGCATTGATCGGGGTGGAACCCGCAGCGTAAGGATAAATTTCACCCCAGATGTTGTGGCCCTGTTCCTGAAGCCTGATGATCATTTCTTGTGTAAGCCGCCAGCCGGCGTTGTTGAAGTGCAGAAGGATCGCCGGAGCGCCAAGTGCGAGGGCGTTGGCAACCAGTTCCTGCGCGCCGTTGTTCTCGGTGATGTCGGTGCCGAGCGTGTAGCGGGTATGGGCGCCGGTCGCGCGGTCATAGCGTGCGCCAACTTTCTGCACCTCGAACATCTCGCGTGTAGAGACGCCCTCTCTCATGTAGCCCACGGTGCTGCCGATTCCCACGGCACCAGCCTGCAGGCCCTTGTCAATCTCCTGGAGAATCGCGTTACCCTGTTCCAAAGTCGGGCGCGTCGCGCTCCAGCCGTTTTTCTTGCGGGTTTCAAGAGCGGCTATGGGACCGTCCAGCAAGTAATCGCCGTCTGAACCGTCGATGACCATCGCACGGGCAAACTCGTGACTCACCGCAATGCCATAGTTGGCCTGGGTCACACCTTTACGTGCTTCGTACCAGTCCGCGATATAGGATCCCGCACAGCCCATCTCGAAATCCATGCTGCTTGTCAGGCCATCGCGTATGCCGAGGGAATAGCCGATTGGCTTTTGAAAGTGGAAATGGGTATCAATAAATCCGGGAGCAACGATTTTACCTGTTGCATCTACAGTTTCTTTTCCAGCAATCGACTCTTCCGTGATTAAGGCAATTCTGCCATCGAGTACGCCTACATTTCGTATGCCGTCAAAGTTGGTTTCGGGGTCTATTACCCTACCGTTTAAAATGACTAAGTCAAATTCGGTATCGGCAGCTACGCCCGCTATTTCTGTGGTTGAATCTTTTTTAGATTCGTTGCAACTGGTTACGAATGTTACGCTGAACACGCAAATTAACAGTAGTGCTGCAAGTTTTTTTGATTTAAAAGGTTTCATATTTTTTTGATTTAATAGGTATTATATTTATTTCAAAGATTTTAGTTTGAACCCAATAACAATATTCACAATGCCCGCGATTGCGAATCCAATACCCATCCATATGGTGATAGTGAGCATTCCAACAAGCGTATGGTTGGTAATGAAGTAGCCGATAATGATGGATATTATTCCACTAAGCATGCCTAAGCCCCATAGTGAATTTTCCTCTTTTCTACTTTGAAAAGCGTCTGCAAGTGACATGATGCCGGATACGATAATCCAGAAGCCTACAACAAAAGGTAATGAGGCTGCTGTAAGTGCGGGATTAGATAAGAGTACAAAGCCGAACAGGATATCAATAAGCCCTCCGGCCAGTACCCATCCCCAGCTAGGGATTGTCTTTCTAAAAGCGAAGGAAGCTCCTGTTTGAAGAATGCCCGTTATTAACAAGCTAATGCCAATATAGATTGCTACTCCAATCAGTGCATTCACCGGATGGCGAAACACAAAAAAAGCAAGTAGTACGAGTATGATCCCTCTTAACAGGGTGAACCACCATAATTTTTGTAATGTCTTCATTTAAAATTGTTTTTGATTTTATTTCTAATTAAAATCTCAGGATGCGTTTTCTTTTGGAAAAGCACATCCTGAGATGTTTTTAGTATTACTTTGATTGATTTGGATCAAACACTCTTGGTTCAATTTCTATTTGAGTATTCATTTATTCTTTTTTATTAAGCAATGCCCCTGCACCAGAGTCATCATCATTATGAATTTGAAGACCTGGATTAACTCCAATCGTATGCTTCACCCTCCAATCATCTTTATCAATAGGCGTAAACCTTCCTTTATCTTCAACTGGGTAACGAATTTCTTGTCCAGCTTTTACAGGCAATACTTCGTTGTTTTTTACTACGATAACACCATTTACAATAACATAAGGAATACCGGTGGTAGGGATACCATTTTCCCCTATTTTAAAAGTGGAATTATCTGTGATCGTTTCAGGGTTAAAGATGGTGATGTCTGCAACTTTCCCTATTTGAATTCTTCCTCTTTGCTTCATAGACTCAAGCCCGGCATCACCCAGGTGTAAAGCTGCCCAATAGCTTGATTGTGCAATCGTAAACATTAAAGGAACACCTTGTTCACGAGCCATACGAAAAGCTGTACCACGCGTACCAGCCGTTCTGGGATGGCCTCTATAATCCTTCCAATCCGCTTCCCATGGTAATGATTCTCCATCGGGACCAACACCAACCATGGCATCAGCTGCTATAGTCATATGAGGTATTGTTAAAAAATCTTTCAACCAAGGCTTCCGGTATGGAAATACTACGACAACCGATCTTCCTGGTTCTTTTTTCATCAATGCTGCATAGGTTTCGTTGGTAAGGTATGCATTATCAATAGGGTCGAAGATGGTTTCTTCGTATTTGAAACCACGCTTTTCTACCCATTCAGAAGGTTTCAAGAAATCTGCAGTAACTGCTGTTGCTCCGGCAGCGTAAGGATAGTACTCTGACCACATATTCAAACCTTTTCCTCTGGCCAATTGCAATTTTTCTTCGATTTCCCACCAGCCATAATCATTATTATGGCAAATTAAAAATGGAGCGCCTAACAACATGGCATTGGTAAACATCTCATCAAAAGCTATTGGCGCTTCCGTAGGTGTATCGCTTAATAAATGATATCTGGTATGAGAAGCTGTCATACGGTTATAATTAGCAGCTGCTTTTTGAGCCATAAAAACTTCGTAACTACTTGTTCCCATAGTTATGTAAGCAACAGGAGCTGCCATACCGATTGCACCTTGTCTTAGATCTTCATCTAATATTTGCATTATTTTATTCATTTCGTCCAACGTTGATTTTGTTGTTGCCCAACCTTGAACGCCATCTTTTGCAGCATTGGCAACATATGGTCTTGCTTCCGTATAATCCATTGTACCAACCATCTTCAATTCAGGGTCATGAATAGCCATTCTTGTCCACAATAAACTTGCAGTAGTACCATAGTTTACTTGCCAGCCCGTTTTTGCTTTTTCATCATACCATTCCTTTCACATTGAATGATCCGGCTTCAAGGTCCATCCCGGAAGTTACACCGTCTCGAAGTGCCATTTTAGTACTAAAAACATCCATTGAATGGTAGTGTGTGTCAATAAACCCGGGAGCAACCACATGCCCTTTAGCATCAATGGTCTCTTTACCTTTAATTGGAGATTTGGTTATGGCAACGATTTTTCCGTCTTTGACCCCCACATTGGCGACATCGTCAAACATGGTTTCAGGGTCCATTACGCGACCGTTTAATATGACTATGTCATAGGTCTCATTTGAAGTTGTTTTCTGTTGACCGTAGGAGAACGATACTAAGAAAATAAATAGAATTAGTAATTTGTTTTTCATGATTTTAATTTTTACTGTTTACAAATTTTGGGGTTAGCGGATATTACGTGATTTCATTCTATTGGGCTTGTATCAATTTTGGTGGATAACGTATTTACCGATAGAATCTCATAGTGGATATCGTTTAATGTATTTAGCAATCCGAGTAAGGCAGACTGATCCGGTAGCCACCCGACCAGCGATATGGTATCTTGTCCATATTCCTGCCGTATCTGCATATCATCAATATAATTAATCAGAGACGGGGAAATCTTACCTGATAATCGGATCTGATAGACGGAATTTTTAGTATTCATTAAAGGGTACTTAGCCTCAGAAAATTAGATCTTTATCACTGTTGTGAAGGTACGAACACACACTGTGAGTTCATCTACTACTTTAGTCGCAAAAAGGTAGGATTAATACTCCTTGAATCAGGGTCTTGATTCACGAACTACTTAATTTTCAGGATTCCAGCATTTCATTTGATACCCATTTACGCCACAGAATTATTAGGCGTAAGGATCCTATGAATAGTGATTTTAGGATGTTTGACAATCTACGGTAACGGTTTTTTTAAAAACGTAGGGGAAAAGATGACTACACCTATTTCTAATCCTGCCCCTGGTGTTCCGTCTAAAGCACGACCATAGGTAATTGCAGGCACGATGGTGTTATTAGGTTCCCACCGGAGCCCAATCTTATATTCCGGTTTGGAATAGGCTGATCCCGATGTCCCGTAGACTTCACCAACTATAGCTGTTTTAGGAATTATCTTATAAACTGCAACGCGTGTTGAATAGGTAAAGCCCCAAATTGGATTTCCATTATCAGAGTTTTGCCAATCAAACAATGCTCCCGGCATGATATCCCATGAAATGGTATTGTTGAAAAGAGGAAATGTAATTGGAACAGCAGTCCAAACGTTTTTGTGCGTTTTTAAAAATTCCGTGTCCTGCCAATACCCAGGAGATTTACCAAATCCAAGAAATACAGCTCCCCCGCCATTGTTTTGAGCGTTTACCCAGAACATGTATTTCGCATAAGCCAGAATATTAAAATGCTGAGGGATTAACTCTTTTTCATTTTCCCAAAACATGAAAGCCTGAGCAAAAAATTCCCATTTGGGAACTAAAGCAAAAGACGCTGCTGTCCCTGCGTTTCGCTCCCCGTTCGTCAGGACAATTGTGGCAGTACCATGCGGCATGGTGAGGTAGTTATCCGTATTGAATTGCTGAGCCAGTGCATCGGGTGTTAGGAAGAAAGAAGTAATTAGAAAAACAAAGGCAAGGCATGACTTCTTCCTTTGTACCCATTGGAAGAAAATAATTATGGATTTGAGTTTTATTTTCACATTCAATATTACTACGATTTTAGGTTTCGTTAGACCGTTTCATATACTATTTGTTATTCCCGTATGCTGCTCAGCATAGAAGTACGATTCGTAACGTCCAGCTTTTTATAAATATTCGTCAAGTGACTTTTAACGGTTACAGTAGAAATATGAAGTTGATCAGCAACCTCTTTATTTTGCAGGCCTTTAGCGATGAGCTCAACCACATCGCGCTCCCGCGTGGTTAACCGATCGTCTTTGAAGGTAGAAACTGATGCGGACTTTTGTGAAGATGAATCGATACCGATTCTGGATAATAGACGATTGTGTTCATCCGTATGTGGAATCTGGTTGAATAAGTCTGGCATTACGCTATATGCCTCTATGATCGGTCTGATCATATTTTTTTTACCTACCAGTATCAGCGCTTCCGCTAACCATTTGGCAGCAAGTTTTTTCCTTCCAAGACGCAAAGATCCCATCGCTTTGAGCAGAATAACGTCTATCTGCTGATAGTGGTTATGAACACTTTCCAGCATGACTTCCACTTCATTTAGTAAAGAAATCGCTTCCTCAACCTGAGCATGTGAACCATGACTGACCACGATTCGTATCTTCGTCAGTTCAGGTACATCCATCAAAAATAAATACGAAGACGGATGCTGCTTCACCCGGTCGGCTGTAGCCCAGCTTAATTCCTTGTCCCCTAACCCGGTATGCCAGTTGACTCTTGCTTGTACTGAGCGGTAGTAATTTTGAAACTTTGTATCTTTTAGTTTTGCCGCCAACTGGCACATTTGTTCAAGAAATAAAGCCGTTGCCTTTTCATCTTTTTTTAAGGAGCTGATTAGCACTAACCCTGCCAGTGCATCAAAATAAACCCGGTAATTAAACACACCCTCAAATGATAGCGCTTCTTTTAAGGTGTGTATAACTTCATGCTCATTGTACGATTGAAAGGCAACATTGCCTCGAAAATACGAACCCCATCCTTTTGCATATAGTAAATCAGAATCTTGAACAAGAAACAGTAATTTTTTTGCGTCATTATCGGCTGATTCAAAATCTCCGGAAAGTAAGTGAACAAGGACTTTACCGTGGATGGCGCGTATATGAAATTTTGAGGAAGCATCGAATTTTTCTTGAATCTCATCAAGAGCCTGCAATGCCAAAGCGGTTAAGCCAAGCATCTGTCTGCCACAGGCCAATGTCAATTCCCTGCGTCCGCCAAACATGTAACTTTCATCATGGCACAACACTTTAGACCGTTCGATCGATGCTACCGCTTTTTTGGGGTCAGGTTTGACAAACGTTAGAAAGTACCCTAAATGAGACAGATATTGAGAAACGTTCTCATCACTTGAACTTTCAATGCCAACTGATTTTAAAGTGTCCAGGATGGAAAAAAAATCCTCGATGCCCCAGGTTTCTTGGCAAACCAGTAATTCCGTCAGCAACATATCAACATTGGCGTTGCGAATTTGCCGGGGAATCTTATCAAGCCAGCGTTGCACAACCCACCATTGTCCTTTATCCAACATGCTTGCCCTATTCTTGGTGATCTGCTCGCATGCCAATGCGTAGTTTTTTGATTTGATCGCGTAGTGGATGGCTTCATCAATGAGATTCTTACTTGAAAACCATTCACTTATTTTACTATAAAGCGGGTTGATTATAGTCGGTTCACTTCTTTCCAGTTGCTTCTTTAATATGTCACCAATTAAGTGGTGGAATCGATACCAAGTTCCATCATCGTTAGTAGGAACTAAAAAAAAATTTAATTCTTTCAATTTTGTAAGAAAAAAGCTGCGCTACCGGTTTCGTTAAGGACATGCGAAAAGATAGACTCAAGTAATTCTTCATTGAATTGATCGCATAGCGAACTCAGTTGCAATTGCTTGAAAAACTCAGGATCTAATTTATCACTAATGTGTCCCATCAGACTATCCAAATCGTTGGACAGCGTCAGGGATTTTTCCTCGTGTCCTTCCAACGTTGGAAATGATCTGGCCGCTAGTATTATCCGGATTGCCAAAATCCATCCCTCCGTTCGCACAATCAGTTCACTAAGTTCGTCATCAGAGAAGGTGATGATTCGCTCCTTTGCTAAAAATTTTCGAATATCATGTTGGTCAAACCTCAGCTCTTGCGCTCTCAGATCAAGCATTTTATGATAGAGCCGTAAACCACGGAAGCGAAGAGGCGGATCCCTACGCGTAATGATTACTAAACGAAAGTTTTGAATGTCTTCATGGATTATAGCATCCATCAACTTGTGGATTTCCTGATTTCTAATCAGGTGATAGTCATCCAGTATTAGTCGAGTTGGTTCTTTTAAAGCATTCAGGGTATTTACTATTTTATCAATAATCGCTTCCCAAGAAAGAAAATGGGTCTCCTGCTCCCAATTTTTCAATCCGTTCAATTTGGCAGCGCTAACGCTACATAGTGCATCAGTAAAATAGGAAATGAAAGTAGATGGATCATTCATGCTCTCATCAAGTGATAGCCATCCGTAATCATTCTGCTTCTCCAGCCATTGACTAATTAATACACTCTTACCATAACCAGCTGGTGCAGAGACTAATATCACTGGTAAATGACTGTTTATTTTTAACCGCTCAAGAAGATGCGGTCGCGGTAGATAATCAGCCGTGAGGTTGGGTCTATTTAGTTTTGTTTGAAGCATAGGGTCTTTCTTCGAAACAATTAATTATACCAAAAGTTATTGCGAATACCTATACCTGCTATTCAAATTTGGCAGGAAAATGACACACCAGCCTTTGTATGGGGGAGAATAAGAGAATCAAATAAAAACTTGCTCTGGCATTTCTTGCGAGCCTTTAAGGGCGAACGCAAAGAAATGGAGAGAGACCGCGAGTGGAGCGAGGGTGTGTGCAATGAAACCTCGCATTGCGAGGGCAGGCCGATTGAACAATTGGGCAGATCTAGCCAAGTCTTCGCGACCAATACTCAGTATACTGAAAAAATGGACAGTAATTGATCTATGTCCAGATTTTGATTATAAATTGGACACACTTTGATTTTTGTCCATTTTTATTAACTAAATTTGACCTATGTCCAGTTTAGGGTAAAAAATGGACACTCCTTATGACTAAATATGATAGAAGCATCCCTTACAATGATCTTCCTCGCCTACCACCAACTTCAGCGTTTGAGAATGACCCTGAAATATTGAAAAAACTGGTAACAGCTTCACGAGCATTGGCTTCCGTCGATAGCAATGTTTTACGGTTGCCTAATCCATTCATGTTGGTCAATACAATTGCCCTTCAGGAAGCCAAAACTTCAACTGCGATTGAAAATATCTTTACTACTGAAGATGAACTATACAAAGCTATATCTGACCGCATCAATGAAGCGAAGGCTAACCCAGCCACAAAAGAAGTATTGAAGTACAGAGAAGCACTTTGGGAAGGCAACAAACAATTGGAAACGGAAAAGTCAATAACGCTACATCTAATAACCAAGATATTTCAACAGATTAAATCTACCCAAGCAGGTTTACGTTCACCACAAGCACAGATTGTGATTAAGCAGGGACAAAGTGAATTCCGAACAGGAGAGATTGTCTATACACCACCACGTGGGGAAGATGTAGTTGAACAACTGATGGATAATCTGATTGAATATCTCAATGATGATGTAAAATATCCAGCAGATCCGCTGTTAAAAATGTGTATCGCCCACAATCAGTTTGAGGCCATTCACCCATTCCCAGATGGCAACGGCCGGACAGGACGAATTCTTAATTTGTTATATCTGGTAAATAAAGGCTTGTTGTCTAAACCAGTACTCTATCTTTCAAAGTATATCATCACTAACAAGGATGAATATTATTTCGGTCTCGGTGCAGTAACGCAAAGGGAATCCTGGAAAAAATGGATACTCTATATGTTGGATGCCGTAGAAAAAACATCGATGCTCACCAATCGAATAATCAATGAGACTGTGACGCAGATGGAAGCAACGTTGGATCATGGTAGAAAAAATATTAAATGGTATAGCAAAGAAGTGAATGAGGCCTTATTCAGCCAACCCTATAGCCGGGCAAAAATCGTGGGTGAATTAGTTGGGAAAAAGTCACGTACCACCATTTCTAAATACATGGATGAGCTTACCAAAGCCAAAATCCTAAGCCCCAAAAAAGGAAGGCAATGAGATATACTATGTCAATGATG
Organism: uncultured Cytophagales bacterium; assembly: GCA_942491425.1. GTDB lineage: Bacteria > Bacteroidota > Bacteroidia > Cytophagales > Cyclobacteriaceae > JBGTGG01. The sequence goes on from CALOAV010000058.1 coordinate 9,494, forward strand.
ATTTGATACGTATCCTCGAGGGATAAAGGAATAATTACGTTTTTTATAGCGTAGAGAACTCACCCCACAAAGAAAGTGATCGGAAATCCGATAGGATGGTTGGCTTATTGTGTAGTTTCGGCTAGCTAGTGTTTTATTTCTAAAATCATATATCCCACCATATTGGAATGTTAGTGATAATTCTTCGGGAGTCAAATTCGGGAGTTGGTTTTGACTCCCGAATTACTCACCAGAATTATGGTATTAGATGAATAAAACGGTAGGAGTAGAAAAGAAAAAAGCTCACAAACCGTGCAGTTTGTGAGCTTCTAAAAGTTTAGGTTAAAAACTTGTGATCCCGCTGGGGCATGGACATCAGTATCAATTAGTTTTAAAGGATACTAATCATAAGCTAAAAAGGCATTTTTAGGCTCAATAAGTATAAGGTGGTATTTACAAATACTCATTTCAGTGTTAAAATGGTGCTAAAACATTACCTATTAGCAAGCTAAAAGTAAAGCTAAAGGAAGAACTTAAAAGAAAATAGGTCAACATCATTTCAAAATCCTTTGCAATTGCCTTGCTGTTTTATAGCCGCATTGCGAAGCAATATAATCAATAGTGAAATCAGGATTATTAAGCAGCGTTTTAGCCATCTCTCTGCGAAGCTCAGTAAGATATTCAACAATCGTTAGCCCTGTAGATTCCTTAAAAACCCGACTCAGATTTCTTGGACTCATAGCTACCATTTCAGCCAAAGTTTCAATAGCGTTTTCCTCCGCAAGGTGACTGATAAGGAAATCCTGCACCTCATGAATTTTTGGATTGATGTGATTTCTAAAATCCAAATAAATGCTTTTTTGTGTATGTGATTGATCACGCCTGTGATATACCACTAAGCCTCTGGCTACCTTATGAACAAAATGAGGCCCTTTCATATCTTTCAATAACGCCAGTGCGAGATCAATGCCTGCACTGATGCCTGCGCTTGTGTAAATGTTATCGCTTTTTACATACAGCATATCAGCCTGCACTTTAGCTTTTGGAAAACGAGACTTCAGTTCGTCTGTTCGTCTCCAGTGGGTGGTACACTCTCTGTTATCCAGCACTCCGGCCTCGCCTAAAAAAAAGGCGCCTGTACAAATCGAACAAGTATTGATTTTGCTGTTGGCACATTGCGCTATCCACTCAAAAAAACTTTTTTCAGTGCCAAACTGAGCGCTTCCTAAATAGTCATGGTCTGTTCCGGGCACGAATACAAAGTCACCCGGCTTCAAATTAGCCTCCTTATAACTTTTGATCTGGCCAAAAGTAATGCCCGCAGTGGATGAATTCCCATCATGAAAACTATAAAATTCAATCGCTACAGTAAGCCCCTGTGATCTGGCCTCTGTAAACACTTGGGCAGGTCCAGCTAGATCCAATAGCTCAACATGCGGGGGAACAATAAAGGCTACTTTCAACATATCTATTTCCCGAAATTATTTCAAATTGAGGAATAGATACAAGATACTGATATGCAATATTCATTTGTGATTCAATTGACCGAATTATTTTTCATCGATATTGAAGTTTTTAGCCCCCTTTCTCGGCATGGATTACTTTCTTAAAATTCGCTGTAATTGACGCTCTGTTTTAAACCCACATTTGGTAGCGATGGCCAACATCGTGTTTTTTGGATCCTTAAGCAGCTCCCTGGCAGTGTCAAGCCGTATCTGGGTTAGGTATTCATTAATAGTAGTTCCTGTTGTTTCCTTAAATATCCGAGTCAGGTTTCGGGGACTCATTCCTGCTATTGAGGCCAGAACACTAATTGAAGTCTCGCCATTAATATTATCGACAAGATAATCCTGAAGTTCATGAATCTTCATATGGATATGGTTTCTGAAATCCAGATAACTTGTTTCTTGCTTGCGACTACCGTTACCCCGATAATAAACAACAAGTCCTCTTGCAACTTTATGAGTAAAATGAACGCCTGCCATGTCTTCAAGAATGGATAATGCCAAATCTATTCCAGCACTAATTCCGGCACTGGTGCAGATGGAATCATGTTTTACATAGAATACATCAGCCACCACTTTAGTTTTTGGGAATAGCTGTTGTAGTTCGTTTACTCTCCTCCAATGAGTAGTACAATCAATGTCGTTTAGTAATTCAGCCTCACCTAAAGCGAAGGCTCCATTGCAAACAGAACAAACATTTATCTTTCGCTCCACACATTCTCTTAACCACGCAAAGAATTTTTTTTCATTTTTGAAGGAAGAGCTTCTGACATAGTTTTGGTCCATTCCTGGAATGAATACAAAATCACCCTCACCCAATTGGGCTTCTGCATAGTTTGCAATTTTTCCAAACCTAAGCCCCGATGTACTAACCGGCTCATTCTTGTATAGATAAAATTCAATACTAATTGCAAGGTCATAAAATTTGGCTTCCGTAAATACTTGAACGGGTCCTGCTAAGTCTAATAATTCAACTGTGGGTGGAATAATAAAGGCAATTTTCTTCATGATTCATTTAAGGATTAATTTTTAACAAAATTGTAAAGGGATTCTCTCAGGATGGGAGGATAGATAGCAAAAGAAATCATAAGATGCTTATTCCTGAATGAGACATCTGGTTTTGATTACCGCATCGGCAGGGTAAATTATTTTCGGAACAATCACAGGATGCTTCCTTCTTCATTGCTTTACTCGCACACCTCCAACAAGGACGAACAGATGTCGTTGAGATGGGTATTTGAATCAGATCAGCACCTGCCTGCGTCCTTTCATTCAAGGAACTCGCCAGCAACACTACGTCATTTTTAAAATCAAACATGATATCCCCAACAGGCACGAACCCAGCCTTTACGATTCCATTGAATGAGCTTTGATTTTCTGGAGCCGAAATAATCCAAATCCGTTCACTGATTTTTTCCTCCGCTTCTAAAATTGTTCGTAACAGCTGAACATAGTACCCTTTTCCGCGATAAGCTTCGAGTGTTCTAAAATTCCAGAGATATGTATTTCCTTTTGGAAGATCAATCTCCTTTGACAACTCTCCAATTAATACTCGATTACGACCAACCCATCCGAATGAAACAGGCGTGCCATCTAACCGAACCACCCAAGCTTCATTTCCTTCTTCAAATCTTTTCTGAATTTTTTGGCCCTCTATGTTCATCAATGATGCCAACGTAGCTACATCAAATTCCTTTTGTATTGAAAGGTTGCTCATCTCTTTCGGAGTTGTATAGTAATCTCCACGCCAAAATGTGAATAGTGCCATAAAAAATTTAGTATATTTTTGTTATTTGATTTTTATCCCAACCCCAAATTCCAGGGCAATGTCACGGAGTGTGCCTTGTACGTTTTCAATTTTAGCACCTTCTGTTAGCCATGGGCTAAGCGGAAGATAAAATCGACCAGTGAAAAAATATTTTTTCCATCCTTTCTTTAGGCTGTACATTATACCATAGTCAGGACTTAACGCATGAATTGAAATACTTACCTTATCGAAATTAGGATTGTCTAGTGTTTCTTCATAGGCGGTATACTTTACACCCACCATTAGCAAGAACGTGTGAGAAATTTTTTTTGAGTATATGGTCGTACCTACACCAAACTTTTGATTTAATGAATAATTGTAATTGGTTTTTACATGATTAAAATTTCGTTGTGTTGTATTATTTATACTATAAGATGAGTACGAAGCAAACGCAAGTCTCCTATTTGGATTCCATTGAACCAAATTCGAAATAAGAAAATCTGTTCCAAAATTAGTATGAATACCAACTCCAGGTTCAATCGTTAACTTCCGCTCTAGTGAATGGTTTGACGCCATGTCACTTTGAGAATAGCCACTGGCATATGCACAAAGCAAAATAGCAAATGATAAATAAGTTTGAAGTTTCATAGCAGTATTGATTTAATGAGATTTAAATGGTTATCTGTTTTGAAAATAGTAGTGAAGGCCCTTGATTATATTGGGATTCTTTGAGCCTACGTGATCAAGGTTTTTCGCGGTTCTTAGATAAGCTGATATTCGAATAGTTGTCACGCAAGGTTTGATAAAATGCTTCAAAAGGAGCTTGCATTCTACCGGAATTCTCCAATTCGCCAATACCTAAGAATACCAATTGATATCTGTCTTTGTTTTCAAACCTGTTTTGTTTTTCCAACACCATTGAAACTTCATTGTCAAACCAAATGGATGGGCTTAGCAATATGTAATTGCCAAACAGGCCATTGTTCACCGCTAGAACACAGGCACCGAATAAACCTCCATACGAATGACCAAGAATTACCCGGCTACTGCGTGTAGTGTCCACATCAAAATCTTGTTCCATTCTTGGAATCAATTCGGTTTCGATGAAATTCAGAAATTCAGCACCACCACCTGTTGATGAACCGACTTTGGTTGGTGTATAGTCGATACTGCGATCATTACCATACCCAATACTTACCACAATCACATTTTGTGTATTGTTGCTTTTGGATATCTCATTACAAGTGTTCGCCACCCGGTCAAAATTTTCCTCTCCATCCAAAACATAGATTGAGGAGTACTTTTCTGATGATGCGTTGTAGTTGTCTGGTAACCCAACCTTTATTTTGTAAGTGGCACCATTTGAGACCGATTCAATTGTGAATTCCCGAATTAATGTTGGGCTAAAAGCTTCCTCCTGGCAGGACCCTAATAGGGTAAGCATTATTAATCCACAGACAATTATGCCTAGACTTAAAATTATTTTTTTATGCTTTTTTTCATTTTTTAGTTGTTTATATTCTCCTTATTGAAACAAAGGTCTGGTTCTGTAGACTCTTACCCCTAGGTCAACAAAGCGTCATAAAAGGACAACCTGTAAAGGCGCAAGGTGGTGGGGAATAAGGTTGGATTGCTTATTGATTGGCGAAAAGAAATATTTCTCTGGCCAAAAAATCATAAGGTTTCCATTACCAATCAGTATTGCATAGGGAGGGAAGATCACTACCCACGACTTTTAATTAAGCTTAAAGCCCACTGCCCAATAATTTTGGTCTTATCCCTTTGCTATTCTAAAACACAATAAAGCTAAAATGAAAGTTATAGGGCTGAAGACAATTGTTTCCAGTGCTGTTTTGGCGAATAAATTGCCTATCGTGTTGAAAGCAAAAAGTAAAACAAAAAGCCACATAAGTGTACTAATTACTTTCATTGGTATTGGAAGATTTATATACTGCCCTTTGATGGCTACCACAAAAATCATAAAGGCATTAATAGCAATGGAAACAACCTCAAAATTTCTTAGTTGAGTTTCATTATGAAATTTTCCACCCCATACAATAGTATAAGGCACAACGTTGACTAAAACTAAAAGATGAAACACTGCTACCATGAATAGTATGGAAAGCGTTGTGTTTACTGCAAGCTTTAATGACATTTTATTCATAATAGTTCCATCCATATTTTTACTATAAAATTTAGTTAGACAGTGCTAAAAACCACATTTTAACCGACCCAAAGTTGTAGATGAAGAGGATTAATTGTGATTCATCGTTATTGCCACATTTCCTTTTTTGTGACCTTTCTCAACATAAGCATGTGCTTCTGCAATCTGCTCTAAGGGATAGGTTTTATCAATAACTGGTTTTAGTTTATTGGTTTCAATGAGTTGCTTAAGAAAATTAATATCTTCTGCCTTGTGGCTAATGACACCCGTCAAAACTTTCTTGCTGCTTGTCATTGAAGTCCAGAAGCCTTGAAGCATCTCTGACATTCCAGCAGCGCTTAAAATCAAAATTCCATTTCTATTCAGCGACTTTATACATTGCGAAAACGGAATTTTATTTACGGTGTCAAAAATTATGTCATAAGTTTCACCGTTTTCTGCAAAATCTGTTTGGGTGTAATCAATTACGTTATCCGCTCCTAAAGATCTTACCAAATCAATATTCGCACCGCTACACACCCCTGTAACACTGGCTCCAAAATACTTTGCTAGTTGAATGGCGATGCTGCCAACTGCTCCTGAAGCTCCATTGGATAAGCACTTTTTGACCGGGTAATGGCAACCTTTTGATAAAATGTAATGCTGAAGTTCCACAAAAGGAATGACGGCTGCTTCGTAGCATGGTTAAGACTATCGGGTTTTAAAGCCAGTGTTCCGCTTTCGGATAAACAGATATACTCTGCGTGGGCACCGAAACGCATATCCGTATGTCCAAAGACTTCATCACCTACTTTGAAAAGTTTAACGTTCCTGCCAATGCTTTCTACTTCACCAGAAAAAACGGCACCCAGTATATTTATTTTGGGTTTCATTAGACCAAAAAATAGCCTGACTCCAAATGGGTCAGCCTTTCGAAGTCGCAAATCACCTGAATTGACCGCGGTTGCTTCAATCCGTATTAGAATTTCATTGTCTTTAGGCAAAGGCTTCACTATTTCTTGTAGTTGAAGAACCTCGGGTGGTCCATACTTGGTGTAAACTGCTGCTTTCATGATATTTTCTTTTTTAGTTATTACTTATTATATATCTACTTCTATTTGATTTAAGAAATTGATACTTTAGGTGGTATTAATTTGTAGACCACCGGAGTTACAATGCGTGACAACAATGTTGAACTGATCAAACCTCCAATGATGACAATGGCCAAGGGTGATATCAACGGATTAGTGGATAAGGCAATAGGTATCAAACCACCAATGGCTGTTAGTGTAGTTAGGATGATTGGGAGGAACCGAACCTCTCCAGCTTCACGAATGGCTTCATCAAGTGATTTCCCTTCAGAGCGAAGTTGATTCGTGAAATCGACAAGAAGAATAGTATTCTTCACCTCAATACCAGCCAATGCAATCAAACCAATCATCGCTACAAACGAAAGCGAATTACTGGATACTAAAAGCGCGATCACGGCACCAACCATACCCAATGGGATTACGGACAGGACTATCAATGTGCTTTTAAAATTTTTGAATTCCAGAATCAAAACTGCAACGAACAAGAAGAGGGTTACGATGACTACGCTACCAAAGCCACCAAACCCTTCGTGACGACTTTCTATTTCTCCACCCATCACATAACTATAGCCAGCCGGAAGCTTCATTTCATCCATCTTAACCATAACGTCTTTCGTGACGTTGTCATTAAGAAATCCCTTTTTTACATACGCGTTTATTGAAACGGTGCGCAATTTATTATAGTGATTGATTTTAATTGGCGAAGACTCCATATGAAGATCAGCAACCTGACGAAGCGGTATTGCTGCACCTTGATTCGTATTCACAAACAGGTTGTCCAACACTTCTAACGTGGGGTGGTCTTGTTTGATTTTGTCAAGACGATTTTGAACTCGTCTCCATTTTGATTGGAAAATTTACCTGCATCAATACCTGTAACGCCAAGGCGAACTGTATTGTCAATTGTCACGGTTGGTATTCCAAGCATTCGCGACTTGTCTTTATTGATATCGATTTTGATATCAGATTTTAAATGGGCAACAGGATTTTCAATATAAATAGCGCCAGGTGTTGTTTCTAACAAGTTTTCAACCTTAGCAGCGATCATCCGAAGTGTGTCAAGGTTTTCACCAAAAATACGAACCTCAACAGGAGCCACTATTGGTGCACCTTGTTCAAAGTTTTTCACTTTGATTTCAGCTTCAACAGTTGACGAGAACTTCTTGCGCAACTCCTCGATCAACATCAGTTTGCGTTTAGGGGAAGTGTGTTCATCCAGTTGAACAAATATCTGAGCAAAATCGGTGCGTTCGTTTTCAGGGAGAATATTATAGTAGATGCGTGGGTTTCCTTTCCCTACATTGGTAGCAAAATATTTTATCTCTTTTTCCTTTTTCAATTCAGCTTCAACCTGGGCAGTGACTTTGTTGGTGTATGTAAGATTGGATTGAAGCGGTGTAGTAACTTCAATTAGAAACTGCGGCTTTTCAGATGCAGGAAAGAGACTGAATCCAATAACCGGGAAGAGCCAAAGTGAGCCTACGAATAGTACAAAGGCAATGGCAATAGTGAGGATGGGTTTCGCTAACGCTTTGTCGAGCAATTTGGCATAACTTCCATGGATTATTTTCTTAAGGGCTCTCATGAAAATATTTCCATCAGGGTGCCCGATATGGTCTTTCAAAATCCGACTACTCAGAAAAGGAATAATGGTTAACGAAACAAGCATGGATGCTACAACACACAAAATCACACTCATTGGAAGACTGCGGATAAAGTCTCCATGTGCTTCCGGTAGGAATGCAAGCGGCATAAATGCAATGACAATCGTAACGGTGCAACCCACAACGGCTAGCCCGATCTGCTTGGTTGCTTTGATCGTTGCTTCTAAACGCGAATGACCGTCCCGCATCCAACGTTCAATGTTTTCTACCACAACAATACTGTCATCAACTAGTAAGCCAAGTGCCACCACTAGTCCAACAATGCTTAATTGGTTAAGTGTAAATCCAAGAAGGTCAAGCATGATAATCCCTATCGCCAGCGAAAGTGGAATAGAAATCATAACGATAAGTGCAGCGCGTTGCCCTAAGGGAAGGAGGGTAATGGAGATTAATAGAATAGCGAACAAAAAATCTTTTCCGAGTGAGCCGATTCGTTTATTTACATTGTTAGCCTGATCGAAATGGTGTATCATGTTGATATTGGGTGGAAGCGTTGACTTAAATCTTTCGATCACGGGCAAATACTTCTTTTGCGTCATTGAAATGTTTTCACCTGTTTTTTGAGCTGCTGTTACAAAAACAGAGCGATAACCATTGAGGCGGGTAATGTGTACTTCTTCAGCATAATCATATTCTATCTTCGCGACATCCTGTAAAAGGATATTTTTGCCATTTGCAGAATAAACAACTGTATTTCGGATCTCCTCAATGTTTCTGTAGCTTCCACTGGTATTGATATTAAAAGACTTATTTCCTGCTTCAACACTTCCTCCTGGAATATTAGCCGCTTCACTTGCGACATTTCCAAGAATCACTTCAAGTGGTAATTGCATCTGCGCCATTTTTTCCAGTTCCAAATCCACACGAACAATTCTGTCACTCAGTCCATGAATCTCTACCTTCTTCAAGGATTGTATTTGCTCCAGTTCGTCTCTCAGTTTCTCTGCATATTCATTCAGTTTGTTACGGGAAGTATTTTCTGATACTAATGCGATTTGTATTACATTAACATCGGATGGATCTATTTTACCAACCTCAATGCTTGCAATATCTTTTGGTAGTGTGTTACGTAAGGCATTCACTTCTCGAATGAGCTCAGCATATTTATCATCAACATTACTACCATACTTGTATTCAACTAATACCACCGCGACACCATCTTTGATTGTGGTTTTTACGCGCTTGATATTTTCAAGCGCTGTAATCTTGCGCTCCATCGGGTTCACGACCATATCTTCTATGTCCTTCGGGCTTGTTCCGGTATACACAACCACGATTGTAAATGGTGGTGAATGACTCTCTGGGTCTTCTGCGCGGGGCATGTGAAGAATTGTTGTTGCACCCAACAAGATGATCATGAGAAAGATCACCAATGTGAATTGGTAATTCTTTATAGCATATTCAGATATTTTCATGGCTTGTTATTTTTGAATGTTTATTTCTTATCGTTTTTTTGCATTTTGAATAGTTACTTCATAATGCGAATGGAAGAATTGTCATGCAGGTACGCACTGCCGGCAATGATTATACATTGCGCACTTTCAAGGCCACTCCTAATAATTACATGATCTTTTTCAATGGCTGAAACAACGACCGCTTGTTTTTGAACAGTCTTCATATCATTGGTAACAAAGACATAGCCCGATTGTGATCCTGCATCAAGAAGGGCATCATATGGTATCGACCACACGCTTTCTTTTAATGTTGGTGTAATCACTGCTTTTCCAAACAAGCCACTGGCAATCGCTTGCGGTAATTTTTCTGTTAATCGAAGTTCAATTGAAAAAGTACCGGTGTAGGAGTCAACGCCACTTGATTTTTGTACAACTTTCGCCATAAACGTTTTACCAGGTAGCGCATCAATAGACACCGTTGCACTGTCTCCCAATTGGATACGAGCCAAATCGCGATCACCAATTCCTACCTTTAATACCCAATCATTTTGTCTGTTGCCATTCGTTTGCAACACTGTGCTTCCTGGAGCAATCATTTGCCCTTCGCTTGCACTTTTCTTTAATACATGTCCATCAGCAAGGGCTCGAATCTTAGAGTAAGTGCGATTAAACCGAGCCGTTTCCATTTGCCTTGTAGCTATGTCGAGCGCTGTTTTTGAATTCTGAAATTGCTCGAGTGTTGCAACACTGTCTTTGTATAAATTTGAAACACGGTTGTAACTACGTTCCGCCTTTTCAAATTCAAGCTCCGCCTGCGAAACATGAGCATTTATTTCGGTAAGGTTCAAGACGGCAAGAAGTTGACCTTTATGAATCATGTCACCCTCCCTGACGAATATTTTTTCAATAATTCCTCCGGTCTTGAAGGAAAGGAAGGTTTCGTCATGATTTGTAAACTGACCAGAGGTGTGAATGGGTAGTGTTACTTCTTCGATTTTTAGTTTTTGAACCCAGACAGGAATCTCGTTGGTTTCGGGAGTTGTACTTTCATTTCCACGGCTGGGTGTACAGGCATACGCCAACCAGGAAAGAGCGACAATGGTAAAAAGTTTTATAGTTTTCATTATCTTATATTTTATAGGTTGAATGTTAGTTGTCAAAAGAGAAAGAAGCTGATTCACGCTCATAGTGAGCATCCGCAATTAAAATGTGATAGTGATTAATGATTGTCTTCAGTCTGGCTGCTGTCAGTTGAGCCCGTGCATCAAGCGTTTCAATGAATGTATTGCTTCCTTCCTTATACCCTTTGTCAATAAGTCGTTGATAGCCTCGTGCCGCTTCAAGTTGTTTTTCGGCTGAGCGATAGTTTTGATAGGCGGTGATGCGTTCGTTTCTGACAGCTTCCATTCTCATAGTAAACTGTTGGGTCTTGAGTGAGTAATCAAGCTCAGCGTTCTTGACACTCAATTCTGACAATCGGATTTTGTTACGATTCGTGAATCCGGCAAATAACGGGATGTCAACTTGCAGACCGACCAGATAGAATCGCGATTGATTATTGAATTTCCAGTCCTGATGTTGTGAACCCAGATCCGCAAACCCATTGATTTTAGGCACCCAAAACGATTGATCCATTTTATTGATCATTCGATTAACCGAAATAAGTTGGCGCAATTGACTTAGCTCTTCACGGGAACTTGTTGATGGATGCTCATTCGAATTATCACCTCGCTGTATCAATTCGTTTCCTGGATTTTCTTCAGCCAGAATTACTTCTTCTCCATCGCGATTCAGTAAGAAATTAAAGTAGAGTTGTGCGTTGCTTACTTGTCGCTCAGTGTCGGTGATTTGCGCTTTAATATTTTCGATTTCACTTTGGGCGCGTAGTAAATAGGCCGGTAGGCCTTGTCCGTTTGCTATCAGCGAAACATTGACACGGCTACCTTCTTCTGCAAATTCCAACGAGCTCTTGTATATTTTAACGATCTCGGTGGCTGCGAGATAGCTGAAGTATGCCACCTTGATATTTTCAATAAGTTCGCGCTGATAGATTTTTACTTCAAATTCCTGAAGCATAACCTGCTGCTGACGGATCTTTTGGTTATAGAGTAAATCGGTATTTAGAATGGGAATTGTGGTATGAATACGTGCATCATAAAAGTTTCTTGGAAAGAAATTTTCCGTTACATTTTCAATTTGAGGAAACTGTTCACTGTCGGTGAGTTGATTGAGCGTAGTATAAACAGGATTGAGCATATCACCAACGGGTAAGGAAATACTCCGGCCACCGCTTCCACTCGTATAGGAACCTTGAAGATTAACACTCGGCATAAACATTCCTTTCGAGATACGAAGTGAAAGCAAAGCCTTTTCTAAAGAAATGGTTTTTTGCTGCAAAACTTCATTGGTTCGAAGACCTTCAGCGACATATTTTTCCAGGTAGTTCTGGGCATTAGCATGGAACACTGTACATAAAATCGATGCCATTAGAATCCAGGAGTGTTTTAAGAATGGGGTGATTGTTTTTTTCATGACGTTTTCGATGTTTTAATTTGATTCGCTTTTGTTGACACAAAGGTGGAGTGAAGGAACCTACGGTCATAGGTCAATAGCACGTCATAAAAGGACAAGAATTTACAAGAGGATGAATTCAGTCTCCCTCGGCTAAAACCACCATATCATGGTGTAATAGGAATTTTTTGTGTATTTGATGCCCTCAAACTCATTGAGTGCTTTGAGAAGTATGCTACAAACGGTCAGAATCAGCAAGTCATAAGCAGCTTCTGATACTCCAACTCATTCAACTATTTAAGCCTAATATCCAGATTTAAAATTCTCATTTAAGATTAGCTGCCATTAGGCCATTATGATGGTACTCATGATACCCATTTCCAAATTTTAGCAATCCGTGTTAAAATCAAAATAAAAAAGCCCCAGATTTTTCAATCTGAGGCTTTGCTGTGATCCCGCTGGGGCTCGAACCCAGGACCCTAACATTAAAAGTGTTATGCTCTACCAGCTGAGCTACGGAATCTTTTAACTTTGTCCCTTTTACGGAGAATTCCGTAATTGAGGTCGCAAAGGTAACACGTTCTAAAAAATATGCAAAACGCAGTTTTAAAATTTATCACCTTATCGCTAATCATTGTCACTTCAATCGAGGGAAATGCACAGGTTTCCTCCTTTCGTCTTCAACAAGCCGACTCACTCTTTGAAAATAAGCGCTATACGCAGGCATTCGAACAATATCAGGCCATTCTGGACAACAAAGAATATACTCCTGCCATGCTGCTGAAAATGGCCTACATCCAGGAGGGACTCAATCAGCCCGGTAATGCACTCTATTATCTTAATCTCTATCACCTCGTGTCAAATGATAAGGCCGTCATACAAAAAATGGAAGATTTAGCCCAAAAGCATAACCTGGATGGCTATAAATCCACCGACCTCGATCGGGTAATGTTGATCTATAAGGATTATAGAGAAGAAATAACGCTGGGACTGGGGGTTGTGATGATTTTCCTGTTGAGCCTGAGTTTCTACTTTAAGATCAGAAAAAAAGAACCCGTCATCGGCTTATTTGTAACGGCCTGTTTTCTGGCGGTTGCATTTTTTGCCCATTTAAATTTCGGTGAACGATTTGATACCGGAATAATCATGCAGCCCAACACCTATATCATGAGCGGTCCGTCGGCAGGTGCCTCTGTACTCTCCATTGTGAATGAAGGCCATCGCGTTGAGGTCATCGGAAAAAAGGATGTCTGGTTGAAAATTATCTGGAATGGCGTACCTGCTTATGTGAAACAGGAGCACCTGATGCCTATTGCCCTGTAAAATCAATACCGCACGGTAATGCTTCCCTTGTATTCTTTATTGGTGTATTGCAATGTGTAATAATATACACCACTGGCCATGTCTTCAGCATACCATTTGAAATCACGATTGGTCGATTCATAAACAGCACGACCCCACCGGTTGTAAATGCGGATATCAACAAACGTCCCGACACAGTTATCCACTGGCAGGATGCTCACCAAATCATGTAAATCTTCATCATACCGTACCATTGCAAAATAGTCATTGAGATCATCTCCATTCGGGGAAATGAAATTCGGCGGTAAGAAATCAAGATTCTCATGATCATAATCTTTGATCTTCAACTTTATCTCGAGTGTATCCCCTTTTTGATTAAAACATCGGTCATCCAGCAAACGAAAGGCAAACAAATATTCATTCTCATAGATCTGATTTTCAAAAATGCTGCAATCTGGAAGCCAAGCTAAACGTTGTCTCCACATTTCCTCGTCCCTTAGCATCAGCATAGACAAAACCCGAAGGAGTAACAGTTCCTTCTGCCTTAATCATTTCTAAGCGAAGAAAATCCTGATTTGGAATGTTGTTGATATCATTTCCATAGAGCCCAAGTGAAATTTGCTCGCCAACATAAGTAGATCAACTCCCCATCAATTAATTCATGATCCGGATTTAAACTAGCAATGGAAAGCAAGGGTTCTGCATTATCGGGTGGCAATACTTTTACTACCACGTTCACCGTATCGGCTTTGTAGAAACGACATTTGTTGGCATTATCCACCACAATAAACTCAAAATCAAATTCATCCTTTTTACTCAGGTCGACATTGTCACAAAATAGATCCCATCGGAAAGGTGATGAAATAACCCCGTTCCCATCCACATTATTAAAGGAAACGGAATAGTCGGCCATATTAAACCCTACTCCTTTTGCTCCGAGCAACAAATAATCATTATCACCATCACTTCCAATCACGTTAAACTCTAATGACTCATGTACTTTTACTTCGATGTCTTCAATCCTTCGCTCCCCCGTATTTGAAGGTGTAAGACTCGTATCAATAATAGGATCAAGATTCCCTGGAAGGATTACCGTTAATTTGAACTCTGAAAATACCGGGTTGGGCAGATTACAATAATCCATATCCTCGACTAACACTTTAATATTAAAGAAAGTCTTCTTTGTAAAATCATATACATCACAGCGCGTGTCCCAGGTAAGTTGTGCCTTGATTAATCCATCAACTTGTTCTGTGATTTTAAATTCCATTCCTACATCGGCCAGACTAAAGCCATTGACCAACAAGGCCATCGTCATCGGATTATTATCATCGGATCAACTACTTCAATAGGCCAGGTAACTTTATCCCCTTCATTCAATACTGCAGTCACATTGGGTGTAGTAAACTGTGGCAACGCATTGGGTGGTGGTTGTACATTCACCGTCACTTTTAACGTATCGGAATAATGGTAAACTACAGGCATCATCATAGGCAATCACTCCAATTTGATACGGCCCCGGTATCAACGGACAATCAGGAAAGCAAATATCAAAATCGGTTACACTCCCGTTTACCAGGGTGGCGTTGGTAACCTGCGGCAGCATACTCGACACATCTCCCTTAAAGTTTAAAGGAATCACTCTGATTTTTACTTTTTCCTGAAAGTTATCATCCTGCTTCGACGCATCCGGATCGGAGACCTGAACCTTAATACAACGATCTTCATTTGAAACGGTGTTGCTGAACGTAACATTCATCGTTTCATCAAATGTAAAATCAGCATCCGCCAATTTTTTACCCATTATTTGTGGTGGATCTGCCTGCGGACAAACATCGACCACCAACATTTGAAAATCTCTTCGCAACTCACCGATTTTTATTCCATCTCTAAACTCTTCGCATTTCACTGCAAAGACAAACAACCCCTGAATGGTTGGTGTTACCGTTAGAAATCCATCATGACTGATGCGAAGATCAGGCATTCCATTTATAATATTGTTGAGGTTAAATGGATTACGCCAGGTAATCGATGGATAGGGTGCCGGTGCAATAGGGGGTAATGCATCGATCGTGTGTGTACTTAATGGAGTTACCAATGAATAAACCAGTGAATCACCGTCATCATCCGTTCCCGCAAAATCAACATAGTATGGTTTACGCGGACAAGCATAGTCATTTAATGGAGGAAAAAGTTTGGGCGATGAATTGATAAATTGCTCACCATTAATCACCACAGGAGGAAATTCTAAATAAAAAGTTTGTCCGGCTGCAATTCCTCCAAACTGCGGATCATTGCTGTAAATATTGGTGATGGTATAGTTTCTGCAGCAACGTTCCCATACTATATAGTAGCCATCCGGATCATTGTAAATCTCCGGGGGAAGTTCAATCGTGGTCGTGTAGGTCAGTTTTTGAGTAACAATTTCACCGTTTGAACATTCTGGTTGGGTATAATTAACCTGAGAAGTACTATAATTATTGAAAGTAACGGTCCGCATAAGCACATTATCCCGTTTCCTGAAAATTGCCGCGGTAATTTGCGTGTCCCGCGCACCGGGGTTTCCATTTAATTGGTCAAAATAGAGTAACAGATTTATACGATAGGTGTAATCACTCTGGTGCAACACTTCAAATTCACCTCCCACGATATGGGAGGCCGAAAGTGGCAGGGTAAGCAGACACATGAATATCAGTAGAATTCTTTTCATGCATTAAAATTTATAGAATTCAGTAATGACACAAAGAACCTCTTTTTCGTGTGTGCTACAACGACGGAATAGATTGATAATGATTTCATAAAGCGCAACTGAACCTTAAATATAGAGAAAGAGAACACAGTAAGAAACCCCCATAATTGCTTAATTTTGACACTTTTATGCGAAAAGGTGAAGTTTTAAGCGGAATTACCATCGAATCTGTAGGTGCAGAAGGTAAATGTATAGCCAAAATTGATGGCAAAGTACTCTTTTTGAAGGGTGGAGCACCGGGCGATATCGTGGAGGTAAAGCTTACCAAAATCAAAAGCAGTTTTTTAGAAGGACAAATATTAAAAGTCAACACCGAATCCGATTTACGGGTTCATCCGTTTTGCAGCCATTATGGAACCTGCGGAGGCTGTTCTTTTCAACATTTAAATTACGAAACACAGCTATTCTATAAAGAAAAGCAGGTTATTGATAATTTAGAGCGCATCGGCGGGCTCAAATTGCCACCCATTCAACCCATCCTCCCCTCCAATAAGACACAATACTATCGTAATCGGTTGGACTTCACATTCACCTTTCAGCGCTGGCTTTCCTGGAAAGAAATGGAAGAAAATGTCCCTTTCGGGGAACCGGGGCTTGGATTTCACATTCCAAGGATGTTTGATAAAGTTTTTGATGTGAAAGAATGCTACCTGCTGGCAGGACCCTCCAATGCGATTCGCTTGGCAGTAAAAGATGAAGCCATAAAAAATAAAATTCCGTTTTTCGACCTTACGAAAACAAACCGGCTTTCTCCGCACTCTTACACTCCGAATCGCCAACACTGGCGAAATCATGATCATTTTGCAGGTAGCAAGTGATAATATGAAATGGGTGGAGCAAATCTTATCCAGGTTAGAAACCGAATTTCCACAGATTACCTCCTTCAACTACATTGTTAATACCAAGCGCAACGATACATTCCAGGATCAGCAAGTCATTTGCTGGAAAGGCAATCCCTACATCACGGAGAAAATGAGGAGCAGTGATGGCAATCAGCTGTTAGAATTTCGTGTCGGACCAAAATCTTTTTACCAAACCAATTCAGAACAAGCCTACGAACTTTATAAGGTTGCTGCGGAGTTTGCTGAGATGACGGGTACTGAGCGGGTGTATGATTTGTATACCGGAACCGGAACCATTGCTAATTTTGTTGCCGGCAAAAGTAAAGAAGTTATTGGACTGGAATACGTAACCGAAGCGATCGAAGACGCCAAAGTGAATTCAACGATCAATAATATCAACAACACCAAATTTTTTGCCGGTGATATTAAAGATCTGCTGGATGATGCTTTTTTAACAAAACATGGAAGGCCAGATGTGATCATTACGGATCCACCAAGAAACGGCATGCACGAAGATGTTTGTAAGATGCTGTTGAAAGCGGCTCCAAAAAAAATTGTTTATGTCAGTTGTAACCCGGCTACACAAGCACGCGATCTGAAAATCCTTGCAGAAGCTTATACCATTTCAAAAGTAAGACCGGTGGATATGTTCCCGCATACGATGCATGTTGAAAATGTTGTGCAGTTGGTTGCTCGTTAAAAGTTGTTCGTTTATTAAATGTTATATTTTACAGTCACCCGTCAGCAGCTACCGGAAAATTTTCGTCTTTCACATTATCGTTAAGAACAGTAGTCGATACTGTGGATACAGATGGAATAAACGAATTAGAAAAAGTCTTACTACAAACTGTATTTAAGGTTCACACCCAGTGCGCTGGCCTGTCAAAAAAGCGGGGGTGCGAAGGAATGCGGGAGGGAAGCATTTTTTTGACTTGCCTTTTTGCATACTTTTTTGGCAAGAAAAAAGTATGAGCCTGCCCGGCTTGAGGGCAAAGAAGAGAAACCAGTTTTACCTATAGCTGGCAACAGGAAGTCAACTGACAATTAGTTAAAACCTAATGCTACTCTGTTTCAAAAGGCGACGCCGGCAAACCTTCCTTGTTGTAAAGATTTGGATTATCCGGATTGTCCGCCCACGCATATCGCACATACCTGGGAGCATCAATTTTATCACTCCAAACAATTACTTTATTCCCCTCAATCTTTGCATTTGCCCAGACAAATTTTTTGTCTTCTCCGGCAATGGCAAATTCACTAAGTTCTTCTCCATCATCGGTAACAAGTCCACTGCCAGTATTTGTAAAGGAGATGATAACCTTGCCACTTTCAATGGTATGACCCTTATACAAAGGCCCCGAATAGACAATGTCTTCACCATAGGCCAGCTTTTGTGCAGCCAGTGCCATACGCTCCCCAACATCTTTTTTATTATCGGGATGAATGTCGTTCCATTCTCCTAATTCAATATTTACGGTCATGGCAGTATGTGGTACAGTGAGGGCCTTCAATTGAGATTTGCGCAAAGCAGCCCAGCCGCTTTCAGTGGGCAGATAAGTGACATCCCCAAAATTCGGAAGCTGTGCATAAATGAAAGGCAGATCGGGATTTCCAAATACTTCCCTCCAACTTGAGACCAGTGCTTTCATCAACCCCAGGTATTCTTGCGGCCGTCCCGCATTGCTTTCTCCCTGGTACCATAATACTCCCTTTATAGAATATTGAGTATACGGACCAACCATACCATTAAATAAAGCGGTTGGTTCATTCTGTGGATTTATTCTCCGCTCACTCTGTCCATTATTACGAAAAGCAGACCTGTCAAAAGGCGGAAAAACATCACCAACTTTATACTGCCAATACCCTTTCAGATCAATGGTGTCAAGATCATTGAATATACAATACGGTTTGTCTGATACAAAACCGCCTTTCCCAAAATTATTGGTCACCCGGATTACAAAAATATTTTTACCGGCATGGAGCACTCCAGCTGGTACATCATACCGCCGCTGCGGATATTGATAGGTAGTGTTTCCAACCTTTTTACCATTGATATAAAGCTCATCGGCATCAATGATGCGACCTAAAAAAACAGTCGCTTCGGTTCCTGTCATAGAGCGTGGCAAGTCAATTTCTCTTCGGTACCAAACCACTCCGTTCACATCTTTGACGCCCTGATCTTCCCAATAACCGGGGATGTTGATTTGACGCCAGTCCTTTGGTTTGAAATCCACATCATACCATTTCTTCTCACCAACTAAACCCTTGTCTGAAAGATTCTGAACAGTCCAGTTCCCCGGACTGCCGGAATGACTTTTTACAAAGGCCGTGTCTTTGTTCTCTCTAATTATTTTCAATACTTCCGGAAATTCCTTGTATCCTTCCTCACTTATCCATGCTTCAATGGGTGTTCCACCTACGCTTGCATTGATCAGACCAATCGGTACATGGTATTTCTCATAGATTTTCTTAGCAAAAAAATAAGCGACCGCTGAGAAAGGTCTTACCTCATCACCGACCGCCTCTTCCCAATTTCCATCGGGTACATCCATGGCGGGGCCCGAAAGTTCGGGTTTTGTAGAAACCTTGAAATGCCGGATTTGAGGATAGTTGGTATTCCTAATTTCATCGGCATAGCGAACATCATGAATATCCATCTGATGCACCATATTTGATTGCCCGGAGCAGAGCCAAACATCCCCGATCAAAATATCTTTAACCTCCAACAAATTTGTTCCTGAAATTTTCATGGTATAAGGACCACCTGCTTTCATTTTGGGTAATTTGATTTTCCAATTTCCTTCCCGGGATGCCTTCGTCTTATATTTTTTTCCATTAAAGTTTACAGTGATTGCCTCATTGGCAGAAGCCCATCCCCAGATTGAATTTTCAACATTGCGTTGCAGTACCATGCCATCACTGATAAGCCTTGGTAATTTTACCTCGCCGAAGCCGGTAGAAATCGTAAACACCAATAGGATTGAAACGAATAGCGCCTTTATGTCTCTCATTATGATTTCTTTTTTGTGTATACCAGGGAAGATAAAAATTACAACTCAATATTCAACACGGACTATTTTTTCACAGATTGAGGCGGACCTAAATAACTATCAGCATTGACTCCTTCTTTTATTAAAAGAATTTTTTGCAATACAAGGCCCGGATCAACAACATAATATTTTACCGTGTGTTCACCTGCCGAAAGCGCTTTTTTT
Organism: uncultured Cytophagales bacterium; assembly: GCA_942491425.1. GTDB lineage: Bacteria > Bacteroidota > Bacteroidia > Cytophagales > Cyclobacteriaceae > JBGTGG01. The sequence goes on from CALOAV010000058.1 coordinate 29,633, forward strand.
ATCACTGCCTGTTTCATCAGATTGTGAGTAACCGCATCGTTCCACCATTTCGGGTAGGTCCAGTCTGCCGCCGTGGCCTCCTCATGTAAGTTCATCATTTTAAGTTCACCATCATCAATGGAAAAAGCATACATCAAACCTTCATCTTTTTGAAAATTAAGGGAAGGTGAAAACCACGCCTCCAGATTAAACATACCGGAGTCAAGAAGGAAAAATTTATACTCCAGGAAAGCACTGTTAGCACCCGGAGATTGTTTCGCAGCCGTGACGGGTGTAGTGGTAATCGCAGCACTGTTGAGCCCCAGATTCGGAATTACTTCCCAGGTGATGGATTTCGTCTCTTTTTTGTTTTGAAAGTTTGCGGCATCAATACTGACAATCCCACGGTCTTCAATAAATCCAGAAACGTCGGCAGGACCCGCGATGTGTAACGGTACTTTAATGGTGTACTCTCTTCCTTTTGTATCCGAAATGTTGATCTCACCTTCCGTCTGTCCCGTTGGAACTTTATCCCATGCTATACTGACGTCGATCCTTTCTTCAAACTGAACAGAACCGCTTTCAGAAGAAAGCCTGATCCAATCATTTTTAGTTACAATCCTAAAGTTTAATTTTTCACTTCCGGTGTTGAAGACCTCAATAAAATAGTGCTGATCATTGATTGGATCAAAAGGTGAAAAACGTTGGGCAAATAGTCCGCCCCGATTCCACCTCGAGGTGCTGGTACTACTTTCCAGCACATATCCAAGCCCCGCCGAAGCAGGCACCTGTACATAGGATACTTCCGGCATTTTATTCACCCGCGGGTCACTCCAGCTAACGTGACCCATATGCGTCTGTTCCATAATATGGTTCCATTTTCCATCCGCAAACGTATTGTGTTGTTCGGTAAAGTCTGCATCCTTAAAGAATAGCTCCTTTACTTTCTCAGCATAGAAATTTGTTGATGCCCGGTCTTGCATGCGATAAAGTCGGTTTTTGGCAGCTGCCAGATACATCTCATTCATGTTTGCACAGGCTTCTACAGGATATAAAATTAACTGGTAGTAAGCATCCTGCGTTTCTATTGGCAATTTCGCTTTTATGGATTTTGCCCGGGTCACTAATTCGTTATACTCATCGACAACGGTTTCTGCTTCATTAAAATTGGTCAGACTGTATGTTGCCGGTTCCAGCAACTCTGGTTTTCGGCGGGCGTTGTATTTCGTATACAGGGCTAATATTTCTCCAATCTCTTTTGCATAGGCAGCGCCAAACTGCGCTTCCGCCCATTTGGTATAATAACCAGGAAGATCCTTAGCGGTAATTTTATCAGGATTCCATGCGTAATCCAAAAAGAAATTAATGGGAAGATCCATGGGCTTTAAGTCACCAACATTTACCAGCCATATTTCCCGGACACCATATTCATATGTGAGCCGCATTTGTTCCCAGGTCTGTTCAATCTGCACAGTATTGAGCCATTTGTAACTTCGTGGTCCACCTACAAAATCAAAATGGTAATACATGCCATAGCCACCTTTACGGGGCTTGGAATTCAATGCCGGCAGGATTCGTACATGTCCCCAATTATCATCGCATAGCAACAGGGTCACATCATCAGGAACCCGCATTCCTTTATCATAATATGCCTGTACTTCTTTATACAAAGCCCAAACTTGCGGAGTTTCTTCAATTGGCTTTCCGGTCACCTCTTTTATAATTTCCCGCTGATCATGTACAATCTTTTCAAGGAGTTCAATGTTGGTATCTTCACTCATGGCTTCATCACCATCGCCGCGCATGGCCAATGTCACTACTTTCTCCTGGCCTTTTGTTCGCTCCATTCCTTCCCGCCAAAATTGACGGAGTTCATCAGCATTTGTTTCATAATTCCATGCACCTTTTCCGTAGCGGCTCCATTCAACATGCGAACGCATTAAAGGCTCATGGTGTGAGGTGGCCAATACTACTCCCATCTCATTGGCCAACGGAGCGCTCAAGGAATCATCATCCCATAATGATTTACCCCACATCGCCGGCCACAGATAATTACCTTTCATGCGAAGGATCAATTCAAATACCTTTTCATAAAATTGATGGTTGAGGCCTCCAAATTTTTCCCGCGTCCAGCCACCTAATGCAGGATCTTCATCGTTAAGAAATATCCCTCTGTATTTTACTTTTGGTTCTCCAGCGGTATGCTTTCCAGCTTTTACAAAAATATTTTTGCGTGCTTTGACAGGAACATCCGCCCACCAGTACCATGGAGAAACACCCATTTTTTCTGATACTTCAAACATGCCATAAAGGGTACCGCGTTTATCACTTCCAACAATGATAAGTCCATTGCTTACACCCTTAATGGGTTGCCGGACAGAAAAGATTAAAAATTTCTCGCGTGTGCCGGTGAGTTCGGAAAGATCAATTTTCTTTTGTTTTACTAGCTGGTCAATTAAACTGCTCTTCCCAGCGGTGCCCACAATGATAAGATTTTGGGATGTTGGCTGACCATCAACAATAAGGGTTGCATCTTGTCCTGAAACCAGGCTCAAATCTTTTTGAAACAATCCCGCAATCTTCAGCACTCCGGCATGATCGGTTGCACTGACCAAAATAGTTGCCGGCTGGCCATTTTCCACCAGTGAAAATTTACCCAATGTTTTTTTTGTGGTTAAAAAAGATGATTCTGAAAACTGATCATCTGTGAGTAAAATATTTACATGTTCAAAATCAGTGTTATCGGCACGTTGGGACTGCCCAGGTACGGCAAAGATTCCTATTAGAAAGAATGAAATGAGTAACCGTTGAATATTTTGAAAGCTAATCATGAATAGGGTATTCTTTTAAATAGGTAGAAATTAATTTTGCGTAGCGATTACTGCCGTGAAGGCTTCCTTCGGATTTAAATTTCGATCAAACAATAATGTATAATCGGTTCTGCCCCGGATTGGAAAGTTGTTTTTCCACGATACACCATCATGCAGTCCCCAGAAAGTAACTCTTCTTATTTGATTTGCATGTTTATCAAAGAGCCTAAAGATTTCCGCATATCGATCTGCCAATTGCTGTTGAACTGAATCCGGAAGACCATCCGGGTAAGGATTCATTGCAGGCGTATTCTTAAAACGTGTCGATACATCCGCTGTTGGCATATTCCAGGGACTGGGTAAAACAGAGATGTCCATTTCAGTAAACATTACTTGTACACCTGTTTCAGCATACATCTCAATGGCCGTTTCAATCTCCTCAATACTCGGCTCCGTCAAACTCCAGTGCGCCTGAATTCCTACACCATCAATTTTAATACCTTTATTTTTCAGATTCTTTATGATCCTGATGGCGCCATCTCTTTTATCTGGATTGATCAGGTTATAATCATTGTAATACAATTCAGTGTTCGGATCAGCTTCAGATGCATATTGAAATGCTTTCTCAATAAAGGTTGACCCGCCTACTTTAAGAAAAGGAGACGGTCGCAAAGATCCATCTTCTGTAAGGGCTTCGTTCACAACATCCCATCCCTTTATTTTTCCTTTATACCTGCCAACAATGGTGTGAATATGTTCTTTCATCCGGTTGGCAAGCTCAACACTATCAATGGTACCTTCACCTTCTGCCTGCTTGAATACCCAGGGTGCCAGCTGACTATGCCATATAAGAGTGTGTCCCACAATAAACATGTCATTTGCCTCTCCCATGGCAACAAGTGCATCAGCATGTTCAAAATTATATGTATCCTGTTTTGGATGTATATTCATCCACTTCATATCATTCTCAGGCGTCAGGGAATTGAATTGTGAAGTGATAAGCGTACTCTCTTTTTCGTTTGTCTGATGAATCTGAGATCGGTTAACCGCTACGCCGATTAAGAATTTGCCAGCAAATGCATCCTTCAATGTTTCACTGCCTTTATCTAATGTATAACCGGTAAGACCGATCAACACTACAGTTATTAGAATTACTTTTTTCATTATCTATTGCAATCGTTTGTGTAAAGTTTTATAAACCCTACTTATATATCAATAATTTGAATTAGTATTTCCCGGTATTATGCAAATGGTCCTAAAAAACCATATGCCGATAAGAATCAAGGATCAATGGAGAGGCAACTCGATTTAATGATCGTTATTCGCTACAACCGAATTTGCGTCATAAGTCTATTATCTAGTATCTTGTGTCTTATGTCTATTAAGCATGCGTCAAAAACTATTAAGCGAAGGAGCTAAGGAACTGAGTTATGAAATCCGCGGCATCGTAAAAAAAGCCGAGGAAATAAAAAAACTCGGGCAACCGATCTATTGGGAAAACATTGGTGACCCGATTCAAAAATTACATCCACTACCCGAGTGGATTAAAAAGATTGTTTCTGATCTGATGTTGCAAAATGACACCTTTAGCTATTGCCCGTCAAAAGGAGTATTGGAAACCCGTGAGTTCCTGGCAAGCCGTACCAACGCATTGGGAGGTACACAGATTACGGCTGACGATATTTGTTTTTTCAACGGACTGGGTGATGCGATTGCCAAAATTTATCAATACCTGACCCACACTTCTCGGATTATCGGTCCTTCCCCTGCTTATTCAACGCATTCGAGTGCCGAAGCAGCTCATGCTAACCATGATCCGCTGACCTATACACTGGATCCAGGCAATAGCTGGTTTCCGGATTTAGACGATCTCTATAATAAAGTGAAATACAATCCCAACATCGTCGGTATTTTAATCATTAACCCGGACAATCCCACCGGAATGGTCTATCCCCTGGAGACATTGAAACGAATTGTTGAGATCGCCCGGGAGTTTAATCTGTTTCTGATTAGTGATGAAATCTATATCAACATTACCTATAATGGAGCAAAAGCCTGGTCGCTGGCAGAAGTGATTGAAGATGTACCCGGCATTGCCATGCGGGGGATTTCGAAAGAACTTCCCTGGCCCGGATCTCGCTGTGGTTGGGTGGAGTATTATAATAGAGATAAGGATGCCGACTTCAACCGGTACTGCCAGGCAATTGATAATGCCAAGATGATCGAAGTGTGCTCAACAAAACTTCCACAATTGGCGATCCCTAAAATATTGGGTGATCCTCGCTTTGATATCTACCGCAAAGAAACCAATCAGAAAATTGGAAGACGGGCAAAACTTATTTCAGAAATATTAAGTACGGTGCCCGCACTCTACTTTAACGAGACGTATGGGGCATTTTATAATACGATCATCTTTAAGGAGGGCACCCTAAACGATTCCCAGAAAATAAAAATTGAAAATCCTGCCATCCGCGAAAAAGTAGAATTGTGGACACAGGAATCAATGGCCTTTGATAAGCGTTTTGTGTATTATTTGCTTGCCGCGAAAGGGATATGTGTGGTACCGATCTCTTCATTCTGTTCATCTTTACAGGGATTTCGCATTACCCTGCTCGAGGAAGATGAAGAAAAACTGATGAAGATCTTCAAAGGTATAAGAGATGGAATTGAGGAGTACGTTAATAGTTAGTTTGAGGTTCAAAGTTCCATGTTTAAGGTTCACGCAACCTGAAACTTTAAACCTTAAACCTGAAACAATCTTATGCATTATTTCCAACCAGGAACAAACTAACAATCGTTTAATAAAAAAATATTGCAATAAAGTTGAATGCAGACTATAAATTTTGCGATCTTGCATTCGAAAACAATAACATGTTGAACAACGCCAAAATATCCACATTTTCTGGAAGCTTCGTGAAGCTCAACAATGCTATTGTCATTGGTCTGGTCATTATTATTAACATTCTCAAAAAACCGGGGTTGTTGTGACATACACTAGATAAAGAAATCACGAACCGCCCCGACACAATCGGGGCGGTTTTGTTTTATAGGCTTATTAACAAACTAACGATTGTTTCAATTTTATGTACTACGATGATAAAACGGTAATCTTTCTCGACGGAGAATTTGTGAAGGCGAATGAATCGAATGCCGATCTATATAGCCAAACGCTTCACTATGGGTATGGTGTATTTGAAGGTATCCGTGCCTACCAAACCATTAATGGCGTGAAAATTTTCAAGGCGGTTGAACATTTTCTTCGCCTGAAAAAAAGTTGTGAGCTTGTCAGAATTCCCTTCGACTATGATGTGGAAGAACTGATCCAGCTCAGCTATCAGGTACTGGAAAAAAATAATCTTACCAACGCCTATATCCGTCCACTTGTTTACGCCGGACAAAATATGGCGCTCGATCACCCAAAGGATATTTCCCTGATGATTTGTGCGTGGGAATGGAGTAAATACCATGGTGATAAACTATTGAAAGTATGTCTCTCATCGTACGAACGACCCAACCCAAAATCAACTCCAATCGAAGCTAAGGTTTGCGGTCATTATGTAAACTCCATCCTGGCCACCACCGAAGCTAAAAATCGTGGATATGGAGAAGCCCTTTTGCTCGATATGAATGGAAATGTTGCGGAAGCACCCGGTGCAAACTTCTTTTACGAAAAGGACGGCGTATTGTATACTCCTCCACTCGGCCATATTCTTCCGGGCATCACACGTGAAACCGTCATCAACATCTGCAGTGAATTGGATATTCCGGTTGTGGAACAATTTTTTAAGCCTGATGCATTAAACAACGCCGACAGTGCTTTCCTATGTGGCACCGCCGCTGAAGTTGTGGGGATTGAATCACTGGATGCGAAACCGTTTCCAAAAGAATGGAGTCAGTCATTAGGTGCCGTTATCCAGGATGCCTACAAATGCGCTGTTCTTGAAAAATCATTTAGCTACGTGATCATCTGATTGAATGCCTTTAAATAAATATAGTCAAACGATCACGCAAGATCCTACATTACCGGCAGCACAAGCCATGTTGTATGGGATCGGACTGACCGAACAAGATCTGAAAAAAGCACAGGTTGGGATAGTCAGTACGGGATTCGAAGGCAATACCTGTAACATGCATTTGAATGACCTGGCCAAGGAAGTAAAAGACTCGGTTTGGAGCAATGATCTGGTGGGGTTAATCTTTAACACCATTGGCGTGAGCGATGGTATCTCCAACGGAACCGATGGGATGCGCTTTTCATTGGTGAGCCGTGAAGTGATCGCCGACTCCATCGAAACCGTGTGTGGCGCACAATATTATGACGGACTGATTGCGGTGGTCGGTTGTGATAAAAATATGCCAGGGTCATTGATCGCCATGGGAAGATTAAACCGTCCTGCTATTATGGTCTACGGTGGAACCATCGCCGGCGGCGACTGGAAAGGACAAAAGCTTAACATCGTTTCTGCATTCGAAGCTTTCGGTGAAAAACTTGCCAACAACATCACACCGGAAGACTTCAAAGGAATTATTCAAAATGCCTGCCCGGGAGCCGGCGCCTGTGGCGGAATGTACACCGCCAATACAATGGCTTCGGCTATTGAAGCATTGGGTATGGCACTTCCCTACTCCTCTTCAAACCCTGCACTCAGCAAAGAAAAATCAGCAGAATGCAAAGAAGCAGGCAACGCGATTAGATATTTATTGGAAAAAGACATCAAGCCACGCGACATCATGTCGAAGCTGGCTTTTGAAAATGCCCTGACAATCGTGATGGCCCTCGGTGGTTCTACCAATGCGGTGCTGCACCTGATCGCGATGGCAAAATCCGTTGGCGTATCAGTTACCATTGAAGATTTTCAACACATCTCTGATAAGACCCCATTTATCGCCGATTTAAAACCCAGTGGTAAATTCTTAATGGAAGACCTTCACAAAATTGGCGGGGTACCTGCCGTAATGAAATACTTATTGAAAAAAGGTTTTCTTCATGGTGATTGTATCACCGTCACCGGAAAAACAGTGAAAGAAAATTTACAAGAAGTAAAGGATTTGGATTTCGAAGCACAAACCATTATTCGTCCAATCGAAAAACCAATCAAGCCTTCCGGTCATCTACAAATACTTTTTGGAAACCTCTCTGAAAAAGGATCGGTTGCAAAAATTACCGGAAAAGAAGGTGAGAAATTTATGGGACCTGCTCGTGTGTTTAATAGCGAATTTGAATTAAACGAAGGCATCAGTTCCGGGAAAGTTAAAGCAGGTGATGTGGTGGTCATTCGCTATGTCGGCCCTAAAGGTGCTCCCGGTATGCCGGAAATGTTAAAGCCTACTTCCATGATCATTGGCGCTGGCCTTGGCAGTAGTGTTGCCCTAATTACCGATGGAAGGTTTTCAGGAGGTACACATGGCTTTGTGGTAGGACACATCACACCAGAAGCTTTTGATGGAGGAACCCTCGCACTGGTTAACAATGATGATCTGATTGAAATTGACGCACAAAAAAATACACTCAAACTTTTAGTGGAGGAGAATGAACTTGCACAACGAAAGGCAAATTGGAAACAACCTGCCCTGAAAGCAAAAAGTGGAGTGCTCTATAAATATGCAAAACTTGTAAAAACAGCTACCGATGGATGCGTTACTGACGAAGACTAAAAAGGATATTCAAGCAAAGGCTAAACTTTCAGGTTCTGAGATTTTACTGGAGTCCCTGCTGGCAGAAGGGGTCGATACAATTTTTGGCTACCCCGGTGGCGCGATAATGCCAGTGTATGATGCATTGTATGGATATGCGGATCGACTAAATCATATCCTGGTTCGTCATGAGCAGGGCGCTATTCATGCTGCACAAGGATTTGCACGGGTTTCCAATCGCACAGGGGTTGTTTTTGCAACCTCGGGACCGGGTGCTACCAACTTAATCACCGGATTAGCAGATGCGCTGATTGATTCAACGCCTTTAGTTTGTATCACCGGACAGGTTTTTTCACACTTGTTAGGAACGGATGCCTTTCAGGAAATTGATGTGGTCAATACCACTATTCCTGTTACGAAATGGAACGTTCAGGTAACGGAAGCCAAAGACATTGGAAAAGCAGTTGCCAAAGCCTTTTATATTGCTAAAACCGGAAGACCAGGACCAGTGCTGATTGATATCACCAAAAATGCACAAAACGAGTTGCTGGAAGACTTCGTGTATGAAAAATGTGAAAGCATTCGCACATACAAACCTACTCCTACTTTGCAAATGAGCCAGATTGATGCTGCAGCAGAACTGATTAACAATGCGAAGCGTCCTTACATACTGGCCGGACAAGGGGTGGTATTGTCAGAAGCTTCTGATGAATTGGTGGCATTTTCTGAAAAAACAGGAATACCAGTAGCCAATACGTTACTTGGCCTGGGCGCTATACCCAATGACCATCCGAATTATGTGGGATTTTTAGGCATGCACGGAAATTATGCACCCAATATCAATACCAATGAATGTGATGTGTTGATTGCGATCGGCATGCGGTTCGATGATCGGGTAACCGGGAACGTAAGTAAATACGCAACGCAAGCCAAGATCATTCACATCGAAATTGATAAAGCTGAAATTAATAAAATTATTCCTGCTACCGTTGCTGTTCATGCGGATGCAAAGGAAGCGCTCCGGGCATTGATAGATAAATGTCATGCCAATACACATACGGGGTGGCTGAATACCTTCCATGAACTTAAAAAATCAGAGACTGAAAAAGTAATTGATAAAGAATTCAATCCTACCGGGGAACTTACCATGGGAGAAGTGGTTCATGCGATTTCTGAAATCACCCATGGTGAAGCGATTGTTGTCACGGATGTAGGCCAGCACCAAATGGTAACGGCACGCTACTACGAATACAAGCATCCTAATTTAAGTATTACCTCAGGCGGAGCCGGAACTATGGGATTTGCCTTACCGGCTGCAATGGGTGCCAAAGTAGCGCAACCTGAAAAAGAAGTAATTGCGGTGATTGGCGATGGGGGCTATCAAATGACGGTTCAGGAGTTGGGAACCATCATGCAGTACAACATCGGCGTTAAGATTGTCGTGTTGAACAATAGTTTCCTTGGCATGGTGCGTCAGTGGCAACAACTCTTTCATGAGAAACGCTACTCCTTTACGGAAATGGTGAATCCTGATTTTCTCAAAATCGCAGAAGCCTACAATATTCCGGCAATTCGTGTAAACGAACGGGAACAGATAAGAATTGCAATAAAAAAAATGATCGATACAAAAGGACCCCATTTTATTGAAATGGTGGTGGCAAAGGAAGATAATGTATTTCCAATGGTACCTGCAGGTGCAGGTGTATCAGAAGTACTACTGGAAGCACCCGGTAGCGACAGATGATTATCTGTCGCGATTATCGGTCGCATAAATTTAAAAACTATGAAACAAGACTTCACATTAGAAATTCACTCCGATAACAATTTTTCAGTTATCAACCGGATTGTCAATATTCTTAATCGCAGACGTGTTCGGATTAAAAAACTTTTAGCGCATGAAGATGCACACGATTTCCATCGTGGTCTTGCTGTACTACTGGTGCATTCAACGGACGATATGATGGAGAAAGTGAAACATCAATTGGAGAAATTAATTGAGGTAGACCAGGTAGTGTATCACCTGAGCAGTGATCAGTATTGTGAACTGGTGGTCAAACACAACGAGGTAGCAGCGTGATAATTAACCGCAAAGGCGCTAAGACGCAAAGAAATATTAAAGCAAAACAATAAATCGTAAATCAATAAATCAACAAATAAAATCATGGCACAAATAAACTTTGGAGGAGTAGAAGAAGAAGTAGTAACGCGGGAAGAATTCCCTATGGAGAAAGCGGTTAGCGTTCTAAAAGATGAAACAATAGCAATACTTGGCTACGGCGTACAAGGCCCGGCACAAGCATTGAATCTGCGTGATAATGGGTTCAATGTTATCGTAGGTCAACGTAAAAACAGCAAAACATGGGACAAAGCAGTCGCACACGGCTGGGTACCGGGTGAATCACTTTTTGAAATTGAAGAAGCTGCCAAGCAGGGAACGATCGTTCAGTTTCTGTTATCAGATGCCGGCCAGATTGCTGCCTGGCCTTCATTGAAACCATTACTTACCCCTGGCAAGACCCTGTACTTTTCACATGGGTTTGGTGTCACCTTCAACGAACAAACTGGAATCGTTCCACCAAAAGATATTGATGTGGTATTGGCTGCACCAAAAGGATCAGGAACTTCGGTAAGGAGATTATTTCTACAAGGAAAAGGAATTAACTCCAGTTTCGCAGTATTTCAGGATGCAACCGGAAAAGCCCGCGAGAAGGCAATTGCTTTAGGAATTGGTGTTGGATCCGGATACTTGTTTGAAACTGATTTTAAAAGGGAAGTGTATTCGGACCTGACCGGTGAGCGCGGAACATTAATGGGTGCTATTGCCGGAATTTTTGAGGCACAGTATGAAGTCCTTCGTTCAAAAGGTCATACACCGTCAGAAGCCTTTAATGAAACGGTAGAAGAACTTACCCAGAGCTTAATGCCGCTCGTTGCCGAAAACGGTATGGACTGGATGTATGCCAATTGTTCCACTACTGCACAACGTGGCGCACTCGACTGGAAAAAGAAATTCAAAGCAGCAACCCTGCCGGTCTTCAAAGAACTTTATGACAGTGTGGAATCCGGTGCCGAAGCAAAACGCACCATCGATACCTGCAGCAAGCCTGACTATCGCGAAAAACTGGCTGAAGAATTAAAAGAACTTCGTGAAAGTGAACTATGGCAGGCAGGTGCTACCGTGCGTCAGCTGCGTCCGGAGAAAAATGCTGTAGAGGAAAGTATGATTAATTAGTTGTTTATGGTTTAAAGTTTAAAGTTAAGGGTTTAAGGTTCGGCAACCTTAAACTTTTAACCCTGTCTGCCGGCAGGCTGGCTTGAACCTGAAACTTTACCGACAACCAACATAAACAAAAAATGGAATCAACATTAACAACTTCAATCGACATCAACAAGGCCTACAACATCCTCAAAAATGTTGTACTGAAAACACCGTTGCAATACCACCGAAAACTATCAGAGAAATTTGATGCGGCGATTTATTTGAAACGGGAAGATCTCCAGTTGGTACGTTCCTACAAATTACGGGGGGCGTATAATTTGATTCAAAGCCTGAGTGAAGAACAGCGCAGTCGCGGAATAGTGTGTGCCAGTGCGGGTAACCATGCACAGGGCGTTGCCTTTTCCTGTAAACAACTGGCGATAAAGGGGGTTATTTATATGCCGGCCATAACACCGAAGCAAAAAATCAATCAGGTAAAAATGTTTGGGGGCGATTGGATTGAGATTGAGTTGATCGGAGATACCTTTGATGAATGTCAGGAGTATGCGCTAAAACATTGTTCAGCGAATAACATGGTGTTTGTCCCGCCTTTTGATCATTTAAAAATTATCGAAGGGCAGGGAACCGTTGCAAAAGAGATTCTCGATGAAGAAGGTGATATCGATTTTATGTTTGTGCCCATTGGAGGAGGTGGATTGTGCTCGGGGGTTAGTCAGTATTTTAATACGTTTTCTCCTCATACCAAAATAGTTGGAGTGGAACCGTCCGGTGCTCCCTCAATGAAGAAAGCATTGGAAGCAGGAAAACCTGTTGTGCTGGACAAGATCGAACGGTTTGTAGATGGCGCGGCAGTTAAAAAAATCGGTACCATAACATTTGAATTTTGTAAGGATCGCATACATGAAATGTTGCTGGTTCCTGAAGGAAAAGTATGTTCGACTATTTTACAGCTGTACAATGAGGATGCCATTGTTGCAGAGCCAGCCGGAGCCTTATCGATCGCGGCTTTGGATCAATACGCTGATCAAATACAGGGGAAAAAAGTAGTGTGTGTAATTAGCGGCGGGAATAATGATATCGACCGAATGCAGGAGATCAAGGAGCGCTCTTTATTGCATGAAGGATTAAAGCATTATTTTATTGTACGATTCGCGCAACGACCGGGTGCCTTAAAAGGATTTTTGAATGACATCCTGGGCCCGACTGATGATATCGTACGGTTTGAATTTATCCAGAAACACAACAAGGAATCTGGGCCCGCATTAATAGGGATTGAACTAAAATCAAAAGAAGATTACGAATCGCTCGTCAATCGAATGGATATTTTTCAATTGAATTATACGGAGTTGAATCAGGATGAGAATTTGTTTGAGTATCTTGTTTAGACGTGCACCAACAACCTAACATTTGTACGCACTTCAAAATTGATTTAAAAATCGCGATGACTAACATTCGTTCTTTCAAAACATTATTTTTTTTTAATCATCTCTTTTGATCACTCCTTAAATTTGCTCAAATTGAACCCAGACATGTAATTGATTTTTTAATAAAGATATAGGACTGCCCTTCCGACTACCATCGGGAGGGCAGTTTCATTTTAACAATTACCGTCCAAACTAACACTTGTTTTAGACCCACTCTGCAAGTATTTAAAATTTGAAATGAGTCAGCAACCAAAAACTCTATTCGATAAAATCTGGGATGCACATGTTGTCAAACATGAAGAAGGCTATCCGGATGCTTTGTTTATCGATCGCCATTTTATTCATGAAGTAACCAGTCCACAAGCCTTTGACGGATTGCGAAAAAGAAACCTTCCGGTATTCAATACAAAAAGAACAACCGCCACGGCCGACCATAACGTTCCTACCAAAGACCAGCATCTTCCAATCAAAGAAGCGCTTTCACGACATCAGGTGGAAACCTTACGAACGAATTGCAAAGCGTTTGGTGTCGAACTTTACGACCTGGGTCATCCGTATCAGGGAATCGTTCACATCATTGGCCCCGAATTGGGATTAACCTTGCCGGGTATGACCATTGTATGCGGGGATAGTCACACTTCAACACATGGAGCCTTTGGTAACATCGCTTTTGGTATCGGCACCAGTGAAGTGGAGCAGGTATTGGCCACGCAATGTATTTTACAGTACAAGCCCAAACGCATGAAGATTGATATCAATGGCGTGTTGAATAAGGGTGTCGTGGCGAAAGATATTATCCTATATATTATTTCAAAAATTTCTGCCAGTGGTGCCACTGGCTTTTTTGTTGAATATACCGGCGACACCATTCGCAATCTTTCCATGGAGGCACGCATGACCATTTGCAACATGAGTATTGAAATGGGTGCCCGCGGAGGTTTGATTGCTCCTGATGAAACTACTTTCAATTATATAAAAGGAAGAAAGTTTGCTCCTCAGGGAGAAGCCTTTGAAAAAGCTGTTACTCAATGGAAGGAATTAGTAACCGACGAAGGTGCAGCATTTGATCGTGTGCTTGAGATTGATGCTGCCGACATCGCACCCATGATTACCTATGGAACCAATCCGGGTATGGGAATTAAAGTTACCGACCGAATTCCAACACTGGAAGAATTGAAAGACATCAGTGAACATGCCTCATTCTCAAAATCATTGGAGTATATGGGCCTCACTGCCGGCTCTCAATTATTGGGCAAATCTATTGACTATGTTTTCATTGGAAGTTGTACCAATGCCCGTATTGAAGACTTGCGTTTGGTCGCTGAGATTGTAAATGGCAAAAAGAAAGCGGATAACGTAGAGGTATGGGTAGTGCCGGGCTCCAAACAAGTGGAAGAGCAGGCTCGCAAAGAAGGACTGCATACCATATTTGAAGCTGCAGGATTCGAACTTCGCGAACCCGGATGCTCGGCCTGCCTGGGAATGAATGAGGACAAAGTTCCGGCTGGTAAATATTGTGTCTCCACTTCCAATAGAAATTTTGAAGGAAGACAGGGACCGAAATCAAGAACATTTTTAGCCAGCCCGCTTAGTGCTGCGGCGGCTGCTTTAACAGGGAAGGTAACCGATATACGCGAACTCATGTAGTTTGTAGTTGGTAGTTAATAGTTGTTAGCAATGCAACTATTAACTACTTACTACTTACTACCAACTAAATAAAATGAAGGAGAAATTCACAACATTAACATCCAAAGCGATTCCATTACCCAATGAGAATGTCGACACTGATCAGGTGATTCCGGCGCGGTTTTTAAAAGCCACTACCAGGGAAGGTTTTGGGGAAAATCTGTTTCGTGATTGGCGATATGATGCGGATGGAAATCCAAAAGCTGATTTTGTTTTGAACAATGACACGTATTCAGGAAAAATTCTCGTAGCCGGAAAAAACTTTGGTTGTGGATCCAGTCGTGAGCATGCAGCCTGGGCAATTTATGACTGCGGTTTCAGGGTAGTCGTCTCCAGTTTCTTTGCAGACATTTTTAAAAATAATGCGCTGAACAATGCGCTGTTACCTGTACAGGTTTCCGATGACTACCTGAAAGAAATATTTGCGGCAATTGAGAAAGATCCGAATACCGAAATCACAATTGACTTACCAAGCCAATTAATAAAAGTAGGCAATCGGGAAGAGTCTTTTGATATCAATCCATACAAAAAGATATGCCTTACCAATGGATATGATGATATCGACTACTTGATCAGTCTTAATAAAGAAATACGAGAATTTGATTTAGCACATTAGAGAAGGAATGAAAAAGAGAATAGTCATATTACCCGGAGATGGAATTGGAAAGGAAGTTACAACCGAAGGGAAGCGGGTGCTGGATAAAATTGCAGAAATTTTCAATCATACCTTTGAATATGATGAGGCGATAATCGGTCATGATGCCATCGAAGCAACCGGCAATCCGCTGCCCGATGAAACCTTAACGAAACTAAAAAACACAGATGCCATTCTTTTCGGAGCGGTTGGGCACCCGAAATATGATAACGACCCTACCCTGCCGGTCCGTCCGGAACAAGGGCTTCTAAAGATGCGGAAGGAACTTGGCCTGTATGCAAACCTCCGTCCTATTAAATTATTTGATGAGTTGCTGGCTGCATCCAGTATCAAACCTGAAATCCTGAAGGGATCCGATATCCTGTTCTTTCGTGAATTAACCGGAGATGTTTATTTCGGAGAGAAAGGAAGAAAAGATAATAATGATACAGCCTATGATGTGATGATTTACAGTCGCTATGAAGTAGAGCGCATAGCCCGCAAGGCGTTTGCAGCCGCCATGACACGTGGAAAGAAAGTCACCTCCGTTGATAAAGCAAATGTTTTGGAAAGCTCACGCCTTTGGCGATCCGTTGTTCAGGAAGTCGCAAAAGAATTTCCGGAAATAACTGTCGAGCATATGTTTGTGGACGCTGCAGCGATGAAGCTAATTCAAAATCCAAAAAGTTTTGATGTCGTTGTTACGGGAAATTTATTCGGAGATATCCTTACCGATGAGGCTTCCCAAATTGCAGGTTCTATGGGCATGCTGGCCTCGGCCTCGGTTGGTGACAGTGTTGGTCTGTACGAACCCATCCATGGTAGTGCACACGACATCACTGGAAAAGGAATTGCTAATCCATTGGCGTCGATCTTATCCGCAGCCTTGTTATTGGATATTTCATTCGGCATGACCGAAGAAGCCAATACGGTTATTAAAGCTGTTGAAAACACATTGAAAGCCGGTTATCGGACTACCGACATTGCAGATAGTACAACTCCGGCAAACAAAATTTTAAATACCTCCGCAATGGGTCAACAAGTTGTTGAACAGCTTGAAAGAATAACATTAACACTAACTAAATAGATCATGAGTGAAAAAATTCAAATCTTCGACACCACCCTTCGCGACGGCGAGCAGGTACCAGGTTGTCAGTTAAAAACAGATGAGAAAATCATTATTGCCCGTGAGTTAGAAGCACTGGGTGTTGATGTAATCGAAGCAGGATTTCCAATTTCCAGTCCCGGTGATTTCTTATCGGTTGTTGAAATTTCGAAAGCCGTAAGTGCACCGACAATTTGTGCGCTAACCCGTGCACGAAAAGAAGATATTGATGTAGCTGCAGAAGCCCTTCATCATGCTAAAAGAGGAAGAATTCATACCGGTATTGGCTCCTCCGATATCCATATCAAACACAAGTTTAAAAGCTCCCGTGAAAAAGTACTGGAACAGGGAGTCTGGGCAGTCCAGTATGCGAAAGCGAAAGGATATGAAGTGGAGTTCTACGCTGAAGATGCCGGACGGGCAGATGTTGAATTCCTGGCACAAATGATCGAAGCGGTGATTGCTGCGGGAGCCGACGTGGTAAATATTCCGGATACAACAGGATATTGTTTACCCTTCATGTATGGAAAACGTATTCAATACCTGGTTGAAAATGTAAAAAATATTGACAAAGCGGTAATCTCTGTTCATTGTCATAACGATCTGGGATTGGCTACTGCCAATACCATCGCTGGATTGATCAACGGGGCGCGTCAGGTGGAAGTGACTATCAATGGAATCGGCGAGCGCGCAGGCAACACTTCTCTTGAAGAAGTGGCTATGATTATTGATACGCACAAAGATTTGGGCTTACATTCAAACATCAAACCTGATAAGATTTATGCACTCAGTAAATTAGTCTCCGGAATGATGCGCATGCCGGTACAGGCCAATAAAGCTATTGTTGGTGCGAATGCTTTTGCACACTCTTCGGGTATCCATCAGGACGGCTTCTTAAAGCATTCTGAAAATTATGAAATCATCAATCCGGAAACTGTTGGTGTTCCCTCTTCTTCTATTATTCTAACCGCACGAAGTGGTCGCGCAGCGTTGAAGCACCGGGCCGAATTACTGGGGTACATTTTTGAAGGTGAAGACTTAAATACGCTGTACGAAAATTTTCTCATCGTTGCAGATGAAAAGAAACAGGTGAACGACGAAGATCTGATGGTACTGGTTAGTCATATGCCAATATTGACCAAGTAATACTTACTTCACTTTTGCCTGCAAGGTAACGATATTAGCAATCAGGCCTGTTGAACGATCATAATGGCCATACCGTACCTCTATGGTATTGAAATGGGGGATTCGAAATATGCCATCCGGAGAAACCACCCGAAACGATATCCCACCAAAATGACTTGTGAATTTTGACAAATCATAGTCACTGGTGAAATAGTTCTCCTCAGCAGCATGTTCTTTGTATGGTGCAAAATAATCAATAGCAGATTGCTGGTAGAATCTATAGAAAGGACTTAATGAAATAAATGGAGTAATTTTTATAGGGGTTTCTAAATTAAGGGTATGCGCACGCAGGCCCCAATCATCCGTATAATAGCGATAAAATGCCCGAAGGATAAATCGATCACCCATAAAATAACTAGCACGTACACCGATCGGAAGTTTAATACGGGTACCCGGCAAAGTTTCAACGAAGTGGGAGTCATCATTAAAGTAAACACGATTAAAGGGTAAACTTAAAAATCCTTGTTGCAGGGCAACATCTGCAATTAGCGCAACCTGAAATCGTTTGTTTATGATTTGCGAAAGTGAAAACGATCCGGAAAATGTATTCCTCGATTTCTGACCGCTTTCAGGTCCAGGCCGTAACTCCACCGGATAGATTAAGGATACAAAATCAATATACGCTTGAAACCTGGCAGTAAATTGGCGGCTATTATCCTTTGAGTCTTTTGAAAATAAAATTCCGGCTCCTGTCGATAGATAATCGTATTCGGATGATACAGCGGCATTGACACCAATGGTTTGCTTTTTTTCTTCATTGGTAACAGACCATGATAACGTAGGATATATCCTGACATCGCTGGAGGATGCTGAAGAAATCGTCAGCGGATCGACTTTATCTGAAGATGCAGATGAATAATAATCGATGCCTAATTCGGCAGCAAAAGAATGCAAACGGTTTTTTCGATCTCGTTTTGAAAGGCGGACATCAATGGTAGTTGCAAAATCCGTCAATTTTTCTGAACCAATACCGCCGGTAACAGCAGCATTGTTTCCTTCCTGATGGTAGTAACTGGTTAGAAAATTGACCTCTTCGAATTTAAGTTTTCGAATTTGATATGATGTTGAATCAGTCGAAACAACAGCTTGTGAAAATGAAGATAAAACAGAAAAGTAAAAGGCAGTTGCTAGTAGGGAGATCCGTAACATTATTCTTTATTAATTACATCCGCATCCGCCACCAGTTTTTCCTCCGTTTGCCCCCGATGCCCCTTCGCGGTAGAGTTGAAAATTGCTTTCAAATTTTTCGGTCTTTCGTAAAGCAAGCTCCATTTCACTATCATTCAGATAAACTTTCTGATAATCTTTTACAGAAGAACATGCAATCAACATGAGGCAAGCACTAAACATAATGAGGATTTTTCTTTTCATAATTAAGTCATGATATTAACATTTTTAGATGCAAAAAGCTGATTTTTATCATTGATAATAATGCATTCTACATCTTTCATTTGATTAATCAAATTCAGCCCCACCTTCACCCCCATCACCATTACAGGTGTCGCTATGGCATCGGAAAATTCTGCACTTGAACTTATGATCGTAACACTCTTTATCCCTGACACGGGCATGCCTGTTTTCGGATCAATGGTATGTGAATACGGTTTTCCATTAATGATGGCAACTTTTTCATAATTACCAGAAGTAGCAATAGCACGATTCGTCATATCTAGATAAGAAAAAGGTAAGTGGGCTCGATCAGGATCGGCTATTCCGATAGTCCAGGGTTTACCTGTAGGTTGTACACCCCAGGCGGCAAGATCGCCGGCAGCATTCACAATTCCACTTGATACCCCTTTCGACTGCAACATTTGCTTTACGCGATCTGCAGCGTATCCCTTACCAATTCCACCAAAGCCAATTCGCATTCCTTTTCTTCGTAATAATACCGTTTGCTCTTTCGGATTTAGAATGATGTTGTGGTAATCAATTAAGTCAACCGATTTTTTGGCAACTTCCGGATCGGGTAAAGAAGTAATGGTAGTATCAAAGTTCCATAGACTTTTATCAATGGATCCATAACTAATATCAAATGCTCCCTGTGTCAGCTCAGACATTTTAATAGAACGATGAATCAGATGAAAAGTCTCATCATCCACCACAACAGGTTTTAATCCCGCCTGTTTATTAATTTGATTCGTAATACTGGACTCTTTAAATGTTGTCAGCAAATTCTCAATTCGCTGAACTTCCATAACTGCCTGTTCGAGTAAGTCTTGTGCATGCTCATTATTATCACTCATTACACAGAACTCAAAACGGTTTCCCATAAGCTTTTGTGACCGCTTATAAAGTTGAGTAATGCTTTCCTGTGTTTCTTTACTCACCGATATTCTTGCTAATCTGATCAACGAAACCAGCGGGTGTTGTTGCTTGATAACCATCCCATTCATGAAGAACACTTCCATCTGTCGAGATTAAAAGGGTCAGCGGAAACTTACCCTGTGGATTGTACTTTTCCGCTAAGGCTTCATTGTGCAGTATCTGCTCCTTTGAAAGTTGATTCTTTTTCAACCGTGGAAAATCTGCACGAACCAATACAAGATGTGATTGGGCATATTCCAAAAACTCGTCCTTTTCAAAAATTTCACGTGTTAACTTAATGCAGGGAGCACACCAATCAGAACCTGCAAAATTTAATAGGATAACTTTATTTTCTGCTTTTGCCTGTTGTGTGGCAGTCTCAAAATCAAGGAGCCAGGAAGGAGAAGTACCCGTAAATATAAATAGTAGAATGCAGAGCTTAGTCGTCATAAAATATCTTTCAAAATCTAAAAAGTAACGTAAACAGTATTCAAATTAGTTTCGAACACAAAATATATTTCTCAGTTTAGAAACATTATAAAGTGGACTGGACTGCTAATTTTCCTTTTAGGGCATCAACTGGGATTTTAAACGATCCGGGATACTTGCCACCTTTCTGGTAGCATAATCAAAACAAACAATTCCCGTTTTACCATGTGCCACATCGGTACCATTCCTATCTTTAGTTACTTTATAAAATAAGTCAAATCCATAGCGGTTAAATTCCCCTACTCCAATACAGATGGTAAGAAGGTCGCCCAAAAATGCTTCTGACTTATATACCACCACGGCATCCGCAATTACCTGACCCACCGTTCCTTCAAAACTAAGTTCATTTATGTATCCCAGCATACGATATAACTGGGTTCTGGCCTCCTGCATTAAGGAAAGCATGGTGTCATTTCCCACATGACCACCATAATTAATATCTGCCACCCGAACAGTCAGTTTGGTTTCAAAAATAATTGTTTCGGGAATTTCTATTTTGATACGGGCCATTATTCAACAACTAATTGATTTGCAATCATACGGTTACTATACTGTTGCAGGATGGCCTTTATCTTTTCTTCCATTTGATGAACACGATCCGGATGCTCAGTTAGTACATTATTCCTTAATAACTGATCTTCCTCGAAATTAAACAATCCGGTAGTGGTGACACCATTAAACCCCAACATATACTCGTCCATAAAAAGATGATATTCATCCCTGAAATTAAACGCCAACCCGGGTCTGTCGGGCTCTCGGAAAATATCCCGACCAAAACCAAAGTAAGGTTGATCATAGTGTAAATATCCTAATACTGAAGGTAAAATATCAATTTGCTGCATAATGCCAGATTCAAAAGCAGCCAGACTATTGTCAGGTTTGAATAAAATGATGGGAACGGCATACAAACCCCAATCGGTTCGTCCTTCTTCAAAAAGTATATCCGAAGAACAATGATCAGCGGTGATGACAAACAAGGTGTTTTGATACCAATCCTGTTTTGCAAATTCCCTGAACATTTCGCGTAATGAATAATCGGTATATTCAATACACTTTAAAATCGGTTTCTTCCCTTCCTTAAATCGATCCTGAAACGCTGCAGGGATTTTAAAGGGATGATGGGAACTCACTGAGAAAATTCCGGAAACAAAGGGTTCTGGAAACTCCCCAAGTTTCCTTGCGAAATAAGGAAAAAATTTGTCGTCCCAGATTCCCCACACCCCGTCAAAGTCTGCATCATTATTATAATCTTCCATCCCATAATACTCATCAAAACCAGCCAATTGGGTGAAGGCGGAAATTCCCATTGCCCCAGTCGGTTGCCCTGAGAAAAAAGAAGTGTGATAACCATTTGGCTTTAATAGTGATGCAATACTATTGAACCGATTATTCGCGTACGGCGTCAAAACAAATGGAACATTCATACTCGGCAATCCTGCCAGATTGGACGGTGCACCATCGATCGACTTCCTTCCATTGGCGAAAGTATGCTCAAATGTTTTACTGTGAAGAATCAATGAATCGAGAAAGGGAGTATGACCTGTATATCCCTCAACATTTTTCTTCCAGGTCCCAAAAAATTCACGTGAAAAACTTTCTAAAATAATGATCACCACATTATCCTTACGAAAAGGAACGGTATCGGAAGGGATATGGATGGGATTATAAATGGCAGCTAATTGATCTTCCTGAAAATAACTGAGTTTCTTGATTTTCATTTTCCCAACAGTGCGAAACACGGAGAAGGGAGTATTTAATACAATGTTGGTTTCATGCGCATACTTCACATACTGGCCGGCATTACTTAACGTAATAGGCCGGGTACTTTCTGCAAATCCTCCACGAACCCCGCCAATAAATAATCCGATAACAATTGGGATAACAATAACACCTCCGATATAATATACAACCGGATTCTTTAGCATCGGTCCCTGCACCTGAATGCGGTTGTACAACATCACCATAAGCCAAATAATGGCGACACCAAAAATGGTAACGTACCAGTAATCAATAATAAAGCGAAAGAAAAGCACAAAGGGATTGGGGCCCTCTTCAAATTCTAAAAAAACATCTGCTGTTGTTCTGCGAAGCGTAAACTTGTAATAAATGAAATCAGCACAGTTCGCGGCCAGTCCGATACTATTGGTAATAAAAAAAAGATATTTCAACGTTTTTTGATACCACGCCTTGAACCGAAAATGAAAGGGTGCCAGTATCAGCAATATATAAAGTGAGTTGATATACAATACCGCCATCAGGTCAAATCGAATACCCCCAAATAGAATGGTAATAAAACTTCCTGGTGTCATTTCCGGAAAGTAGGAGATATTGTAGAGATAAAAGGCAATCCTGCAAAGGGTGTATAACAACATCACCACCAGTAACCGCAATACTGTTGCCCAGTAAATGTTTTGCCGTAGTTGGAAACCACTAAAAAGAGATACCTGCATATGAGGATATACCAAATGAATTCAGCCCGAAATATAGGGGTTTAGATTGAAAATCTTTTTCCGAAAAATAGTTCACCAATTCTCAAATCATCCATAAACCTAATTAACCTTCACCCTCACTCCCTCCGAATGACTTGAAAACTCCGGCGCATACATGCATTGAATGGTAGTGATTCCATTGGAGAAGTCTCCTTTTTGTGAAACGCGCAGCGCATATTCGAAAACAAATGTTCCCTTAGGCAAGTACCCGATGAAAAAATTAGTTGATAAGTCTTTTGGACTCTCATAGTAATACAATCCATCCTGGTACTTGCTGGTCGATAATGTAGAAACAGGCTCAAACGCCGATGCCCGCATATCTTTTAGATGGACATACTCCATCGCCCGGTCTACCCGGATTTCTATACGTACCTTCACCAGATCTCCAACTTTCAAATTCACCCTACTAATCGGTGTTATCACCGGACCACGATCGGTTTGATGTTCCATAAACAATTCCTTCTTCAACTGAAGGGGCGTTTCTGCAGTGGTGATTTTATCCAACTGTTCAAAGTACTGCCAGTAAACTGCTCCCCAGGCGACACCATCATCTGATTTTGAAACGGTAATCGTACCCATAGACGAATTGATCTCGCTTCCTTGCCAGCTCGTTTTAAAATATCCGGTTCCCGCTTCTACTTTGGTGTCTTCGCGTTTTGTCGGATCAACTTTTATATCTCCAACAGTTATATCGACCAATTTTGAATTTGTCAGTACATCAACCCCCCTCCGCAACAACGCATAGCATGCCTCAGCAGTAGCGCGTGTAGTCTTCCAATCTTGTGTTTGCTTTTGCTTTAACAACCAAACTTTCAAAGCCTCTACTGAATTTTGATCACCTGCTACTTCATCATATACCTCAATCATCAATGCCTGTCGCTCGATGGGTGCCTGATACCAATAATATCCGTTTGCACTTTTCCAATACATGCCCATCTCCTCACTTTGCAACGCACGCTCTGAAAAGGATTTGATCATGGCAGATGGGGTAAGCGTATCACCAAAACGATTTAACGCAAGACAAAGCATTCCTTCTGTGTAAAGATTATCATGCAGCCAATATTTCTTCGCCTGGCCAAAAAATAATCAAAGGCATCCTTTGGTGGTTGCAGGAATTTCGATGCTTTTGAAATAACTCCGTGCATACAGATAATGGATTTGCATATAGTTGATATGCTTATCTTCTAACTTGATTTTTCCTTGTCGTGCTAGTTTCTTCAACTCGTCATGATCTTCTTTGATTTGGCGATCCATGTATCCAATGGCTTGGGTGATCAAATTAGTAATCTCATTGTTCTCTTGCGAAGCTTTCACACCCATTACATTCAGGTGCCCGAGACCTGCAACAATGTGCTGTGTCATGTAGCGATCTTCTCTGAACCCCGGAAACCAGCTAAAACCGCCATTGGAAGTTTGGGCTTCCACAATTTTTGATAAGGCGCGCTCCTGTTCATTGGCCATCCGGTTTAGATCAAATAATAATCCCACGGCACGTTTCCGCTGACTTTCATCCTTGCCTTCGAGTACCCACGGTGTTTCTTCCAGCAACGCCGATTTCAATTCCTGATTTTTTTCCAGATTAGAAAGCAACGCATCGGGTTGAATATTTTTCCAGGTATCAAAAACTTGTTTGATGCGCGGATTCGCATTCGCAATGTGCGAGGCAATGCTATTCGCATAATAGCGACTAACAGTCTGCTCCACGCATTCGTATGGATACTCCATCATGTAGGGTAATGCCTGCACCGCGTACCATGCCGGGTTAGAAGTAAACTCCAGCGTATACCGATTGTGTTTTAATGTAGTGGATTGGTTGTTGAGCAACTTATCAAACGTAAACGTCTTTCGTTTGCTTACCGCGAATCGGAAGAGGCAACGTCTCCGTTACCAGCATGCTGTTCGTTACTACCGGAATCACCATTTCTTCACCATCAGAAAAATTTCCAGCCTTGGCAACAATACGATATTGAATCGCTTGTAATCCTTCCGGGATTTCAATTGCCCATTCAACAGGAGTACTGTGTTTGTGTTTGATGGAAAAAGATTGAATGAGCTTCTGATCCTTTTGGAAAATCGAAACCGGTTTCATGGTAAGCGCATCAAAAAATTCGAGTTGTGCTTCGCCAGCTAAATTTTCATCTACCAGACTGCTGATTTTGGCAGAGAAAATCATTTTATCGTTTTCCCGGAAGAAGCGCGGCTGATTGGGCACGACCATCAACTCCTTTTTGTGTCACCAACTCCTTGCAGGGTCATCCCCGACTTCAAATCAGCGAGTATGCGCAAAGCCCATCATTTTCCAGCGGGTAAGCGATTCCGGAATTGTGAAATTGATACTGACTTCACCTTTTTCATTGGTGCGCAAGTGCGGAAAGAAGAAAGCAGTCTCATTGAAGTTCGAGCGGGTTTTTACTTCGGAAAGCTTGCTTATTGAATCATTTTTTGATGGTGAACCTTGCAAAAGTGAAGGAGACACTCCTTTTTCATTAGTTAGTACATCAAAAAAATTTGATCCATCCTCCTCACTTTGGATCTCTTGAACTTGTACAGATTCGACCCTTGAAGCACTCATTAGCATTACTTCCTTCCTATAACGAGTACTATAAATATTGTATCCAAACCAATTAAACGAATCGAAATTGGGCAACACCGTGTTGTTGGAAAAAGTAGAATTCCAGGTCTTGGAATAAATGTTCAAATTCTGGTCTGCAAACGCGTCACTACTCCAGCTTAATTGCATACGGTTGTTAAAATAAAAATCCGCATACCAGTTATTGCTCCTGAATTCATCCAAAGAGGCATCATACATCGTTGCTACCATCTCGGCCAGTACCTTGTCCGTATCCTTTCCCTTAATATTTATTTTCCATTGTTCCTCCTCGCCCGGCTGGAGTTTATCCCGAAACGTTTCAAATGAGATGTCCAGATTTTTATTGGAGAACGGAACCGTGATTTGTGCATTCTCCGAATACATCCGGTTATCCTTTATAAAAGAGTAATGGATGGCCAAAGTCCCACGATGGGATTCGTTAATGGGAATCTCAAAAATACGCTGCTGGTTTTTCAAGAATATCCATTCAGTAGCCAAAATTTTTCCATCTTGTTCGATCTCATACAATACATGAATATTCTCTTTGGAAGTCCCGGCAACAAAAGAGGCTTTTCCGCCCGGCTCCGTTGTCAATTTGATCGGAGAAAAATAATGGACAACCGGTGTTGTAAGTTTTTTCGCTGAAGGACGATGTATATTAAAATATACAATCTCCTTAACGTCTTGTCCATAGCGATCGGTACTGCTAATCTCGAGTACATATTCACCCAATGCCCAGTCTTTTAAATTAGCAATCGAAAAACTCTTTTCTTTTTCCGTATCAAACGCTGCACTGTGCGCTTCTTTCCCACGAGACCACTTATACTTATTCGACTCATCGGCATACAAGTCGTTTGGAAACATCGTGTAGTATTCTTCTTTTGTATATAGATGTCGGTCGGGTTGTTCCCAAAGGCGTTTGCGAAACGATTTTTTAGGAGCCTCCAGTGGAAAGATTTTGATCGCTCCTTTTGCAGGCTCAAATGAACCGGCAAGGTTCGTGGTGTAGATTGAAAAATCTTTTGGTAACTCCTTATCCAGATTAATGTCACCAATTGAAACAGTCACTTGTAATGCTTTATACCCAACTGAAATTACTGTTGATGCACTATGCGTTTCCCCGTTGATGTCGGTTACATCTGCATATACCATAAAATCAAAAGTCGGATCGGACGTAGGGTCAATAGATTTATCAGCCATCGCTTTGAAATCTACGGCGAACTTTCCTTCCGCATCGGTTAGTGAAATACCGTTGGCAATCTCAACTTCTGCGGATGAAGGATAATAATGTCGGCTATAATACCAGTATGGAAAACGTGCAGTGCGTACCACCCGGTATTGTACCTGTGCACCATCAATATTTGCACCTGAATACGCACGCGCGAATCCATTTGCTCTCACCGTATCATTTAATCGGAAAAATCCGGTTACAGGGTTAAAGCCCACTTCAAACTTGGGTCGTTTATATTCTTCTACTGAAAAGGAAACCTGGCCACTTTCATCGGCACTCTCTATCTCCATCTCCCCCAACAATCCACCGGAAGGTGCAGTAAACGTTCCGCTAAAACTTCCAAACTCATTGGTGGTCACTTTTAATGATCCTTTTTCCTGATAGTTCACATCCATCAACCTAACCGTGGTGGAATAGTTTTTCATAATTTCAGGATGTTTTCCATCAGTATTAATGACTAATCCTTTGAAGTGAATGGTCTGTCCGGGGCGATAAATAGCCCGATCAAGAAAAAAGAAAGTTTGTACCTCCGCTGTTGGAGATTCTTGTTTATACTGATAAACATTTCCACCACGATATCGGTTATAGTTATCAATGGTTTCCGTGCTGTTAAAATCTTTGTCTCTATGAAAGTTTACAATGAAATTGCGTTGTTCATTTTTCGTCTGAAACGGAATCCTGAAAAATCCTTTTGAATCAGTTGTAAAGTTCCCTAGTTTGACAGACGTATTTTCATTCTTCGCATAATCATAGCGTTGAGAAATTACTTCAGCGGATACACCAGCAAGGGGTTTACCCGTTTCGCGGTGCAGTACAAAAAATTCAGTACTGCCATCCGGAACAGACCGATTAATATAACTGATATCCGAAATTCGGGTAAACGCAAAGGCGAGCCCATTTTTATCCGTGGAGAAATTTTCTTCATTACTAAAAAGCACCATGTATTCACCAATGGGCAAGGCATCCAGTTTTACTTCGATGCTATGCTCCTGAAAATCACCCTCATCCGGTAATGAGAATTTTCCTGAATTAACCACAGACTTATTGGTGAAATGTTCGATAAAGCGCTCCTCTCTTCTTCCTTCCCTTTCACGATTTAACCGTGTCCGAAACTCCTGAACCTCGGCACTGGTAACAGAAATGATGCGATAGTGCAGCGCTGTGAAATTCCTGTACCGAATGAAAGCACGGAAAGGCTGATCGGGCAAATTGTTTTCTTCTATTGAAGCTCCAATGTTCCTGGTTTGAATACGCTGCTTCAATTGCTTACACAATAAACCACCCGAAGATTCCGGAAAACGGTTGATCGCCGAATCACAAATTTCCATTGCGCGTTGATAATCCCATTGATGGTCATCAGAGGCTAATGGAGTATAGTCATCAGCTGACTCCACCCAAAGCTTGGCGCGATCACGTGCTACCATTGACGAGATAGGGAATGAAATAATCTGCTTCTCCAGGTCTTTCAAAGCCTGTCGGTACAATTCATTTTTCTCTGGGAGTGAAGCATGCTCATGAACAAATTGTAAGCGTTGCAAGTCAACATCTACCAGGGCTTCAGGATCCTGATCATTCAAATGAAATTGAATTAAATTCTGAAGAATGGTAAGCGCATGAAATTTTAATGAAAGGGAATCTTCAGATTCTATGCTTTCTTCAGTAAACGTCCGCGCAGCTGAAAAAAAAGCGGGCTGATTTAGCGTAAATTCATAAGCAGGTCGGGTAAGATCAGGCTCTCCTCTTAAATAAAATTGAAGGGCACGATGGGCAAGAAAATCATAAAGGGTAGGTCGGTAGCTTCTACCCAATGCATTCCCTTCATGTATTACTTCCTGATACAATTCAATGGATGTTTCCTTCGACTCCTTTTCAAACAACAACGATTGCTCATAATGAAAAACCGTTTCCTGAACAATACGATCCAGGCTCCAGGTTTCGAGGTCATTATTATCAAAGGCTACTGTCTCACTGCGATTGTAAAACTGATAGCGATGGTTTTGGTAATAGCGCCAATACATTTCCGCCAGTAAAGAATGTAAAAGTGGTTTGGATGGAAAAACTGCTTTCTCCACTTCTGCCTTCATTCTGTTCATATTAAGTACCAATGCGTTCTCTTCTTTTGAGTCGATGTACTTGAGTTGGTGTATCAAAGCTTTCACCATCTGTGCAGGGTCCTGGTCTTGCTCGGCTTGCCTGTATATCTCTTCAACAGTTTTCAGGGCCGATTCAGGCAATCCCTTACTATCATGTTCCTGAACTTCTTTCCAGGATTCTTCATAATTATAGTTCACGGCAGGTGGTGTGTTTTTTTTGAGCACAGGAAATAACAATAGCAAATACTAATAATAGAGCAACTCGAAAATATGGGGTCATGTATTTAATCATCTTTCTTAAAAAGGGAATTCAACGTAAAAGTCACAACGATAGGATGCAGTACGTCCTCTATTTCCATAATAAATATCGAAAATATTGGCCTCGTTTCGAAAGTTCAGCTTTCCATGTATGTTTTTATAGTAACTTCAACCCAATAGGTTTTATTTTTTGATCAGTTTTGAGACTGAAAACTATGCCAATGCGCCTATTTGCATTTTTTGTTGGCTTTCTGACGTGTATTACTACTGCATGGACAGGAAAACGAAGACATCGTCTGGTTCGAAAGCTTTTTCTTACCGACCACGGAACGTACAACTCAGGAAACCCTAAATGACCTCGAAATACGGGTATTGGCTGCTATTGAAACCCGGGATCTACCCGAGGAACTCAAACTAAAAAAAGAACTGGGATTAATCCACCTGACACAAACCCATAACTACGAAAAGGCGCTCGACTGCTTTATTGACGCCCTTACTCTGGAAGATTCATTGCATCAGGAGGAAAAGAAAGTCTTTACCTACCTGGGGTTATCGAAAGTATTTGAAGCGGTCGGGGATTACAACAAGAGTACGGAACTGCTTGAATCTGCAAGAGCCATTAATGAGGCTACCAAGAATATTGATGTACTAGTTCTCATCTTAAACGAGATGGGAAAGATAAATGCAGCCCTGGGACTTCTGTCAGAGGCGCGCGAAAATTACGAACTGGCATTGGAGTACAATGAAAAACTGGACCGACCATCAGTAAAAGCAGATGCCCTGTATAATCTTGGCCATCTCAATGCGCTCGAAGGAGATTATCCTCAAGCGTTGGAGAACTACAAAAGTGCGTTGACTATACAGCGAAGCCTGTTCAATCGGGAAAAGGAAGCACGTTTGTTAAATGATGTCGGGGAACTTTATCTACTGATGAAAAATCAAGAGCGAACGTATGCGAATCATGTAGCCGCACTGGAAATCAGACAGTCATTAAAAGATAAGGCTGGAATTGCCGAGTCGTACAACAACATTGGAGCACTCTATTATAAGCAGAAGCAATATGACCGCGCGATTGCAAATTTGATGCTAGGACTCTCTTCAGGACAGGAAGCGCAGGCACAGCAACACATTAGTAAAAGTTACGAGTATCTAAGTTTGTGTTATGAGGCCCTTGGTGATTACAAAAAAGCCTTTGAATACAAGCAATTGCATCTGGCGATCATTGAATTCATTCAAAATGAAAAAACTGAGCAAAATTTGTTGGAAACGCAAAATCGGTATGTGATCGAGCGAAAGGAGTCCCAGATTTCCAACCTGGAAAGCGATCGTGACCGGAAGGAAAAAGAACTTCAAAATCAACGTCAGTTTCGGAATTTATTTATTGTCCTTACCGCATTAGCCGTAGTGGTCTTAGCATTGATTTTGTATTTGTACATGATAAAAAAGCGGTCAAATACAATTTTACAAGTAGTTAATAAAAAAGTAAAGAATCAAAATACCGAACTACAAAACCTGAACGCTACCAAAGACAAGTTTTTCTCGATTCTCGGCCATGATTTGAAAGGTCCGCTAAATTCGTTGAGTTCTTTTTCAAACCTGCTGATTAATTACACCGATAGTCTGAGCAAAGAAGAAATCCAGCAACTGGCTACCGATCTGGACAAGTCGATTAAAAACCTATACGCATTGCTGGAAAATTTACTGGAGTGGTCACGCTCACAAACCGGTAATATTGCTTTTACACCGGAGACATTCGATCTAACCGCTTTGCTGGAAGAAAACAAAACTCTCCTCCAGACGCAGGCAGAAAATAAAAAGATCACCCTGATCAATAACTACGCTGAATCTTTACCCGTCAACACCCATAAGCATTCCATCAATACGGTTATCCGGAATTTAATTTCCAATTCCATCAAGTTTACACCCGAAGGCGGCACCATTACCCTGGACATTAAAAAAGAAAATGGTTTGGTGATCGTCTCGATTGCCGATACCGGTGTGGGGATGAGTCAGGAAGTAATGGACAAACTTTTCCGGATCGATGCGAAACATTCAACCAAAGGAACGGCCAATGAAAAAGGTACCGGATTGGGGTTGATTCTGTGCAGGGAGTTTGTCGAAAAGAATGGCGGAAATATTTGGGTAAAGAGCATTGAGGAAAAAGGGTCGGTGTTTTCTTTTTCAATACCTGTTTAGGACATAAGACGTAAGTAGTTAGACGTTAGATGCCGGTGAATAGACTAATCGCAAATAAAAAAGGGTTATTACACAAAGTTCCTCAAAGAAGCTCAAAGGACCACAAAGGATTTTAGGATTTGTTGTTGGCCAATTCTTCGTATCCCAAATCGCAAATCACCGCTCTCTAATCACACATCGCAAATCATCTAATGTCTAGTGTCTTAATACATATGTCTAACTACTTACGTCTAAACTAAGTTGTTAGAGGTTGCAGGTTAAAAGTCGCAAGTTAAAAGTTTGTTCAAAACCTGAAACTTGTAACATTTAACTTTTGCAACCAACTAAGCCTCCACAAAAAACGCTATGGCATTACCGTTTAGTGGAGAGATTAAAACCAGATTGTTTAATGTTAAAAGTTTAAAGTTTCAGGTCTGAAACCTTGAACATTAAACCTGTAACACCAACAACTATTAGCCAACAACTATTTCCGTTTCAACTTTTGAACTTCTTCCTGCAACCGCAGCACCGAATACGCCAGCTGATCAGCAGAGACCAACGTACTGGTTTCCAATTCAGGATAGTGTGTTGAAAAATATCCTTTCACGCTCCACCCTTCCAGCACATCATCAACGGCTACGGCATACGGATCGTATTGTTTATTATCTGAAACCAGTAACAGTTTCTTTTCCTTTTCTAAAAAATTAAACACGCGTTTAAAAACAACCCCTTCCTGCTCAATCAACAAAATATAGGGTTTCCCATTTTTAATGGCTGTCAATGATTCAACATATTCACCAAAAACAATTGTGCCCGGTAGCACCGGCAACATCGAGTCTCCTTTTATTTCAAAAGCCCGGTATGTTCCCTGCGATAACATGGGCAAACTGATTTTTGGCAATTCACTGACAAACTCCGGATCCTGAAATCCATTCATGTAGCCGGCCGACGCTTTTTGCGATACCAATTCGATGTTCTCTTTATTATTGGTATCTACCGTGATGGCCAGAACCTCTTTCCCTCTCGAAAATAATTGCTCTTTCCATTGCTTCGCGGGAAGGTTGCTTAAATCTTTCTGCACCAGCTGATCCAACGATACACTGAACATCGCCGATACTTCCAGCAGACACGTTAGCGGTGGCGTCGCCCGCTCTTCTTCATAAGCACCAATCGCGGATGTTTTCACACCCAGCTTTTCGGCCATCTGCTTTTGCGTAAGCCCCTGCTGGGTTCGCAAAAATTTAAGGTTCTTGTTTACGGTAATCATAGGCGTTTCATATTCTATTGTATCCGTCAGACCGCTGATTACTTTCGCAAAGGCGGTCAGACGGATTGTTCCCCACAGCTGTCTCGGAAGGGACGCAGCGAATCAGTACTTTATTATCCCCTTCACCTCTAGGTTGAGCCTGTCGAAACGAGACTTTTTCTCCATAGAGTATCCTTTTCAGGACTTTATCGGACGCTGTATTGTATTACAAATTAAAACTAAATATTTTAGTAATACAATAATTATTAATACTAATTTTTTTAGTTATTTAGCGTCATGGATCGGAACATCATACACATGGATTTAGACGCCTTTTTTGTGGCGGTGGAATGCAGACGGAATGAAAAATTACGGGGGCTTCCTTTAATAATAGGCGGAAGCAGTCGCCGGGGCGTAGTGGCAGCCTGTAGTTATGAAGCGCGCAAGTTTGGTGTACACTCTGCCATGCCCATGTATCTGGCGCTTCAGCTTTGTCCCGATGCCAAAGTAATCTCCGGTGACATGGAAGCGTATAGCCAGGCTTCGCATCTGGTAACAGAAATTATTGCTGATAGTGCACCCATGTTGGAAAAGGCATCCATTGATGAATTCTATATTGATGCCAGCGGAATGGACCGCTTCTTCGGTGCTTTTAAATGGGCCTGTGAATTGCGTAAAAATGTAATAGCCGAAAGCGGGCTGCCCATCTCGTTGGGAATGTCCGTTAATAAACTGGTTTCGAAAGTGACGACCAACGAATTCAAACCGAATGCTGAAAAACTTATTCCGGCCGGAACCGAACGGGATTTTCTCGCACCCCTTACGGTGGATAAAATCCCGATGATCGGAAAACAAACCGCTTCCTTCTTATACGATATGGGCGTGCGCACGGTGTCTACCTTACGGGATATGCCCCTGAATTTTCTGACCAGCGCATTCGGAAAAAATGGAACCAGCCTGTGGAACAAGGCCAACGGTATTGATCACTCACCGGTTGTTCCCTACGCTGAACAAAAATCAATTTCTACAGAAAGCACCTTTGAAAATGATACCATCGACGTGAAGCGAATGAAGTCTATTCTGATCGCCATGGTTGAAAAAGTAGCCTTTCAATTGCGGGATCAAAAAAACTCACCGCCTGTATTACCGTAAAAATCCGGTATTCCAATTTCGATACGGAAACCAAACAAGTGCATATTCCCTACACTTCTTCCGATCATGTGATCCTGCGCGTGGTACAGGAACTTTTTGATAAACTCTATAACAGGCGCATGCTCATCCGACTGGTAGGGGTTCGGCTTAGTGACCTGGTACACGGCAACCATCAGATCAGTCTGTTCGATGATACCCTGGAGAGCATCAACCTCTATGAGGCCATGGACCGGATGAAACATCGCTATGGTTCCGAAAAACTGGTGCGCGCCACCACGCTGGGCGTAAGCCGAAGGGTACGAATGGAAATGAATTCATTTAAAGGAAATTTACGATGAATACATCAACCAAAAAAAGACAGTTTGAAGACAAGTATCGTGTTGATACGTTCCGGTTAAAAAATTGGGATTACGGATCAAATGGTCTGTATTTCATCACCATCTGCACGAAGAATAGAATCCCGTATTTTGTTACCCCCGTAGAGCCGCACGATTGTGCGGCTCACGATTGTGCGGCTCACGATTGTGCGACCCAGGATTGTACAACGCAAAATCGTACGACCCTTGTTTATACAGAAATTGGAAAAATTGCAAACCAATTTTGGTCAGAAATCCGCAAGCATTTTCCTTATGTTAAGATCAATGAATTTGTAATCATGCCTGATCATATCCATGGTATCCTGATGATTAATAAACCCGGTTATCTTGGTTGGAAACCAAATGCTTTTGGGCCTCAATCCAAAAATCTGGGCTCGATAGTCCGGGCCTATAAAAGTTCAGTAAAAAGATACGCCAACCAAAACAAAATTGAATTTGAATGGCATTCTCTGTACCATGAAAAGGTGATCCATTCTGAACGGGCTTTGAACAACATCCGAAATTATATCAAGAACAATCCGGAAGTGTATACGGTAGAGACGCACAATTGTGCGTCTTCACAAAAACGGCTTCAAAGAAATTTGAATACCATTATAAAATAAGACTCAACCAAGCACCAATGACACAAATTGTCAAAACCAAAAAGTACCTTAGCATCATAAAAAAAGAACGAATTATGAAGCCAACGATTAAAATCCAAAAGCAGGTTCAGGAATTATTTTTTATGATCGCTCCACCACCACACATCCTCAGTGACGTGCGGGTATTGAAAGACGATGTTCACTATCTCATCGGGCACGACTTTGATGACCAACATGCCCGGGCCCATATTTCTTTATTTCATTATGCCGATGAGCATGCCGATGAGATGCTGGACTTTGTGGAAGCAAAGGCCTATGAATTCGAGCCATTCAACGTGCTCCTAAAAGATTTCAATGTGTTCATCAACGGATCGAAGCGCACCATTTACATGGACATCATCAACAAATATCCGATCCGCGATATCTTTGAAAAACTGATTAAAGAAGATGCGAACTTTACGCCGCATATTCCCATTGCGAAAAACTTAACCAACGAAGACTTCTTAAAGTGCTGGCCCTATTTGAAAGAATTAAAATACAGCAACCAGCATTTTCTTTGCGACCGCATCACCGTCCTGCAAAAAACAGGCAACCGGTGGTCACATTACAAAGACATTATGTTTGGGAAATGATGCCGAGGCGCATGTTTGTGCGCCTCAAACCAACGCGTATCATCAACGTGAAAGAAATGTATTTTCCATATGTACATCAATTGCCACACCGTTTTCAGTTTCAAATATGGAACGCTCCCCATTGAGAGGCTCTATGCGGAAGCACAACGGTGTGGCGTCCGGAAAATAGCGTTAACCGAAATCAACAACACCGCTTCGTATATCGAATTGTTGCGGTTACAGGTAGAAAAAAAACAAACCCATCCCGAACTTCCGCCTGTTGATTTCGCCGTCGGTATTGAATTCCGAAACGGCCATGAACTCCTCTACATCGCACTTGCGAAAAATAACAACGGGTTTGAAAAAATAAATCGCTTCCTATCGTATCACAACCGCGAAGAAAAAGAGTTTCCCAGTCGTGCGCCCGAATTTGAAGATGCATTCATCATCTACCCGTTCGGCAAAGCTGAACCCGAGACACTCCGTGAGTATGAATTCATCGGGGTACGCATTCAGCAACTTACCAAATTAAGTTTCTATGCCCCGTATAAAACGCATCCCGAAAAATTTGTTGCCTGGCATCCCGTTACCTTCCAAAACCGGATCGACTTTAATACCCACCGGCTGCTCCGTGCCATCGATAAAAACACATTGCTCAGCAAACTCCCGTTGCACGAACAAGCGCTACCGGATGAGATGATGATGCGGGAAGCCGAGTTAAAAAAAAACTTTCAGAACTACCCCACACTCATTACCAACGCCACCACCCTGCTCGATCAATGCGCAATTGACTTTGAACTGGGGACGGATAAAAACAAAAAGTACATCACCGGCAGTAAAGAAAGTGATTGGGACTTTCTAGTTACGCGCGCCTGGGAAGGTTTTCAGGAACGCTATGATGCCAGCGATCCGGTCATGCGCGAGCGTTTCGAACGCGAAATCAGAATCATCAAACAAAAAGAATTCTGCTCGTATTTTCTGATCGCCTACGACATCATCCGGTTTGCAAAAGAAAGCGGCTTCTCCTATGTTGGACGCGGGAGTGGCGCCAACAGCATGATTGCCTTTTGCCTCGACATCACCAATGTTGATCCCCTGGAGCTCGATCTGTATTTCGAACGCTTTCTTAATCCTGAACGCACCTCCCCACCCGATTTTGATATGGACTTTTCCTGGAAAGATCGCGATGCCATCTATGAATATATCTTTTCGAAATACGGAGTCGATCATGTCTGTCTGCTCGGTACACATGTCACCTACCAAAGTCGATCAGTGTTGCGCGAACTGGCAAAAGTATTTGGGCTGCCCAAAAATGAAATCGATGAAATTGTTGACCGGCCTGCCGAAAATCAAAAGCGCGATCACATCACAGAACTGATTTTCCGCTATGCCGAGCGGATTAAAGATTTTCCCGCGAACATTTCCATTCATGCCGGTGGTGTGCTCATTACCGAAAAACCAATCTATTACTACACCGCCACAGATGTTCCTCCTAAGGGATATCCTGTATCGCATTTCGAGATGCACAACGCCGAAGACATGGGCGTTTTCAAATTTGATATTCTCAGTCAGCGCGGACTGGGTCACTTAAAAGAGGGCGTAGAACTCGTCAAAAAAAACAAAGGCATCGACGTCAACATTCATCGCTTTCGAGAATTCAAAAAAGATGAGAAAATAAAAACCCTGTTGCGAGACAGCAAAGCGATGGGGTGCTTCTATGTAGAATCACCAGCCATGCGGATGTTGCTGGGTAAACTGCGGTGTGAAGACTACATTACATTGGTAGCTGCCAGTTCGATTATCCGGCCGGGAGTAGCCCGGTCCGGAATGATGCGCGCCTATATTGAACGTTTTCACATCACCCAATCGGGAGGAACGTATGAATCCATTCACCCGAAAATGGATGAACTGATGGCCGAAACCTACGGCGTGATGGTCTATCAGGAAGATGTCATTAAAGTCGCGCACCACTTTGCCAGGCTGACGTTGTCCGAAGCTGATATTTTACGCCGGGGCATGTCAGGAAAATTTCGCTCACGGGCCGAGTTTGAACGCGTACGGGAAACCTTTTTTAAAAATTGTAATGCAGAAGGATACGACCCCGCCGTTACAGAACGTGTGTGGTATGAGATTGAAAGTTTCTCGGGCTATTCCTTTTCAAAAGGACACTCTGCCAGCTATGCCGTCGAGAGTTATCAAAGCCTGTATTTAAAAGCCCATTATCCGCTGGAGTTTATGGTGGGTGTGATCAACAACTTTGGCGGTTTTTATCGTACAGAATTTTATTTTCATGAAGCCCGTATGAATGGCGGAAAAATCCAGGCACCGTGTATTAATCAAAGTGACTATACCACCACGATTGTTGGTGACCGGATTTACATTGGCTTCATCCATTTGAAAAGTCTAAATGTCAAAACCGCCCAGCAATTCGTACGCGAGCGTGAACGAAATGGCCTGTATAAAACCCTGGATAATTTTCTGCAGCGAAATCCCATCGGACTGGAACAAGTCCGCATTCTTATTCGCATCGGTGCTTTCCGGTTTACTGAAAAAAGTAAACAACGGTTGCTTTGGGAAGCCATGTTATTTTTTGGTCAGGTCCGATCACGAACCGCTACTGCCCACCTCTTCGACACCGAGCCGAAGGAATATCCCCTGCCGGTGTTGCAACGAAAGCCGATTGAAGATGCCTTTGATGAAATCGAATTATTGGGATTTCCATTATGCGATCCATTTGAACTGGTCGATACGAATGATCACGGCGATACCCACGCCCGTGAACTCATCTATAAAGTAGGTAAACTGGTCACGATTTTAGGATACCTCGTCACCACGAAAAATACCAGTACCAAAAACAAAGAACTAATGCACTTTGGTACCTTCTATGATCCACGTGGTGAAGTTTTTGACACCGTACACTTTCCGATCATCGCAAAAAAATATCCCATGCGGGGAAGAGGATTTTATCGGTTGCGTGGAAAAGTAACGGAAGACTTTGGAATTGCGGCCCTGGAAGTGGAGTGGATGGATAAGATCCCGATGATTAATAAACGGGCCGAGACGTTTATGCGGGAAACGATTAGTTAAAAGTTACCGGTTGCCAGTCACCGGTTACCGGTAACTGGCAACTGGCGACCAAATTATTTTTCAACGACCGCATTCCCGGAACCCGTTCCGATTTTTATCTGAATATCTTTATCGCTCAACTTAGCCGTTTTACGAATGCGTACCTGATTGCCATCGTCGTCAATCTCTTCGGTTTTATCAAACGCAAACGGTGCGCGGATATCACCATTCTTTTTGTTGGCCGTCATTACTACGGTGCCTTCCATTTTGTTCCCGGCAAAATCCAGAATCGCATCACCCGATCCACTGTTGATGGAAAGGCTATGAGCAGGAGATGCTGCCAATACAACTTTTACATCACCCGAACCGGAATTGAAGGAACTCTTATCGGTAAGAATTACCTTATCAACCTTTACATTACCACTACCTGAATTGGCTGAAAACCTTCCGCTGGCATCATAAATTTTAATATTTCCTGAACCAACGTTCACTTTTACTTCACCATCACCTCCATCTACAGTGATATTGCCGGAACCACTATTGGCGGAAACCTCTCCCTTAATCTTGGAAAGTGTCATACTCCCTGAACCGCTGTTCAGACGGATTTCTCCACCTGTATTGGTAAGATCTATATTTCCAGAACCAGAATTTCCTGTTAACTCTAACGTAAGATCTTTACCCCCTAAACTTCCTGAACCCGTATTAAAATTTATTTCCATATTTTGTGGCACCGTAAGCGTCCAGGTAGATCCTCCTCGAATGGAACCCCGTTCAAACTCTTCTTTTAATACAAGTGTACTTCCTTCCTGTTCCATTACCGGCGTGAATTTTTCGTCTGAATACGAATACTTAAGATTTACCTTTACCTCCGATGAGGATCCTTTCACCAGTATACAATCACCACTGCTGGTATTGAGTCTGATTTTTTTTATTCCTGAAAAGGATTTATTCACTTCCTGTGCCTGCGAAACGATCGAGACCGATAATAAACAACATACAATAAAAGTGGAAAGTATTTGTAATGGCTTCATAATAGGGTTGTTATAGTTTTTTTCAATGGTTACAGCTTATAGACCTTCTTTCCTGAAAAAGGTTGCGTGAAAGACTACATTTCCTTAATTAAATTCCCCAATTGACGAATTCCGCGTTCAATGCGGTCATTCCAGGGCTCACCATAACT
Source organism: uncultured Cytophagales bacterium (assembly GCA_942491425.1). GTDB lineage: Bacteria > Bacteroidota > Bacteroidia > Cytophagales > Cyclobacteriaceae > JBGTGG01. The sequence continues at coordinate 69,152 of CALOAV010000058.1, forward strand.
TAATCGGAAACAATTATCAAATTGGTTTTGTGAAGAAAACATCTTACCGGGCGCAATCCCAATATTGTGCTTTAATGCTTTCTTATAAAGCTTGTATGTATCAATGGATTGATTCAATTCAATCCACAGCACAAATCCTCCCTGCTGCTGCGTAAAACAACTATTCACTGGAAAATAATTAGTGATAGCCTGAATGTACCGCAAGGATTGCGTATGCAGTGCTTTGCGCAGATGACGCAAATGCAATTCATATCTGCCGTTCTTAAGAAAGTGCGCAATGGCCGATTGCGCCAGCGTATTGGTGGAAATCGTATTCATGCGCTTTAGGCGGATCACTTCTTTTTTAAACTTGCCAGGAATTACCCAACCGACACGGTAACCAGGTGCGAGTGATTTCGAAAACGAACTGCAATACAATACCAGTCCCTTTTTATCAAATCGCTTGCAACTCCCCGGACGTTGCTTTGAAAAATACAACTCACCATAAATATCATCTTCAATTAATGGTATCTCTTTTTTTGCCAACATGTCCACTAATTTCTTTTTCGTCTCATCCGGCATACAACTCCCCATGGGATTGTTGAAATTATTGACAAACAAGCAGACCTTGATATCAAAGCGCATGATCGCATTTCCCAAGTCATTTAAATCAATTCCGGTTAACGGATTTGTAGGGATCTCCACAACTTTTAATCCCAGACTTTCGATTACTTGAAATATTCCGAAATACGTCGGACTTTCAATCGCAACCGCATCTCCCGGTTTGGTCACTGCTTTCAAACACAAGGCCATTGCCTCCATACATCCCGCTGTCACTACAACATCTTCTTCAGTAACACTGCCTCCCCAATTAAATGCCTGCCGGGCAATCTGCTTCCGTAATTCAACGCTTCCCTGAATTTCATCATAGTTCAAACAACTGGTCTTTGATTCACGAATAGCCTGAACCACCGACTTGTTTAATTTCGCTGAAGGCAACAAGTCAATGGAGGGAGTCGCCAGCGTCAGATTAATTAACTTCTCTTCCGTGTTCAACTCTTTGTACACCTGCGTAATCATTTCATCAATGCTTACCGGTGAAGCATCTTCCGGAGGATCACACGTTTTGGGCATTTTGCCATTGCTGTTTGGAACGAACTTGACAAAATACCCCGACTGGGGACGCGCTTCGATCAATCCCTTACTCTCTAAATGATAATAGGCTTTGAAGGCCGTACTCAAACTGATTCCCTGCTCCTTGCTGAGTGCACGAACAGACAATAGTCGGTCGCCCAATTTTAACACTTCCGTTTCAATCAGCTGTTCAATCCGGTCTGCTACCTCAATATAAATATGCTCCTTTATCGCTTCCATTTTGATACGGGACTTTGTCAAAGTCCAATTGATATGGTCAAAATTAACGAAACTGAAACTGTTTTTACAACGTATTTATTGCAAGATTTGTAACTATATTCAATGCATCCATGAAAAAAGACCTCACTGCATATTTTGCCCTAGCCGCCATCTGCCTGATTTGGGGCACTACTTATTTAGCCCTGCGGATCGGTGTCTTGCATTTCCCCCCTTTTCTATTTATCGGAATCAGGCAAACAGTGGCCGGTATCTTACTGGTCGGTTTTTTATTGATTTCCGGGAAATCAGTTTGGCCCGGAAAAGACCACCTGATCCGGCAGGCAATCGGTGGATTCTTTATGATTACACTGGGCAATGGTCTGGTCGCCTGGGCTGAAGTCACCATTCCCAGTGGTGTCGCAGCCATCATTTGTACGCTGATGCCCATGTGGGTGATCATGACCAACCTGGCCACCAACAGCGAGGAAAAAATTACCTGGCCCATCGCGTTGGGTTCTATCCTGGGATTAGGGGGTGTTCTCCTGATCTTTAGTGAATACCTTTCCGATCTTACCAACCCGGTTTATCGAGTTGGTATATTCATGACCTTTATTGCAACCGTATCATGGGCAGCCTGTAGTGTATGGATGAAAAAATCAAATACGAACAACGATCCATTTTTGAATGCCGGCATGCAGATGTTTTTTGGTGGCCTTCTTTCTTTTCCAATCAGTTTTGCCATTGATGATCTCTCTTTCATTAGCTGGTCAGCGGAAGCCGGTTATGCCCTTGTTTACTTAATCATTTTCGGATCACTGATCGCCTATGCCTGTTATACCTATGCATTGCGGAATCTGCCGATGACTATCGTTTCGCTGTATGCCTATATTAACCCAATCGTTGCGGTATTTTTAGGATGGCTGGTCCTGGATGAAAAACTGAATACTAAAATTTGGATAGCGATTTTAATCACTATCCTTGGCGTATATGTTGTTAATCGTGGTTATCAATTTGTTTCAAAATGGAAAATTCGCCTATCGAAATCATAAGCTACCAACCAGAACACCAATTGTGGTTTGAAAAATTCAATCGGGATTGGATTGAAAAATATTTTTGGATGGAACCTATCGACGTACAGGTTCTACAGCATCCGGAAGAACATATTATTACGAAAGGAGGAAAAATATTGATGGCCCAGTACCACAAAGAGATGGCCGGTACTGTTGCACTCAAATATGCAGGTGAGGGTGTCTATGAGTTTACCAAAATGGCGGTGGATGAAAAATTCCAGGGAAAAAAAATTGGATACTCCTTATCTATCGCCGCTATCGAACAAGCAAAGCAATTGAATGCCAGCAAAATAATTCTGTATTCCAATACAAAACTTGAAACGGCCATTTCACTTTACAAAAAATTGGGCTTTAAAGAAGTTCCGCTGGACGGCCCCTATAAGCGAAGTGATATCAAAATGGAACTCATCGTATCCCCGAATCCTACTATTACCTTTCGGGCCGCCCGACGGGAGGATTTGAAAACATTACACCAGTTCTCAAAACAAACTTTCATCGCTTCATTTGGGAAACAGAATTCCAAAGAAGATATGGATGCATATGTGACCGAAGCCTTCAGTGAATCACAAATAGAGCGAGAACTCAATGAAACCGACGCTGCATCCTTTCTTGCATACCTTGGCGATACTCTGGTGGGCTACGCACGTGTCCGCAACAACCAGGAAGAAATCCAGGATGAAAATGCCCTTGAACTTCACCGCATTTATGTTGCAACAGATCGGATTGGAAAGGGTATTGGAAAAATATTACTTGACCAATGTATTCAGTATGCAAATAAAAATAACAAAACATCCATCTGGCTGGGTGTATGGGAAAAAAATCCGGCCGCCATCCGGTTTTATGAACGTTATGGATTTGAAAAATTTAGCCAGCATACTTTTTTGTTAGGTACCGATTCACAAACTGATATTTTAATGAAAATGATAATTCTTTGATATGGTGCCTGCAATAAAGTGGTTTGAACGAAAATTTGAATTTGGTTTTGCTCCCAACATGCTCCCCTTCTTTCTGGAACGATTGGAAGGAACAACCTGCCGGATAAAAAATAAGGTGGAAGGAGTTTCTGATGCAAATCTTTCTGTTCAGCTCAATGGAAAATGGTCCGTGAAAGAAAATATTGGTCACCTTGCTGAAGTCGATGAAATCGCGAACCAACGCATTCATGAAATGATTACCGGTATTTCTCCGCTATCACCAGCTGTTTTTCCGGTAAAACAAAATTACAACAACCAGCCGATTGATCAGGTCATTGACTATTTTCAGAACACGCGACTTGATAACCTTAATCAGTACAAATCGCTTACCGAAGAAATGTTGCAAAAGAAATCCATACATCCCCGGTTGAATGTGATGATGTCTCCGGTCGACCTGGCCTGGTTTGATGCAGAACATGATGATCATCACCTTCGGATGATTACAGAAATTCTTTCTCAATTATCATCATCTACTATCGTTCGTTAGTGATAATTTTTTTCTTCAATCATTATGATCCTAACCCTTACCATAATTACTTTGAAAAAATTCAAAAAATAAAAAATGGCAACCATCGAAAAACCCTTCTCAATACAACCTACTTCTTCTTCCAGACTACCTTCGGTCGATTTCAATAAACTGGGATTTGGAGATATCATATCGGACCACATGTTTGTTGCAGAATATGTAAAGGGAGAATGGACTTCTTCGAAAATCGTCCCGTATGGAGATCTTAGTCTTAATCCTGCTATGCTGGCACTCCACTATGGACAAAGTGTTTTCGAAGGAATGAAGGCATTCAAAAATAATAAAGGAGAGATCAGCATCTTTCGAGCGCAACGCCATTATCAGCGTTTTTTAAAATCACTCGACCGCATGTGCATGGTACCGGTTCCGGAACATCTATTTATTGGAGGAATGGAACAACTGATCAATGTCGATAAAGAATGGATCCCTACTGTAGAGGGAGGGTCTCTTTATCTTCGGCCTTTTGCCTTTGCAACCGAATCTAGATTAGGTGTTAAAATTTCTGAAAAATATCTCTTCATTATTCTTACCAGTCCGGTTGGACCGTATTATAGCAAGCCGGTTCGGGTAAAAGTGGAAGATCACTTTGTCCGTGCTGCTGAGGGCGGAGCCGGGTATGCCAAGTGTGCCGGTAATTATGGAGGTGCATACTTTCCAACCAAACTGGCAAACGAGCAAGGTTTTGATCAGGTACTTTGGACGGATGCCAAAGAACACAAATACATCGATGAATCCGGAACCATGAACGTCATGTTTGTGATTGACGGAAAACTGGTCACACCAAAATTAACCACTGCAGTACTCGATGGCGTTACCAGGGATTCAATTCTTACGCTTGCAAAAGAAATGGATGTTACCGTTGAAGAGAGAAGATTCAGCGTCGAAGAATTGCAACAGGCATTTATCAACAATACCATATCGGAAGCTTTTGGAGCTGGTACGGCAGCGGTGGTAGCACCCATTGCTTCCATCAATACTCAGGGAACGGATTATACACTTCCGGAAGTATCCCCCGACAGCTTTCAACTGCGGGTAAAAAAGAATTTGAATGACATTCGCATGGGAGTTGTTGAGGATATACATCAATGGAATCACATCCTTAAATAACACTGTACATGTCAAGTTTTCCAATTACAGATAAAACCAAAATCACCCGGCTTCCGAAAAGGGGTGCATACGATAAGGATACGGTGTATGCAATACTCGATGAAGCCTTAGTGTGTACGGTGGCCTTCAACTTAAAAGGGCAACCCTTCCAGATTCCAACAGGTTTTTGCCGGATTGAGAATACACTTTACATACATGGATCAGTAGGGAGTTTTTACATGCGCGAACTTGCAACAGGTGAACCACCGGTTTCCGTAGGGGTCACCCATCTTGATGGATTGGTTTTGGCACGCTCTGCGTTTCATCATTCGGTGAATTACCGATCCGTAGTTCTTTTTGGAAATGTAAAGCAAGTAGTTGACGAAAAGGAGATGTATAAAATTTTGGAAGTATTCACTAATAAAATGCAACCCGGTCGGTGGGATGATATTCGAAAGCCCAATACAAAAGAATGGAAAGCAACCATGGTCCTGGCCATCAACATTGAAGAAGCCTCAGCCAAACTTCGAACCGGTGAACCCATAGATGACGATGAAGATTATGAGTTAGACATCTGGGCAGGTGTTATTCCACTTAAACTGGAAAGAAAAGCTCCTATCGCTGATCCTGTATTAAAAAAAGGTGTGCCCCTTCCAGACTACCTTCGCTGATAACGTCTTTACACTAAAAAATGCGCCACTCTGGCGTGATTGATGAAGAAACACAACCATAGTCTGTCATAATTTCCTGTTTTAGGCACTTTTATTGAGTGGATACAGTTTTGATGTAAGTCGATTGTAATAAAACCGTTTACTATGAACTTCGATAAATTCACAATTAAATCGCAGGAGGCTTTACAGAAGTCGGCTGAGATTGTAATGGGCAAACAACAACAGGCCATTGAACCTGTACACGTGCTCAAGGCAATTTTGGAGACGGATGAAAACGTAGCTTCTTATTTAATGAAAAAGTTAGCCATCAATCCATCGGTTTTAAATCCTAAACTGGAAGGGTTGATTAATAGTTATCCCAGTGTATCAGGGCAGCAACCTTATCTTTCCAATACAACGAATTCAGTTTTACAGCAAGCACAAAAGGAGCTTTCCGAGTTTAAAGATGAATTCGTCTCCGTTGAACATTTAATCCTGGCCATTCTTGGAAGCAAAGATAAAACCGCTACCATTATGAAAGAGGTTGGCTTTGAGCGTTCAGGTTTGATAAAAGCGATCAAAGAATTGCGTGGCGGTAATTCTGTAACAGACCAAAATGCGGAAGCAAAATACAAATCATTGGAACGCTATTCCAAAAACCTGAACGAACTTGCAAAAAAAGGAAAAATTGATCCGGTAATTGGTCGTGATGAAGAAATCCGGCGTGTCCTTCAAATTCTTTCACGCAGGACAAAAAATAATCCTATCCTATTGGGAGAACCGGGAGTAGGTAAGACCGCGATTGTTGAAGGTATGGCGCAACGTATTGTTGATGGGGATGTGCCTGAAAATTTGAAATCCAAAACATTGATTAGCCTAGACATGGGATTGCTGGTCGCTGGTGCCAAATATAAAGGAGAGTTCGAAGAACGCCTGAAGGCTGTTATCAAAGAAGTAACAGATTCCAATGGCGAAATTATCTTATTCATTGATGAGATCCATACTCTTATCGGTGCAGGTGGAGGTGGTGAGGGTGCCATGGATGCCGCGAATTTATTAAAGCCTGCACTTGCGCGCGGTGAACTCCATGCAATTGGCGCAACTACTTTAAAAGAGTATCAAAAATATATTGAAAAGGACAAAGCATTGGAGCGTAGGTTCCAGTCCGTGATCGTTAACGAGCCTTCTGTTGAAGATTCTATCTCCATTTTACGTGGAATAAAAGACAAATACGAATTGCATCATGGTGTTCGGGTGAAAGACGATGCTGTCATCGCAGCAGTGGAACTTTCCAGCCGGTATATCTCCGATCGGTTTTTGCCCGACAAGGCTATCGACTTAATGGATGAAGCGGCGGCTAAACTTCGACTCGAAATGGATTCGTTGCCTGAAGAACTGGATGAGCTGAACCGCAAAATCATGCAATTGGAAATTGAAAGAGAAGCGATTCGCCGGGAAAAAAATAAAGAAAAAGAGTCCACCCTTAGCAAAGAAATTGCGGAGCTAAGTGAACGGAGGAATTCGCTAAAAGCAAAGTGGGAAGCGGAGAAAGAAGTGGTCCATGGTATTCAAAAGGAAAAAGAAAATATTGATCACTTAAAATTCGAAGCCGAGCAGGCGGAAAAAAGTGGCGATTATGAAAAAGTAGCTGAAATCCGATATGGGAAAATGACTGAAGCAGAATCGAGGTTAAAAACCTATCAGGAACAAATGAAAGAAATGCAGACTGAATCTCCATTGCTTAAAGAAGAGGTTGACAGTGAAGACATAGCGGAAGTGGTAGCCAAATGGACTGGTATTCCGGTTTCTAAAATGTTGCAAAGTGATCGTGAAAAACTGCTTCAGCTGGAAGACGAGTTGAGCAAACGTGTTGCCGGACAAGAAGAAGCAATCCGAGCATTATCGGATGCGGTACGGAGAAGTCGGGCAGGATTACAGGATCCAAAACGTCCTATTGGGTCATTCATCTTCATGGGTACGACCGGTGTAGGTAAAACTGAATTATCTAAGGCATTGGCTGACTACCTGTTCAATGATGAAAATGCCCTGGTGCGCATTGATATGAGTGAATACCAGGAGCGGCATGCCGTGAGCAGATTGATCGGTGCACCTCCCGGATATGTAGGGTATGATGAGGGAGGTCAGTTGACTGAAGCCATCCGCAGAAAGCCCTATTCTGTTATTCTTTTAGATGAGATTGAAAAAGCACATCCGGATGTCTTTAATGTTTTACTGCAGGTGCTGGATGATGGACGTTTAACAGACAACAAAGGTCGGGTTGCCAACTTCAAGAACACGATCATCATCATGACTACCAATACGGGTTCCTCTATTATCCAGGAGAATTTCGAGAAAATTACGGATGAGAATTATTTCGAAGTAATCGAAGAGACCAAGGATCAGGTTATCGACATTTTGAAAAAATCTGTACGTCCTGAATTCATTAATCGAATTGACGAAATTATTATGTTCCGTCCGTTAACGAAAAGTGATATTCGAAAAATTGTTTCGATCCAGTTTAGTCAGATCAAGAAAAGGTTGGAAGAAGCAGGAATCAAAATCGATATTAGTGATGATGCCATGGAAAGGCTCGCGCTGCTTGGGTATGACCCGCAGTTTGGTGCCCGTCCACTCAAACGTGTCATGCAACGGGAAATTTTGAATGAACTGTCCAAACAAATATTAGCCGGGAAGGTTCACAAAGATTCTGTAATCTTTATCGATTTAATTGATGGTGTGGAGTTTGTTTTCGAGAACCTTGTAGAGCCTATGGTTGTTACATAGGTAGGTTTAAGGATTAAGTGAACCTTTCCCCCTGCGGGAAAGCGGTTGGTTGAGGGGTTTGGTTGGGAGCCAGGCATGGAAACATGTCTGGCTTTTTTTATGGAAAAACATCCAGGAATTGACCATTCTAAAATATCTACGAATTTTTTCGTAACAAAATTTTAATTCTTTCGTTTTTGGTGGTAAGCTTGTAGTACGAAACTATTCGTAGAATAATATGACAACAAATAAATCGCCAAAACCGACCCAAAAAGAGCTTGAAATCCTTCAAATTCTGTGGGAAAACCCTGATTCATCTGTTCGGGATGTCTTTGAAAAACTGGGGGGTGAAGATCAAAACGGCTACACCACCATTTTAAAACTGCTCCAGATTATGCTCGAAAAAGGCCTGGTCACACGCCAAAAGTCAGGTAAGCTCCATCTCTATAAAGCGATACCATCAAAATCAACTGCACAAAATCAGGTGGTCAATAAAATGATCGATACCCTGTTTCAGGGATCAGCTTCTGGTCTGGTAATGAATGTGCTGGGAAATTCAAAGGCATCGAAGAAAGAATTGCAACAAATACGGGAATACCTCGATAAACTTCAGGAAGGAAAATCATGAAAACCTTAATTGACATCATCAACATGCAATGGGTAATGAACGTGGGCTGGTCATTGCTTCATACCCTCTGGCAGGGGGCGATAGTTGCACTCATCACAATCGTAATCCTGCGTTTTATTCCGATTTCAAAATCAACCTGGCGTTATACTGCTAGGTCTGGCGGCGATGACCACGATCATTTTACTTTTCATTGGGACTTTCATTTATTTGGAACTAAATACACCTCAATGCAACTACCAACGAGTCAAACACTGCAGCCAACTGTTGGTGCATCAGAATCATTTTATTACCAATGCACTTCCGGAAACCATTCCGTCCGTACTGGCTTCAATTGTAGCATTTCTCAATCTTCACATGTTCAAAATCTTTGCGATTTGGTTGATTGGTGTTACCCTTTTATTTGCCCGGCTGATTGGCTCATTCTGGTACATCGAAAAATTAAAAAGTAACTCATCTTTACTTTCAGGAACGTTACTGGAACATCTCAATCAACTTGCCTATCAACTACACATTCCGCAATGGATTGATCTGGCAGAAAATCCATCTATTCACTCCCCTCTGGTTGTCGGCGTGTTCAAACCGCTGATATTGGTGCCTGCAGGAATGCTTACCGGACTAAGCACGGAACAAGTAGAATCTATTTTTATTCATGAACTCACTCACATCAAACGCCACGACTATCTTGTCAATATTATTCAATCCATTGTAGAGGTGGTGCTGTTCTTTAATCCATTTGTGCTGATGCTCTCAAACATCCTTCGCAAGGAACGTGAAAACTGCTGTGACGATGTTGTCCTCAACCAGTTAAACAACCCTACTCTGTATGCAAAAACATTGGCACAGTTAGAGGAATACAAATACACGAATAATCAACTCGCCATTTCATTTGCGGGCAATAAAAATTACTTACTTAACAGAATCAAAAGAATCATGGAGCATACAGCAAAAAAACAAAATGGTAAAGGATGGTTATTGCCCGTCATTTTACTTGTGGTTGGAATGATCAGTGCTTCGTGGCTTTCATTCACACCAGGAGAACAAGAGCCGAAAGAAATAAAAAAAGAAGACATTGTGGAAATTCCGTCTTTCTTAAATCCTGTAGATACCGATACCATCAAACCTGTAATGAAAGAGCCTCCATTGCCCAACATATATGAGCCAAAAGAGGTTGATGCTTTTGAAATGGTGTTTGAACCAACAGCCTTTTCCTTTGACAATTCTTTCGATTTTAGTTTTAATTATGATTTCGAGCCCCCTGTATTTGAAATGAATCCTTTCGAGTTTGATTTCGAACCAATGGAATTTAATTTTTCAGATACCATTCCACCAAACCACTGGGATAATTTTGGTGAGAACTTCAACAGTACTTTTAATAAGGAATATGCCGAAAATATGACAGCGATGCGGGAATCTATGCGTGCGCTTGAAGAAACACTTATGAAACTCCGGCACGAAGAACTTATTTCACAGGAGGTTCAGGAAAAAATCCAACGAATCGAAAAGATTCAACAGGAAAGACTTCAAAACCTGGAGAAAATCTATGTGAGTGAAGTCATGGAAAAGCAACAGGAAAAAATGCGGGAGGTTCAAGAGAAAATGAAAGCCGTCGAAAAAATTCAAAAAGAGAAGTTTGTTCAAATGGAACAAAAAATGAGAGCTTTTGAAAAGGTGATGAGTGCCTATGAAAAAGAGTTAAAAGAAGAACTTGTCAAAGATGGCTATATCAAAAAAGATGAGGAAGTCTCCATTCGTTGGCAAGACGAAGTCCTTGAAATCAATGGTAAAAAAATAAAAGATAAAGACAAGGAAAAGTACAAAGCGCTGCAGAAAAAATATTTTAAAGACGGCAACATGAAAATGAACTGGGAGTAAAAGGAGGTTACCGGTCGCCAGTTACCGGTTACCAGGGCTATTCGTACCAGACAAGGAACAACCAACAATAAAGTGTCTATTTCAACTTCCCCTAATGAAAAAAGTTCTTGTTGCAGCATTTATAATGAGTTCAATTTCCGGATTTGCTCAGAACAAAAATCAGCGTGAAATACTGCATAAATACATCACTGCTAACAATACCGGAACTGATGAAGCCTTTCATCAATTCATTAAAGAGACGTATGCACCCGGCATCTACGAAAAAATAATCATAGCGGATCACATCAATTTTTATAAACAGATTGAGCATGATTTCGGCGATCTGAAATTTGAAGTGTATGAAAAAGTAGATGAAACACCAATTCGGTTGGTGGTTTATCTGATAAAGGAGAATGCCAATATTTTGGATCGGACGATCGATCCTTCGCAAGTACTCGTATTGGAGATGGACCTTCTTGCCCAAAATCCAGCCTATTTAAGCCGGGGGCTTGGGTTGGGAGCGTTGATTTGTGAGAAGGAGAAAGATCACTAATTGTAATCAGTTATTGTTGTCATGCGTTACCGCTCTTGAACCTTGAATTCAATATCCACCGTTTTACTTTCTATATTTGGAATTAGCTGGGGGGTTATGCTTTCAGGGTAAAACAAACCAGAGTCGGCAATCTTCCTCTGTGAAGCAATAAGCTTGCTTCTGCTAAATAAATCAGCCGTGTTCAAGTCTATCATTTTTATTATTTTCTCTGTTGCTACTTTTTTATTCCCTGATATTAAGACTTTTCCAATTCTTACAATGTCACCTTCAAACATATCGAAGGTCAAATCAATATTACCCTGGTTGTTGGTTTTCTTAAAATAGTCAATCCGGAAAAACAAATACCCCTGGTCCATGAAAAGCGATCCTAAGTCACCTCCTTCAGGAACATAACTAAGTTTTTTATTGATAACTTCTTCGTTGAACGAATCACCTTTTTTTATACCCATATATTCATTGAGAAAATCGTCACCATAAAGCGTGTTCCCCTTCCATGTGATACTGCCAATATTTTGTGAGGTTCCGACAGCCACAAATTTTTCATTTCCACTGCTCTTTTGAGTAAATGAAAATACTGCCAAAAGCAAGGCAAGGCATGGGACAATCATCATGTACTTAAGTAAGGCGTTATTTGAACTCTTCTTTTTGTGTAGCATAATTATTCTTCTTTTAATACTGTTCATTGAAAATTGATGGGTGAGGTAATGTTGTGGCTCTTTATTTGAGGAGAGATGGAGAATTAATCTTGAATAACTTTCTATATTTCCAGTGCTCCCGGCGATCTGATCTGCATGGAATTCATGTACATTATTTAGTTCTTTTTTCATGAACCGAAGAATCGGGTTGAACCAACAGAGGAGAATTGCCATCTCCATAAATAGATTGTCAAGGGTATGTCGCTGCTTAATGTGCACTTTTTCGTGGTCAAAGACCTGACGAAATTCTTCTTTGGAGATATCCAGCTTATCAGTGTTGATAAAAACATAATTTAAGAACGCAAAAAACAAGGGTCCGTTTTTTAGATAAATAGTCTTTATCCCATTGTATTCACTGATCTCATTATTATTTACTAGCGCAAAAATTTTACAAATTCCCCGATAAAACTTCAAAATGTAAAGGAACAATCCCGTTAAATAGATAATACTAAGGATAGTAGTTAGCCAACTGATACTGGCGACTGATCCGGAAGCAGTTGTCACTTGCGAAGCAAGACTGTGCTCTAAATTATCAAGATCTGTAAAGGCAAGCGATATTCCGGATGATGCCTCATTCCAAAATGGAATACTGATGACAGGAATGATAAAACTAATAAATGTCGAAGAGAGAATGAATGCCCTGTTGATCTGGGTAAATGAAAGCATTCGGAAAAATCCAACAAACACGAGGCAGAAAATGATCTGACAAATCGTGACCTCGAATAAGAATGCAAACCAACTAGTCATTTTTCTTATTTTTATATTGCTCAATCAACTCCTCTATTTCATTTATTTCACTTTCACTGAGTTCGTTTTCAGCCGTCATGAAAGAAACCACATTTTCAAATGAGCCTTCAAAAAAATGAGTCACCATATTCTTCAATAAATTCTTTTTGTAATTCTCCTTAGAAATTGTTGGCAAGTACTCATGGGTCTTTCCGTAAGATCTATGGGTAACATACCCTTTTGTCTCCAAAATTCTGATGATTGAAGAAATGGTGGTATACGGTGGCTTAGGATCAGGAAATTTGTCCAAAACGTCCTTGACAAAACCACCCTTGATGTTCCATAGAATCTGAAGTACACCGAGTTCTCGTTCCGTTAATTCTTTCATGTGGCAAATATATAACGCATAAATAAGTTATACAACTTAATTTTACGTTATAAAACGTAAATTTACGTCAAACTTCCTACGACGGGCAAAAAAGAAGGTTTTGTCACTTTATTATTTGTATGCTATCGTTTTAAAATCTCTTTCAAATAGAGTTCGCGATACCGTTCAGGTTGATCATTGTGAATCGGATGGCCGGTATTTTTAATCGGAAAAAACGCTTTTCGAGGGGCACGAAGTGAATCAAAGTACATTTTTGAAAGACGAAATTCGGCATCATGATCTTCCTCTCCATGAATAATGAATACTGGAATTGGCCATTCGATCATTTCCTCCAGCATATTGATTTCAGCGAACTGAGGCCAAAGTATTGGCGTCGAAGGACTATACATGCCATTGACAATCAAATGGAATTTGAATTTCATGGACCATCCATCATACAGAAAAATCAATTTCAGAATATCCATGGTAGCTACTTTCGTTGATGGTTTGGGTGAATACTTGTACGTGTACATTCTTTCAATTTGCACCGCCTCATTTCCTTTTTCAATCGACTCATAGGGAGGTGGTCCAATAGCTGTAAGCGCTTTTATTGCTACCGTATCATTTCTTCTGGTTGCTTCGGTAAGTACAAAATCATAGGACATTTCCTCGTTTCTCTTCCCATCCGCAATTTGAGCAACACCGATGTATGCTGTATAATATTCGGGTTTTTCACGAACCATGAACGCACCGATAACACTTCCGGTAGAAGTGCCCTCGATATAGATAGATTGCTTATTAAATTGTTCTCGTAAATATTCAGTGACAGCAACCCCATCCTTTACGATCTGTTCGATCGTGTAGTTGGATTCAGGTATTGTTCCATCAAATGCCGGCCCAACTCCTCGCTGATCCCAGTAGCAAACAGTGAATGTCTCTTCCAGATCAATCCCGGTAAACCGATATGCTTGTGGCGGTTCCACTTTTCCTGGCCCGCCATGAACGCGAAGTAAAACAGGGTTTGATCGATCATGACCTCTGATCGTTAACCGTTGAATCGCACCATTGATGATTGTATCCTTGATGATTGCAACACTATTGGAAGGAGTTTTACCCTTAGCATCAACAATCGGTTCAGCTTTTTCTGAACTATTTACGCGAATGACTAAAAGAATAACCAATACAAATGTTATGGTAACCCCTACTAAGTACAATAAAATTTTACCAGTTATTTTAAGTGCCTTTTTCATTCGAAATCTATTTTACTTTTTTAAATACCCAAAAATCCCAGTGATAGCATTTACATGGATTCACACTGATTGCCAACGGAACCAATAACCGCTTGCGTTCGGTCAATGCTTGTCAGGATATTGCTAATGGTCTCGTGATACCCGAATTTATGTTTCTTATAGGCTGATTTACTGTATCCGTTCCAGTCCCAACCCCGGTTTATCCGAACACGACATCACGCCATCTTTTAAAATAAATCCACCGGTAGCAATATCATGGGCCAAATCTAAACTTCCATCCAGGTCGATGTATTTCGTTTGAGAAGAAGAGAATGCTGTATGCAATGCTGCAGTAATGCTTACTATACTTTCATCATTGCACCCCCAGAATAAATCCACACCTTCGTATTGAGCGATGTCCGCAATTTTCAATCCCTGACTAACTCCTCCACATTTCATCAGTTTAATATTAAAAATCCCGGAAGCAAATGGTGGCTTTATCAATTCCATCGCATGGGTTGGAGAGATCAATGACTCATCTGCCGCTACAATCTTTTTAATTTGATCGGGTAAACTTTTCATTTCAGCTATGGCTTTGGCAGGAAGTGGTTGCTCGATCAATTCAATATCATATTGTTTTGTACGTTCATAAAAATCTATAGTCTGTTCCACATTGTATCCCTGATTGGCATCAATCCGGATTTTAAAATAATCACCAAACTGCTCCCGTAGCTTCGCCATACGTTCGATATCCTCCTCCAGATCCTTTCCCAACTTCACTTTTAAAATGGTAAATCCCATTTTTTTGAATTCTTCCGCTTCTTTTAAAGTTTCTTCTACATTCTTAATTCCAATGGTATTGGAAGTGGGCATACTTTTGATTTTTCTTCCCAGAAATTTCACCAAAGGAATATCCAGGTATTTTGTAAAAACATCATGCAAAGCAATGTCCAATGCAGCACGGGCGGAAGGGTTTTTAGGAAATTTTTCCCACACTTCATAAGTAAGCTGATGAAAGCATCGGATATCACGACCAATTAAAAATTCCAGGTTGTTTTCTTGCAATGCCTCCAAACATTGATTGAGATTTTCACCAACTACATATTCACTGGGGTTTCCGGAGCCCAGACCGGTGATGCCATTCTCCAGGGTAATTTCAACAAAGGCATTGCGCACTTCATCCACCGTTTTAAAAGCAATGGTATAAGGTTTTGTATTTCCCAGGTCAGCCGACCAGACTTCAATGTTTTTAATTTTCATATTTTTTTCTCTTTTTAATTTCTCGCAAAGACCGCAAAGAAGACACGAAGTGCGCAAAGGCTTTGCGGTTTCTTTGCGAAAACCTCTGTGTTCCTCGCCTGCCTATGCCGAGGCTTCACTATGCGAAACGCTTCGTGTAGCATAGCTTCGCGCAGGCAGGCGTGAACTATTTTATGCCTTTCCTTTTTTAATCAACTCCTCCAACAACGGTACAATCCGATCAAAACCATCTTCTAACGGAAGTACTACTGGAATATCTAGTTCTGCTTCGTACTCCTTTGCATATTGGCGTGCTTCATCAGTGGTCATCTTGGCAGTATTCATCGTTAGCGCCAGGGTTGGGGCACCATAAATTTTTATCAGTTCAATTTCATCCTTCGGACTGGCAATATAGGCCGGATAGTATTCCATGTCTTTGTACTGCTTCCGGGCAGGATTATGCTGTAAGATCACCGCATCCGCATCAGCAGAAATAATCCACTCAGCTCCGGCAGGTCCGCTAGGATTTCGTAGGGAAGACTGGCCTTCGATAAAAATAATATCGGGATTCGTTTCTTTATAGCAAGTATGAACAGCATGCTCCAGTTCACCGGAAATAAAATCGTTTAACGTGGAGTCAAAAACGAATCCATACTTAGCGCCTTGCATCCAACCGGTTTGTCCCGTGTAAATCATCTCCGCCTTATACCCCGCTTCCCTCATCACCTGCATCAAAAACCGTGTTGTTGTTCTTTTTCCCA
Organism: uncultured Cytophagales bacterium; assembly: GCA_942491425.1. Lineage (GTDB taxonomy): Bacteria > Bacteroidota > Bacteroidia > Cytophagales > Cyclobacteriaceae > JBGTGG01. The sequence continues at coordinate 85,602 of CALOAV010000058.1, forward strand.
GCGCACAATCCGTTCCCAACACAGCAATCTTCGGACATTTAACTTCCTTTATTTTTCCGGTCCAGAAATGCAGGTCTTTGAATTTTTTGGTCTTTCGGACATCGATAACCTCCAGGCCCTTTTCCTTGGCAAGATTGGCCAGCTCAGGAATATCAGAAACATATTCATGTAATCCATTCACGATTCCATACCCATGTTCCAAAGCCGTTGTCAATAACATACGCATCGATTCCGGAATAACACCACCCTTGGTAGCAACACCTACAATACAGTAAGTTGCGGGCTGAGGAGATTGAGCAGCAAAATCCTGAATGGTGCCGTATACCATAATCCCGCGCGGTTTGCCATCCAGTACAGTTCCAGCATCCTTGCCAGCATGCTTTTCATCAATGATACCAACGATGTTGAATCGGTCTGTACTCCGAATAAGACCGTGAGCGGTTTTTGCACTATTTACTTCCAGAAAGCCTCCGGTGATTACAATTGCATTTTTCTTCTCCATAGAATTCATAAAGGGCGAAAATTGGTGAAATAACTACCACATTTCAAAATGAATACGGCTAACATACTGTACAATAATTGCTAATTATTTAATTGGTTGGTTTCAATCATATATGAATAGATCAGTGAAGATACCGTAGCCATGCCTTCCGTACCCGCATTGAAGTCAGTCAATTCCTTCGATAACAATACCAAAACGTACTGTCTGCCGTCTGGCAAAATCACAATCCCTGAGTCGTGATGAATACCGCTGATGGAACCGGTCTTATGAGCTACTTTAACCTCGCTCGGTAATTGAGCTGGAATAATGTCATTAAATCGCTGATCAAGTAATATCTTAATCATCTCATCCGCAGCTTCTTTACTGACAACCTCCCCTTTTGAAAGACTTTCAAAGATGATCATTAAATCATAGGCCGTGGTAGTATTGCTAAGTCCCTGATCATATGCTTTCTGATCTTCAACCCCCCTCAACACTTCGATGTCCATTGCCCCCATGGATCGCATGGTTTGAGTAACATTCTTTGCCTCCACCAGCTCAATTACAATGTTAGTAGCGAGATTACTACTTACAATAATCATATCATACGCCAGTTCTGCGATGGTACGTTTCATCCCTATTAGATGATACAGTGCCTGATCGCTATCATCTTCCGGAGAGAGGCTAAAGGTACTACCGTCAACAATACTTTTGAATTCGTTTTTCACGACCACTGAGTCCAAAAGAGAAAACTTCCCTTCAGCCGCTTGTTTGTATAGTTCTATTAGAACGGGGGTTTTCATTGTACTGGCCGCATGAAACCGTTCCCTTTCATTTATCAACAGCGTTTCGCCAGTGGTCATGTCCTTAAAAGCAACCGCAAAAATTCCATCATTTTTTGCGAGTTCCGCGGTTATTTTATCATTTAAGGTACTACCATCCTTTTTGGTATGGCACGATTGGAAAGCGAATCCCGCAATGAGTGGGAATAAAATGACGGCTATTTTCATAAAATTTAAGGTTTGACCGAAAAATAGCCTGATCAAATACCCTTACCAACTAATTCCTGGCCTTAATTTTGATTAAATTTGAATACAGACCAAACAAATTGAAACGATGAAGATATTCATGATTCTTGCAGCATTGGTTCTTTTTTATTCCCCTACCTTTTCCCAGTCAATTGTGGGAACGTGGCAGCTCACCAAGCAAAGTAATTGCATGAGTGACGAGCTTGCTCCGGAAAGTGATGATGAAGAGGAACTCTTACTGGACATGAACGGAATGTCAAATCGTGATATTCCATTAACCATTGAATTTAAAGACAATAACAGTGGTTCCGAAAACCTGCATACAATTAACTCCAAAAAGAAATCCAAATACAAGTCCTTCATGTTCAAATTCGATGGAGATAATTTGTATATCCTTGATAAAAAATCACAGACCATCAGCGCGGCTTACATGATTGACCAACTTTCGTCCGATTCATTAATATACTCCAACGCTTCCCGCCCCTGTGAAACCAGGGTTTTTGTCCGGTTAAAGTAAGGTAGCTATACAAACTGAAACGCAATGTTTGTACCTTTGTCAAATGGTAGGTACTGATAAGCGCGACATTCGAAAACTTTCATTGGAGGAGTTAAAGGAATTTTTCCTGGAGCACAATGAAAAACCTTTTCGTGCCTCCCAGGTGCATGAATGGCTCTGGAAAAAATCATTGAAAGATTTTGATGCCATGACCAATTTATCGCTTGAGGTTCGGCAACTCTTGAAAGATCACTTTTCCATCAATCACATTCGCGTGGATACCATGCAAAGGAGCTCGGATGGAACCATTAAAAATGCAGTAAAACTTCATGATGGACTCATCGTCGAGTCGGTTTTGATTCCTACAGAAAAACGAATTACTGCCTGTGTTTCTTCACAGGTTGGTTGCAGTCTGGATTGCAAATTTTGTGCAACCGCGCAACTAAAACGGCAACGGAATTTAAATCCTGATGAAATCTACGATCAGGTAGTCGCCATCAAACAACAGAGCGAATTATTTTTCAACCGGCCACTGACCAATATCGTGTTTATGGGTATGGGCGAACCCCTGTTGAATTATGCCAATGTGATGGAAGCCATCGACAAAATCACTTCTCCGCAAGGGTTGAATATGGCCTCGAAGCGGATTACACTATCTACTGTTGGTGTTGCCAAGATGATTGTCAAAATGGCTGATGATGAAGTGAAGTTCAACCTCGCCGTTTCATTGCATAGTGCGATCAATGATAAACGCGCAACGTTTATGCCGATCACCAATTCAAATCCGTTGGATGAGTTAGCGGAAGCCTTACGCTATTGGTACAAAAAAACAAAAAGAAGAGTAACCTATGAATACGTTGTTTGGGATGGGATTAATGATAAGCTGGAGGATGCTCAGGCGTTGCTAAGATTCGCAAAGGTTATTCCCAGTAAAGTAAATCTTATTCAATATAATCCGATTGATTCCGGGATGTTTCAACAAGCCAGCGAACAGGCCGTACAGATGTATCAACAACTACTTGAAAATAATGGTGTTGTTGCTCGCATTCGCGTGAGCCGGGGTAAAGATATCGATGCTGCATGTGGGCAGCTGGCCAATAAGAATTAATGTCGCCTATTCCGGATGTATTCAATGGTCATCAAAATTGTTAGAACCTTTTCGGGATGTTAAACATCCAACTATCGTGACCAGTTTTAAATCGCTTATTTTCATTTTAACATTGCTACTAATCAGCACGACCGGTTATGGCCAAAAAGTTATGAAAGGAATTGTCGTAGACTCCGCTAGTTTTATTTCCCTGCCCGATGTGCATGTCTCCATTAAAAACTCACAGCGTGGCACCTTCACCGATGCGAAAGGGAATTTTATATTAGTAGTCGAACCCACGGATACACTGCAATTCACATTGGTAGGGTTCAAAGCCGCCCAATATTCTGTAGCAGAGCTTCGGTACGAATCCATCGTCAGGCTAGCAGAAGAATCCACGCTCCTCAACCAGGTAGTCGTTAATGGCACGATCGATATTCCTGTACCCGAACTGGAGAAGAAGAGAATCTGGCAAAACAATACCTATAATCCCGCGAACAGCCCACCCGGAAGCGTACCTACGTTTGGCCCCGGAGCCAATATTCCGCTTTCTATTTTTTCGAAAGGTGAAGGAGAAAAGAGAAAAGCAGAGAAACTGCGGGAAGAAAACGAAAGGGTATCCACGTACACAAGTGTGGTCAGTGACCCCGAGGTCATGCAGGCATTGATGAAAAAATATAATCTTTCTGAAAAAGGATACTATGATATTCTCACCAAATTCAACGAACGTAATAGTAGGTATATGTATACACTTACCGCTGATGAGTTGGTGAAGGCATTGGATAATTTTTTTATGAATAATACACCGAGATGATTTGAGGATTTATTGATTTGAAGATTGGGGATTGGGAGTTAGGTATTAGGTATAAGTCCTATTTTGTCATCTCAACTAAAATGAATAATATCGGCAGGTACACACAGAGGAACAGTTTGAGGAGAAGGGTTTTATTGTTAGATTTTGATTGATACTGGATTTTGAGTTGCCGCTGGATTTATCCAGCGGTAATTTCAGTAGGTAAATTGGCTTTAGCCAAATCATCTTCATTAATATGAAATTATAGTTTGAATACTCCTGAATGATACTGTTTCTCCTTATTCTTGATAAATTTCATTATTTGACTAACGGTTCTAATAAATTCGGCTAAAGCCAGATTTTTAAAACATCTTTTGATTGGGCTAAAGCCCAACCCTATTCATTCAGCCTGCTCCAATTCAAATATCACAACCATTCATCGAAATCCCATTTTTTCAGTCCGATCCTATAATTGGGGTGTTCGGTTTTAGGTATTGGTAAGTGCTAACACCTAAAACCAAACACCCAATACCTAACTCACTTCTTGCTTGCATTAAAAAGTTTTTCCTTCTCTGTTTTTGACAGGCTATCATATCCATGATCGGAGATCTTATCCAGAATGGCATCAATTTCTTCCTGGCTGGCTTTTGTTTTATTGCTCGCCGATGTCTTTGTCTTTGGTTCATCAGCTTTCCGGTAGCTTACTTTTACTTTCGGCTTGCTCTCGAATAACCCTTTAATCCAATCAAGTGTTGCGGTTACCCATGCACCCCAATTAACGCCAGCTTGTAGCTGCCGTATATAGATGAAACCAATCAGTGCACCCCCGAGGTGTGCAAAATTTCCACCTGCATTGGATCCCACGGTTCCTAAAAAAGAGAGGAACACTGTAACCATCGCAATGTATTTGATTCGTACTGGTCCCAGCAGCAGCAAATGAAATGTATAATTCGGTAGCAGGGTAGCCGCAGCAACCACCACCGCATCTACGGCAGCAGAGGCGCCGACCATACCTCCTCCGCCTGTACTCACTTGCTGAACAAATACCGGGATGGTATTGTAAGCCAAAAGGAAAGCAGTAGCTCCAAAAATAGCACCCAACACATACACTGCAATAAATTTATCGCTACCCAAATACTCAACAAACAACCTTCCAAACCAGTACAACACCAGCATATTGAAAACAATATGCCAGATATCACTGAGGTCGTGCATAAAAGCATAGGTGATGATGGTCCACGGCCGGCTAAGAAATTCAGTAAAACCGGCAGGGATCATAAACTGATTATGAATCACCTGAAAGATGTTGTCGGTTTTTAAAAACGTAGAGAAAACCATAAGCACAGCAAACACAACAAAAATCACCACATTGATGATGATCAGTTGCACGTGTGCATTCCGGGGTTTATTAAAAGCGTTTTTAAACTCGTCAAGCATACATTTCTAATTTCCTCTTCCGCGCCAAAACTGCAACAAAATGATAGCCACAACAATTCCGCCTAAATGCGCAAAGTGTGCCGTGTTGTCGTTCGGATTTGCAGTAAATCCAGAATAAATAGCAATCCCTCCCAGAATCATCACCAAATACTTTGCCTTAATTGGAATGGGCGGAAATAATAACATCAACTCCAGATTAGGAAACAACACACCAAAGGCCGTCAGCACTCCATAGACCGCTCCGGATGCCCCGACCATACTATGGAAACTTCCAACGCCAAAGAAGTAATCAATCAGAATACTAAATCCGCCTGCTCCTATCCCCGTAATCAGATAGAACAACAAAAACCGTTTAGGACCCCAAAACGATTCCAGCATGGGTCCCAGAAAACTTAACGCCAGCATGTTGAAAAAAATATGAAATAAGCCCCCATGTACGAACATGTAGGTAAATAATTGATACGGCTTAAAACATGCTGTTGAAACATTAAATAATGCCAGGTAGGCGGTAATCGCATCATCAAAGCGGACACCCGGGGGATAATTGAAACATCCGCTGATGTCAACCATGGGAGAAAATTTCTGGGCGATAAATACAATTACATTGATGATGACAATATTCTTTACTACCGGGGTAAGTCTCAGCATGGATTAATCTTTAAACTTTCAAAGGATGTAACGTCTTTTTACTATAGACGGTTAAAATAACTTTCAATTTTACTCAGCTCAAAAATAAAGAAAGTTGGTTTACCATCGGGTGAATAATTGGGGCTTTTACAGGCAAAGAGCGATCCCAGCAAGGCATGCATTTCTTCGAGTGCCAGCCGCTTTCCACTTTTGTTGGCACTTCGTTTTGCGAGGGCCCTTGCCAGATTTTCCTGTATCGGAACCGCTAATTACTTTTGGTTGCTCTTAAATTGTTCAATCAGCCCCTCTACGAGCTCCTTTTCCCGTCCACCCGGCAGATTGGCAGGAATCCCATTTACCACAAGTGTATTCTTACCGAATTCTTCCAACCGGAATCCCAGCGCATGGATTTCCTGCTCCATCTCCATTACCATTGCAAAATCGGCTGGAGAAAAGACGATCGTTTGCGGGAACAGGCATTGCTGACTTTCACCATGCTTATTTCGCAATTGATTGAGGTAACGTTCAAATAAGATCCGTTCATGCGCGAGTTGTTGGTCCACAATCATCATTCCCGAACGTACCTGTTTGAGAATGTACCGGTCAAACAATTGCGACAACACTTTTTCAGCCGGCTGTATCTCCTCCTCTTCTGCCTGGTTTACCCGGCTGTCGAACCGAATGGAGTGCACAGGATTCGAACCATCACGCATTCGTGAATCCAGGTTTCCTTCCATTAACTTCTCCCAGTTTTGCAGGTTGGAGCGTTGAAAGCGCTCGTCAAAGTAATCATCACCAGACGATTGCTTCAATTTGGATACAATATTCACATCTGCCTGAAAATCCAATGCCGGCATTAAACTATGGGCTCCCAATGCCTGCCGAACCGCCGCCAATACAATTCCATAGATGGAGCGTTCATCATCAAATTTAATTTCCGTCTTGGTAGGATGCACATTCACATCGATATGCCGGGGATCGATTTCGATATAAAGAACATAAAAAGGAAAACTCCCTTCCGGTAACAACCCCGTGTATGCACCCGAAATGGCATGATTGAGATAATTGCTTTTAATAAACCTTTGGTTTACAAAGAGGAATTGCTCACCGCGTGTACGTTTCGCAGATTCAGGCTTGCCGATGTATCCGGTAATACGAATCCGTTCCGTTTCCTCAGAACACGGTGCTAGTTGCTGCTGATAGTTTTTTCCAAAGATGGATACAATGCGCTGACTCAGTTTGGATGCAGGGAGGTCAAATTCCATCACGTCACCATTCATAAATGTGAACGCGATTTCAGGATGGGCTAGCGCCACCCGTTGAAACTCATCCATAATGTGACGGAATTCTACAGAATTGGATTTCAAAAAATTCCTTCGTGCCGGTATATTGTAAAATAAATTTTTGACGCAAATGTTGGTTCCGCCTTCACAGGCCACCAGTTCCTGCTTCTTTACCTCTGACCCTTCTACTACCAGCAATGTTCCAAGTTCCTGATTTTCCAACCGGGTTTTCATTTCTACCTGGGCGATTGCAGCAATAGAGGCTAATGCCTCACCGCGAAATCCCATCGTCCGTAAAGTAAACAGGTCTTCCGCTTTTCTGATTTTGGAGGTAGCATGCCGCTCAATACTTAGCCGGGCATCCGTCTCCGACATTCCACTTCCATTATCAATCACTTGTAATAGAGACTTCCCGGCATCCTTTATAAGGAGGGTAATGTGTGTTGCCTGGGCATCGATAGCATTTTCCAGTAATTCTTTTACAGCGGATGCCGGACGCTGTACAACCTCACCCGCAGCAATTTGATTGGCAATAGAATCGGGTAAAAGCTGAATAATATCGGACATTTTTAAACTTGTGTTTCGAAATTGGATTAGCTGCGCTTTGCGTTCCTCAATCTTACGTAAAGATAAAGCGGAACGATTACAACTAAGCCATACACAACATCATTTCCAAATTGTAAATAGGCAATCAGGAACAGGACTAAAACCAGCAGGATGACCAGGCGCAGAATATTGACAGATTGATCAACCCGGGGAGTAATCGTCTTTTTTGTAGAGCGAAAGGAGCCGGCAATCCGGGTGCGGTATCCCGGGTCAATTTTAACCTCTTTTCCATCCTCCTTCTTAAGTTCCTTTTTTATTCGCTCCTCCCGCTCTTTTCGCTGTTCTTCCTGATCATCAAAATACCGGGGGGTAAAACTGAACTTTTTGTGAGACGGTGCTTTTGTAAAAACGGATGGAATTTTCATTGCAACTACTAAACTGAATTGATTTTTATAACTTGAGGCACACAAAAATGCCCTTATATAATGTTAATTACAAAAACCTAACATCCCGATGTTGAAAAAAGTTGTTTTCAGTATTTTTTTTCAAATCTGCTTTTATTCATTGTCTTTCGGGCAACTTAATAAAAGCCAGTGGGTTGATAGCGTTTTTCAGACCTTAAACACAGAGGAGAAAATCGGACAATTGATGATGGTGCCGGTATCTCCTACTGATGCAGAGGCTATCGATAAAATCAAAATTTTAATAAAAAGTCACGATATCGGCGGCATTATTTTAACGGATGGAGGGCCGGTGGGTACGGCGAAGCTGATTAACCAACTACAAAAACGCGCAAAAATTCCATTAATTACCGGTATCGATGCGGAGTGGGATGTTGGAAAAACATTAGATAGTACGATGCTGTTTCCCAAGGCCCTCATTCTGGGCTCAATAACCAATGATGGCCTCATTTACGAAATGGGAAGTGAAATCGGCAGACAAATGAAAGCCATTGGATTAAATCTGAACTTTGCACCTTTACCCACCTTATCCAGATCCGTCAGTGCTGATACCATAAATCGATCCTTCGGAAATGATAAAGTAAATGTGGCCAATAAATCCGTCGCCTACATGCGCGGACTACAAAATGCAAATGTACTTGCCTGTGCTAAAAATTTTCCTGTAAAGGGAATTACCGTTCAGGGGATGGAAAAAGGTTTTCCCATTCTTAAACATCAGATGGACTCCACAGAAGTTTACCCGTATGCACAACTTTTCAATAATGCGATAACCGGTGTAATCCCAGCAACCGTTGACTTCCCATTATTTTATGAGAATAAAAAAATGGTTAAACGAAACCCCTATTCAACATCCACGCTTACCTCCCTTTTTACCGGCGATTGGATAAAAAAACAATTACACTATCAGGGGTTGATTTTTGCAAACGTGCCCGATATGCGTGAGACCACTCAAAAATACCGTGAAGGAGAAGCTGAGTTATTTGCTTTTCAGGCAGGAAATGATGTCCTCATGTTCCCCGAAAACGTTGGGCCGGCCATTAAGAAAATTAAACGGGAGGTTAATCGTAACAAAGACTTAAAAGACCAACTGGAGGAAAGTGTAAAAAAAATATTAGCCGCAAAATATGATGCCGGTCTAGCCGCGGCCCAGACAATTGAGACGGATAACCTGATTCAAAATATAAATCAACCGGAAGCTTTTGTCCTGAGACAAAAGTTAATGACCAATGCGATTACCCTTTTAAAAAATGATCATCAACTGCTTCCAATCAAAGCACTGGAAAATAAAACTTTTGCTACTCTTTCCATTGGAAGCGAAAGGGTAAATGAGTTTAGTCGCTATGTTTCACGGTATGCAGGATCAAAATCTTTATCGATTCAGATTCCTGGTGATACTTCACTGGTGAAAAAGGATCTTCAAAATAAAGATGTAATCCTGGTCGGGATATTTCCACAGGAACAGCTATGGCAACAACACCTGATACCTTTCCTGAAGAATCTGCAAAAAACATCCGAAGTGATCATCTGCTCATTCGGCGCTAATGAATCAATGGTTGCCTTTGAAACTTTTCCCACGCTTATCCTCGGTCATTCAACAGAATTCTCAGTCCCAAAAATCCTTCCACAAATTTTGTTCGGTGCAATTGAAGCTTCCGGCAAACTTCCCATTAGTCTTTCAAACTCACTACCCCTGGGTGCTGGGATAAATACAGCATCATTAAATCGTTTATCGTATTCCTTACCAGAAGATGTTGGTGTGGATAGCAATGTACTTTCGAAAATCCGGGATATTGCATACGAAGGAATTCACTCACGAGCGACACCAGGTTGCTATGTTCTGGTGGCCAAGAATGGAAAGGTTATTTATGATAAGGCGTTTGGATGGCAGACTTTTGAAAATAAAATTCCTGTTAACGATGAGACACTCTATGATCTTGCTTCGATAACAAAGACACTGGCCACACTTCAATCGATTATGTTTTTAGCTGATCGAAATCAAATCGATGTCTACAAAAAAGCATCCTATTATTTACCAGAACTTAAAAAATCAAATAAAAAAGACTTCACCTTAAAGGATATCCTTACCCACCAGGCTGGATTGTGGCCGTACCTGCCCTTCTGGATACAAACGTTAAAGGACTCAGTCTTTATGCCCGAATATTACAGCACTGAAAAGAATGAAAAATATCCATGGGAAGTGGCTGACAAATTGTATGCTACTAAAGTGATGAAGGACAGCCTCTGGCAATGGATTATCCATTCGAAAATTCGGGAGAAACCTAAACGGACACCCTATGATTATCGCTACAGTGATATGGGATTTTATATTCTACATCATTTGGCAGAAAAGAAATTCAATCAGCCAATGGAAGATTTTTTGGACCAAAATCTATACGAACCATTGGGTGCATCTCACATGGGATATTTACCGCTCAGAAAATTTCCGAAAAATCAAATAGCTCCTACCGAGTATGATACGCTGTTTCGGAAAAGTTTGCTGACCGGATACGTTCACGATCAGGGCGCTGCTATGCACGGGGGTGTTGCCGGGCATGCGGGTTTATTTGGTACTGCCAATGATATGGCCAAAATTGGCCAAATGCTCCTGCAAAAAGGGGAGTATGGGGGCTATCAGTACTATAAACCTGAAACAGTGGCCCTTTTCACGCAAAAACAGTATGAATCCAGTCGTCGGGGATTAGGATGGGATAAACCCGTACAAAGTACCTGGGCAAGCCCAACCTCCATTTATGCCTCCCCTCAAACCTTTGGTCATACCGGATTTACCGGTACTTGCATTTGGGTTGATCCGGAATTTGATTTAGTCTATATTTTTCTCTCCAATCGGGTACATCCGGATATGAATAATAATAAACTAATTAGTGAGAATATCCGTTCTCGGATACAGGATACGATCTACCAGTCCATATTTAGTTATACTCAATATGGAGGGGCTTCGGATGACTGTAATTAAAATCTATAATAACCAAACTTAATTGATGGCGGACATATGACTATCTAAAGGATTTAAAACCAGAGGATTCCATGGGTTTGCTATTTTAAAACCAGAAAGAGATGAAAATTGGTATCGTGTGTTACCCGACATTTGGCGGGAGTGGAGTTGTGGCAACAGAATTGGGAAAAGGATTAGCAAAAAAAGGGCATAATATTCATTTCATTACCTATTCGCAGCCGAGCAGGCTAGATTTTCTGAATGAAAATTTATTCTACCATGAGGTAGACTTTCATACCTATCCGTTGTTTGAATATCCTCCTTATGAAACTGCCCTTGCCAGTAAGATGGTAAGTGTGGTAAAAAATGAAGGACTTGACCTGATGCATGTTCATTATGCGATTCCGCATGCTTCTGCCGCACACATGGCTAAAGAAATCTTACAGGAACAAGGGATTAGTATGCCGGTAGTCACTACGCTGCACGGAACCGATATTACCCTGGTAGGGAAGGATGCTTCCTACGAACCCGTTGTAACCTTTAGCATCAATCAATCGGATGGTATTACCGCCGTATCGGAAGATCTCAAAAAGGAAACCTACAAATCATTTAATATCATTAAGGAAATTGAGGTGATCCCAAACTTTATTGATTTACAAAAATTCAAAAAGCAAAAGAAGGATCATTTTAAAAAAGCCATTTGTCCGAATGATGAAATGTTAATCGTCCACATTTCAAACTTTCGCAAGGTCAAGCGTGTACAGGATGTAGTAAACATCTTTGCGAATATTCGTAAAGAGGTGCCTTCAAAATTACTAATGATCGGAGACGGACCAGAGCGGAATCACACCGAAGCACTTTGTCGGGAACTAAACATTTGTGATGACATTCGTTTTCTGGGGAAATTGGAAGCGGTAGAAGAAGTGTTGTCGGTAGCGGATTTGTTCCTGATGCCTTCCGAGAAGGAGAGCTTCGGACTTGCTGCGTTAGAAGCAATGGCCTGTGAGGTACCTGTGATTTCATCAAATGTAGGTGGTGTACCCGAATTGAATATTCAAGGGGTCACGGGATTCCTAAGTAACGTCGGTGACATTGAGGACATGACTAGAAAAGCACTATTTATACTGGATAAAAATAATTTACCAACCTTTAAAGCAAATGCTTTGGCACGGGCAAAAGAATTTGACATCGAAAAGATTCTGCCGTTATATGAATCGTACTACCAGAAAGTAATCGATTCTGTAAAAATTGGTGCGGTACTCTAAAGCGGGTGAGCAGTTGCCTTATAGTATTTTTTTTAAGAAATTTAGGTATCGATTTTACCTAACGAATGGCACAGGCATACCAACCAAAAAATAAAGGCAGTAAAAGACTTTTCGAAAGTCCCCTTTTGGAAAAACTTACCAGAACTCATATTTCTGTACCATTGGTAATTTTCGGATGCTATGCAGCAGGTTTGCTGTACTGGAGTGTCACACAAACAAGCATCACGATCAGTATGACGATTGGCTTGTTTATTCTCGGGTTTATCGCCTTTACGCTATTTGAATACCTGATGCACCGATTTATTTTTCACATGTCTACCTATAATCAACTGCGTGAAAAAATTCAGTATATTATTCATGGCGTTCACCATGAATTTCCCAGAGACAAGGAAAGGTTAGCAATGCCGCCCTTGGTGAGCATTACTATCGCCACCATTCTGCTACTGTTATTTCAGGTGATGATGGGCGATTATACATTTTCATTTCTTCCCGGATTTATTACCGGTTACTCTTTTTACCTGACCATTCACTACATGGTCCATGCTTACCAGCCTCCCAGGAATTTCTTGAAGGTGCTTTGGATCAACCATAGTATTCACCATTATAAAGAAGATGAGCATATCTTATACGGAGTAAGTTCGCCCTTTTGGGATTACATTTTTCGCAGTACCCCTAAAAAGAAGACTGCCGAATCTTAAATCCGCGAAGAAGATTCTTGTTGCGGCTTAGGCTTCTTTGCGTAGGTAGCACACGTGTAACTTGAGCATGAAGCCAATAAACCACCCAGAAGGATTAAAACCAATATTGATTTTTTCATAATTTTATTTGGTTGTACGTATTTGGTAGTTCAAATGTAGTTTCATTCGTTGAACAAAATTTGCAGTATATTCCCCATTCCTTACATAGGCTCAATATTTACACAAAATAAATTTTCCTGATTTAAACCGAATGGTTGAATTCGGGGTTAATAGCAAAAGGAGAGCGAATAGCATGCTTGGATATCGATTTACAAAGTATACCCCACCCCCTGAGGACTCAAAAAGCGACTTTGATCGGCTTCTTAAAATTTTCATGGAGCTTTTGTTGATCACTTCTGGAGACGTGAATGAAGCGCTACAATGGTTAACAGAAGTTGACAAACAGTACAACCTGACCAATGGCAACCTGGGAATTGGGGACTTTGTAGATCAGCTAAAGAAGGAAGGATACATCACCGAAAAAACACCGGGAGGCGAATTTACGCTCAGTACCAAAAGCGAACAACGTTTGCGAACATCTGCGCTTGAAGAAATCTTTGGGAAACTAAAAAAATCACGGAAAGGTGACCATAATTCTGTCCATTCAGGTAACGGAGACGAACAAACTGCCGACCGCCGCTCGTACGAGTTTGGAGATATGCTGGAACAAATCTCAATGACCGATTCGCTGAGAAATGCACAAATCAATCATGGTGTTGAAAATTTTTTCATGACCGAACAGGATTTGGAAGTCATGGAAACGGAATTCAAAACGCAGACTTCTACGGTTTTAATGATTGATATTTCGCACTCCATGATTTTGTATGGAGAAGATCGCATCACACCTGCCAAAAAAGTGGCAATGGCATTGTCCGAATTGATTCTAAAAAAATATCCCAAAGACACCCTGGATGTTATTGTTTTTGGGAATGATGCCTGGCAAATCGAAATAAAAGATCTTCCCTACCTAAAGGTAGGCCCCTATCATACCAATACCGTTGCCGGCCTTGAACTGGCGATGGATTTATTACGCAGAAGGAAAAATCCCAACAAACAAATTTTTATGATCACGGATGGGAAACCCACCTGCATCAAACAAGGAATCAAGTATTATAAAAATGCATTTGGGTTAGATCGGGTTATCCTTGCCAAAACGCTGAACCTGGCGGGGCAGCTTAGAAAAATTTCTATTCCGGTAACTACCTTTATGATTGCTACGGATCCCTATTTAAAGGCATTTGTTCGGGAGTTTACTAAAGCCAACAATGGAAATGCGTATTATAGTAGTCTACAGGGTTTGGGGCACCTTGTATTTGAAGATTTTAAAAAGAACAGAAGAAAGAATTTATAAACGATAGAATGGATCATACCAAAATAAAAACAAGAGGTGAATTAAAAGCGGCAGGATATCAGTCCAGATCCATTAAGGATGAGTTGCGTGAAAACCTGATTACCAAACTTAAGAATAAGGAATCCGTTTTTGACGGGATTCATGGCTATGAAGAGACGGTCATTCCAGATTTGGAACGTGCAATCCTCGCTGGCCATAATATCAATTTGCTGGGATTACGCGGGCAGGCAAAAACCAGACTGGCGCGTTTAATGGTGAATCTGCTGGATGAGTATATCCCCTTTATCGAAGGATCAGAATTAAATGATGATCCATTGACACCGATTTCCCGCTTCGGTAAAGACAAGGTAAATGAACTGGGTGAAGCAACACCAATTCAATGGCTTCACCGATCAGAACGGTATACAGAGAAACTGGCCACACCTGACGTCTCCATTGCAGATTTGATTGGCGATGTCGATCCCATTAAAGCCGCTACCTTGAAACTTCCGTATTCTGATGAACGGGTTATCCATTTCGGCTTAATCCCGCGATCACATCGATGCATTTTTGTAATTAATGAACTCCCTGATTTACAAGCCAGAATCCAGGTCGCGTTATTTAATATCCTGCAGGAGGGTGATGTTCAAATACGGGGCTTTAAAATTCGGCTGCCGCTAGAAATTCAATTTGTCTTCACCGCTAATCCCGAAGACTATACTAACCGGGGAAGTATTGTGACACCCCTGAAAGACCGTATCGACAGCCAGATTATTACCCATTATCCTAAAACCATCGCCATTGGGAAAGAGATTACCACGCAGGAAGCTAAGCTAAAACCTGCTCAAAAGGAATCGATTACCGTGTTGGAAATTGCAAAAGATCTGATTGAACAGATCGCGGTCGAGGCCCGTAAAAGTGAGTTTGTAGATGCAAAAAGTGGTGTGTCGGCCAGGCTGACTATTTCCGCGTTGGAAAACCTGGTTGCCGCTGCCGAGCGACGCGCCTTACTGAACAATGAAAAAAAGGGAACCATCCGGGTTACCGATTTCATTGGCGTTGTTCCGGCGATTACTGGTAAAGTTGAATTAGTTTACGAAGGTGAGCAGGAGGGGCCTGGCATCGTTGCCCAAAACCTGATCGGCAAAGCAATCCGCACCCTGTTTGTTTCTTACTTCCCGGACCCGGATAAAGTCCGGAAACAAAAAGACAAAAATCCATACAAGAAAATTTCAGAATGGTTTGGTAACGGGCACACGCTGGATTTGTTTCATGATATGGATCAACAGGCATTTGAAAAACAAGTCCGTGTGGTTCCGGGATTAAGTAACCTTTTAAAAGAGTATCAACCCACGGCTAGTAGCGAACTACAATTGTTTCTAATGGAGTTTGCGTTGTATGGTCTTGCTGAATACAGTATGATCAGCAAACATACTTTAACGTCTGGACTTCAATTTAAAGATCTTCTGAGCAGTATGTTTACACTTTCAAATGATGAAGGCGAAGACGATGAAGAGATCTCCCGGGGTGGAGCCATTTAGTTCCGAAATCAGGTCTTTAAAAAAGTTGATTTCTGCCGGCGAGGGACAGCATCTTGAATTCAAGACAAAAGCGACATTTCCTGATAAGATTGTACAGGAAATGATTGCCTTTGCCAATGCATCGGGGGGTACCCTCCTCGTTGGTGTTAATGATGACGGCCATCTTACCGGTTTAAAAAATGCAGAAGGCGAATCCCATGTAATTCAGAATTCCATTTTAAAATGCAAACCGAAGCTTCGGTTTACTGAGAAATTTATTGACCTCAACGATAAAAAAAAGATATTGCTTTATGAGATCCCCGAGGGCGATAAAAAGCCATATCAATTTGTTAGTGAATCCGGAAAGTCTGCATTTATACGCGTACTCGATAAAAGTATTAAAGTCTCACGGGAGCTACATGAAATTCTTAGACGGAAAGGAAAAAAGAAGGACATAAAATTCAGGTATGGAGATGAAGAGCAACTATTAATGCAATACCTTGATAAAAATTCCGCTATCACGCTCCAGGAGTTTATGAAAATAGCCAACCTCAATCGATTCCATTCTTCCCGAAAATTAATTTTATTGGTACTCGCGAATGTATTGGCGATAACTCCACAACCGGGAGTAGATTATTATTCTCTTTCGAATATAAAAAAAATAATCATGTGAATCGATGGCTTTTCGAATGCTTTTACTACATTTCGAAAACCAAGTTCTTTGTGAAGCATGTCCAAGACGACTAAGAAGGAAAAGAAGATCTTTGTACTCGATACATCTGTCATCATTTATGAACACAACTCCATCCTCAATTTTGCTGAACACGATATCGGTATACCGATAACGGTTTTAGAGGAGCTGGATAATTTCAAAAAAGGGAACGATACCAAAAATTTCGAAGCACGTGAGTTCATTCGGCTAATAGACAAATTAGCGAAGGGTCATATGCTCCATGACTGGAATCCGCTGAATGGAAAATCCAAGGGACACTTCCGGGTTTTGATGAACACCAGTAGTTCGGTTGATGCCAATAAAGTATTCAATGAAAACAAACCTGATCACCAAATCCTGAACTCGGCACTGCAACTGCAGCAGGAATCAAAAGGTAAAAAGGTCATTCTCGTTTCGAAGGATGTAAACCTGCGGCTGAAAGCCAAGGCTCTCGGGCTCATGGCGGAAGACTATACTACGGGCAAAGTCCAGAATATCTCTTCCCTTTATTCCGGAAAAACCATAATCGAAAATGTAGCGTCGGATATGATCGACCTGCTGTACGAAAAAGGATATTGTGTACCGGCTGATTTGCTCGGAAAAGTTGAACCAGTAAAAAACCATTACTACATCTGCCGCAGCGGTAAAAAATCAGCACTCGGATTTTTTAATCCGCTGAATGGAATGATTGAGCACGTTGAAAAACGAGCTGTCTACGGAATAAAAGCGCGGAATGCCGAGCAAACTTTTGCTATGCATGCCATTATGAGGCCTGAAATCAAACTGGTCTCTATCCAGGGGGTAGCGGGTACCGGTAAAACGTTAATTGCATTGGCCGCCGCACTGGAGCAAAAAAGAGAATTCAAACAAATCTATTTGGCACGCCCGATCGTACCCCTCAGCAATAAGGATATTGGATTTTTACCAGGTGACATCAAGTCAAAAATCAATCCCTACATGGAACCCCTCTGGGATAATCTAAAATTCATTCAGAACCAGTATACTGAAACCGATAAAGAATTCTCCAAGATTTCAGAAATGGTGAACATGGAGAAATTGGTAATTACTCCATTGGCCTATATCCGCGGAAGGAGTCTTTCCAATATCTGCTTTATCGTAGATGAAGCACAGAATTTAACGCCGCACGAGGTGAAGACCATCATTACCCGTGCCGGAGAAAATACCAAGATTATCTTCACCGGGGATATTTATCAAATTGACA
>CALOAV010000059.1:0-12674 GCA_942491425.1 uncultured Cytophagales bacterium
AACTGGGAAGTTCCGGATGTGGCGGGATATACGTCAACGACCGCGAAGATTCGAGTAGTGGATAATGCTGATCCTACGAATGTATTGGATGATTCGAATAATATATTTGAGACCAGAGGTAGTGTAACCCTAAGTAATCCAAATGGCGGATCAGATATTACGGTAGCTGATTTCGAAACAGTGGATGGAACGGTGACAGGGCCGATAACAGCGGTGAACTTATTTTATTCCACCAATGGCGGATCCTTATGGAACGCAATGCCTGATGATGGGGCGGGATCATGCGGTGAGAATGGTGGAGACATTACGGTAACAGGCTATGCATTTACATGTCAGTGGCAAGTACCGGATGCGATTGGAACAAATGTACTCGTGCAGGTAAGAGACGCGGATAACGCGGCAGTGAAAGATGATTCCGACGCGGTATTCGCGATTAAGGGAAATATCGTAATCACAGCACCGGATGGCGTGACAACATGGGTAGCCGGAACAACCCCGAATATTGCGTGGAACAGAATCGGAACAATTGGAAACTCAGCGGTTCATTACAGAGTTGATAGTGGAACATGGACACAGATTAGTCCAAATGTGGCATCGCCTTTAGCAAATGGAAATACTTTAGCATGGGCAGTGCCGACAGCCGCTATCATTTCAACAAATGTAGAGATCAGATTTTCAGGAACAGATTTAACAGCAGATGTCATTTCACCGGCCTTTACGATTATTGGTAGCTTAACGCTTCAGGCACCGGCAGCAGAATACACATTGGGTCAAACTTATACGATTCAATGGACAGCGGCAGGTGATCTTGGCAACGTGAAGGTGGAGTATACGAAGAATAATGGAAGTAGTTGGGATGAGATTACGACAACTGCTCCTGAAGATGGTCCGTTTGGTTTAGTCCTCAATAATACAATGTTAGATGCGTTGGATGTTGTCGCGACCAATCAGGCGATGGTGAGAATCACAGACGCGGATAACGCGGCAGTTACGGATACCACAACATCTTTCACAGTTAAACCCTTCTTACAGGTAACAAGTCCAACGGCATCGGACGAATGGGTAGTGGGAAGTTCTCATGACATCGAATGGACTTCTATTGGTGACAATATAAATAATGTTTTGATTGAATACACAACGGATAATGGTGGAAACTATAATCCAATTCTTGAAGCCGAAGGCACGACCAATGATGGTATTGTTACAAATGATGGAAGTTTTAGCTGGACGGTTCCGGATGAAATAGGGCCGACATTAGATTCAAAAGTAAGAATTACAACAGAGCCTTCCACGGATCCATGGAAGGTAACCGCGTCTTCAGTAGGTTTCTTTAAAATCAAGGGTGCCCTTGTGATGACACAGCCTGATGATACAACAGGTGTTGCATGGAAAGTGAATACAAGTGGAAATCAAATTCTCTGGAATCAAACGGGATCTGTGCCAACCATTAAGATTGAATATTCGACCAATGGAGGAGGGGTTTGGACGACGATTGATCCCGCTTATGTAACAGGAACTCCTGGCGGACAGAGTTATGATTGGTCTATTCCGGCAGCTGCAGTTATTGTGAAAGATGATTTGAGAATTAAAGTTACGGACGCGGCTGATCCAGTTGTTACCGACACGGCCGATTCAAATTCTTCATTAATTGCTAATTTTTCAATTGTTCAACCGCTTACAGGTCATATTTGGGTCGCGGAAACATCGAATGAGATTCAGTGGACGACGCCTCAGCCAGGTGTGCCGGGAACTGTTAAAGTTGAATATAATGTCGGTAATGGTGGCGGGTGGCAGTTGCTTCCTGAAACCTTTGGAACGCCGAATGACGGCATTGTGAGTAATGATGGTGCTGAAAACTGGTTGCTTGGTACGGAGTTAGGATTAAACGCGCAAGTAAGATTGTCTGACCCTAATGACGCGGCGAGTCTTGTAACAGGTACTGGGTTTAAAATTCGTGGTGATGTTGATTTGACAGATCCTGATGGAGCGGAATCTTGGGAAATTGGAACGAACCAAGACATTACGTGGACCAAAAAAGGCGACATTTTAGCAGTCGATCTTTTATATTCGACAAATGGTGATGCAGGTCCCTTTGTTAACTTAATTGACGCAACAACAGGCGATGATAGTACGACACAAAATATTGATATTAGCGGCGCGGGTAATGGGCCCTATACCTATGATTGGCAAATTCCAGATATCGCGGGGATGACAAGCACCACTGTTAAGATTCGCGTGATCGATGATGCTGATGCAACAGTCGTCGATGACTCCACAGATGTATTTACGGTTAAGGGTCGTGTTCAAATCACCTATCCGAATGGTACTGAGGTAATATCTGTCGGTGATACCATTAGTATTACAGGAACTGTTTTTGGTCCGATTGGTAACGTTGATCTTTTTTATTCCACTAACGGATCAACATTTAGTAACTCGGTGCCGGGTTGTTCAGGTGTGACAGTATCTCTTCAAGCCTATAGCTGCGATTGGAGCATTCCGGATATTATTGGTAACACCATTAAAGTGAGAGTTCAGGACGCTGGAAACGCAGGTGTGTTTGATAATTCTGATGCTAATTTCTCGGTGAAGGGTTCTGTGACATCCGTAGACCCAGGAGCGGGTGCTATTTGGTATGCGGGTGATCCTCATGATATCACCTGGGATCGTAATGGAACCATTGGAAATATTAATATTGATTACTCCGTAAACTCAGGTGCTTATCAGCCTATTATCAGTAGTATTGCTTCACCGCTTGCAACGGGTAACAGTTACGAATGGACATTGCCGACAAGCGCCATCGTTTCTACCGATGTAAAAGTTAGATTTACCGGTGCGGATTTAATCGCGGATGAAATATCAGGAACTTTTGAAGTGAAAGGTAAAATCCAGTTATCTTATCCAGATGGCCCAAGTCTTGAGTTTGTATTAGGAGATACTCCGAATGTGACTTGGAATGCAGCTGGGGATATCGGTAATGTCAGAGTGGAATACAATGATGGTACCGGGTGGAGCGTCATTACAAATACAGCAGCACAAAATGGACCCTATCCATTGCTTCTTGATTCACCCAACACAACAATTGCAACAGCAAGCGCAAGAGTTCGAATTTCAGATGACAGTGATCCTTCAAACGTGACAGATACATCGGCTAATGCCTTTACCGTTAAACCCTTTCTTCAAGTCACAAGTCCAACGGCATCCGATGAGTGGGTTGTCGGTAGTTCTCATGATCTGGAGTGGACATCCATTGGAAGTAATATTACGAATGTTCTCGTGGAGTACACCACAGACAATGGGAGCAACTACAATCCGATTCTTGAAACAGAGGGGACCACTAATGATGGCATCGTAGGCAATGATGGAAGTTTTACATGGACCGTTCCAGATGAAATCGGACCGACATTGGATTCCAAAATTCGAATTACGACAGAACCTTCTACGGACCCATGGAAAGTATCAGCGTCTTCTGTAGGATTCTTTAAAATTAAGGGTGTGCTGCTAATGACGCAGCCGGATGACACTACAGGTGTTCAGTGGAGAGTTGATACGACAGGAAATCAAATTCAATGGACACAAACCGGGTCTATTCCTACTGTTAAGATTGAATATTCTATAAATGGTGGAGCTAATTGGGTATCACCGCCCATTGAAGCAGCCTATGCTACAGGGTCTCCAGGAGCCCATAGTTATGATTGGAGTATTCCCGCGGCGGCGGCAATTATTAAAGATAACGTGAGATTCCGCGTGACTGATGCTCAGAATTCGGGTGTTTTAGATACTTCCGACGCGAATAGCTCCTTAATTGCGAACTTTGACTTTGACGCACCGGTGTTTGGTAATGTTTGGGTTGCAGAAAATACACACAATATTCAATGGACGACACCACAAGCAGGTGTTCCTACGAACATAAAAATCGAATATGATACAGGCTCTGGATGGACTAATTTGCCAGAAACATTTGAAACAGCTAATGACGGTATCGTTCAAAACAGCGGTAGCCAACCTTGGACGCTGGGAACGGAATTATCTGTTGGAGCTAAACTGAGAATTTCAGATCCTAATGACGTAAACAGTATTGTTGTCAGTGATATTTTTAAAATTCGTGGTGATCTTGTCCTGACATCGCCGAATACGGGTACTGAATCCTGGGAAATCTATACTTTTCATGATATTACCTGGACTAAGAAGTGTAATATTTCTGTCGAGCGTTTAGAGTATTCATTCAATGGAGATACGGGTCCTTACTTGGCACTCGTAGACGCAGATTCTAAAGATACTCAAAATATTGATGTTTCAGGAGCGGGGCCTTTCACATTTAACTGGAGAATTCCAGATGTTGCGGGTATCGCAACGACAACAATGAAAGTCCGTGTTCTTGACGGAAGTGATCCGACCGTCAATGATGAATCAGACGCAAACTTTACGATTAAGGGACGTGTGGAGATTTCAGCACCTAATGGAGGAAATACTTTCACGGTAGGGGATACGGTATCTATTTCAGGTGAGGTGTTTGGTCCGATTGCAAACGTTGATCTCTATTACTCCACAAATGGTACAACTTTTGATTTTCCTGTCGCGGGTTGTTCGGGTGTAACGCCCACATCGGGCTTGTTTAGTTGTGACTGGACCATTCCAGATATCGTAGGCACGACCATCAAAGTAAGGGTAGAAGACGCGGCAAACGCAGGCGTCTTTGACAATTCGGATGCAAACTTTACTGTTAAGGGTAGTGTGGCAATAACAGCGCCTATTGCGACAAGTAAATGGATAGCAGGCGCTGATCATGATATTACTTGGGATCGTAATGGTACCATAGGAACGATTGACATTTATTATTCAGTAGAAGGTGGTGCTTATCAATTGATATTAGGTGGGGTAACATCGCCCAGTCCCACCGGCAATGCTTTTACGTGGACGGTTCCTTCAGACAACATCGTGTCTACTAATGTAAGAGTTAGATTGTCTGGTGCTGATCTTATCGCGGATGAGACTTCGAGTGCTTTTGAAGTTAAAGGTAGCCTGGTTTTAGGTTATCCCGATGCAGGAAGTCTTGAATTTACTTTGGGTGATACGCCGAATGTAACCTGGGCGGTCGCGGGTGATATTGGTGATGTGCGTGTGGATTATTTTGACGGATCCACTTGGAGTACCATAACCAATTCTGCGCCACAAGCAGGCCCATTTCCGTTGCTATTGGATGCTCCTAACACCAACGTCGCGACGTCTAATGCTTTGGTTCGAATTATGGATGATGATGATCCAAATGTCGTGGATGTTTCCGCGAATGCTTTCACTGTTAAACCACTTCTTGCAATTACCAATCCAGCTGGTGGAGAAGCATGGAAAGTTGGGACTATTCATACGCTTGCGTGGAGTCGTAAAGGCAATAATGTGGCCAATGTTAAAATTGACTACTCAACGGATGGCGGTTCAAATTACTCTAATTCTATTTCAACATCAACTTTAAATGATGGAAGTTATGATTGGACTATTCCGGATGATATTCAGTCAACGCCGACTATGAAGATTCGATTGTCCAGTTTGCCGACAAGTGACCCGTTTGCGATCACTGCCGCATCAGGAGGATTATTTCAAATCATTGGTGGCCTTGAAATGACAGTTCCGAGTGACTCAACACCGATTAAGTGGAGAGTCAATACGACGGGTAATGAAATTAGATGGAACGCGACAGGTTCTGTTGTGGATGTTAAACTGGAGTATTCGGTTAATGCCGGTGGATCATGGGCAACGATCGTACCATCAACACCTTCAGGTGAAGGTACCAATAAGAGTTATGCTTGGAATATTCCCTCTAATATTCCAATTGTTAAAAATGACTTTAGAATTCGAGTTCTCGATGCCGCGAACACAAACGTATTTGATGAATCAACAGCGCAAAGTTCTATGCTTGCTAATTTTTCGATCACGGCACCCGACGCAGGAAACGTTTGGGTAGCTGAAAATACCCACAGCATTATATGGACAACCCCTCAGGCAGGCGTGCCGGCAACCGTTCATATTGAATATGACATTGGCTCTGGATGGACGAATCTCCCTGAAAACTTTGGCACAATCAATGACGGTATAGTAGCTAATAGTGGAACACAGGCTTGGACGCTTGGTACAGCATTGACGACAGCAGCCAAAATAAGAATTTCTGATCCCGCGGATTTTGACAGTATGATTGAAAGTAATAACTTTAAGATTCGTGGTGACTTAACATTAACATCACCCAATACAGGCGCGGAGTCATGGGAAATTGATACACTTCACAATATTACCTGGACGAAGAAAGGTGATATTACAGCTGTTAATTTACAGCTATCTACTAACGGAGATGATGGTCCGAGCTATCAGGCTGTCGTTGACGCGGATGGCAAACCCACTCAAAATATTGATGTGACGGGTGTCGGGCCGTTTGCGTTTAATTGGAAAGTTCCGGATCAGGCAGGTATTACGACAACAACAGCAAGAATAAGGGTTGTGGATGCCTCTGACCCAACTGTTTATGATCCGGCTGATGCTGACTTTACGATTAAGGGTCGCGTTGAAATAACAGCGCCTAATGGCGGTGAAACGCTCGTTGTTGGAAGCGTTGTTTCCGTAACGGGTACGGTGTTTGGACCAATTGGTAATGTAAACTTGTTTTATTCAACGAATGGAACTACCTTTGATTTCCCGATGGCAGGTTGTTCAGGTGTTTCAGTCGTAGGTGGAAACTTCAGTTGTGATTGGAGTGTTCCGGATGCGTTGGGAGCCACATTAAAAGTGCGCGCGGAGGACGCGGCGAATCCAGGTGTATTTGACAATTCAAATACTAACTTTGCGATTGTTGGTAGCGCTTCCATTGTACAACCGGTGGGAAGCTCTATTTGGGAAGCCGGCCAAGAACATGACATTATTTGGGATCAAACGGGTACGATTGGCAATGTGGACTTATCCTATAGCGTTAATGATGGAACCTATACGACGATTGCAACGGGTGTCCCATCACTTCTTCAATCCGGAAACACTTACTCTTGGACATTGCCTACGGATAATGTTGTAAGTACCAATGTCAAAATTCGATTACAAAATCCTAATATTATCGCGACAGCCATCAGTCCCGCGTTTACGGTTAAAGGTAAATTAACGCTAACCTTCCCGGATGCTCCAAGTCTGGAATTTTTCCTAGGAGATACCGTCAATGTCACATGGAACCGATCCGGTGATATTGGTGCTGTGAAGGTGGAGTACTTCGATGGCTCTGATTGGAGCACTATCACATCTTCCGCGCCGCAGGGCGGTCCCTTTGCCCTCGTCTTAGATGCTCCAAACACGACCCTTGCCTCAGCAGGCGCGAAGGTAAGAATCTCAGACCTTGATAACGCAACGGTATTTGATGAGTCAGCTAACACCTTTATGGTTAAACCGCTGATTGACATTACCTCACCTTCTGGTGGTGAAGCGTTACTAGTGGGAAGTACGCATAATATTACCTGGAATCTTTTAGGGTCTAATGTCTCCACTGTTAAGATTGAGTACTCAAAAGATGGGGGAACGAACTTTAATGATGTGATTGCTTCATCCGCGCCCAACAATGGTACCTATGGATGGGTTGTTCCAGATGATATTCAATCAGTTAATAATATGAAAATAAAAATTTCTACACTGCCTTTGGCGGACCCTTACGCGGTAACAGATGTGTCAAATGGCTTATTTAAAATTGTGGGTGGATTAGCTCTTATCACGCCGCAAGCAGGAGATAGATGGGAAGTATTATCCACACAAACTATTAAATGGGCTCGCACGGGTTCTATCGTAAACATACGTCTGGATTATTCTACTGATGGATCCAATTACAACACGATTACAAATAGTGTTACTGGCGGTAGTGGAAGTACGGGTTATGCCTGGGATATCCCGAATATCGCGGATATCGTGTCCACGAATGTAACTATTCGCATCGCGGATATTTTAGACTCTTCGGTTATTGATACATCGCCTGTATTCACAATTGTTCCCGGTTTTACTATTACCAAACCCACGGCGGGTGAGAAGCTAGTCGTCGGAAATAACTATACAATTGAATGGGATCGTAAAGGTCTTAATCCTACAGTTAACCTTTACTACTCAAAAGACGGTTTTTCGGGTCCGGGTCTCTTAATCGCCGCAGGAGCTCCGAATATCGGAACCTATTCTTGGCAGATACCTGATCCTGTTGAACTCGCGACGGGTGTTGTGAACGTCAATGTGAGAGTTGCTTATCCGGACGATGAAACCGCTTTTGATGACTCTGATGCGTTCACGATTCTTTCAGGTTTCGCGGTCACAGCACCTAACGTTCCTTCAGACAAATGGGATGTTGGAAGTAATCAGAATATTACATGGACGGCAACCAGTACCAATGTGCCACAGGCCATTATCCGATATTCAACAGACGGCGGAGCTACGTATCCGTTCTTGCTGTCTAACACTGCAGATAATACAGGTGCCGCAGGCGCTCAAAGATCTTGGACATGGAATTCTATTCCTGACACAATTACAACGGCTTTAAAAGTTCGTGTGAGTGACGCAAATGATGATACAAATGCTTTTGATACTTCTGACTTCAATGGAAAAATTCTTGCTGATTTTACTATCATTAATCCAAGTGCTCCGAATGTTTCATTGACGGCATTTAATGTTTATAACATTGCTTGGACAACTGTAGGTTCTGTGACAAATGTTCTCCTTGATTATTCACGAGACGATTTTACAGGAGATGTGAACGCACTTAATGGCGGAGCCCCTACGGATAATGATGGTGTTTATGAATGGACAATTCCTGATGATATCGGGCCTAATTATAATGTGAAGGTTCGTGTTAGAAGTAATTTGGACGCGGACGCGTTTGATGTTTCTGACAATGGGTTTAAAATTGGCGGATCATTTACAGTCACGAAACCGACAGCAGGTACGGAAAGATTTAAGATTGGTTTGTCTGACACCATTGAGTGGACGACAGTGGGTAATATTCAGAATGTTCAAATTGTCGCTTATTCCACAAATCCGGGGGACACAGGATTCCCATACACGGAGGGGGCACCGTATGTCATAACGAACTCATTTACGAATACGCCTAATGGAAACACTGTTTATACCTGGAATCCGATTCCAAATCTTCCGTCGCCTACAGTAAAAGTAAAAGTGTTGGATGCCTTAGACTCTGAGATATTTGATGAGTCCGATAGTGAGTTTAAAATCCAAGGACAGTTCACACTGAATAATCCGGTCTTTACGAATATGGCGGTTCCCGTGGGAACAGCGCAGCCCATTAATTGGTCATGGGGCGGAAATATTCCTATTGCAAAAATAGAGATGTCCGTTAACGGCGGTCCTTGGGAACCGATTAATGAAGGGGAAGGTGCCGCTAATAATGATGGTCTTGTGAATAATGATGGCGGTATGTTCTGGACAATACCTGATCGTATTGATGAAAATGTAGTGTTGCGCATTAGTGATCCAAATGACGCGGAAGTTACTGATTCATCCGGCGCATTTAAAATTCATGGCTACTTGGATCTGTTAACACCCAATGGCGGTGAGAGATGGGTGGTTTTTGAGAATCATGACATTACCTGGACAACTTTTGGCTCTATGGATACGGTCTTGATCGAGTATTCCAACAACAGTGGCGGCATTTGGCAAACAATCAGTGAATCTGAAGAAGGTGTCGTGGATGATGGTATTGTTACCAATGATGGAACCTTTACGTGGAATATACCAGATGATTTAACAAGTAATGCTCTTGTTCGAATTTCTTATCCGGGCGACCCGACTTTTGTATTTGATGTGGCGGATGCAGTTTTTACAATTGACTACTATTACATTGACTGGGAAATCCGCGATCTCTTGACTAATAACCATTTGGATAACCTGACGGTTAACTCTTCAGACGGCTGGGCTGCTTCAGGTCTGGTTTCGCCTTTCACGCAAGGCCATCCCTTTGGAATTTGGGAAGCAACATGGACACGCGTAGAGTACGGTGATCGTTTAATGAACTTTGTGGCAGATAAAGACCAGACACTTATCGTTTTCATGGAAACACAAGTTGTGCACATTTGGGAAGCGGATACTCAAATCAGCTATAACCCTGATGATGATACAGTGATTATTGGTGCTACCTTGACTCGAGACGGATCAATCGTCCCGGGTGTAACGGGAGCCGCGGTGCGATTTTATGACGGGGAAACACTTATCAAAGAATTTGTAGACGAGGGTCCGCCAAATTCACTTGGTTTCTATAACTTCACATGGGCTGCTCCAACAGGTTTGGACAAAGGAAAAGTTTATAGCGTTGTTTCAAGTATGAGTATCGCGACGGGCGGTGTTTTTAATACTCCGAAAACATTTAGTATCGCCGCGGAACAGAAGCTTAAAGAAGTGCAGACAACCGTTGAAAGTATTCCCACACAAATTACCAATGAACTTGACGCAGGTTTCTCGGGTCAGTCTTCACTGATTCAGACAGAATTCGCGAATACAACCACCATTATCACGGGTGAGTTACAGACGCAAACAGCACTTGTTGAAACGAAACTTAATCAGCAGAAAGCGGCCATTGACGGTGCTGTTGATCAGATGAAAGACGTGGCGGATGAAATTTCACTTAATCTTGTGAGTATGGAACAGTCCACAGAAGACTTAAATGACGCGGCAGACCGTTCGCTTGAGGCGGTAGGACAGCTAGAACTTGTGGGTAAAAAATACGCGGGTAGCGTGATGTTGCCGCAAATCGCCTTAATTGGACAGAAAATGGTGCTTCGATATCGTGGTGCTGAATCTGATCTAAGTCCTCTTATCGATATTATTGGTCAGGATGGAACAAAAATTCAATCAAAGCAACCTATGAGAGAAGTCTCAGATAACCCAGGCTTGTATGAATATATCGTTGAGAAGGTGGATTCAGCTGATTATCCGTCCAGTACGGCTATTACCGTTATTGTGACAGAAGAGAAGTTTGGAAACCTTGTGGCAGGCACGGTATTTATCGAGTCTACTACATTATCTTCAGTGGAAGGTTTAGTTGCCGCGGGTATGGGTACGCAAAGTAAAGTTAATCAGTTGATTGAAGACGTTGATGACCTCTCAATCGTTATTGGTGAAGGAGAAGATATTACAGGAACTTTAGAAGGCCTTAAACTGGGTCTTGAGGATGTATCCAAGAAAGTAACTAAAGGAAGTTCTGTTCAAATTAGTAAAGCTATTAATGATGTTGCTGATCAAATTAATATTCTTGCCGGGGATTCCGGACTCGACTTATCAGAGGTTGTTCAGATGGGTGTTATGGAAGGGCTTGAAGAAGCACCCAGTGTTAAAGAGATTCGTAAAAAATCAGATCAGATTCAAGGCGCGATTGAAGTGGTACAGGAAATCGTGGAGGACGAGCTTGTCGGTGGAGACGAACCGGTGGTCCATGTTATTTACTCATAAACCATTTATTAACCGAAGTACAACAGTGGAGATTTAGGTGATGAAGAATGCTAACAATTCCCCGAGTGAGAAGAAAGAGACATCTCTGATTAAGAAGATGTTTATTTTGGTGGTGGGACTTTATTTGATTGGAGGCATGCAGGTTATCGCGCAAGCGGTAGAAAGAGACCCTGTGACTATTAGTGTTGTCGTGGTCAATCCCTCTGATGAAAAACCTCAGAAATTTCCCGTTAAAATTGATTTACCACAGGAAGTTAAGCCCGATGGTGTTATTCAGCAGGACGGACTTACACTGGAGTACGATGATCAGAGATCATCTTACTATCTCTATAATCGGGAAGTGGAGCTAGAGCCTAAAGAGACACGCGTTTTTAAAGTTATCGTCGAAGACGTTTGGTTTGTTCCTGAAAAGGAAGTTAAAACTCTTAAGAAACATACCGACAGAATTCTTAACAAGCTTAAAAATAGTGAATACTTTGCCTCCGCTAAGAAATTAGGAGATTCTATCTACAGTCGTTTAACAAAGATTGAGACGGAGCAGGCAGATGAAAGTATCGGACAAAAAAGGCGAATTGGTAATTTTAGATATCATACGGAAATGATTAAAAAAATCCGTGCAGATATAGAAGAGATGGAAAAACTTCTGCAGTTCGCGGGAGGAGTGCCTGTCCCGGAGATGTTAGAAGCATCAAAGCTCAAGTCAGACGCACCTTCAACAAAGACTACGTGGTTAATCATCTTCATCATTTTAGCTTTTATTGGATTTGTGGCCGTTCAATTCTTTTTTACTTGGAATTCAAGAGCAAAAGCTGAAAAAGAATTTGATGAGAAGAGAAGGCAATCTTTGCCAGGCAGTATGCCGGACAGGGATTCCGCGTCAAAGGCCGCCTAATGAATCGCATAGAAAAGATCATTTTTAGTTGCGCTGAATTAATAAAGCATTTTAAAAACGGCTTAGTTGTGAATTTTGAGGCATGCAGAGATGTACACAAAATGCCGTTAATTATTATGATAGCTAGCTTTACAGAGATTGTGGAGTGTCGGCATGAGGCTTAATATTCAGCTGATTTCGTCTAGTAAAGTGCTCTTTGAAGGAAGCGCGGACAGTGCCATTTTTCCCGGGGAGAAAGGGATATTTGAAATATGCCCTTTTCATAAACCTTTAATTAGCAGGTTGTTGCCGGGGATCGCCATTATCGGCGATAAAACTTTTGAAATAC
>CALOAV010000060.1:0-4939 GCA_942491425.1 uncultured Cytophagales bacterium
CAAAAATTCATTTCAATCGCGGGCAATGGTGCTGGCTCTCGGATTTTATGATTTACCTTATCTTCTGAATGTACCGGGAGAGGACCTGCCTAAAGTCAAGCATTATTATGATGAACCCCATCCGTATTTTAATCAGGATATTGTCGTGATCGGTGCAGCCAACTCAGCTGTTGACGTAGCATTAGAGACCTGGCGGAAGGGTGCCCGGGTTTCAATGGTTATTCGTGAACCTGCCATTCGCGAAAGTGTAAAGTATTGGGTAAAACCGGATATTGAAAACCGGATAAAGGAAGGATCCATCAAGGCCTACTTCAATTCAGAGGTTGTAGAAATTGCTCCTGACACTGTCACCATCAAAACACCGGAAGGACAACACATTCTAAAAAATGATTTTGTACTGGCGATGACGGGGTATCAACCCCATTTCGGTTTTATGGAAAAAATAGGTATCGAATTTGAAAATGATGAGTTCCACACCCCGGTATACAATCCCGAAACCATGCAATCCAATGTAAAAAATGTATACCTCGCAGGGGTTGTCTGTGGTGGCTTAAAAACAAACAAATGGTTTATTGAAAATTCGCGTGTGCATGCCACTCAAATAGTAGAACATCTGGTAAAGGCTAAACAAATCGGTTCAAAATAGAAAGTACCTGGCTGGCATAAGAGCCCCCAAACAAATTGACATGGACTAACAACGGATATAGGTTGTACAGATCCACACGATTTTGAAAGTCAGGGGCCAATGGAAATGCCTCTGAATACACATTATAAAAATCGGGGCTAAATCCACCAAAAAGTTGAGTATACGCAACCTCCATCTCCCGATGACCATAGTATACCGCAGGATCAATCAATACAGCATTCCCATCCTGATCAGTGATTACATTCCCTCCCCACAAATCACCATGTAACAATGCTGGTCTTTCTTCCGGTATTAAGGCAGGGAGTTTAGCAAACAGTTTTTCAAACTTTCCGGTATCATGAAATTTATTAGTGTCAACTGCAAGTTTAAGCTGGGGTGTAAGTCTTTCTTCGATTAAAAAATCAATCCAGTGATCATGTTCCGTATTATACTGTGGCAGTGAACCGATATAATTATCGTGATCAAGACCAAACTGTTCAGCCGTATGTTTATGCATCGCTGCCAACCCGTAACCCAAATCATTTTCGTATGAAACACCTGGCCGACCGGGTTCAATAAATTCAAGAATTATGTATTGATGTCGGCTGGTTTCACCCACAACAATCACCGAAGGAATCTTCACCGTCTCTGACTTAATCAGTAACCCAAGTCCCAATGATTCTTTCTTAAACATATCCGGATACCGGTGGGCATCGTTCCATTTTAAAAAATAGGTACCCTGATCGGTTAATAATTTTCCTCCGTTATTGATACATCCACCGGCAATGCTTTTGAAATCCAGCAGCTCCAGGGCTGTGTTCAGTGACTTTTCAAGACTGTGTTTGACCGATTCCTGTAGGTCCGATTCCAAACTATACATCATAGTTCTTCGGTAGCGACCAATGAAAATTTTATCCCCGCATAAAAATTTCGTGGTGCGGCGGCATTATAATACCTTCCTCCAAATGCATTTAAATCATTTCCCAAGCTATATTCTTGATCAAGCAAATTTTCTGCACCAAAAAACAAGTCAAAGGGATTTGTTTCGGTCTTTTGTTTTTATATCCCATGCGTAATACCCACCAAAGTATAGCTGTCAGCCGTCTCCGTGTTCGCATCATTCAATCCACATTTCATCTGTGTATTGAAAAGTAACATTTCCATACAGCCCAATTTTTGACAATCCAAACAGACCTGCCATTACTGTGGAGGGTGCAATCCCCGGCATTTGATTTCCGGAAAAATCATCAACACCTTGCTGAAAACTTTTATAGTGGTAATCATTCAATGAATAGGCAGCCCACATATTGAAAGCAGATATAAATGAAGTTGTAGAAACTACCGGAAAATATTTCACGGTCAATTCCATCCCATTTTGTTTGGTCTCACCTGCATTGATAAAATATTCAGCTCCCGATTGATCCCTTCTCACGACGATGGTTTCGGATAAATTGAAAAGGTAGCCGACCAATTCAATTGCTATTTTCTTTTTTGCAATAAAACTTTTTAGACCAAGTTCATAGTTCAATCCCTTTTCGGGATTTAGCGTTTGATTAAATTCATTGGTGGAGGGATATAGCTCTGCAACTGTAGGCGGTGAAAATCCCTGACTAAATGAAAAGTATGTGAACAGATCCTCTGTAATTCCCTTTTGCAACGCGATGCGCGGTGAAAATATGGCATTGAACTTCCTGTCTTCCTGAACAGGAGGAATCACCGATAAACGCTCAAATTCTATCGTATTCCCATTCAGACTGCCTCCAATGGTCAGATTAAACTTGTAAGGCAGTGTGAACTCCGATTGCAAAAACAAAGAGTAGGTGGAAGATCGAATTTCATCGTCGGTCTGTATGCCAGCAGGAACACCTTGATTATTGGCATACGTCTTAATTGGCGAAAATCCAGACTGATATTCCACCCCTGCAGTTAGCTTCCCTATGCCAAACTGATAATCCGTTACACTTCTGAATCCGAGACTTTGTTCTGTTCGCCTTTCATAATTCCGAATAGAAGGGTTTTCAAAGTGGGTATAGGTGCCGTATACGCCGGTTACACTTTTTAATCGTTCGCTCCAATTGAATTCATGACTGATTCCAAGAAAAAAGGTTTTGTTGTCAACAGCAGCCAGTTGTTCTTCAGCACCCGGGTTGGGACCTGCTGCCGGTCTGGCTTGTTGTGGGTTTTCTTCCCATTGGGCTTTTGTCAGACCGCCAGGAGTTTCATAATGCAGGTCAGAAAAAAGCAAAGAAGTTGTTATTTTTTGATTCGTGTGAATATATCCGTTAAACCTGGCATACAATACTTCGCGATTCATCTGCGACTGATCCCGGTAACCATCTGCTTGCTGATGGGCATATTGAATGGTGGACTGATCTTTTTCTTCACCAAAGTCAGCTTGTACTAAATAATGCTGGAAGCCAAAACTTCCGATTGTTGCACTGGAGGTAAAACTGTTTTCTCCTCGTTCTCCACCAGCGCCTTGTAAGAGTAAGGCTCCTCCTGTTCCGGCACCGTACATGCTTGAACCAGGTCCCTTCACAACCTCTGCTGATTGAATGGTGTTGATGTCCAAAAGGTTGAGATACGTATTTCCACCAGGATCAGTAAACGGTAATCCATTCAGGTATACTTTAACATTTCTTACTCCAAAAGGGGAACGCATGGTGCTCCCCCGAATCGAAAACCGATAACTGCCAGGGGATCGCTCTTCCATTCGTACTCCCGGAATTGTATTTACAGCGGAAAGCATGGAAGCATTGTTGAAATATGAAAATTCCTGTCGACTCACCTGCCCGATAGCCGCTGCTGTTTTTAGCCAGGGTTTTTGATAGTTATAGGCATGAACGTATACTTCATCAAGTAATAGCTGATTTTCGACCGTATCCGCTAAAAACTGATTCTCCTGGGCTCTTATAGTTATTGCCTCAACTAAAATCATCACCAATAGGAAATACTTCATATCCGAAATTTACCGCACTTCTCTTACATAAAAAACCAATTGGCTGTTGGGGATAAAAATGCATGTCGGTACTTTCACATCTAAAGTCCTGAAAAATATTTCTTATGAAAATCCTAATCTTCTTTTTTTGCCTAATGATAACACCTTCCCTGTATGCGCAACAACGAATGAATCCCATTATTGCCAATTATGGTGGAGTATTTGAAATTCCCTTTGCAGTAGAGAAACCGGATCCGAATCTCCAATACAATATTGTAATTGAGATTGCATCTGGAAGTGAGAATCCTAAACAAATTAATGATGCGTTAAACAATGTTGCCCGATTGTTAAACCTCCACGCAGTTGGCGGAGTCCCGAAAGAAAGCCTCCGGGTTGTATTGGCTATTCATGGAGGAGCCACGTATGCTGTGCTTAACAATAAAGAATACCATTTGAAATATGGCGCCGATAATCCAAACCTCAAACTGCTGCAAGCCCTGCACGATAGCGGGGTAGTTGATCTGTTTCTTTGCGGTCAATCGATGAAAGCAAGGGGAGTGGATACTACTGAAATCCCTTCTCATGTGAAGGTTGCGACCTCCATGCTTACAACCATTACCACCTATCAATTGAAAGGATATGCGATGCTAAAATTTTGAATTTGAACAATTAATTTAAGTGAGTAAAATGAATTAGTTGTTTTACTTAACCTACCAAAAAAGCCCCAGGTGATGACAGAACATGATGAAGAAAATTTTTCGGAAAGACTTAAGGCGAAGAGTCTTGAGCTGGAAAGACAAAAGGAAGAAAATGCAAGATTGGTTTTATCTGTCGATTCAAAAATAGAAGAGCGTACGAATGAACTGCAATCGCTAAATGACCAACTCTATAAATATAACAATGAACTACGCCAATTTTCATATACCGTCTCTCACAATTTACGATCACCCGTTGCCCGCATTTTGGGAATCATTTATCTGTTGAAACGTGAATCCTCTCCACCAGAAAAAGATCATCTTCTGGATCTCTTGCATCAATCTGCCGAAGATCTGGATGAATTGATCCGTGATTTAAGTAAGATAATTGATATTCGGGAGGAAGTATATCGCATCCGCGAAAAAATTTATATTGATGAGGAGGTAGAAAAAGTGAGGGATCAACTTTCAGTAAGTTGGCAGTCGTCTTTTAAATTGGTTACCAATTTTGGCGATTGCTCATACCTTTATTCTGTACGGCCGATTATCAACAGTATTCTCTTCAATTTAATTAGCAACAGCATTAAGTATCGATCACCTGATCGAAATTTGGTAATTGAAATAACCTCAGGGTCTGATGATCACCATACAACCTTAAAAGTGAGTGATAATGGATTGGGC
>CALOAV010000061.1:0-3267 GCA_942491425.1 uncultured Cytophagales bacterium
ACGTCGGTTAATCTATTGGCAATTGATAATTTAGATTTATTAATCATCGAATTGCCAACTGTGCCGAATTGATTAATTATTTATTAAATTTTTCTTCATTCACTACATTTCCATCTACATCGCAGTGTCTGAAAGTAATGGTTGGTTTTCCATCTTCCCTTGAAATATTTACTCTTAAATAACCACCTTTAACACGCAAGAACCGGTGCC
Source organism: uncultured Cytophagales bacterium (assembly GCA_942491425.1). Classification (GTDB taxonomy): domain Bacteria; phylum Bacteroidota; class Bacteroidia; order Cytophagales; family Cyclobacteriaceae; genus JBGTGG01. The sequence goes on from CALOAV010000061.1 coordinate 211, forward strand.
GCGGACGTTTGTCTTTCTCAGACCATCCTCCTGCATGTTTATTGGCTCCGGCGCCACAACTAAATTCCCACAAATTGGTTCCTTCCAGATGGGTTACGTATTGCCAGTGACGGTCGCCGTTGCAGATATATACATTGTCAAACTGGTTGAGGAATTCGCGTATTTCATCGCCCTCGTATTTCCAGTTGTCGTTGGAATAATTATCGTGTTTGTTTTTTCGATCAGGTCCTAAAATCGGATCAGGTGAAATCAACACTTTAAAAGTAGCATCCGATTCTTTCATGGTTTTAAACATCCATTCTTTTTGCTCTTTTCCCCAAATAGTTTTCCCGGGACCGTCGGGATCAGTATTTTTACTTCTGAAATTTCTTCCTTCAGTTAGCCAAATCTGAAGGTCTTTTCCCCAGCGGACAGTCTTGTACAACTGATCATTCGATGGAAACTGTTCCTTGTCAAAAATCTCAAGACCACGCTCCCAGGAAACTGTCCCATACGTCATGTCGGGCCAAGCATCATTGGTCAATGCATCATGATCGTCTTTTATAAAATAAGATGTTGTCTGGCACCAGAAATTACGTTGCAATGGCAGAGCAAATAAACGGTCCCATTTAAAGCGCATCAATTCTTCAGTTAGTGCATAAGGTTCTGGCTTGTCGTAATATTCAATATCGCCGGTGTGCACATAAAAATCAGGGAAACTTTTTAGCATCGAATCGTATATTTTATGACCTCCCGGAGCATCTTTTCGCCAATAATCGTGGCAGGTAACTACCATAAATTCGATGTCCTTTTCCTGTTCTGAAGTTGGAGGAGTACGGAACGATCCTTCCACTTTATCACTCACTTTTGAGTTTGCATTTAAGCGGGCTTCAATTTCAAGCACATATTTGGTGTCAGCTTTCAGGCCATTAAGCTTCCATTGCTGTGTGAAATTTTTGTCATCTTCAACGGGCACCCATTCTGTCTCTACTTTTACATCTTCACTACCCAATGGATAGCAACTCATTTTCACCTCTCCTGATAACCCTGGACAGGCACCAATCATGTCATCCAAAGTTAATCCGTTGGGTATTTGTGCTTTGTAAATGTTTTCGGCATTGGCCTCTTTGTCTAATGCACGATGCTCCTTTCCCGAAGGAACCAGGAATTTGGTACCCTTTTCATTCCCTTCTTTGTTTTTGGTCAATCGGGTCCAAATCACAATTGAGTTTTGATCTGCCCAACCGTTGTGAAATCCGTTTCCAAAATAAGGGCCGTCGGTTTCTTTTAAGCTTTGACAAGAAGATATAATCCCATGGTTTATCCAAACCTTCTTTTACAATTTTCCATGAATTGTGGTATACAGCTTGTCCGTTTCGCCATTCCCAGAAAACAGGTTTTTCCCGTTGAACATCTTTTCCTTTAAAAACAGCTAATAAACTTTCACCCTGCATTGGCGTGATGGTTTGTCCGTTAAATTGTGTCGGATATTCAGCCCCGGCAATATCTACCATGGTCGACATCATATCAATAAAATGACCGGGAAAATTACTGAAGGAATTCGACTTTATTTTACCTGGCCAATGAGCAATAAGCGGGGTATTTATTCCGCCTTCGAAACTGAAATTTTTGTAATATCTAAAAGGTGTATTTCCCACGTTTGCCCAGTTTTCACCCAGCGATGCCCAGCGGGTCAGGCTGCCAATTTCGCCATAGTCATCTGAAATATTTACCATTTCTGCCGATGCTCCGTTATCTGAAACAAATATGATCAAGGTGTTTTCATCTTTGCCAATTTCCTTCAGTTTGGCAAGCACCCTTCCAATATTTTGATCCATCCGGTCAATCATGGCAGCATATACTTCCATCTTTTTGCACTCCACAGCTTTTATGGTGTCGCTTAATTCATCCCAGCTGGAGTGGGTCGCTTCAGATAGTTTATAGTCAGAGTCAATTAATCCCATTGCCAACTGTTTCTTATATCGTTTCATCCTGATTTTTTCATAGCCATCATCAAATTTCCCTTTGTATCTGGCAATGTCTTCAGGCCATGCCATAAGTGGATCGTGAGGTGCATTATAGGCCAGATAAAGAAAAAATGGTTTTTCTTCCTGCTGGTATTCATCCAGCCAGCCCAAAGCGTAATTGGTAAAATAATCAGTTGTGTAAAAGTCTTTTTCTGCGGGAGTGTATGGAGTATATATTTTATCATCGATACACCAATTGCGCTTTGTTTTTTGTCCTGGTGTACCTTTTCTTGCAGGAGCACCTTCTCCTTCTCTTTGAATGCCCGGATTAAAGTAATTGCATGCTCCGTCTTTTAAACCGTAATAACGATCGAAACCGCGGGTATAAGGATTTTCAAGCCCGTGATGTTTGCCCGACCAAAGTGTACGGTAACCAGCACCCCGAAGAACTTCGCCAAGCGTTACTGCATTTGTAATCGGATTTTTAAAGGTCTTTGAGTAGCCGTTTTGTTGTGCATAAACACCGGTTAGCAAGCAGGCTCTCGATGGAAAACATTTGGCAGTATTGTGAAAACGCGTAAAGCGCATTCCTTCATTTGCCAGTTTGTCTAAATTTGGTGTTTCCACTTCGCTGCCATAACATCCAATATCCGACCAGCCTAAATCGTCGGCACTAATCAGGATAATATTTGGCTGCTTTTCCCCCTTTTCACAGGAAATAAAAACAAGCAGGCAAAACAAGAGAGAATAAAACACAGATCTATTCATTGTTAGCAGTTTAAGAGGGTTATTTTTGAATGATAGCGGAATTAAAATCAATTCCGTTATCGTTAACGGTGCAAGTTAATTTGTTTTTTTAAAACAACAAAACAGAGATGATTGAAAGATTAAGAATAGACTAAAAGTGTCTCTTCCATTGTCATATTTAGCGCAGAGAAATATCTGTTACAGAATGCAAAAGATATGAATTCCTTGCTTCAATGATACAGATTCTTCGCTTCGCTCTGGATGACGGTTAAAATAGAAACGTTTCATTCAACCTGATACAATACAAAATTTTTAATCAATGGTTGATCAATTGCTTTATCTATAACTAGACGTACCCGATTGG
>CALOAV010000062.1:0-13121 GCA_942491425.1 uncultured Cytophagales bacterium
TTTCCTGAAGCCAAATTAAAAATAATCAATGCCTTAAAAGCTAACGATCAAATTGTAGCTATGACCGGTGATGGTGTAAATGACGGACCTGCTTTAAAAGCGGCGCATATTGGTATTGCAATGGGAAAGAAAGGAACAGAAATAGCCAAACAGGCCGCTTCCCTGATTCTAATGGAAGATGATTTATCTAAAATGGTGGACGCTATTGCCATGGGAAGAAAGATTTATACGAATCTGAAAAAGGCAATCCAATACATCATATCCATTCATATTCCTATTATTCTAACGGTTTTTATTCCGTTAGCCTTAGGCTGGATTTATCCGAATATATTTTCGCCCATTCATATTATATTTTTAGAATTAATAATGGGTCCCACTTGCTCGATCATCTATGAAAATGAGCCCATGGAACCGAACACCATGTCGCAAAAACCCAAGCTTCTATCCTCGACTTTTTTCAAATGGAAAGAGCTTTACATTAGCATTATTCAAGGATTGATTATCACCGCAGGAACCTTGTTTGCGTATCAATATGCTGTACTAAACGAGAGCAACGAAGCACTTACCCGAACAATGGTTTTTACGGTATTAATAACTGCCAATATTTTTCTCACCATAATCAACCGGTCGTTTTATTATTCCATACTGACAACTTTGAAATACAAAAACAATTTGGTTTTGTTTATTATTTTCTTCACTGTCACGATTGTTGGAATGATACTGTATATACATCCTTTGACCGCATTCTTTGAATTTGAAACATTGAATTTGTTTCAATTATTGATTTGTATAGTGATTGGGTTTACATCCGTAATTTGGTTTGAAGTTGTAAAAATCATCAAGCGGGCAAAGACAAGTAGTGATAAAAAAGCCAGCTTATGACCATGCGGTCCGGAGTCTTCGACAACTCCTGACTATCTATAAAATTTCAATAAAATCAAACCAACCTAATCTATACGTATAAATCTAAAAATTTTTATACGTACATTTATACGTATACTTTTGAAAATTTTTATACGTATGGATACAAAGCTTACCCTGTCCATTGAAATGGACGTCCTCACCAAGGCAAAGGTTTATGCCGAAACAAAAGGACAAAGCCTGTCTGCCCTGGTGGAAAATTATTTTGTACTGCTCACCCAGTCGGCGGAAACCAGTGCAAGTCCAGCGGACCTCACCCCTATCGTCAGTTCACTCAAAGGCTCCTTTCATGCACCGGATGATAATGATCAAACCATCAGTAAGCAACAAAAAAAGAAAAAATGAAACCATCCGTTTTTATTGACACCGACGTGGTGCTGGACTTTTTACTGGATCGGGAGCCACACGCTTCTTTTGCTGCCCAAATTTTCTCGCTGAGTGAAGGAAAAGAAATTGAACGCGTACATTTCACCGCTCACCATCAGTCATTGCTACACCTTCCTGAGAACAGTCGCCGGTCATGCAAAAGTGGTGAAGCATCTTCAAAAGCTGCTGCTCATTACGAGTATTACCAGTATCAGCAAGCAGGATGTATCTGCTGCACTGAGTGCAAACTTTGCTGATCTCGAAGATGCACTGCAGCATTTCAGCGCCATCAGTCATGCAAATATGAGTGTCATCCTTACCCGAAGGGTTAAACAGTATAAGCATAGCGAGGTACCGGTGATGACACCGGAGCATTATTTAAAGACATTTTGAAAGACACTAGTGGATAAACAAGGTTATGGGTTGTTGGCTTTAACTTAAAAAGAAATTGAAAATTCTCATTACTTTCATTGCTAGTATAGTACTCGGGTTGTTTGCTTTGTTCATGGTTGAGAGATTCATCTTAAAGAACAGAGAGATAAGCTCGACTCGCTTAGTTGTTGCTCACCTGCTTATGGGTGCCACGCTGCTCACAATCAACATTTTCCTATATCGAAACTGGTCTTTGTCAGGGCAAACAAACTTTCATGATTTCGAATGGATTGTTCGAAGACTAATCAATATAGAACAAATCGTTCTTACAATTGTACATCCGTTTGACATTCTTGCAGGCTACTTCCTTCATGATAAACCTTTTGAAACTTCCTGGACATATGAGTTAAGTCGAATTTTAACACTACCGATCTCAACTGAAACATACCTGCTTTTAAGAAGAGAAATTAAAAATAAAATACAATAAAAATACCATGCCTTTATTATTCCAATTCGATCCCCAAAAATGAAGTACATAATTAATAATTCTGCTAAAGTTCTCCTTACTTGTTTACTATTGTTTGGATGTAAATCGAATAACCAACAAGAAAAAAAAGAAGAACTTGATAAGCATTCCTATAACCTGGGCGTTGTGGCAGGGTTTAGTGAACTGATAGCCGCGGGTGTAAAGCAACTTGCACTAAGCCCTACCATGACTACTTCCGAGATGGACGCTTTTATGATGGAAGCTGGGAAAATAGCGGCTAAAGATGGCGTGCTTATTTATCGTGAATCGGATCTTATTGTTACCGATTTGTTTCCAGCAGATATCGCAGAAGGTTTGGAAGTCCTTTTGTTGTACACAGGAACCACTAAGGATGAATATCTATCTTTAAAAGAAGAGCAAGCCAGGCTCCAACATGCTGGTGAATATGATGAAAAAGTGAGTCGGGATATTTCCAGAAGATTTGGCAGGATGTTAAGCTATAGTCCCCGTAAAATTAATAGGCTAATAGCACAAAATACAACGTATCGAACGATGGCCGATTTTGGCATTCAAGCAACTAATCTTTTTCTCTACTATAAAGACTTGAAAAAAGCTGGTGAATTTTACTCAGAAATTCTAGGCTTTGAAATTGTTGCCGACTACGAAATGGCGCTGATCTTAAGAATGACTTCAGACTCTTACCTAATTCTTGTTGATGCCACTAAAGGAATGCACTCAGCGGAAGAACCAAAAACAGTTGCACTCGCCATGCTCACCGACCAATTAGAGGAATGGCATACCTATTTGAAAAATCAAAATGTGGAGATAAAATATCCTTTCCGTGGAAAAAAAGCTGAAAGCGCGCATGATGGATTTGTAATTGTTGATCCAGAAGGATATCTATTGGAGATCGAGAATTTTAATCAGCACCCTGAAAATGAGCGGTTCGTACCCCTTCTTGAGGTGAACAAGAAGAATTCAAATCTGGTAACACATGAGAATAGTGTACCTAATGGATTAAATTTTCATTCAACAATTGTCTGGTTGTACCACAAAGATGTGTTGGCAATGCAAAATTTTTATCAGGATGTACTTGGATTGGAAATGGTTGCAGACCAGGGCTGGACTAAAATATATCAGGTATCCCACACCGGATTTATGGCGATCGTAGATGAGCGAAGAGGGATGCATACGTTTACAAAGACCAAAGCAGTGAATATTGGTTTTATACTTGACGATGTTACTCCCTGGTTTGAGTACGTGAAAACAAATTCCCCTTTTAAGCTTCGGGATAGTGAATTGGGAATCGATGAAAAAGAAAGGTACAAAGCTTTTGTTGGATACGGACCCGAAGGATATTTCTATGAGTTTGATTCTTTCTTTCCACATGAAGATAACACACTTTTTATGAAGTATCTAAAGGAAGTAAAAAGATAGTAATCTCCCGTGTTGTCTGTAGTTTGCAACCTCTACTGGTCGTAGCGTCTCGCTACGACACCATATAATATTTATGTTTTAAAAAATATGTATACGTATGGATATCAATCGAAAAACTACAGGTAATATTGGTGGTCCAGGCTATTCACTCACTTTAACCCCATTGTAAAGTTTTAGTTCGCCAACTTCAGTCGAAGGTCCTAATCCATTAATTGAATGATTAATGCCGCCGTTAAGTCCGGCGAAGGTTGCGATATGTGTGATGACAATGCCTGATTTATCCGGGACTTCCATGGCATTTTCCAGCCGGACATTATTTGAGACCGTTGGCTCACCACTAAAAAAACTATAGATACCGAGGCCATACGCTTCATGATTTTGGACGTTATTCGCAACCTTATAGGAAGCATAGCCAGGCTTTCCGTTATCATTCCATACTTCAATACTGGGTGGATGATAGGGGATTTCAGATTGATAAAAATAGGTTTTGCCGTGTTCTCCATTCCAGAGCGTTTGGTACGCTTGAAAGTGCTCGTTGAACAATCCGTAGATCGTCACATAATCTCCGTTCACAACAATTCCGTGTTTATTTTGTCCGTCCATCCATTCAGTTCCCACACCGTGATCGGCTCGCCATAACCAAAAATGATCGCCAATCACATATTTGCTGTTGATCGTCATGGTAGATTCCGCCTGACCAACTACCGCACCTCCAACTCTGCAATAGATATCATGAAGCGAGATGGGATTATCAGGAGTAATCAGCATTAGAATCCGCTGATCCAATCTGAATAAGTGTTGGAGATAGATCAGGCCCCGCATCAACCATGAAACCTGCTAATTTTACTCCGGGAATATCATTGGTAGCAACTGCGATCTCTCCGTTTTGAGGAATGAGCGTTGGCAATCCAATTCCCAGCATTACAGTATTGGGTTTTGTTATGGTAATCGTTTCATCAATCTCGTAGATCCCGGGCGTAAGAAAAATATGCTTGCCATTAGCCAAAGCTTTATTAATAGAAGCCGCGTTATCTTTATCAGGATAAGCGATATGAAACGAAGCTATCGGTATCAGTTCACCTTCCTCATCACGATTCATCCACGAAGGACCAGACGTTTCTCTACGAAGTGTAGGAACAAAAACGGCATAATCTCCGGATTCAGTATAGGTTAGGAACGGTTTTTCACGAATTACTGGTGTTTTGTCAATTACCGTTGTTGGTTTTCAGGCCATGTATCATTCGGTGCACCCTCCACACCAACAAATACTCGGTTCCAGTTTCCACCTTCCCACGATCCGATGCTTGAATTTCTTGTCATCCACTGCTGTCCGGAGGTTTAGCCCGGCCCTACCTTCTATAATAGAGTTGGCAAGAACACCACCGCTTGCCCAACTGCCTTTATCAAAATTAATATCACCGACTACATGCATACGTCTGTATGGAGCGGCTTGTGATACTGCCCAGTAAATCATTTTACCATCTTTTGGCACAACTTTGAAATTCTCAGCACCACGCCAAAACATGGTTGTAACCTTGTTAGCAACATTGTTACTACTGGTAGTTGTGATTGATTGTACCGCTCCGTTGATGATAACATCGTCGGGATATCTTCCTAAACCCAGTGCCTGAACATAATAATCGACGGTGATATCTAAATCATAGGTTCCCTGGTTTGAATAGTAGTGCATATCGCGCTGAGCCAAATTCGCTATACTTCTGCTGCTCGTGCAACGCATGAAGCGTCATCTTAATACGATCCTGATCCATAGAGTCGTCAAACACGAGGACGTTTTTTCCGAATATGGACCTGTATGGAGATGTATCCTGCACACTATGATCTTTCTTTGAATTAGAACATACAGTAGCAATACTCACTATCAGAATTGAAACTAACGAGTTGAGAAGAATGCTGGAAATAGAACGCATGATAACCTGACAAGTTTGGAAATAAAATAACGATTTCAATTATACGATTTAAGTTCCGGGAAAACGAATTTTTATTACCCATCAGAGTCACTGGTCTCCAGGACTCTGATGCGTACGCACCTTACAAAACTCTGAGTCCGCTTAGAGTGACTCTGAGTGGGTGCAATTCGACAAATACAACTATAATACTACCCGTCTTCCTACTCCAGGCTGTCAGGAGTTTGCAACTCCGGACTATACAGTTTGCGACTCCCGACGATAGCCATGTGGTACCAGTATTTAGGAATCATCAATCTAATAATACCCGATCATTGTAGATTATATTAAAGAAAATTGTGTCGCTAAACAATTTGCTGATTAGTTTTGCTTCAACTACTTCCATTTTTGCAAAAAACGTAGGACTCGTAGCCTATAAAATTGGCAACACCTATTGGACAAGAAAGCAATAGTCTGATACAATCCTGTCCAGAGTTTGCCTCACTGTCCGGAGTTTGCAACTGTTTGCAACTCCGGACTAGTTATTTTATAAAAACTTAATTTTCAATATTCCTACATTTTTACTTTCGAAATAATCGTGCGTAATACTATAAACATACGCTACACTATTCCGGATTACAGGCTTATTGAAGGAAAATTGTCCATCTACTTGCGTATATCATCCATTTTAAAGGGAGAGGAAGCATTGCACTTTTGCATTGTCAATATCGACAAACAAAATTAAACAACAGAACATGACACGTTTAAAAGCATTAAGTCCTGACGAAGCTACAGGTAAAGCAAAAGAGTTATTCAATGGAGTTCAAAGCAAATTAGGCATGGTGCCGAACATGATGCGTACGATGGGAAATTCCCCTGCCGTACTGGAAGCATACCTTAATTTAAGTGGAGCACTTGGCCATGGTACTTTAGGTGCAAAAACAGGAGAATTAATCGCGCTCGCTGTAGCTGAAAGTAATGCTTGTGACTATTGCCTTTCAGCACATTCTTTTATTGGAGAAAAATTAGTAGGCATTGACGCATCAGCATTGGCAGAAGCAAGGGAAGGCAATAGTAAAAATGCTAAAATAGATGCAGCGTTAAAATTCGCGCAAGAATTAGTAAGTAAAAGAGGCGCAGTACATAATGCCGATGTAAAAGCAGTAAAAGATGCCGGATACTCTGATGGGGAAGTAGGAGAAATTGTGGCGCATGTTGCGTTGAATATTTTTACCAACTACCTCAACATAACCGCTCAAACTGAAATCGATTTTCCTGAAGTAAATGCCTTTAAAAACATAGCAGTTTTGTAAAATAATTCCGGAAAACTATTTAAAACTTTATTTAATGGGTTAGGATCATTGATCCTGACCCATTCATTCCTAAAACCCGTATTTTATGGAAGCCGTTGTTTCACGCATCCGCGTCTACCCTATCAAGTCTCTTGATCCTATTGAGCTACAGTAAAAGGAGGTAGGTATTCATTCACTTCGTTATCATCGGGAATTTGCGATGCTTACCGCTGGCGGGCGCTTTATGAATGGAAAAAGATCCGGGCGTGTAAACGAGCTAATGACTACTTACGATCTGCCCAATTATACCGTAACTTTTTCAGACCGGATGGGAGGTCTTAGTCATTCATTTCATCTGCTTAATAACAAACCGGAGATTGAAAAATACTTAAGTGATTTTTTTAGCGAACCAATAACGCTTCATCAAAACAAAAACGGCCAATTGATGGACATACCCACTGCCAGCAGTGTTACCATTGTAAGTCAGGCCTCGCTGGAATCTCTTCATCAGGAATTTTCTGACCGGAGTCTGGAAGATGTACGGCTACGCTTTCGTGCAACTATTGAGCTAGCCGGAGTACAGTCGTATTGGGAGGAAAACTTAGTTGGTGAACCAGGAAACGGATTTCGATTCCGGATTGGTAATGTTGAAATGGTTGGAGTGAGTCCGCGTGCGCGGTGCAACGTGCCTCCCCGTGATCCGTATACAGGCCAAACTGATAAGACTTTTATAAAAAGAATGATGAAAAGCAGAGGAAACTCGCTTCCCATCAATAGTCATATTCCTGAATATGGCAGCCTTTACCATCTTACAATCAATACGTATTTGGCAGAGAATCAAAAGGGAAAATGGCTTCGGGTTGGAGATCCGTTGACCATCCTTGAGCCTGTTAAATTAGAAATCGCAACATAATGAATAGCTGGAAAATAATCCACCCGATAATGTGAATCATGCTTTATCAGGATTGCCCTGCTAACAAAGAATAAAATGAAAAATAAAATACCAGTACCACCTTTCACACTAGAATTGGCCAAACTAAAAATTCAGATGGCTGAAGATGCCTGGAACAGCCAGGATCCGGTGCGCGTTTCTAAAGCGTATACCGTCGATAGCGAATGGCGAAACCGTAATCTCTTTATCAATGGTAGAGAACAAATTGTAAAATTTCTTACCGATAAGTGGAGCCACGAATTAAACTACAAACTAAAAAAGGAGTATTGGGCACATACCGACAATCGCATAGCCGTCCGATTTGAATATGAATATCAAAATGCCGAAGGCAGCTGGTACCGTGCCTATGGGAATGAAAACTGGGAGTTCGATGAAATGGGTTATATGGCGAAACGGTTTGCCAGCATCAACGATTTAGAAATCACCGAAAAGGAACGAAGATTATCGTAACGGGGTTATCTTGTTTCCTCAAGCATGCTCAAAGAATTGAAAATGATCCGTATTGCAGGAAACCGAATTCATGAATTAAAAATCCTTTATGCTTAATCAATCTAACTTCACTTTAGTCAATCCTCAAAACGGAAATCTCGGCTTTAAATTGGCTGAGTTTGATGATCATTGCAACTTCGATCACATCCAACGGAATAATTATTTTTCACTCATTTGGGTGATGCAGGGCAGTGGCGAATTAAAAGCAGATTTTTCAGAGTATACATTTGGCGAGAATTCATTGCTCGCCTTCTCGCCTTATCAACCCTTTATGATCTCGAAAGCAAAAAATATCCAGGGTGTAGCCATTCATTTTCACCCGGAATTCTTTTGTATTTTCAAACACCATAAAGAGATTTCCTGTAATGGCATCCTGTTTAATAATATTTACAACCCACCCATCACCGCTATTGATGCAAGTTCGGAGAGCACATTAAAAATGGTCCTCGAACAAATCAAAACGGAAATGCAAAACCCGGCATTAGCGCAGTACGAACTTCTGATTTCATATTTAAAAATAATTTTAATCACAACTTCACGTCTGAAAACGCAACAACTACCCGAAGCAAAAAAGACAACATCTGATAACAAAGAGCCCTTCATCCTTCAAAACCTGAAAGATGCTATTGAAGCACATTTTAAAACGATGCACTCAGCCAGCAGCTATGCTGATTTACTTAACATAACACCAAAAGCATTGGCTAAAATCACGAAGTCACATTTTAATAAAACATTAACCGACCTGATTTCAGAGCGCATCATTATCGAAGCCAAGCGTGAATTGTATTTAACGAATAAACCAGTAAAAGAAATAGCCAGCGAACTGGGGTATGAAGACGAGCACTACTTTAGCCGGTTTTTTAAAAAAAATTCGGATATCTCCCCACAACTTTATCGAGACACAGTTGGGTTTGGAAAGGGGGTCGTTCAACCAGCTTAATCAATAAGGTGATAGAACACTTCATTTTGATACCGTGCCATAGGAATTCTTGTGTGGGCATACTAATTCTGTAATAAAAAAACTTCAGATGAAATGAATACAAAAATTGTGATGACCACAAGCTCCCTGATTCTGGGAGCAACAGGAATATTGTTGACCTTTTCTCCAGATCTTTTGTTGCGTAGCCTGAATATTGAAATTAACCATACTTCTTCTCTCTTGGTACAGGTAATTGGCGGACTCTATTTGGGCTTTTGTATGCTGAACTGGATGACAAAATATAGTTTGATTGGTGGAATTTATAATCGACCAATGGTCATTGCAAATTTCACTCATTTCTTAATCGCAGGACTGGCAATTGACAAAAGTCTTTTGTCGAATCCGGGATTACCAAAGCCGCTGTGGATAGCAGGAGTAGTTTATACTACCCTTGGATGTCTCTTCATTATACTAATGTTTCGCCATCCTGTTAATACGAATAAAGAATAGGTTATTATCCTTCGCTGTCCGGAGTTTTCGACAACTCCGGACGATAATAAACTCTCTGGCGCAAGCGTCCGCTTGTGACCTTCTATAACTTCCAAAAAAAAACAACCAATAGTACATACCATCTCTTTCCCACTGAGGCTGTCCGGAGTCTTCGACAACTCCAGACTAAAATGAATTCATATTGATTCGTAAATTTCCTATATTAGTAGCACTTCCTCATACCAACCTTAAACCTATGCTAAAGAAAATCCTACTCTATTCAGTGGCGGTTATTCTACTGGCCATTTTATCTGTTTTTATTTATGTATCGTTCACCTGGGACAAAACGTATAATGACTGGGCTGTTCCGGCATTACAATCCAGTACCGATTCCACAGTCATCGCCCGTGGGCGCTACCTCGTAACAGGACCCGCACATTGCAATTCCTGCCACGTATCCTCTATTCAGGATTTGGAGGATTCTGATAAAGGAGTGGATATTCCGTTGAAAGGCGGAGTTGGTTTTCCGATGGGGCCGCTGGGCGTCATGTACACGCGGAATCTCACACCCGATAAAAAAACCGGCATCGGACGCTATACTGACGGAGAGATTTTCAGAATGATGCGGCATGGCATTCGTCCGGATGGAATGGCATCCCTGCCGCTGCTCATGCCCTTCTGGAATATGGCCGATGATGATTTGATTGCCGTAGTGTCTTATCTCCGGTCAATTGACCCCGTGGAAAATGATGTTCCCGAAAATGAATGGACGTTTATCGGGAAGGCCGTGCGCGCATTGACACCCACTTTTAAACCTATTGAAAATGTGGAGGCAGCGAAAGTTGCTCCCCCGATGTTGCCTTCATCTATTGAGCGTGGAGAATACCTGGCCCGATATGTTACGAACTGTGTTGGCTGCCATACACCACGTGATATCACTACGTTCGAAGCTACCGGTCCTGAGTTTTCTGGTGGAATGGAATTTGAACCCTGGCCTGAACTCAATAAGCATTTTGATATCGATACAACCCTTTGGTTAAGAACGCCAAACATTACCCCTCACCCGGAAGGTGTCTTCGCTAAATACAAAACCCCGGAAGATTTCATCAATCGCTTTCGGCAAGGCCGCACCATCCCGATTTCGCCCATGGACTGGGGACCGTTTTCAAGAATCAGCGATGAAGATCTTACTTCTATATGGATGTTCTTAAGCAGCCTGGAACCTGTTGAACATGAGGTGGGTGATATTACATTCAAAAAGACCGATTGATAATAGGTAGCTTACAATAACTTGTAATAATGGAAGTCGGTGGTTTGTAAGCCATAAATACCAAGGTTTAGAAAAGGTGCACTGAATAGGAAACTTCCCTCAAACGGAAACACTGACCAGCATGAAATCTCCAATACGCTCCCTAAAAACAGTAATAATTCTGATCCTTTCAGTCTTATTTAATCAGGCAAATGCTCAGGAAAAAATCCTTGAAGTCATCAGAGAAACGGTAAACAAATCAGATGCCGAAAAATGCATTTCCTTTTTAGCATCCGATGAGATGCGTGGGCGTGGAACAGGAACCCGTGAGATTGATCTAGTTGCAGACTATTTAGCAAAGGAGTACAAAAACGGAGGTATTAAACCAGTCAATACTACCTTAACTTACTTTCAGGAAGTTCAACTGGTGCAACCACATAAACCGGTAAACATTCTTTTCACAGTGGAAAAAGACACATTCCGTTATGAAGTTGATCTTCTCATGACCTATCGTGGTAGCCTTTCCTATTCAGGTGAAATTGTGTTTGTAGGCTATGGACAGGAAAAAGATTTCAAGGATATTGATGTCAGCGGAAAGGTGGTGTTAGCATTGACAGGAGCTTCGGACAGTACCACCGGAAAGACAAATACAGTGGAAATTCAGATATCCAAACAATTAAATGCCAAAAAAGGTGGAGCCGTTGCATTAATTGAATTGTTAACGTTAAAAGATGTTGAGTGGTCACCTTTATCAGAATACCTGATCGGAAGAGTCCACTGGAAATATCCTTTCCCAATGAAAAAGGATATATACCTCATTACTGGTTAAAGAATTCAGAAAGTGAAGCTATTAAAAAGCTAATCAGAGAAGGAAAAGCAAACGGAAGTTTTATTGTTGATGCCCCTGAACCAACAGCCTTTTCAGACAACAATGTTATTGGATGGATAAAAGGCACAGACCCAAGGTTGAAAGATGAATTTATTGTGCTTTCAGCACACTACGATCATATTGGTGTTTTTAAAACAAATGGAAAAGACAGTATCCATAACGGTGCCAGGGACAATGGAATCGGGGTAGCAGCCATATTGCTCGCTGGAAAAGCATTGGCGAAAAGCCCTCCTAAAAGATCAGTCATTATTGCAGCATTTTGTGCTGAAGAGATCGACCTTTTGGGAAGTGAATGGTATGTCAGGCATCCCCTATTCCCACTTCATCAGACGGTCTACAATTTAAATTGTGATGGTGCCGGCTATAATGACAAACGGCTAATGACCATCATTGATTTCAACAGAACCACTGCCGACAATGTACTAACGCGGGCCGCTAACACGTATGAGCTAACACTATCAGGTGCTCCTGAACCTTCAGAAAATCTGTATGAAAATTCAGACAATTTTAGCTTTGCCTCAAAAGGGGTTCCATCCGTCGATATCGCTCCGGGTGTTAGAAAATTCAATAAAAAATTGATGAAGTATTACCACAGACCATCTGACGAGGTAGGTTCGCTGGATTTTGATTATTTGGAAAAGTTTTTCATGGCTTTTGCTTATGCTTCCTATCTAATTGCAAATGAGGAACAAACACCTTACTTGAGACCTGGTGATAAATTTGAAAAGATTGGAAACCAATTATATGAACGAAAAAATGAATGAACTGCAGAGGTTCCCCAACTGGCACAAGCGTCCACTTGTGAACTACTAAACTTCACTAACAATAGTATCGGTGGTTGGCTGTCTGGATTTGCATTTACGAATCTCCTGGATTATAGCATCATTTTGTCCGTATGCCTACCGTGAAATAAAAATTATGGATTTTGCTGTTTATTTCCGGCGGCTGAGTACTCGTTTTTGCAATACTGTTGGTGACTTCATACCGAACTTCAAGTGAAGCACTGAATTTCTTGCTAAGCGATTTGTAAATTCCCACCCCACCCCATAATCCAAATTGATTGTTTTTGATTGGAAGGGGATCCTCTTGATGACCATTCGGATTTTTCTCATCCTTCCAGACTGAACTTGTTTTCAAATTGAGGATCGAAGAAAATCCGACATTGAAATACGGCGCTATATTATTCCTTTGCAAAACATAGCGAACTCCGATTGGAATATTCAACTCCTGCAAGTTGATGGTGATATCATCCCAGGTAATAAGACCAAAGTAGTTTTCTGTTTCCATTAATCGATAGTTTGCGGACATATAAAAAAACTCAACATGAAATGATAAACCTTCGTTTAAACGTGGAG
>CALOAV010000063.1:0-75309 GCA_942491425.1 uncultured Cytophagales bacterium
TGATTTTCGATGTGTGAGTTGCGATTAGTGAGTTGCGAGTTGGAAGGAGCTGCAAATCACTAATCTCAAATCTAAAGTCACTAATCTCTAATCGTTATGGATTACCCTTCCAATACGAAATCCTTTGTGGCCCTTTGTGCTTCTTTGCGAAACTCTGTGGTACAACCTCTTTTGATTTTCGATGTGTGAGTTGCGATTAGTGAGTTGCGAGTTGGAAGGAGCTGCAAATCACTAATCTCAAATCTAAAGTCACTAATCTCTAATCGTTATGGATTACCCTTCCAATCCGAAACCCTTTGTGGCTCTTTGTGCCTCTTTGCGAAACTCTGTGGTATAACCTCTTTTGATTTGCGATGTGTGAGTTGCGATTAGTGAATTGCGAGTTGGTGAAGGAACAACCCTTAGCTCTTGGGCTTCTTTGAGCTAATATACCTAAATCCTAAATTCTATATCCTTTGTGGCTCTTTGTGCCTCTTTGCGGAACTTTGTGGTATAACCTCTTTTGATTTGCGAATTGCGAGTTTGGAATTGCTTCAGCATTAGGCAGTCTTGCTACTAATGTCTAATTGACCCAAAATACCCGGTTTTCATTTCCAAGAAAGGCGCGTATCTTTACGTTTTTAACGCAATAATTTTTTAAGTGTGAAAAAAGCACCACTACTAATTACAGTAGGAATATTTGTGTTGTCAGCTGCAGGATATTTTTCCTATTTAAAATTCTTCAGTCAAGAAAAATTATCCCTATGGGATATCGTTCCTGAAAATGCTGTTGCGGTGTATGAAGCCAGCGCTTGTGAGGATTGTATCGATCAATCAAAAAAATCTATTCTGGGAGATTTGATCGAACGCTCCGCCTTTTTTCAGAAAGATGCCGACTCGTTGCGAAGTATTCTTGGACTAATCTCCTTCCCGACACCAGGCACGTTGGTTTCTATGCATGTAACCAAAAAAGATGAATTTGATTTTACCTTTTTCGTTCCGATAAAAAATAATCGGGAACGGGTATTTTTAGAAAATGTTTTAGGTGGATGGACCGATGATAAAGCATTTAAATATTCAGAGCGCGTATTAAATACGATTAAAATACAACAACTAACCGGCGATGGTTATGTGATGTCGTGGTTTTTTCTGGATGATTATTGGGTCTTTAGTTTTACTCCATATTTAGTGGAAGATGTGATCCGAACGTATCACTCAAGTGACCATATTAGTTTTAAAGAAAATATTGAGGGCGTTTTTAAACTTCCAAAAATTCAACAGGATGCTGGAAATTTATATGTTCATTTTACTCGCTTTGCTGAATGGTTAACGGTCTTTGGTGAAGAGGAGCACCCGTTAGTCCATTGGATAGGAAACTCTCTTCTGTTGGATATCAAGACAACCCATACAGGTTTGGTTTTAAATGGATTTAGTTCAGACAAGGCTGGATCGTTATTTTCAATCTTCAAACGCCAGGTTCCAACCGGGCTGGGAATACGAAAACTTATTTCCAACCGCGCGATTATGGTAACGAATTTTGGAGTGAGTGATGGTGGTGCGTTTCAGGCTGATCTTGAAGCCTTTGGGGCAACCAATCGGGAAAGAAAGATCTATACCGATTCCCTAAACCAAATTAGTCAATCATTGAATCTGGACAGGGATGCACTTTTTAAAGGTATTGAAAATGAAATTGCAGTTTGTTATTTTGAATCAAGGACACCTGAATGGCAAAAGGTTTTACTTGTCGAAGTGGCAGATTCAAAAGTTTGGCTGGACCAACTCAATGCCGCATCGGAGCGATTAAGTACGGATACTATATTTTATGAGCGCTATTCAGATTACGAAATTCGCGAATTACCCTTGACGAACTTTAGCGAGAAGCTTTTCTATCCACTGGTTTCGGGAATTGAGCAAACCTTTTATTTGGTGATTGATAACGTCATCCTGATGGCCGATGATATTGAAGTGCTGAAACGGTTTTTGGATGATATCGACCAGGAAGAGACCTGGGGTCGTTCCGTTGCGCATAATCAATTTTTAGAAACCACGCTCCTCGAATCAACCATTAGTATATACATCAATACACCAAAGATTTGGAATTCCATTTCAAACAGCCTGCATCCGCGATGGAAACAATTTATTGCTGAAAACCCCGGCATTATCAATTCGCTTGACATGGGTGCCATTCAGTTCAGTCATCTGAATGAAAGCTTTTATACGAATATTGCATGGCAATTTAAGAAGCCTGCTACAACTTCCGACCGACAACCTACTATTGCACGAACAACAACTAATTTTAAGGCTCCATTAATTCCTGATTTTTTTATCGGTAAAAATCATATTGATAAAAGTAATGAAGTATTGATCCAGGATTCGCTGCGATCCATTCACCTGATTTCAAGGGATGGCAAAGAGCTATGGGAGAAGGCAATCGGTGACAAGATTCTGGGAGCGATTCATCAAATTGACTATTATAAAAATGGGAAACTTCAATACTTATTTGCAACAAAAGGGCAACTTCACCTGATCGACCGGCTTGGTAATTATGTTGAAACGTACCCGAAAGCAATTCCTGTTACAGAGGTTGCGTATGTAACCATTGTGGATTATGATCACAGTAAGAATTACCGGTACCTGATAGCCGATCAAAACGGGAAGCTATGGATGTTTGATAAAACTGGTAAAAATCTGGAAGGATGGAATGGAAAAAGCATAGAAGGATCGTTGTCTATTCAACCACGTCATTTTAGAGTTCGTGGAAAGGATTATCTATTATCAATCAGGAAGGACGGTGAAATTTATCTGATGAACCGAAGAGGGGAATTGATGAAAAAATTTCCATTGAAAACCGATAGTCGACCGACCGGTGATTTTTTTATCGAAATGGGCAAATCCACCAGTGACACGTTTATTGTATTGATCACCGAGGGAGGATTTCGAATTCGGATTTCACTGGAGGGAATAATTGAATCCAGGGAAACCTTAATACGTACGGACATCAATGCGCGGTTTAAAATGGTTCGGGATGACGGCCGGCAGTCTTATGTTTATACCCGGCAGGATAATTCACAACTTTCTGTTTTTTCGCACGGAGGTACCTTAATTGTTCAAAATAATTTCCTGGGGAAACAAGATGCATCTGTGGCCTATTATGATTTTGGCAGTGGCAATATTTTTGTTACGATAACCGATTTGATTCAGGGAATTTCTTTCGTTTATGATGGGAATGGTAAGCTTCTTACACGGAGTCCAATACAGGGATCTGCTATACGATTAAGCTATGAGGGGGGCAAACCAAAGGTATATTTCTCAAGCGAGCGTCAATTAATTATTCAGGATTTATAATTTGGTTACTTTTATAAAAACATCGTATTAACCCGAGAAAGCTGTATTTATGAACACATTAAATAAGATTTTTATATTTGTTTTGATCCTTTTTGGCTCCATTACGAATGGATTTACGCAACAAATTCACTTAGGTGCTACCACCGCGTACAACGCAACATTTGTGTTGGACAAGGGACTATCTGAAGATCCAAGGTACAATAGTACCTACACGTATAATATGGCACCCATTGGATTTTCATTTGGAGTAGATTTTAGCAACTCGTTTGGCTTAAGTCTTGAGTCCATTCTTTCAAAGCAAGGACAGATTTATGAAATCATTGATTTTGCTGAGCAAGTGAAAGGTCAGAGAAATATTGATCTGACCTATTTAAATGTACCGCTGTTAATGAAATTTATGAGTGGTGGAAATGGTGCGGCGCGTGCAAATTTTAACATTGGTCCACAGTTATCTTTTTTAACGGAAGGGTCGGAAAGTATTCAAACTTCCGCCGGGGATTATAAAATGCCAGAAGGAGTTGACTTCACTACAATACAACAAGATTACCCCCAGGCAACTCAAACACCTGAGCAAGCGTTAGCGGGATTGTATACGTTGCCACAGGATATTCCTGCTACCGATATCTTAACGAAGAAAGCGAATGATTTTAAAAATGCAGAATTCCAAATTGCTGCTGCATTTGGTGTTGACTTTGACTTATCCAAGCATTTGTTCTTAACAACCCAGATTCGTGCAAACTATAGCTTAACCGATATGCGGAATGAAGATATTATAGATTTGTTAAAAAGTGGTAGCGTGAGTGAGATTTTTGGTCAGCGTGCGAATCTCCTTGTGGGTATACAAATCGGGTTGCACTATACTTTTGGTATTACCCGATCATTTAAATTTAAATAGCATATAACGTATTGAAATATAAAATCCTGAGCCATCAGGATTTTTTTTTGGTTAAAGCGTTTCCAGAAATTCTTCAATCGCAGAGTAGATATAATCCAGTTCGGAATTCGCTATAATATAAGGTGGAACAAGATAGATTACATTTCCAAGTGGGCGGAGTAAGATGTTCTTTTTAATAAAAAAGGGGTAGATCTTTTTTCGAACTTCGTTGAAATAGGATGATTCGTTTTCAGTCATTAACTCGATCGCCAGGATTGTTCCTTTTGAACGGAGGTTCTTTATACAGGGTTGGTCTTTTAATTTTTCTATGAACCGTTTGTGCTTTTCCGATATCCGGTCAATGCTTTCCTGACATTCTGAATCCATTAATAGTTCAAAACTGGTATTTGCGACAGCACAGGCCAATGGGTTGGCTGTATACGAATGGCCATGAAAAAATGTTTGATGGGCATCCTCGCTTTCAAATGCTTTCACAATTTTAGCGGACGCACTGGTTACGCCGAGGGGCATTGTACCACCAGTAATGCCTTTTGATAGTGCTATAATATCGGGTGAGCATTCGCAATAATCAGAAGCAAATAATTTCCCTGTTCTTCCAAATCCTGTAAAAACTTCATCGGCAATGCATACAACTTCCTTTTTTTGGGCGTATGCAATTAATTTATTGAGAAACGCAGCACGGTACATCCGCATTCCTGCCGCACCTTGCACCAGTGGTTCATAAATGAATGCAGCAGGATTCTCATCATCGATGAATTGTTTGAAATTCTTAAAAACCGTTTCTTCATCCTGTTCGTAAGGAAAACCAATAAACATCGTATCAAACAAATAGGGATCAAAGGGAGTTGTAAACGGCCCCCGGTCCGCAACGGACATGGCTCCAAAAGTATCACCATGATAGGCTCCCTCTATCGCAATAATTTTTCTGCGGTGTATTCCTTTGTTATGCCAATACTGAATAGCCATTTTGATGGCCACCTCAACCGCAGTGCTTCCATTATCGGAGAAAAATATGCGGGATTGATTTTTGGGTAGTATTTGTAATAGATTCTCAGCAAGTTGAATGGCAGGTAAATGTGTAAACCCGGCAAAAATCACATGTTCCAATTGTTTTGCCTGCTTATAAATCGCATCGGCAATTTTTGGGTGGCTGTGACCATGGAGATTGACCCACCAGGAGGCAACAGCATCAATTATTTTTTGGCCATCAGCCGTATGCAGGTACACCCCCGATGCAGAGGTGATAACGATTGGATCTGGTGCTCCCAATAAGGGTGCAAAAGGATGCCAAATGGTATTTTTATCTTTCTTGATTAGTTCACGCATTCCAGTTTTTCATAAGTTCCTTTGCATAGAAAGAAATGGTTTCCTTATTTATTTTTTGTTCGCTCTTAATGTGAAGTAATTGTCGCCAACCTGAGTGTTTCAATATGATCTGTTGACTTTCTATATTTTGATCACCATTAAAAATTATTCCCAGCACCGGTAGCTTTCTTGCCTTAAGTTCATTGACTGTTAATAACGTATGATTAATACTTCCAAGATAAAGATCGGCTACCACAATAAGTGTACATTCAAATTGTGCGGCAAGATCAATTACAAATTGGTGATCGTTAACAGGAACCAGGCATCCACCCGCACCTTCAATTATCAAATCATTCTGCGTTTGAGGGATTGTGATAGTATCAAGAAGTATGGTAAGATTTTCTACCGCGGCTGCTGCATGCGGTGAGACGGGTGTTTTTAGTAGATAGGATTCTGGATGGAATTTAGTTTTTTGATTGGTTATCAAATTTTTGACATATTCAGTATCGGTAGGTGTTCCTGCTTGAATCGGTTTCCAGTAATCGGCATACAGCGCTTCACATAGGACAGCCGAAACCAATGATTTTCCGCTATCCGTATCGATCCCTGTAACGAAATACTTCATGTGTTAATATTTTTTAATGGGTACATGGAATCGCCTGATCCGATCATGCCATTGACTACGGAGCATTTAAATTGCGATTTCACGTTCGAAAGATAAGGTTTAGCAACCTTGTTAAACAACTAATCTTATGGTTTCAATGAGTCCACTAATTTCTTTTTCGGTATTAAAGGCATGGAGACATATGCGCAAACGCTCTTTTCCAATCGGTACCGTTGGGGTGCGAATCGGTCTAACATCAAAACCATTTTTCTGAAGTTGCATTGCTGCTTGTTGAACAGCTTGATTTCCCGGAACAATCACAGATTGAATGCAACTTCGGTTTTTACTAACGCCCTGAAAATTTTCAGTTTCTTGCAGGAAGCAGAAGATATTGTTGTGGAGTTTTTGGGCCAATTCGGGTACTCCGGTGATAAAATCAATTGCGCATGCAATGGAAAGTATGTTATGGGGTGGCAGAGCAGTTGTATAAATAAAGGGTCTTGCGAAATTAATCAGATACTCAATCAGTATCGTAGATCCGCAAACACATGCTCCATGTACACCCATTGCTTTTCCGAATGTATGGATGCGGATAGCGATCTCATTCTCTACGTGCAGGGCAGTTGCAAGACCACTTCCAGGCTCGCCAATCCATCCGGTACTATGCGCTTCGTCCAATATAATTTCAGCACCATATTTTTTAGCCAGAGACACGAGTTCTGTCAGTGGACAATAATCACCATCCATTGAATAAAGTGATTCCACAACGATAAAAATTTGCCCGGTTGCGATGTTGATTTTCTTTTCAAGATCCTCCAGATCATTGTGTTTGAATTTATACCGTTTCGCTAAACTCAAACGTGCCCCATCTTTTATACACGCATGCGCCAGTTCATCATAAAGGATGGTATCTCCTTTTTGAGGGATAGTTGAAAGTACAGCAAGGTTGGCCGTGTAGCCTGAGTTGAATACAAGTGCTGCGTCCGCCTTGAAAAATTCTGCAAGTTTTTGTTCGAGATTCTCCGTCAGCAACGAATTACCGGAGAGTAGCCTTGACCCGGTAGATCCAGTATCCAGATTAAACGTATTAAATTGATGCTGAATGATTGCTTTTAATTCCGGATTGGTGGCTAACCCCAGATAATCATTCGAGGAAAAATCAATTTGATTACTTGTAGGTGATAATACTCTAAAATTATTGCTTTCTTTTCGGCCTTGAATCTCCCGCGCTAAATAGGTCAGGGGCATTGATATAGTGTTTGTCCAATGCAAATTAATAAAATGATCGAAGCTTCCTGATCTTTGCAAAGAGAAAACCTAATAAAATTCAAATCCCTTTACTTCGCTGGATAATTCTTTTATTTATATCACTTTTAGGCGGTCTCCAATAAAAAGTGAAATCAGAATAAATATTCCAACTGCAAGTTTATTGTTATTGGATTTTTTCAACTCACTTTCAGTTTTCACTTTAGGAGTCATTGAATACCCCGAATTGGTTGCTAACTTCATGCTTCCACATGAAGTTAGCATTAAAACCAAAACTATAGTTGCTAATTTCTTTTTCATCTGATGGGTATTTAAACCTTCATTGATAAATATTTTTTAACCGTTTTGCTTTCCGAATCCTTAAATTTGGAAGGACAAAACCCATAGATTGATCTGAAACACTTTGTGAAATACGACAGGTTACTAAAGCCAACCGAATAGGCTATTTCCGCAACGTGACCGGCTTCCTGATGAAGTAATGATGCTGCTCGTGCCAACCGAAATTCACGAATCAGTTCATTCGGAGTTCTTCCAGTAAGCTTCTTTAGTTTACGATACAATTGAACATTGCTCATTGAATTTTCATCAGCGAGTAAACGAACGCATAAGCCCGGGTTGGCAATGTGTGTTTCAATAGTTTCCATTATGTTAGAGATGAAGCGTTCATGCATTGACTCAACAATTACCTCACGGGGTTTTAGCCGCACGAGTTTTGTCTTGCGGGCTGTTGATAACGGAAATTCATTTGTTGATGACGGAGTATACACTTCCAAATTCCTGCTGGTAGTGAATACAAATTGATTAGCTTTCATAAGACGTTGGGTTAATGTTTGCCTAAACCTACTACCCAACAGAGTGGATCAAACGTTGAAATTTGGAATCCAATAAATTATTATTTTGGTTATTTAAATACCCAAAGAACATGCATCAATTAAAGTTGCATTTATTGCAATCCCGCAGCCTGCCCGTCAGGAATTGATGACTATTTTGCCAAAGGGAGAGGGTCAGGTGTCAAATTTTAATCGTTGCTGCCATGTTGAAAATACCTGATTCCAATTCAGATTGTTATGCGGATGCGCTCCTATGCTTTCTTATCGATACTTGATTTAGCAATGACGCATCCTCTAAAGCCAGCTAAAAAAACGTCTTTTTTGTAAGTTTTCTAATTTCCCATTCTGGTTTGCTGAAGGATCTCCAGCCCCATCCATAAGATACGCTGGCCGAATTCCAATGATTTTTGTTGTCTCATAGGTGAAAGAGATTTAAGCTGCTCCGAATAGTACGAATTGGCCGGAATGGAATAAGGGATGGGAACTGTTTTTTTTGATTGATAATATGCAAAGTGATGTATCGTTGATGGATTACTGAAGTTTGTATTTAGGGTCGAAACGGGGAGAATAACTTTTGGAGCAGGGGTTTCTGAAAAATAATTTTCCTTTCTTTCAATTCCTTTTCTGAAATATTGTCCTGCTGCTGTTGTAGATGCAATCAGACAAATACAGGATACCAGATAAATCGTTTTGGAGTGGAACATGGCTTATAAATTTGTTCTGAAAGTACAATTTTCAACCGGTACAGTGTTACCACAAAATCTTCATTGACTAACAAAATCTGGATGGATTCTAAAAATTACTTCCCCCGCATTTTCTCAACAGCATCCCACATTTCATCAGGAATTTCTTCCAGATGACTAAACTCACCACCATTGCGCAACCATTCTCCGCCATCGATGGTCACCACTTCTCCATTGATATACCCTGAATAATCTGAAATTAAATAGGCCGCCAGATTGGCAAGCTCCTGATGGTCACCGACCCGTTTTAAAGGAATCCGTTCAGCAGGATCAAATTTATTGACCAGATCACCTGGCAGCAAACGACTCCAGGCCCCTTCGGTTGGAAACGGACCGGGCGCGATAGCATTGCTCCTGATATTGTACTTTGCCCACTCTACAGCAAGGGACCGTGTAAGTGCCAATACACCGGCCTTCCCGCAAGCCGATGGAACAACATACCCGGACCCCGTCCAGGCATAGGTAGTCACAATGTTGAGGAAGGTGCCGGGTTGTTTCTTTTTGATCCAGTTTTTACCAGCGGCCAGCGTCGTGTAGTAGGTGCCCTTTAAAACAATGTCCACAACAATATCAAATGCACGATGCGAAAGTCGTTCTGTCGGACTGATAAAATTCCCTGCCGCATTATTCAGCACCCCATGAATTTGTCCGAATTCATTTTCGGTAATCCTGATTACGTTTTCCACTTCCTCATACTTTCGCACATCGCATGGAATCGCCAGGACTTTACCTCCCGTTTTTTCACTTAGCTCACTTGCCGTCTTTTCAATCACTTCTTTTTTTCGACTGGTAATGACTAGGTTTGCCCCCAACTCCAGGAAGTAGGTACCCATTGATTTTCCCAAGCCGGTTCCACCACCTGTAATGATGATGGTCTTTCCTTTTAATGCACCTGATTTTAACATTCCATCCATCTCCCTAATTGGTTTGAAATTCGAAATTAACTAAAGATATTATAAGAAATTTTGAAATCAAGTAAACTTCTTTTACAGCTTTTTTCAATAAAACTTAGTTAAAAATATTTATCAAATGGAAAAAGAGCCTCCTTTTATTTTTTCCCGACTAGTGTAAATATTCCGAAGGAGTAACTCCAAATTTTTCCTTGAAACATTTTGAGAAATAGCTTAGGTTGTTAAATCCTACCTGATACGCAATATCGGCAACATGACCGGCCCTTTGTGAAAGTAGGGAGGCTGCACGTTCCAACCGAATGTTTCTGATTAATTCATTTGGAGTATATCCTGAAAGCGCTTTTAATTTTCTATTAACCTGTACTGAACTCATAGCGAGGTCGGCTGCAAGTAGTTCAACACTAAAGGATGTATTGGAAATATTTGATTCAATGGCTTCTTTAACCTTCTTAAGGAAACGCTCTTCCATCGATTCGGCTTTTATTTGAGTAGCAGTCAAACTTAATTGTTGTGAAAATTTTTGATGTAATTTATTTCTCCCCTCAATAAGGTTCTGAATTCTAACAGCAAGTTCACGCGCATCAAATGGTTTTGCAATATAATCATCAGCTCCTGTTCTTAAGCCGGTGAGTTTGGTTTCAATATCCGCTTTGGCAGTCAGGAGAATAACCGGAATATGACTTGTCTTTTCATTATTTTTTATTTTCTCACAAAGTTGCAAACCGTCGACAATAGGCATCATTAAGTCAGAAAGGATCAGATCAGGAATCTCCTCAATCGCCAGCCGTTCTCCAATTTTACCATCGGAGGCCTGAAGGATAAAATAATCATGACATAAACTATTCCGCAGATAGTCACGCAGATCGGAATTATCCTCAACGATGAGTACTTTTGGTTTCGCAAGATTGTTAATTAATACTTCGTCAAGTTTATCATGATCAGATTGGATTTTATTTACCACTTTATATATCCGGCTTTCATTCACAATTTCATTGGATTTTAAATGAGCATCACCCTGTGGAAGCTTCACACAGAATCTACTTCCGTTCTCATCGCTCGCAACACTTATGGTTCCGCCATGAAGTTCTACCAATTCTTTAGTCAATGCCAATCCAATTCCCGTGCCCTCATGCACCCTGGTGCTGGAGGAATCAACCTGATGAAATCGATCAAAAATTTTGGAAAGCTGACTGGCTTCAATCCCATTTCCGGAATCTGATACAATTATTTCAACATGACCATGAGCAAAATGGTTATCGGATTTAAATTCCTGGAGTTCAATGCTGATGCTTCTTCCCGATGGTGTAAATTTGAATGCATTCGAGAGTAAATTGGTAATGATGGTTTCAAGTTTTTCTGAATCGAAAAATAATGAAATGTTTTGGCCCCCTTTTATCCCAAAGGTAATCCCCTTTGAATCGGCCATTGATGAAAACTGGCTGGCGATAGACTGAACAAATGAATTTAATTCCTGGTTACTGCAATGTAACTTTAGTGTTCCTGCTTCCAGTCTCGATAAATCCAGCAGTTGATTGATCAGGGTAAGTAGGCGGGAAGCACTACGATGCATCATATTTAATTCGTCTTTATCTGCTGTTGATGTAGTTGCAGCTAATCGCTTTTCAATCGGGCCTAATAGTAAAGTAAGCGGTGTTCGAAATTCATGTGAAATGTTTGCGAAGAATCGCGACTTCAGGGTATCTAGTTCATGATACTTTTCAATTTCTATTTCTTTTAATTTTGCTTTGGATTTTAGTCGTTCCCTATTGATAATCTCTTTTCGTCCAATGGCTAAAAGAAAAATAAAGCAGATACAATAGACAGTATAAGCCCACCAGGTTTTCCACGGAGGTGGAAGAATAATTAATGACAAAGATTTTTCATCACTCCATAATCCATCAACGTATGCCCCTTTTATAACAAGTGTATATTCACCGGGAGGAAGGTTATGATACGTCGCCTTGTTATTAAACGAAGTTATCCATTGTGGATCTATTCCTTTTAATTGATAAGCATACTCATTTATTTCAGGCGAGTAATAATTAATCATTGAAAATTCAAATTCGAGATTATTTTCTTGATATTCCAGAGTAATATTTTCCACATATTCAATAGCTACCGGTAATTCAGATGGTTGGCCACCCGTGGCAACCTCAATTGTTTTATTTTGAATTTTAAAATTGGTAAACATTATCACGGGGTTTTGATGACTAACCATTAATTTATTTGGATTAATGGTCGATAATCCATCTTCATTAAAAAAAATAATTTTATTGGAGGTAGTTTTAATAGCATTATTGTAGTAGAAATCAGCAAGTCTTATCCCGCTTGACTGATGATAAATATTTTGATTTTTTGTTTCGTTTGAAATTTTAATGATTGTTTTAAAAGTGCTTATCCAAATCGATCCATGATTATCAACAATGACATTCGTAGGTGTTTCATTCGTTGTCTTTAAAACAATACTATCTATTAATTCTCCTCTTGGGCTAATTCTGTAAAGGGTTCCGGTGTAACTGGCAAGTAATATGTTGTCAGCTTTGTCAATCGAGAAGGTGGAAGATTTATATTTCGTCTCAACGGGGATTGGGATTAATTCATGGGACCGAATATTGTATCGTAATAATGAGTAGTCAGAACTAATCCAAATATTTTCCTGGCTGTCTTTGGCAAAGCTTCGACCCGCGTAATTTAATTTTCTTTGTTGATCTAGTGTATCAAGAAATTGATGCGTTCTTTGTTTTGGATTAAACTTTAAAAGACCTGATTTTAAACCCGTGCTCAACCACAAAATATTATTATTATCCTCTGTAATTTCAAAAATGGAAATTTTAAAATTAAATTGTTTCTCAAGTACATTCTTCTCTGGGATATACTTAATCAGATTCGTTTCTGTTCCTATCCACAGGTTACCTGCATGATCTTCAAACAAAAATGAAGGTAAATCGGTAAAACTATTTTTAAGAGAACCTAAAGAGCAGGCTAGCTGGATTTTTGTAAAGGTTGAATCAACTTTATAAATATGACCACTTGTAGAACCAACCCAAAAACCTCCATCCATACTTTTATTGAGGGAGTAAATAGATTCATTGGATGTTGCAAATAATTGGTTGGCAAAAGTAACATTAAAATCTTGTTTGGATGGAATGTAATTGGATAAGCCCTGTGTTGTACCAAACCAAACGATGCCATTGGAAGACACATAGGTTCGCATTAAGTAGTCGGAAGGGATTGTGAATTCATCATTTCTTATAGAGTGTGAAACGGTATATTCATTAGTTGTCATATTAAAACGAATGGCTCCGCCTCCGTAAGTGGCAAGCCATAAGGTATGTTTACTATCTTCGCTAATTGACACTAAGTTGTTTAAGAGTTCCGAAGGACTGGTTCTGCTTGTGAAAAGTTGATAGCTACTTTTAGAAAGCGAAGGGTTAAAATGCACTAGGCCAAAGTCAGTAGCGATCCATAGAGTGGAGTCAGAATTAGAAATGTGAAGTGCTGTAATATTTTTAGCTTCTGGCGGAAGTAATGAATTATAATTCTTAAATATTTTGGAGTTTGGATCGAAAAGGTAAAGACCTGAAGATGTACCAACCCATAGACCCTTTTCATTTTTTTTTAAACTTAGAATTTGATTTTTGCCTAATCCAACTTCACCATTTTCATCCTGTAGAAAGGGGCCTTCAATTTTATGGGAATTTAAATGGATCGAAAAGAGTCCATCATTAGTGGCTAAAAAGAGATTATCATCAAACTTCTCAATTGCTTGAATGTAATTGCTAACACTGGTTGGATCGGTAATATATATTTGCTTTGTTTCATTATTTATCGGGTTGAATTGAAAAATCCCCGAACCAAATGTACTCATCCATAAATTCCCATTTATTTCTTCAAAAATACTGGTGATTATCACTGGTTTTGGAAAATACCTGTTATAGCTCTTAAAAGTGTTTCCGTCGTACCGAAACAATCCAAAATCTGTTCCTACCCACATTACTCCCCGACTATCTTCGAAAATGGAAAAGATCTTTACTTCGAAAGATGATGATTCAGTTTTCATTCTTTCAAAGAAGAAATTCTGCTGTGAATAACCCGTTTCGTAAACGGTAAAGACAAAAATTATCAACCATTTATGGATTGGCATGGCACTACTTTACAGGGAACTAAACTTTTGATACACATCAGACCAGAATTTGATTATTACCGCTATTATGGTATCCTACTTCCCCAATAAGATATGAAGAATAACACTATTTCGCCAAGGCTAGGATAAAAATTCAGGAAAGGCATAAGTCCTTAATGGAAAATTAATCTCGTTTTAATCTACTTGCTTCATAATTGGTATTTATTTGCAGCTTTATTGATATTTGTCATGAATTAAATTTTTTAAACTATGCTACGTACGTTGATTTTTATTGTGGGATTAGCTTTTATAAGCTCCTCCTGCATTGTAACAAAAAAGAAATATGATGAATTACTCGCTCAGAAAGTAAAAACAGATGGAGACTTGACCGAGCGCTCCGCGGAATTGGAGAAAACAAAAAAGGATCTTGCCAACTTAGAAGATCAAATTTCAAAATTGAAATCGGATACTACCTCATTGGGATCCGACCTTCGAATCAACAAGAAAAAACTGGCCGGCCTTGAAAAGGAACATGAAGAGTTAAATACCTACTACAATAACTTATTAAATAGCAGTGGCAAATTAAATCGCGACCTTGCATTACAGCAGCAACAACTGGATCGCACACGAAAAATGAACGATTCCCTGAGCAACAGTTTACTGGAAAGGGAAAAGAAGGTTGCTGAACTGGAAACTGTATTGGCGAATAAGGATAAAGCAGTCAGTGATTTGAAAAACCGAATCAGCAATGCTTTGTTAAATTTCAAGGAAAGCGATTTAACGGTAGAAGTAAAGAATGGAAAAGTGTATGTGTCGCTTGCCGAGCAATTGCTATTTGGATCGGGTAGTATCACCGTCGATTCCAAAGGTGTTACTGCTTTGCAACAATTGGCGAAAGCACTTAAAGATCAGCAAGACATTAATATTACCGTCGAAGGTCATACCGACAACGTTCCAATTTCAAGAAAGTCGCAGTACATGAATGACAATTGGGATTTAAGCGTTATGCGTGCTACTTCCATAACCCGGATTCTGATTAACGCAGGGTTGTCACCCAAGCAAGTGACCGCTGCCGGCAGGGGTGAATTTGTTCCACTAGCGGCAAATGACAATACAGTGAATAAAGCAAAGAACAGACGAACGGAAATTATCGTAACACCGAATCTGGATGAACTTTTCAAGCTTTTAGAGGCTAAATAAATGATACGGTTTGTATTTGGGGTTCTTTATTTCGCATTAGTTATTTGGGCTGTTGTGGATCTGTTCAACAGCAGCAGAAGTACGGAGCAAAAACTAATTTGGTTGATAGTGATTATTCTATTCCCGGTTGCGGGTCCTGTAATTTATTATTTAATCAGCAGGCAGATATTGAAATTTTAGAGTAGGAATAAAAAGCCCATGGTTAAATCCATGGGCTTTTTTTGTCTTCTTTTTTTATTGGTTGAGATCTTTACTGAAGCTGATTGCATCAATATTCTTTTGCTTAATTAAATCATTCAGCTTAGGAATATCGGTCTTGAAGATTTTATCTAATCCCTGTAACTGTTCATCAATCTGACCGGCTATTTCCTTGTAGACTTCCTGTGTCTGATCGTTCGGCCGGAAATCGCTGCTTGAAGCTTCCCCGCCAAGGGCACCCAGCTTATTATTTAACCGGACCGGAAAATTCAAGGGATCCTGTCCGCTTTTGTTTTTTGTCTGGTAGAGCGCCTCTTCAATCAACTTCATTTTTTCAAGTGTTGATTTCGCCAGGTCGTTAATATCTTTCATTTCTTCTTTTCCTTTCAGCGGTTCGGTAACCTTATTAATCTGCTGACGTGCTTCACGTATATTTTTTATGGCGATATGCGTTTCTGAAAGTTTGTCCATCACTTTGGTTACAAAATCAAATTGTGCCTGGATGTCGGCCACCGTACCGGAGGTTCGCGGGTCTTTTAAAATTTCAAACTCCGTTTCATAGGAGGTTTCATTAACCGTAAGTCGAGCTTTATAGGTACCTGGAACTGCTTTGGGTCCACGGGTTGAAGCTGCCCACATGATTAATCCATCAAAGGACTCAGCATCAGGATACCGCATATTCCAATTGTGACTATTCATTCCGTCTTTTATGGAAAGCTTCTCCTCCTTTTTCTTTTTATCCGGTTTCGTTGAGAATTTCTTAATAAGCGTTCCTCCGGAGGTTAAATATTCAAGCGAGACTTTTGCCTTCGTGGTATCTTTCAAAATATAATAGATGGTAACACCGCCGGGGTGGTTGGCGCCTTCGGTTTTGGACGGACCTCTTCTCCCAAACTGACCACCTTCCATCCGGTAGCTTGGTGTAGGTTTGAAAATATAGGCTGTAGCATTGGTTACTTCTGATGATAATTGATGCAGTGGGGTGATGTCATCAATCAACCAGAAACTACGCCCCTGGGTGGCAGCAATAAGGTTGTCGTTTTTAAGGGTTAAGTCCGTAATAGGAACAATGGGCAAGTTAAGTTGGAATGGTTTCCAGCTGGCGCCATCATCAAAAGAAATGTACATACCGGATTCAGTTCCAGCATACAGCAGGCCTGGTCTTTTGTGATCAACCCGTACCACACGTGTAAAATGATCGACATTGATTCCGTTTACAATTTTTGTCCATGTTTTTCCATAGTCTTTTGTTTTATAAAGCAACGGTTGGTAATCACCTGACTTGTAGCGTGTCGCTGCGACATAAAATGATCCTTTCGCATGGGGATCAAAATCAACGCTATTAATCATACTCCATTCCGGTAGATTTGTGGGTGTTATTGGCTGCCAATTTTTCCCGGCATCCCGGGTAATATGAATAAGACCATCATCTGAACCCGCTACAATTAAATCCTTTTCATAGGGTGATTCGGATACGGCAAAGATGGTACAGTAGTATTCAACGGCTGTATTGTCTTTGGTAATCGGCCCACCGGAAGGACCCAGTTTGGTAGGATCATTACGTGTTAAATCAGGGCTGATATTTTCCCATGATTGTCCTTCATTGTAGGACACGTGTAGCATGTTGGAAGCGGCATATAATTTTTTTGGATTATGTGGAGAAAAGAAAATCGGGAAATTCCATTGAAACCTATATTTTGCGCCTTCCGCACCATGTCCCATCGGATTATCGGGCCATACATTAATGTTTCGGCTTTCTTTTGTTTTGTGATTTTCACGGGTTAAATAACCATCATAACTACCACCATAAACGATATCGTTGTTTGTGGGGTCAATGGCGATATGGCCACTTTCTCCACCAGCCGTCGACTCCCAATCTTTTTCACCAATGGAGGAGCCATCAGTTCGGTGGGCAATTCGAACGGTACTATTATCCTGTTGTGCACCATAGATTCGATACGGGAAGTTGTTGTCTGTGATTACCCGGTAAAATTGAGACGTAGGTTGATTGTGATAAGTTGACCAGTTTTCTCCTGCGTCGAAGCTAACCTGGGCTCCACCATCATCCCCTATGACCATTCGCTGGTTATCTTCCGGAGCAATCCATAAGTCGTGATGATCTCCGTGTGGGGCACCATATCGGGCAAACGTTTTACCTCCATCCTTTGATTTGTGATAGGATACATTCAGCACATAAACGATATCTTCATCCTGGGTATCGGCATAAACTCTAGAATAATACCACGCGCGTTGGCGTAGATTCCGATCATCATTCACTTTACTCCATTTGGCGCCACCATCATCCGATCGGAATAATCCACCGTTTTCATTTTCAATGAGGGCATAAACCCGATTGGAGTTGACCGGAGATACAGCAATTCCAACGATTCCCCAGAGGCCTTTAGGAAGCCCTTCATTTTTGGAAATATTTTTCCATGTTTCACCTGCATCGGTACTTACCCAGAGGGCTGATCCTTCTCCACCACTCTCGAGGCTATACGGTGTTCTGCGAATTCTCCAGGTGGAAGCATATAGTATTCTGGGATTATTCGGATCCATGATCAGGTCAACTGCCCCGGCATCTGCATTTGCAAAAAGTTTACGACTCCAGGTTTTTCCGCCATCCGTTGATTTATAAACACCACGTTCTTCAGAAGATTTAAACAGGTCACCCATGACAGCTGCATACACCACATCGGGGTTTTTTGGGTGAATCCGAATGCGTGAAACATGTTTTGAATTTTTGAGACCAATACTGGTCCATGTTTTTCCTGCATCTAATGTTTTCCACATACCGTAGCCGTAGGAAACATTCCCTCTCACGGTTTTTTCACCGCCGCCAACGTAGATTACATTGTTGTCCCATTCACTGACCGCAACCGCACCAATAGATCCACCAAAAAATCCATCAGAAATGTTTTCCCAGGTATTTCCGGCATCACTGGTGCGCCAGACTCCACCGCCCGTAGATCCAAAATAAAATATGTTTGGTTTACCGGGAACGCCTGTTACAGCGGCCGATCGACCTCCACGATAGGGTCCGATTGATCGCCATTCCAGACCTTTGTAGAGATTTTCGTCATAGGTAGTGGTCGGTAAATTTGCGTTGTTGTTTTTTCTTTGACTGAATCCATTGAAGGTGAGCATAACTGCCAACACCAGAGGAAGTAGGTGGAGACTCCTTTTCATTTGAAACATATTTAATGGTTAGGTTATAGATGCTAAATACGCTGATTCTTTTTGGATACCTTTCGTTTTTCTATGGATGGTTTCAAAGCGTGACGTAACGACGCGTGGGATATTGGATTTTAAGTAAACTACCCTATTTTTAATCAAATTTGGAAGGTATGATCAAACGCGATGACGTAAGCAAGCTCCTCTCAATACCTGTTATCGTGGCGGCATTGGGCTATTTTGTCGACATCTACGACCTATTACTTTTCAGTATCGTCCGAATTCCAAGTCTACGATCAATGGGTGTTGCCGAAGATCGGTTATTTGAGCAGGGTGAGTTTTTACTGATGGTGCAAATGATTGGCTTGTTGATAGGAGGGATCATCTGGGGAATTCTTGGTGATAAGCGTGGCAGGCTATCGGTTTTGTTTGGATCCATTCTCTTATACTCGATCGCAAATATTGCCAATGGGTTTGCGACAACGGTGAATGAATATGCATTTTTACGTTTTATCGCAGGTATTGGACTGGCAGGGGAATTGGGAGCCGGAATAACATTGGTTTCAGAAGTACTACCGACACGATTACGGGGATATGGAACGGCTATTGTTGCAACGGTCGGATTATTTGGCGCTGTTTTAGCAAATTATATTGCCAAAAATTTCGACTGGCAAACAACCTATTTTATTGGCGGTGGCTTGGGGCTGGTCTTATTGCTAACACGGATAAGTGTTTTTGAATCGGGGATCTTTGTCCAGGTAAAAGAACAAGCAGAAGTTTCGCGTGGTAATTTTCTTAAACTTTTTTCCAATAAAGAAAGATTTAAACGTTTTATGGGTTGCATTTTCATTGGCTTGCCCATCTGGTTTACAATCGGTGTCTTAATCACGTTTTCACCTGAATTCGGAAGGGAGTTAGGATTTGCAGAAGGAATTTCAGCTGGTGATGCCGTCATGTTCAGCTACCTGGGACTTGCGTTAGGGGATTTTACCAGCGGGGTAATAAGTCAATTAATTGGATCGCGGAAGAAGGTGGTAGGTGCGTATATTATTTTAACCTCCATATTTATTTTAATGTATCTGTTTGCGCCAATAAAGACCGTAACCTTTTTTTACGTTGCTTGTTTTTGCTTAGGTGTAGGAATCGGGTATTGGGCATTGTTTGTGACCATTGCTGCAGAGCAATTTGGAACCAACCTTCGTGCA
This sequence comes from uncultured Cytophagales bacterium, assembly GCA_942491425.1. Taxonomy (GTDB): domain Bacteria; phylum Bacteroidota; class Bacteroidia; order Cytophagales; family Cyclobacteriaceae; genus JBGTGG01. The sequence continues at coordinate 19,779 of CALOAV010000063.1, forward strand.
ACCGTTACCACGTCAGTTCCAAATTTTATTCGAGGCACAACAGTTCCAATTGTAATTGCATTCAAATTTTTTCGGGAACAATTAGGAATCGTTTCAGGTGCGCTAATCGTTGGTGCGATTACTGTTTTTATCGCATTTGTTGCTCTGCGCAGTATTTCTGAAACATATAATAGAGATTTAAACTTTCTGGAAGAGGATTAATTGGATGGGCTGTGATGAATGGAATGGAGAAATATTTTTTAGAGCAATATGAATCGCGAACTGCGAAAGAATATCAGGTAACTCGTTTGCAATATTATTTCCTTTTGACCTCAGTCATATTTTGTACGGGTTATTATTTCGCCACATTTTTCAACGGATTTCTGGCAGCGAGATATTTAATGGCTGTACTTATTATATGGTTTTGTCTATTGCTCTATGGGATCCGCAGGTTGCTCCCGGTTCGAATAATCTCGCATGTGTATATTTTTACCTGTTGGTTTGGATTAGCAATTCTTGCGTTGTTTTCTGACGGGATTTATTCATACGTTTTACCCTGGTTAGTGCTGGTCCCAATAATGACAATGATTCTGACGAACCATCGGGTTACCTCTGCGTGGGTAATCGTTTGTCTGGTGACGGTATTTGTATTTTATTTTTTGGATGGTACGATTATCCTTCCGGAAAAGTGGGTCGCACCACATTCTTCATTTTTAATCATCTCCCTTCATATTGGGCTTATTTTATTAGCCCTTTGGTTAACCTACATTTTTGATTCGAATCAGCGGGTTTTTGTTGCCAAAATTGAAAACCAAAATAGGGAGCTGGTAACAATTGATGAAGAACTCCGACAAAGTTTGGAAGTGTTATCTGCCACGCAAGAGCAATTGGCAGAGAAAGAGGCGGAGTCAAGGAGTATTGTTGAAGCGTTACGTGACCATTTCTTTATTACGGAATTTGACAAGGAAGGCAATATCATTTATGCCAATCAAAAGGTAATTGATATGACGCGTAGTGCTCCTGTTGGACTGAACAGGTTTAAACAGATGGATCAACGTATGCGTGAAACCCGACTCAAAGAGTGGAAAAAGATTGTGGGGGGCGAGAGCAATAGTTCTGAAAGTTCATATACAGTTCACGGACATACTTTCTGGGTAATGTCTACCTATGCGCCGATTCAAAACCGGTTAGGGGAGGTTTCAAAAATATTATCGGTTGCGCACGAAATAACCGCTGCCAAAAAGAAAGAGATTGAAATTTCAGAAGTTAATGAGAAATTGAGTAAAGCACTAGACGATTTTAAAACGCTAAATAATAAGTTGGAAGAAAGAGTACGTGAACGAACCATCGAGTTGGAAGAAAAAAACAAATATTTGGCGGAATATGCTTTTATAAACTCTCATTTATTGCGCGCTCCTTTGTGTAGATTAATGGGATTAATTCAACTTTTAAATTACACAGATATTTCCGAAGCTGATTCAGAATTATTGGGCTATTTAAAGATGGCTGGAGAAGAACTTGATGGGGTGGTAGGTAGAATAAATATAGCGATTGAGAAAGGAAGTTATTTTGATCGTGAGATAATAAGAGGTAATTTGAAATCAATATGATGCGTAAGCCCATCCATCTAATATGGTTATTCATTCTGGTTGTTGTTACAGCCCCGGCGGTTGCCCAAAATGTCAATTTGATTGATAGTTTAAAAAATTCTTTATCGGATGCAATGGGAATAACGCGATTTGAATTGTTGAATGCCATAGGTTTTGAATTCAGGCTCTCTCATCCCGATAGTACCATTTATTATTGTCAGGAGGCCTACAATCTTGGAAAGGAATTAAAACTTGAAAAGGAACTGGCAAAACCAATTAGTTTCATTGGGCTGGCCAATGCCTATCGGGGGGATTTTGCCGCTTCTCTGGAATATCATCAACAGGCCATTGAGCTGGCAACCGAACAGAATGACTCCGTTCAATTGGGATATGGGTATAATAATTTTGGACGCTTGTTTTTTGATCAGGGGGATTTGGTTCGTGCGTATGAGAACCTGATCGCTGCAAAGGATATTTTTGAAGTATTGAACGACAAATCGGGATTGGCCTATGTTTATCGAAGTCTTGCAGGATTATATAGTTCGCAGGGGGATAATGAAAAGGCACTTGAAGCTTCCAAACAAGCCCTTTCGCTTCGAAATCAAATTGGTAACCCACGAGGAGTCTTGTCTGCACTGATGGAATTAGGATTGGTGTACAATGATGTTGGTCAGTCGGAAGAAGCCATTGCCTCTCTCCAGGAAGCAACGTCAATTGCTACTTCCATTAATGATGAGATCAGTTTAGCTGAAATCAAACTCGCAATTTCTGAAATCTACGTGGAGGGAAACAAAATTCAGGAGGCACTAAATGAGGGCGAGGAGGCCTACAACACTATTGTTAAGAATGATAATATACGAATGTTTGCCAGGGCCAATTTGCAAATGGGCATCTGTCATTACCTTCAGAAAAACTATGATTTTGCATTGCGGTTTTTAAATGTCGCCCTGACTGAATCAGAACGTTCTCAAAATCTAAGTATTTTGAGGGATGCTAATTTATATTTAGGGAAGGTATTTGAAATCAGAAATGACCTGAGCAGGGCCAATCAATACACTAATAAATACCTCGTATTGAAAGAGTCACTCCAAAATGTTGACCTGACCAGACAAATTGAAAGGCTCCAATTTCAACTTGAAATAGAGAAAAAGGAAAAAGAAAATGAATTATTACTGGCACAGGAGGAGGTTGCAAAATCAACGATTCGACAAAAGGAACTTCAAAACGTATTTTTAATTGTTGTTATCTCTTTTGTTAGTTTAATGGCGGTGGTGCAGTGGTATTATAAAAAACGAAAGAAAGAAGTGAACAAGACACTTGCCAAACAGAACGAAGAGATTCAACAGCAACGTATAGAAATTGGAGATCAAAATGAAAGACTGATTCGAAGGAATCGTCAATTATCAGATCTAAATCACGAGAAGGATACGCTTATGAGTATTGTTGCGCATGATTTAAAATCACCGCTCAATAATATTCGGGGATTGATTAGTTTAATGGAGACAGAAAAATTAAATGCAGAGCAACAAAAATATCTTCAGTTAATGAAGGCTGCAACGCGTTCGGGTATTGACTTGATTATTGATTTGCTGGATGTTCACATGCTCGAAGAAAATATCAAACCCAACTATGATGCCTTTAATCTTCATGAGTTGTTAGAAGAAAAGAGAAAGGAACATCAATCGGCATTCGATGGGAAAAATATTGGTGTGCTACTTACCGGCGATAAAGTAGAGGAAATTATTTCGGATCGCGATTATTTATCCAGAATATTGGACAATCTGATTTCAAATGCGATGAAATTCTCATCTCCCAATTCAGAAGTGGTGGTTGATATTCAAACGAAAGATGGTTTGGTTCGAATGGCGATCAAGGATCAGGGTCCCGGTTTCTCTGAATATGATAAACAGTTTCTGTTTCAGAAATTTAAAAAATTAAGTGCCAGACCCACCGGTGGAGAAAGTTCGAACGGTCTTGGGCTTGCGATTGTGAAAATATTGATTGATCGACTAGGTGGGGAAATTACATTAGATTCTGTACGTGGATCAGGAAGCACCTTTAAAGTTGTTTTCCCAATTCAGCCGATTTAAAAATTTAAAAGCCTTGTCACTCAACACCACAAGTCTTACTTGTGAAGGAAAGGACAGAGGCTTTTAGATTAGTGTTTAGTATCTTATTGATATTGATCTACAAGTTCGAACACATTTGCAGTTTTTACGGTCTTGATTATTCTGGAAGCTACTTTATAAGGATCTGCCGATGAATTCGGTCTTCTGTCTTCCAGCCATCCTTTCCAGCCGTTTTCAACAGTGGCGATTGGAATTCGGATAGATGCACCCCGATCTGATACGCCAAATGAAAATTTATCAATGGACTGTGTTTCATGTTTTCCCGTGAGGCGAAGCTCGTTATTTGCTCCGTATACCTCAATATGCTCATGTACCACAGGGGCAAAAGACTCACAAATGGTAGTATAAATATCTTTGGAGCCACAGGTGCGTAATATTTCATTGGAGAAATTGGCATGCATACCGCTTCCATTCCAATCCGTATCACCCAATGGTTTGCAGTGCCAGTTGATGGCCAACCCGTATTTTTCGGCAGTACGTTCAAGTAAATACCGTGCTACCCACATTTGATCTCCTGCAGATTTTGCTCCTTTCGAGAAAATCTGGAATTCCCATTGACCTGTCGCTACTTCTGAATTTATTCCTTCCACATTTATACCGGCATCCAAACACAGGTCAAGATGTTCTTCAACAACATCTCTTCCAAAAGCATTCTTTGCTCCAACAGAACAATAATATTGTCCTTGTGGAGCTGGATATCCTACTTCTGGAAATCCATACGGTTTTTCAATCGCAGGATTCCATAAAAAATATTCTTGTTCAAATCCAAACCAAAAGTCATTGTCGTCGTCATCGATAGTAGCACGTCCATTAGATTCATGTGGAGTTCCATCTGCACTCAAAACTTCGGTCATCACCAAAAAAGCATTCTTACGCCCCGGGTCAGGAAATAGGGCGACGGGTAACAAAAGACAATCGGAAGAATTTCCTTCGGCTTGCTCTGTAGAACTTCCATCGAATGACCACATCGGACAGTCTTCAAGTGTTCCGTTGAAATTTCTAACGATTTTTGTTTTGCTGCGAAGGCTTTGTGTTGGTTTGTAACCATCTAACCAGATGTATTCTAATTTAGTTTTGCTCATCGTTTTTATTGGTTTTAGTTATTAAAATTTAAATACTGCTGCTATGTTTAGTGTTGATAAATTCTTCATACCGTCGGTAGCATCCTTTTTTGTAAAGGAATCTTCGGAGGCCACATCAATCCGGAATTCAGGAATGATTGTAAGATTTCCAATGGTGTAATTGAGCGACGCGGTGAGGTCAATAATGGAACCATCTCCATTATCATCAAGTCCCATTGGATTGATATAGTTGTTCATGACCGCGAAATATTCAGCACGTACCCCGATTCCAAGATTTTCTGAAACCTGAACCTTCGGGTAGAGTGCTAACCCGGAGAACCCCTTCTTTTTCCCGCTTGATTTTATAATGTCATCGTTCACATCGAATTCTTCGCCAACCGCAACAGAACGGACCGTGGCATTTACACCCAGGTAAAATTTCTCACCGAAATTCCAACCTCCGGTAATGTCTGCCTGAAAAGTATTGCCTTCTGATGTTCCATCATTATCAGGATCAACATTTTTTAAGGCACCGTCCTGATCACCATATAAAAAGTTTAAGTAAACGCCTCCATTATCATTGGCATATCCGAGTTGTGCTCCAAAGGTGAAAGACTGGACATCATCAAACTCTACATGATCCGTAGCATTCATGATTGCTGCCTTAGCCAGGAAACCGTTTTCAAAAGAAAAGTCAGCTCGTAATCCCGTATGACTAAAAGGACCATACGAAAACATATAGGAGGTTGAATAATGAAAGTTAAGTGTTGGAGAGATCACCTCATATCCCAAAAAGGTGTTAAACTGACCAAGATTAAGTGCAAATGAAGGTGTAACCTGATAACTAATTAGCAGTTGGTTGACAATATGCTGATCCGTGTACATATTGTTAAATACAGCATCGTACCCTCGTGGTCCAAAAACCAGATCGGCTACTACGCCTAGCTTTCCATGGGTGTAACCGCCAATCAGATTTACCATCCCCAATCCGAAGCCGGGAAGATTTGCAAATGAAGTACCAGGCGCATCCTCCTCCCTTCCAAAAGAGGTGTGGTAATAGGCATCAACAGATCCCGAAAAGGAAAATTTATTTTCTTCCTCTTCATCCACTTCTTCGGTTACTGTAGCCCCGGTTGAGGGACTCGAAGCGGCATCCTGGCCATTGGAGATTGAAAAACTTGATAAAAAAACTACGGATAGTATTATCGTGCATATTTTTTGAATTTTCATATTTTTGTCATGGTTTTATTAAACTTAAGCTAAGGTTATCCCAGCGGGCCTGCACGCCCCTGGGATGCTTTAGTGAGATTTCAACCCCTGGGGAAGAAATCTCTTTGTTTCGTTTCTCATTACTTTTTCATTCATTATGTTGATTGAAGTGTTTCTTGGTGTTGACTCATATCAAGCCCGAGTCTTTCTTCATCCGGTGAAACCCGAAGATTCGCAATCAGGCTGGTAATTTTATAGATCAGTAGGGAGCCTCCAAAAGTGAAGACGGAAACAATTCCAAGTGCAATCAAGTGGTATTTAAAGGTCTGAAACTCGCCGTAAATCAACCCAACATCTTTTGCAAATACACCCGTCAGAATCATACCGACAACTCCACCCAATCCATGGCAAGGGAAAACATCGAGTGTATCATCGATGGAGGTTTTATGCTTATAGAATACCGCAAGATTGCTGACAATTGCAGCAGCAAAACCGATAAAGATACTTTGACCAATATTTACAAATCCAGCGGCTGGAGTAATGGCAACCAATCCAACTACAGCTCCAATACATGCATTGACGGCAGAAATTTTTCGACCAACAAGTGCATCAAACATCACCCATGTAATCATCGCAGAGGCAGTTGCCATATTGGTCGTACCGAATGCCTGCACGGCTACGCCATTCGCGGCAAGTGCGGAACCCGCATTGAATCCAAACCAACCGAACCACAGCATCCCGGTTCCTAAAATGATAAATGGAATATTGGCGGGCTGTAAAAGTTTGTCTTCTCTTTTTCCAAAAAAGAAAGCACCGGCAAGTGCGGCAAATCCTGCAGACATATGGACAACTGTTCCGCCTGCAAAATCAAGAACACCCCACTGTCTAAGGAATCCTTCCGGATGCCAGGTCCAGTGCGCCAAAGGAGCATAAATCAGAATAGAAAATAAACACATGAAAATCAGGTAGGAGGTAAATTTGACACGTTCGGCAAAACTTCCGGTAATCAATGCAGGGGTGATGATGGCAAATTTTAGCTGAAATAAGGCAAAGATTAGAAATGGAAAAGTGGGGGCCAGATCCGGATGCGGTGCAAGGCCAACCCCCTTGAAGGCGAAGAAAGTCATTGGATTACCAATGATTCCATGCCAGCTTTCTCCAAAAGCAAGACTAAAACCAACTAAATACCATATTAAACTAATGACCCCGAGTGCGATAAAACTCTGGAGCATTGTGGAAATAACGTTTTTGGTGTTGACCATTCCTCCATAAAAGAAAGAAAGCCCGGGGGTCATAAAAAGTACAAATGCTGTCGCCACGATCATCCATGCTGTATCTGCTTTATCAATGCTTCCGGGTTCTTCCGCTGCAAAGTCAACAGGATTGGTGAGGGCTAGAAATTGGAGAACAATTAGAATTCCAAAAATGATGATCCACTTAGTCTTGGGCTTGCTCATAGTCTTACTATTTTATGTGAATTTGTTAATCTATGGGTAATAAATAAGCCATATTGAAAAAAATATTTACGAAAACGTTATAGATTGGGTAAAATATGATCCAAAAACATAAAATTTTGCAAAATTTTTAAAAAAGTTGGGTCTCGATAGATCCGGCCTTCAAAATTTGACCCGTAATTTTAGTTTTAGTGTGAAGGTTGATCTGTTTCCATTCCTGAATCAAAATTCATAGCTTCCCAACTCTCTTTAACCAGACCGTTTATGAAAAGAATTACCACCGTACTCTTTGTGTTTGCCTTCTATTGTGGGGTAGCGCAAAATTCATCCATATTAAATGCCCCTGAAATAAAAGATGGGGAAGGCCCTTATACACAGCTGATTATTCGCGGAATAATGCTAATTGATGGAACGGGTGCGCCGCCTGTCGGCCCGGTAGATATAGTGGTCAAACAAAATAGAATAACCGAAATAAGTACCGTAGGCTATCCCGGGGTCGAGATTAACAGCAATCGACGCCCCAAACTTGAGCAGGGAGGAAAGGAGTTGAATTGTGAGGGTATGTACTTGATGCCCGGTTTTATCGATATGCACGGGCATATTGGTGGTAGCCAGGCGCCTAATGCTGAATATGTTTTTAAACTTTGGATGAGCCATGGAATCACCACCGTACGGGATCCCTCTACAGGCAATGGGCTGGACTGGGTACTGAATCATAAGTCGAAAAGTGCAAAAAACCTGATTACTGCCCCCAGGCTGTTTGCGTATACGGCATTTGGTCAGGGTAGTAAAACACCAATCGCCAACCCCGATCAGGCACGTTTATGGGTTCAGGAAAACGCGAAAAAAGGTGCCGATGGTATTAAGTTTTTTGGTGCAGCTCCCGCCATCATGGATGCTGCACTGCGTGAAAATAAAAAACTGGGATTACGCTCGGCATGCCATCATGCACAAATGGATGTGGCACGATGGAATGTCCTAAATTCGGCTGAAGCAGGGCTCACCTCAATGGAACACTGGTACGGATTGCCAGAAGCATTGTTTACCGACCGGACCATCCAGGATTATCCTTTAGACTATAATTATCAAAATGAGCAACACCGTTTTGGAGAAGCTGGTCGATTATGGAAGCAAGCGGCTCCTCCTTATTCTGATCACTGGAATAACGTTATGAATCGATTGTTGGAATTGGATTTTACGCTCGATCCAACGTTTAATATCTATGAAGCCAGTCGGGATTTACACCGCGCAAGACGCGCCGAATGGCATGAAGATTATACCCTACCCAGTTTATGGAAGTTTTATCAACCCAGTAAGATTTCACATGGATCATACTGGCATGCCTGGGGAACGGAGCAGGAGGTGCAATGGAAAGAAAATTATCGGTTGTGGATGACATTTGTCAACGAATTTAAAAACCGCGGAGGCCGGGTAACAACAGGATCAGATTCAGGATTCATTTTTCAATTGTATGGATTTGCTTATATCCGGGAACTTGAACTATTACGGGAAGCGGGATTCCATCCACTGGAGGTAATCCGTTCCGCAACTTTATATGGCGCTCAGGCTCTTGGAGTCGAAAAGGATTTGGGATCAGTAGAAATCGGCAAACTTGCAGATTTTGTAATTGTGGAGGAAAATCCGTTGATGAATTTACAAGTGCTCTATGGAACCGGTGCTATAAAATTAACAGACGATAATGAAGTAGTGCGTGTGGGTGGAGTGAAATACACAGTAAAGGATGGTATTGTTTACGATGCAAAAAAATTATTGGCAGACGTGAAAAAAATTGTGGATGAGGAAAAAAAGAATTCTGGATTTGTATTGAAACAACCGGGAATGGAATAAGAAATGGATAAGGCGGTCTATATAATTAGCAACAGTTCGACCGATTCGACTTTACATCAATGAAGTTCTTCGAACATTACAAGGCGCTGAAGATTATTCTCATTGTCATGATCCTTCTCGTACTGATAGGTTATGCCAGCTTTGATTTTTTAATTGAACGGAAGCTGATTCGTGAACTATCTGCCCTTGTAAATAAAAACCCTGATAATCTTTACTACTACTCAATTAAAGATCTTGATCTTGTTTTAGTAGATGGCTCTGTTTCCTTGAAGGATATTGGTATACACCCTAAGCAATCTTCCTTCGATAGTCTGCAGTCAATGACGAATGATCTCCATGTTCTAATTGGAATGAAAATCAAGTTGATTAAACTCAAAGGTTTGGAAATTTCTAAATTTATTAAAACTGGTGAGATAGAAATGGGTGATCTGCAAATCAGAACACCCGAAATCGGATATTATTTCAATGGTGATAAGAAAAAGGGAACAAGGGCTGTCACCATTAACCGGCTTTTTTCAGAAAATTTTAAAAGTGCAAAAATTGGAGAATTGAATTTTGAAAATGGTAGTATTGAAATTCAGGAGATAAATCAACTCCAACCGGCTATTGAAATCGAAGGAATTACTTTGCGACTGGAAGGGGCCTATGCAGACTCAATGACGATTGCCCGGTTTGCACCTTTTGAATACGAGGAGATTTTCTTGCGCGCTAACGGTATTTCAATCAAAATATCAGAAGACTATACCGTTGTTTCGGAAGAGCTTTATATGGATGTCAAGGATCAATCTTTGCTCGTCAGGGACTTCCAAGTACAGCCCCGGTTAAACAGAGAGGCGTATGCAGAGAAAATGAAATTTCAAAAGAACTGGATGGCGCTTAAAATTGCAGAAATTCATTTCAATGGCATCGACATCGATCGATTTGTACGGCATGAGGGAATTAATATAAGACGAATTGCTATTCTGGAGCCGAATCTGGCTATTTACAAGGACAAGACGAAGCAACCACCAAAGCTTACAAAGAAGTTCTTGCCAGGCTCCTCTATTAAAAGTATGCCCTGGTCCGTTAATGTTGATTCTATCATTATTGATAATGGATTGATTACAGTAAATGAAAAAAGCAGGTTGATGAAGGCAGTAAGTAATCTTACCTTCAATACCCTTCATGCAACTGCCATTGGTTTTACCAATGTGGATACACTGGCAAAAGAATTTATAGTTAAGACAAATCTTCGACCAATGAATGCGACCAGGTTAACAGCTGAACTAAAATTCGATCTTTCGGGGAGGTATGATAAATTTTGGGTGATGGGCAAAATGGAAGCAGCAGAAGCAAAGCTTTTTAACGGAGTACTGGCCCCGGAGCTTGGTGTTCGAATGGTATCGGGAAATGTTCAATCCCTTTCATTTGCCTTTAGTGGAATGGATACATTAAGTCAGGGTATGATGGATTTCATCTATTCTGATTTGAAAATGGAAATCCTGAATTCAGATACGACAAAAAGTGAGAAGCGTGGGTTTCTCTCCTTCGCCGCGAACTCGATTGTTCGCTCAAACAATACGGGTGACAATTATAGACAAGGCATTATTTATTCGCCCAGAGACCTTGATAAAGGCTTCTTTCCTTTCTTTTGGCACTCTATTCAATCGGGGTTAATTTCTACATTACTCCCCATTACCAATAGCAAAGAAGCAAAAAAGAAACAACGTGAGGCTAAACAAAATAATGAAAAACAAAAGTAATAGCATGGTAAAACATAGAAGAAAATCTGTTTTATTATTTGTACTATGGTTGGTTATGGGATGCACCCCTAAAGAGGAGTCCCAACAATCCAATGATGAAAATTCAGTGAAACCGGTTGTAATTTCATTGGAGGGTAAGGAATTTTATGAGCCAACGCGATCAGAAATAGCTCAGTCAAAACTCGATAGCAATCTTCTTATAGCACAACAAAATTTTGATGCTGAACCTACAGAAGAGCAATACATTTGGTTGGGAAGACGATTGGCATATCTGTCCAGATACACGGAAGCAATAGACATTTTTACGGCGGGAATTAAAAAATATCCAAATTCATATCGACTTTACCGGCACAGAGGTCACCGGTTTATTTCTACCCGGCAATTTGATGCAGCCATCAAAGATTTTAATACAGCGGTACCGTTGATGAAGAATGTTCCAATCGAAATCGAACTGGATGGGCAACCGAATAAAATAAATATCCCCTTATCTAATACACAGTTTAATGTGTGGTATCATCTTGGCCTCGCATACTATCTGAATTGGGATTTTGAAAATGCTGCAAGAGCCTATGAAGAATGCATGAAAGTTTCCGATAACGATGATTTGAAATGCGCCACAACCGATTGGTTATACATGACCTATCGCCGATTGGGAGCTGTAGAAAAAGCAGATGCTTTACTGGAAGGGATTACTGAGGAAATGGAGATCATTGAAAATGATTCCTATTTTGAACGCCTTATGATGTATAAAGGATTGCGGAATCCCGAAGAAGTATTGAACATTGGTCCTGACAACGCTGATCCCGATTTGGCATTGGCAACACAAGGCTATGGAGTTGGTAACTGGCATTTATATAATCAGGATACGCTGAAAGCACAAGCCATTTATCAGCAGGTTGTTGATGGAAAGCATTTCTCAGCGTTTGGTTTTATTGCCGCGGAAGCAGACTTGTTTCAGTTGAATAAGGAAAACTAATTTGGATTCTCTTTCCCAATCCACCCAAGATGTGTGTGATGAAAACTATCTGCATATTTAAGTCCATAGCCAAACACTCTGTCAAAGGAACTGTGACCGAAAAGTAACAACCCCACGAACATCAATTGTTGATTGATAGCAAACACTCCAATAAGGTAAAACCCCACGGCTATTCCTTTGTGATGAAAGAGGTTGTATACTAGCGCGCCAACTTTAGTGTTAAAGAGATAACCCACCATTCCAACGTCGGGGACCAGAAAGAATACCCAGTACCACCACCAGGCAAATGGCAACAGCGTATTCAGATAAATGGCAAGCATCAACATGAGTCCTTCCTCCAGTCGCAATGTGGTTTTCATAAGGATTGAATTTTAAATTAGGCTAAATATTTTTTCCACCAGGATTGAAATACAATCAATCCCCAAATCCGCGCATGTACATCGCCAGGATTAGATGAGAAAAGCTGTTTTTTTAATTTCTGTATTTCTGAATAATTAAAAATCTGTTGATCAATGATAAGTTTTTCTGAAAGAAGATCGTCGGTAATTAGCGACTTCATCTCTTTTCTGAACCACTTCAACAGGGGAACCTCAAAACCTTTCTTCGGACGGTTGTACAGTTCGGGTGGCAGCACATCACGAAAAGCGTCTTGCAACACACGCTTGCGTATGGACTGATTGATCTTAAACTCATCAGGAAGCGATGATACGAAATTCACAACATCAACATCTAGAAACGGGACACGTATCTCCAGACTATTCGCCATGCTCATCAGATCTACTTTCGTAAGCATATCATTAGGCAGCACCAGTTGCATATCGGTGTATAGGATATCATTCATGGAAGGGCTCGCGGAAATGTTTTTCAGTATTTCCATTTTTTGTTGTTTGTATTGTAACCTATCCAGCTCCTGTATTGAATTTTCGCTTAGCAATTTATATGCAGTTGGTTCTGTAGTATAACCTGCCCATCGCCAATATCTTTCCTGGGGCGAAAGCTTCATTCCTTCAGCAAAACGTGCAAGCTGACGGAATTTATTTCCGATTTTACTATTTCTTGATTTCGGAAGTATTTTCCAAAGGGGGTGTAGGCCAGCTACAATATTTTCTTTTATACCCGGGTGAAGTGTTCGATAAAATGCCGCATGTTTATTGTACCCGCCCAGTAATTCATCAGCACCATCTCCCGAAAGGGCAACTGTAACATGCCTTCTTGTTTCCTTACTTAGTATGTAAACAGCAATAGCCGAAGAATCGGCAAACGGTTCATCAATGTAGTCTAGGATCGAGTGGACATGCTTGAACAAGTCATCGTTGGTCAGTGAAAAGACAGTATGTTCTGTTTTCAATTTTCTCGCAACCAGAGTAGCATATTCAGTTTCATCAAAAAACTTCTCATCCTTAAACCCAATGGAAAAAGAGTGTAGATCACTTTTGTGCCTGGACGCAAGGGCAGTAACTACCGATGAGTCGATTCCTCCGCTCAGGAAAGTACCCAGTGGTACATCGGAAACCAGTCTTTTCTTTACAGATTCTTCCATCAGAATTGACAGTTTTTCTTTTGCCTGATCATACGAACAGGATATGGTTAAATCTTCTTTTGGAACCGAATAATATTCCTGAATTTCTAATTTACCGGGTGAAACTTTTGCGCAATGCCCGGGCATCAATTTCTTTACATCTTTTAAAATTGTATTAGGAGCCGGTATGTAGTTGAGTTGGAGAAACGTGTACAGCGAACTGTAATCAATTACTTTCTCCAATCCGTATTGCCATAAGGACTTCATTTCTGAAGCGAAAATGAATTTGTTTTCATCGAATTGATAAAGAATCGGTTTGATGCCGTATCGATCGCGTGCCAGGAAAAAAGTTTGCTCCTGTTTATCGTAAACGCAAAAGGAGAAAAAACCATTGAGTCGATTAAGGCACGTTTCTTTTTCCTGTATATAAAGATTGAGTAAGACTTCAGTATCGGATTGAGATGTGAAGGAAATTCCATTTTCTTCAAGGTTCTTCCGTAGTTCACGGTAATTGAAAATCTCACCATTGAAAACAATGCAATAACGCCCTTTAGGATCCCACATCGGTTGGCGACCGGTTGTGGTGGTGTCAATAATGGATAACCTTCGGTGACCGAGAGCGACCCATTCATCTGTGTAAATATCCTGGAAATCCGGTCCTCGGTTTTCTAACTTTTGGGTGGCATTGGCGACATGGATTTTATTGAACCTGCCGACAAGATTAAATGCAAATATTCCGGTTATGCCACACATGGCGGGAAGTTAGGCAATGATTATAAAATGAAGAAATATATTTACATTGTCTAAATTAAAAAACCACAGATCAGGGTTTAGCTGCGGATTACTGTATTGTGCAATGAAGGTAGATGATTCAAAATTGTTGAAATGGAAAAGGTAAAGCACTGCCGTTTACCGGTGCATGAGATACTCTTCTTTTCCCTTCTCTAACTCATCAATTAATTCCTGACGCGTTATTTTAAGCTTTGCTACAAGATCTCCTTTATCCATAAAGAGCTTTAAATATTTTAAGGTACCGATCATTTCCAGGTATTTCCTGATATATGTTAAGGAAAACACACCCGCTGGATAAAATGAGACTACTCCAAGGATAGCCCACCACACATCCATCCAGAACGCTATTGCGAGAAACTGCGCCGTATACACCAAAAAAAAAGTGAACATACCAACCGACAATTTTATTGAGCCAACAAAACTATTGCTAACGGGTAGAATACCCGAAATCCATCGAGATAGTTTGAATGCCAAATAATTTGTACACATACCATAGCAAAATAAAGGAAAACCTGCGACGAAGAATAATATGGATCGGGCAACATCTAAGGTGAGGCGTGAGGCACGTACCTGGGTATCCCGAATGTGCAATTCTTTGAGCCCGTTTAAATACGTGGTAATTTTGGTTTGAAAAGCAACAAGTTTTTTTGGGTGATTCTTGAAATGGTAGTCAATGGCCAACGCAATATCTTTTGATATCGTGAAATCAACTTCTCCCTTTTCCTTAGGGTCAACAGTTCCGCGTAGTTTGCTGCGGTACAATTTTTCAATTTGTCCCACTAAGTTCTCGAGCCTTTCATCATTAATAATGACAAATAAACTCTCTAATTCTTCCTTAATCCGTGCTGTTAAAGCCATTACAGCTTCGTGATCGTCCTTGAGATAACGATCCTTAAACTCGCCGACCTCAATGGGTTTGCCGAAGTTAACAAATACGTCGCTTCTAAAAATATGGGGATTGGTGTAATTAATTCCAACAGGAATAATCGTAACGCCAAGGTTAAAATCATGTGAGGCTTCCGCCCCAAGACTGATTCTGGCGGCACCTGTTTTTATTGGCCTTAGTTTTCGTTCTGTTTTGCTTGTTCCTTCAGGAAAAATCAATATTGACTTTCCTTTCGCAAGGTGTTTGAAGCAAGTATGGAAAATTGCAGCATTTTTCTCGGTGCGTTCTGGGGAATCATTTTTTCGATAGACGGGTATCATGTGGAGCATGCCTAATAATGAAGTAGTAAATCGTGTTTTGAAGATGTCTCCCCGGGTTAGAAAAAATAATTTGCGATCAATATTGGTGCTCAATAGTATAGGGTCCATAAAGGCGCTTGGATGATTGGATGCTAGTATAATGGGACCCTTATCAGGGATATGCTTTATACCCTTTACATAAATTGATCGGAAGTATCCATTCGTGGTTAGTCTAAGTAAAAAACGAAGAATACTGTATAACATGAAGGATGGATGTATATGGAAGGTAACAATAATTTTACTTCAAAAATCGAATTGAGAGAAAAATACTTCATCCAGTTGTTCCATCGACCCTGTATCCGAGCTCTATGCATAATCATGCCGCACAATACCACGCGCAGTGGGCAATGATTATTAAATGAAGAAATATTTTAACTGAGTCAAAATTGAATACCTCATACCTGGTTCGTCTGAGGTCTATTTTTTTTAATAGGGGATATCCTACAATTTCTTAATCCGGATATTTCGAAACCATACTTCATTGCCGTGATCTTGTAAATCGATGTACCCGGATGCTTCCATTCCATACCCTTCTGCATCCTTCCATTTACTTTCGCTCTTTCTTTTCAACCAATCTTCAGAATGAAACTCATATTCTACTACTTTATCGCCGTTTAACCAGTGCTCTACATGGTTTCCATTCACTACAATTTTGGTTTCATTCCATTCACCCGCTGGTTTAAGATTCTTGGTTGTGGCAACATGCATATCATAATTCGCAGCAGTCATATGACTATCCAGAACCTCACCCGGGTAATTACCATCATCCAATACCTGATATTCAGGACCGGATAAATAAGGGTGTTCATAGGTTTCATTCGCCCGGTAGATAATTCCACTATTCCCCTGGTTGGATATTTTCCATTCCAGTACCAGTTCAAAATTCCCATACTTTTCTTGAGTGATTAAATCGGCACGCAATTTTGCGCTATCAAATGGCAAACAATGCAGTGCGCCATCCTCAATGATCCAGCTGTCATTTTCTTTATTCTGATAGGTTCTCCATCCTTCCATGGTTTCTCCATCAAACAATGAAATCCATTCAGAATCAGCTGTATCTTCTGCTACTGCTTCAGTGTTTGTTGTATCTTCTGTGGCTTCTTTGGTTGCATTACCGCATGCAAATAAGAATACAGCAATAAAAATGTAAAGTAAGTTCTTCATAACAATAGTAATAATGAGGATGTAGGTTTGGTTGTGTGTCTGTGTGTCTTCAATAACTATATTGTCTAGCGTCTAAGATCTTATGTCTAAAATCTAGCTAGAATATTTTTCCAGGATTCAATATCCCATTCGGATCAAATACTTTTTTGATTCCGCGCATCAAGTTAAGATTTATTTCACTCATCGCAATAGGCATGTACGGGCGTTTTGCAATTCCAATACCATGTTCACCGGAAAGTGTTCCTCCGAGACGTACCGTTAATTTAAAAATTTCTCCTATACCTTCCGGAATTTTAGTGTTCCAGTCTTCTTCACTGATTTCATCGCGTAAAATGTTAACATGAAGATTACCATCCCCCAAATGACCAAAGCAAACGGTATTAAAGTTATAATGTTTTCCGATCGCTTTGATGCCTGAAATAAGTTTTGGAAGGTTTGCACGCGGTACGACTACATCATCCGATTTCGTAAGTGTTTTCCAGTTTACTGCCGGAGAAATATTTTTTCTGATCTTCCAGAGTTCTTGTTTTTGTGCATCACTTTCAGCAAACAATACTTCGCCAATCGTGAATTTTTCTACAACGGTCATGACCCGCTCTGCATCCCGCATCAATACTTCTTCATCATTCCCGTCCAGTTCACATAGTAAATACGCATCCATATCTTCTGGCAGAGAGGTCGTAACGGGACTATTTAATACTTCCTTACAATACGCGATGGTTTTTACACCGGCTTCGCGTTCAAAAAATTCCATTCCGGAAGGAGTTATACCTTCTATAAAGATGGAAGCAATCGCTTTACAGGCTTCTTCATTTGTACTGAAAGGAATTAGTAACAGTACATTTTTTTGCGGGTAGCCTCGTAGTTTAAAAACCACTTTTGTGATCACACCTAACGTTCCTTCACTTCCACACATGAGTTGGGTAAGATTGTAGCCCGTCGAATTTTTGAGAACGTTGGCGCCCGTCCAGATAATTTCACCCGTTGGAAGGACTACTTCCAGATTGATTACATAATCGCGGGTAACACCATACTTGACAGCTTTCGGGCCACCAGAATTATTGGCAAGATTTCCACCTAAAAAACAACTTCCACCACTGGCCGGATCTGGAGGATAAAAGAGACCTTTTTCTTTTACTGCATTTTGAAACACTTCTGTAATGACACCTGGTTCAACAGTGGCTTGCAAATTCAATTCATCGATCGAGAGAATCTTTGTAAAGCGCTCCATTGATAATACGACACCATTTTTTACCGGAATGGCACCCCCTGCTAATCCGGTTCCTGCACCACGTGGGGTTACAGGAATGTTATGCTCATTACAATATTTTAGTAGCTGACTGATTTCTTCTGGTGTGCCCGGCTTCACAACGATATCGGGCATAAAGAAATAATCTTCAGTTTTATCGTGAGAATAATCATTCTTCTGTTCTTCCGCTAACAGTACGTTTTTTTCTCCAACAATTTCGATGAACCGCTCAACCACCCCTTCTTTCACTTCAGTTAATGCCATGAATTCAATATATTTGAATGTTATTTTTTAAACTTCAGAAATGTCTCATTTTTTTCATTTCAAAATTAAGGAATTCTCGGTTTATAAAGCCCTTCTGTTTTTTCTGATTTTTGCTACATCGTGTGCATCGCACAGAAAGGCACAAATTCGTGAGGAAAAAATAGGGAAGGTCATAGAAGAGGCCCGGACCTACATTGGAACACCCTACAAATATGGCGGTACCACGCGTGTTGGGATGGATTGCTCCGGTCTTTTATGCAATTCCTTCCGTACCGTTGATGTCACATTACCAAGGACTTCAAACGATCAGTCGAATACAGGTAAACCTGTCAAGATGAAAGAACTGGAACCCGGAGACCTCGTATTCTTCGCAACGGGAAAGAAACGCAGAAAGATTACCCATGTAGGGATGGTGACTGAGGTAAAAGCACGAAAAGATGTTAAATTTATACATGCCTCCAGTTCACTCGGTGTAATAGAAACTAATCTGTATGCCGATTACTACCAAAAAAGGTACCGGACGGCACGAAGAATTATTAATTAGAAAAGTATGACCTCCAGAAGAAAATTTATCAAGCTGGCAACAGCGGGGGCTACCGGATTATCCGTGAGTCCTTTGCTTGCTTCCAATTCCATTCATCCACTGGCTATAAACAAACCCGTCGTTATCTCGACATGGAAATTCGGACTGGATGCAAATAAGGAGGCCTGGGAGATTCTGAATAAAAGTGGTCGGGCACTGGATGCAGTTGAAGCGGGTGCTAAAGTACCCGAAGGAGATCCCACTGAAACGTCTGTAGGCTACGGAGGTCTTCCTGATCGTGATGGAAAAGTAACATTGGACGCCTGTATTATGGATGAGCTTGGTGGATGCGGATCGGTTGCTTTTCTTCAGCATATCGATCACCCTATTTCAGTTGCTCGTATGGTGATGGAAAAAACCCCGCATGTCATGTTGGTTGGTGAGGGTGCTTTGCAATTCGCACTTGAAAATGGGTTTAAGAAAAAGAACCTATTGACCAAAGGATCTGAAAAGGCGTGGAAAGAATGGACGAAGAAATCAGAATATAAACCTGTTGTCAACATTGAGAATCATGATACGATAGGAATTTTGGCGCTGGATGCAGCCGGAAATTTATCAGGTGCGTGCACCACCAGTGGGATGGCATATAAGATGCATGGTCGGGTAGGGGACTCACCTATCATTGGGGCAGGACTGTATGTAGACAATGAAATCGGAGCCGCCACTTCAACAGGAATGGGAGAAGAGGTGATCCGGACGGTTGGAAGTCATTTGGTAGTTGAACTGATGCGGCAGGGATATAATCCCGAAGATGCTTGTAAAGAGGCGGTATTACGCATCATTAAAAAGAACCCGGAACGAGCGAAAGAAATTCAGGTAGGTTTTTTGGCATTGAATAAGCAAGGTGAATTTGGTGCATACTGTATTCAGGCCGGTTTTAATTATGCGGTGTATGATGCCAATGGGAACCGGCTGATTGATTCAAAACATCAATTGTAATATGACGCTGGAAGTAGTGGTTTATAATATTGATGCTGCTATCCGTGCGCAGGAAGGTGGGGCTGATCGCATTGAGTTGTGTGATAATCCCGGTGAAGGTGGAACTACTCCGTCTTATGGAACGATTGAAGTAGTTCGGAAAGCATTGACCATTGATGTCTTTATAATGATTCGTCCGCGTGGAGGAGATTTTCTTTATTCAAATGATGAGTTTTTTAGCATGAAGCGGGATATTTATCAAAGTCAGCGACTGAGTGTAGATGGGGTTGTCTTTGGGATTTTAACAGCTGATGGCAGAATTGATAAAATAAGATGTAAAGAGCTTATTGAAAAATCACGACCATTGAAAGTGACGTGCCACCGGGCATTTGATATGACCCGCGATCCGTTTGAAGCATTGGAAGATTGCATCGAAGTTGGTTTTGATCGGATTCTTACTTCGGGAGGTTTTACAAAAGCTATCGAAGGAACGGAGATCATTGCAAAGTTGGTTCAACAGGCAACTGGTAGAATTAGTATCATGGCCGGATCGGGTGTTAATGAAGAAGTTGTTTCAGAAATTGTTGCAAAAACACACGTTAAGGAAGTGCATTTCTCTGCTATGAAAATGGTTCCGGGTAAAATGGAATATAAGAATGAGAAACTTTCTGCAATGGGATCCAATGAAGGATCTGAATATGTATACCGCACGGTTGATCCGCAGATCGTAAAGAATATTAGAAAACTGATCGCTTATTAAACTAGCTTCTTATGGTTGCTGCTAAAAATCTCCTCTTCTTTTTAGTATTTTCTGTACTGGTTGCATGTGCTCCTTCAAAGCAAATCGATACGTTGACTGAATTGGAAAATACAAATTGGATATTAGTGGAATATGATGGAAAGGAATACCAACCAGTAGAAGGAGGGGAACCTGTTACTTTTGTATTGCAGTCTGAGAGACATAGCGTAAAAGGTTTTGGTGGATGTAATGCGTTTTCTGGGAGCTATACCCATAGCAAGAATATTTTGCAATGTACCCTATTAAGTACGAAAAAGTTTTGCCGTGACACCATGGAGGTTGAGGACTATCTATTTAAAGCATTGATGCAAGTTGAATACAATATTGAAGGTGATTTGCTGATGTTAAAAAATGATGAAGGGAGATCGTTGACCTTTAAGAAAGGTTGACTGAAACCCTACCCCCTCCAGGGAGGGGGTAGGGGGAGGACTTTTTGGCCCAGTCCCTCTTACAACAACGCGTGTTGTTTCCTGAAAAGTATCCTGCTCAGGCTGTACTTTCCTCCACCAGTTAATAACAAGCACACACCGACTACTAAGAAAAGCAACGCTTTTTCTTTTCCGCTAAAGGGTTCATCTGCGTTCGCGATAAAGGCAGCAACACTCATGGTACAAATCCATAAAAAGGCAACCGGACGGACAAAAACGCCGAGTGCAATTAAAAATCCTCCCACAAATTCCGACAACGAAGCAGACCAGGCAAAAAATTCAGGAAATGGGAATCCAAAATTCCCTGTAGTTTCCACAAAACCATCAGAGGGTGGAAATTTGTTAAGCCCATGACCAAACGACATGAAAAGGCCAGAAGAAACACGTAGTATTAATAAACCAAGATCATTCATATCCATTAAAATTTAGTCCCTGATCAAAGCAAAAAAATCCCGGCCAATTATACATTGACCAGGATTTTTTCCCAAACCAGTTTCTATATTATTCTTTTTTTCTCGTTGCCTTGAAGGGTACGGTTCTGAAGGTGCCAAATGCGATAGATCCCTCCATTGTATCGTCAGAGATCATACCGATAATATTGATCGTTACTTCATTGCCTCCAAAACTCATGGAGTACGATGCAGTCATTTCATTCCCTGAAACCTTTATATCTGTTAAGGCAATGGGTTCCGGTGTGCGACTGCTGGTAATGGTTCCTGAATATTGATCCTCTGTTTGTGTAAGAGCGATGACGCCATTGCTCGGGCCTTGCTGCGATTCAATGGTGTATTCCCAATTCCCTGAGGCATCCAATGTAACAGAATCATTTTTCTCCGCCAGTGTTACAGGAGTAACGGTTGCTGCACGATAGTTACCAGTTGGTCGTGAACCCCCGGTACTTGTAGCAGTGGCTTCACTTCCTCCCATTTCCGATCCACCGCCATCTTTTAGATCATCGCTGGAGATGGTCTTTCTTTTTCTTCGCGGATTGCTATCGACACCCATCTTACCAAAACGGAAACTAAAACTTACTTTAAAATTCATGTTTTGCATGGTGTTGACACTACTCTGTTGAATCGTAGGAGTAACGGTTTCCGATTTGATTTTCATCCCATCGATATTGAAGAAGTTCTCTGCTCCGATTCCAATACTTCCTTTTTTATCAAGGATTTCTTTACGAACGGTTAAACTGTAGATTCCAAATCCGCCCTGCGATCCCTGTAGCTGTACCCGGTTACCGCGATAGAAGCTAAACAGTTGAATGGCCCAGCCTTTATCAAATCGATAACCTCCAAAAAGACGACCACTGACCACCCAACCTTCGTTGTGGGCAGCAAAACTATTATTGGTGTTATTATCTAATATAGTGTAGTACGTGTCAATACCGCCACTTAAAGTTAGCCTGTCCTGAATGTTCATGTTTGTAAACAAGCTAATACCATAGGCATCCTCCGTACCGATATTGTAGTAATTCGTCAACATCGCATTAGCGTTCGGACTACCCTCTATTTTTGTTCTCACCGCCTGGATCGAATTGTATGTGTGTCGAACAAATCCGGTAAGATTAATGGATGTTGATTTGATGTATTTACTATAGCTTAATTCATAATTGTCAGTAAACTCAGGTTCCAGATCAGGATTACCAACAGTAACATTATAGTTATTAGAGCGCTGCTCGTTTGGATTTAAATACTGGATGGAGGGGCGCTGAATCCGCTTATTATAAGCAGCCTTCAGTGTACTTCCATTTTTAAAGTTGGTTGACACATTGAAACTGGGAACAAAGGTACCATAATCGGGAATCTCGGAAGGAGAAGTCTCTGAAGCAAATTGAGCACCAATGGTAGTGTATTCGTAACGGCCTCCGGCTTTCAAAAAGTATTTTTTGTTTATGCTAAGTGTATACGATAAATAACCGGCAGTGATATCCTGATTATAGTCAAATACGTTTGAATATGTTGGGTCAACAACAGGCTGGTATTCACCGTTTCCGGCAGCTACAAAATAATCATAATCACTGGAAACTTTTCGCATGGTTTGCTTTCCGCCAAATTCGATCAATTGATTTTCTCTGATCGGAGACTGGTAATTAACTTCAAACGCTGTTTCCTGATTCGCACTGGAGTTGTCATTTTTGATCTTGTCAAGCAACGCTTCATCGGTCGGGTCCAGGTTAAATCGCTCAAAATCATTGGTCCGATTATTTTTGCTGTACAACATTAAAAAGCTAAGCTCTTGCTGTGGTTTATCATACAAATGGGTATAGTTAAAATTTACATCTACTGTTCCTGAATGATCAACGGTTTCGACATTCGCCAGTTGGGTGCTCGTAAGTGCTCCACTGGCATAAGATTGTGAAAGTAAATCATTTTGAAAATTATTCTGATTTCGTAAGCCATACATCACCGATCCGGTTATGTAGTTCTTCTTGTTAAAATCATAATCGAAACCGAGTGTATACCGACCATGCATGCTGTTGTTTTCTGTATCAGCACCTTGAATTGTATAATCCTGTGCCGAAGATCCTTGTCTGTTTTGAAAAGAGCCCAGTACATTATATCCTGAACGTCCGTAACCACCTAAGTTTAACCCAAGTTTACCTTTTCGATAACCGCCATTCAAACTTAAATTAGAACCCCTTAATCCGGCGCTACCGTCTACATTTAATGACAGCCCCTCAAGATTATTTTTCTTGGTTATGATGTTGATAATTCCCGACGTTCCTTCTGCATCATAACGAGCGGAGGGTGAGGTAATCACTTCAACAGATTTAATCTGATCGGCCGGGATTTGCTTCAACGCGTCCGCAACACTACTAGCAGCCATCATGGAGGGCTTATTGTTGATGAATATTTTAATATTACTACTACCACGCAAGGAAACATTGCCATCTAAGTCAACCGTTAGGTGGGGTACCCGCTGCAAAACATCGGTAGCATCACCACCACTTGTGGTTTTATCATTTTCCGCATTGTAAACGGTACGGTCTACTTTTTCCTCTATTAATGCTTTTTGTCCTTCAACCACTACTTCATTGAGGATTTTATCTTCCGATTTTAATTGGAGATTATCCAAATCAATATTTTGATTAGTAACGGTTAAGGGTATTACAATAGGCTCAAAACCAATGAAAGAAACAACAAGGTTATACTGACCACTTTCTACATTTTTAATGGAGAATTTTCCTTTCTCATCACAAATGGCTCCGTTCACCGGTTTTTTGGTTTCCGGATCATTTAGCGCAACCGTTGCAAACTCAACAGGTTGATTGGTGTCATCATTTACCGTTCCCGAAATTTTGACATTTTGAGCCCATGCGGTTACCAATATGGTGGAAAAAATGACGGTTGTTAATAGCTTCTTCATAGTATTTAATTTGAATCAGGTTGTGCCCTGTGCGTTATTCAACCGCAAAACAACTAATAAGTTTCTCCCTATTGTGTGGTTTTAGACGCATAGACTACTTCACTCGATTATTAGGCTATTATTTCGACCTTTCCGATATGGCTGGAAATACGGGTTATTGTAGATGGATTTTGGGGATCGGTCGAATACTTGCGTTCCTGAAAACTAATTTTCAGATGAAAGGCTTACTTTTAGGACAATCGGTAAAATGATATGGAATCCATCTTTCAGCGCAAGCGAATTCTCTTATTACACCTTTCCTTTTGGTTGGTGTACCTGTCTTTTAATTTATACCAGGTTTCTGTCTTCCAGCAGGCCCGGGGATATGATTGGTATAATCTGATTACCAATTTTGCGACGCAGCTGATTTTTACCATGTTGATTGCCTACTTCAATTACTTTTATCTGCTCCCACAATTTCAGAAACATCGGAATCCCTGGCGGTATGCCTGGCAATTTCTGGTACCTTTTATGTTCATTATTGCTTCCAGGATTGTACTTCAGCGATATCTGATTGATGGATATACCCAAAAGGTAGGGTATTTCTACTCATCATTCTTTGTTGTGCAGGTTATATCCATTACGTTGTTTATTGTATTCTTTGTGGGTATGCTTCGTTTTGCGTCTGATTGGTTTGAACTGGAAGCAAAGAAAAAGGAACTGGCGAACGAAAAATTACTGGCGGAATTAAACTTTCTGAAGGCTCAGATAAATCCACATTTTTTATTCAATACGCTAAATAACCTCTATTACCTGGCTTTTTCAAAATCTGACAATGCTACCGTTGTTATTGATAAGCTATCACAAATGATGCGGTATATGATTTACGATTCGAATCATCCAACAGTACCTTTGTCAAAGGAGATTGATTATATGAACAATTATATTAGTCTGGAGCGTCTTCGCTTGAACGATGAAGTTGACATCAGTTTTGCGGTGGAAGGTCGGATTGAAAAGATGAAGATTGTTCCACTGATACTGATTACTTTTCTGGAGAATGCTTTTAAACACGGAATGGGTAACCAACATGGTGCTTATGTGAAAGCGATGATTACGGTCGAGGGAGAAACCTGCACGTATACTGTAGAGAATAGTTTGGGAGCGGGTACTGGTGAAAAGCAGGAAAAATCCGGTATTGGGTTACAAAATGTTAGGCGAAGACTGGCGTTGAGCTATCCGGATCGATATGAACTTAAAATTGATGATTCGGATAATCGGTATTTGGTTCAACTTAAACTAACCTTGTCGTGAGCCTTCAGTGTCTGGTAGTGGATGATGAACCGTTGGCACGGAAACTTCTGGTTGATTATATCACTAAAATTCCAGCTCTTGAATTAGTAGGTACGTGTGCTAATCCGCTGGAAGCCCGGGAAATTATGCTTACAAAAAAAATTGATCTGCTTTTTTTGGATATCCAGATGCCGGAGATCACGGGGATCGGCTTTTTGAAAACACTAAAGACTCATCCGATGGTGATTCTGACCACCGCTTATTCGGAGTATGCACTGGAGGGATATGAATTGGATGTGGTGGATTATTTATTAAAACCGATCACCTTCGAGCGCTTTTTAAAGGCAATTGAAAAGGCACATGACCGTGCTTTACCCACGATGGTGAAGAGCGAAGTGAACACGGTCGAAAATGAACCAGCTTTTGTCTTTATAAAAGACGGGACGAAGATTTTGAAAATTAATTTTAATGATATTCTCTTTGTGGAGGGATTGAAAGATTACGTGGTCATCCACACACCCACAAAAAAAATAACCTCCCTGCAACGAATGAAGGCAATGGAGGCACAGCTACCGGCAACAAAATTTATTCGAATTCACAATTCATATATTGTATCGCTTGATGCGATTGAATCGGTCCAAAAAAACGAAGTATTAATCGGAGATAAATCACTACCGGTCAGCGATGGCTATCGAAAATCATTTATGGAGTTTATTGACAAGTACAAAATGGGATAAAAAAAGCCTCTGATTAGAGAGGCTTTTTTCTGATTGTATAAATGGTGTTTTATTTTTTTGTCGAGATCGGCTTAACCGGAAAGGTATACATTATTTTTTTTGCGGCCTCATTGACACGCTCTTCCCTTCCTTTGGGATTTTCTTTAATGGTTTTCTTACCGATTCCTTCCCAAATAAGTTTTTCAGTTTTAGGATTATAAACGGATACCGCTAGTGTACCAACCAGGTAATCATGTTGGCTATAGGTTGTGGTAGTCATCCCTGTTCCGTATCCCCACCCTGGGCCGTAACCATAATATCCACCATATCCCCCGTAGACGCCACCATATCCACCCATGTTGGTGGTGTTAGCGGTAGTTTCAGTTTTCTGTTCTGCAACAATAAAAAGAGACACAATTATATCACCCCCTTCTTTTACGACGGTTATACCTCTTTTAGCAAACTCATCCTGAAAGGCATTTTCTATTCGTCTTTTGTCAAGATCGGTGAGTATTTTATCAGAACCTTCGGCCCAGCCGTAAAACGTAAGGGTTTTGAATTGAGAAAAGTCAACGTTTTTGTCAACATCAGTCACTACAGTAATACTGCTGCAGGATGCAAATAAAATGCCTGCTAGCAGGACGAGGATATTTTTTTTCATAGTTAGATTTGTTCGTAGGTAGTTATCGTTACTGAGGTGCACTAATGATTTGATTTCGTATTGCCGTTACTTGTTCATTTAGTTTCAGAATGATTTCATCACTCATCAATTCCATTCCCTGATTATTGGCAATCTTTTCATCCACATTCAATTCGTTATACGTATTGATTAATTTTTCAAAAGAATTGACGTAAAAATTATTAGTATCTTCTGAAGGTACAACAGCCTTTAAAAACCCTTGTACAGATTCGAGCTTAGGTTGCTCATCCAGAACAGCTTTAAAAAGTGGAATCAAAACCTGGATCCGAACATCTTCCGGTAGCATGTCTTTGGGATACGATTCGATGATTCCCATCATCAGGTGAAGGTCCTCTACTTGATGGGTTCCGATCGCAATTCCCGTTAAAATTTCACGGTCCGTACCCCTCGTGCTTTGAATAGCGTTGGCGTACATTTCGTCTATTGTTGCCTTCACCGAATCATTCTGTTCGATATTATTTTTATATCGGGTCATTAAGTATTCAAGAATACTCTTTTCAACCCCAATTTGAAGACTGAGATAATGGATAGCCTCAAATAATGCCTCTGTTTTGTCAGTTTGCTTGTATGCGATGCTGTAATTAAGATCAGATAGGTAAATCCCTAACAAGGCAGCTGATTTTTCATTGGAATTTGTATAGGTTGACCATTTAGAAGGATCGTGTAATAACTCGCCATTGAAATCAGCACCGGTGGACATTAGAGCGGCTGCCGTTTCATCAGGTTGACGAATACTTGCAAAAAAATTATCCCGTGTTTGTTCAAAAGCCTCGCTAACGGCCTGATCATTGGACGTTTCTTCTGACTCAGATTCCTGCTTTGGTCCACAAGCCAACAATACTAGCAAGGATAAACTAAATACGATGCTCTGATGTGTTCGTTTCATATTTTATGGATGATTATGTATAATATTTGTACTGGTACGCAATATAAAAAGGATCCGCAGAGTATACAATTAAGTTATATCCCCGGCGGAAGTAATTCGGGAATGGAAAATTCATCTTTTCAGTTTTCTCTCTGAGGCGGCCCTACCAGTCGTCAGGGAGAACATGAGTCATCTGTTCCGTAATCATGTTCAAAGTAGGAATAACCACTTCTTGCAATTTTTTGTGGAGAATATCGGAGTCGAACCGATGACCTCTTGCATGCCATGCAAGCGCTCTAGCCAGCTGAGCTAATCCCCCATTCAAAAGGAAGGGCAAATTTATTTATTTTATTCACATCCCAAAACTTATTCAGGCAGTAAGAATTGCAAACGAGCCTGTACGATGACATTCACGCGTGGCTGCCCGGAAATAAATTTTGATACATGAAGGGATGCACTGCTACGTTGACCCATCATTTTCCCCAGATCCATCCCCATGAAGAAGAAATTGGTACTTTCGGAGAATGAATGGATGTATTGGGCATTCAATGAAAACCATCCATCCCAGGTATCCATTACAATGACTGCAGGTAAGGAAAGGAATAAGTTTTGCATCGTCCCGTCTTTGTCAGGATCTTCCGGATCGGGTAATCCATTACCTCCACCCAGGCTATTGGCTGACTGGCTGGAGAATTGAAATTTAACTTCAGGATAGAGACTAATTTCAGGAGCTGGTTTTATCGAAAAAACAATACCCGGCTTGTAGAGCCATGTGCCGGCTCCTCTGCCAAGTTGAGATTCACCCGTTGGTGCACTTGCTTCAAAGTAGGTTGTGACTTTCGAAAGGCCAAGTCCATTTTTATTGAGATAGGGTACACCGGTATACCGCATTTGAATATCGCCTAATCCAGTTGTATTCTCAAAGCCTGCGTAATCGTTCACAAAAATATTGTGTACAAAAGGGATCGTGATGCCAAAAGCATGTCTTTCGTTTAGAAGACCATAAATGAATCCGGGGCGTATGGAATAAAATTGTTCTCCTGCGTGAAAAAAATAGGAGTCTAAATCCAGGGGTATCCGTGATTTCATCGTGGTCGGATCAGCGAGCTCATAGACATTGGCTTGTTGACCAATGGCGTGAAAAGAAAATGCAACAATGAATAGAAAGGTAAGGATCTTCATCGTTTATTTAATTTTAAGAGTACCAATAAAAATGGCTACCCGAAGGTAGCCATTTTATGATTGTATGAGAAGTGTTAATCTATAGTCCAGGCGAGTCCAACGTTAAATGAAAGATATCCCTGAGCATCGATTTTGCTGTTTTTGAAAATCGAATAATATTTCGCTGCACCCATAAACGCGACATTGTAATTAATGCGGTACAAAAAGCCGGCTTCCGGTTGTAGACTGAAGTTCCAGGATTTTGTTTCGGATTGAAAAAGTCCCATCTCAGTACGCATATTAAAGGCAGTCGTACCAACGCCCAATCCAATAAAAGGCTGAAGGTCAGAATCCTCCATTCCTAAGAAATATGTTGCATTAACATGCATTGGAAAAGAGTTAATATACCGAAACTGAACACCCGAAAGGGAAACGTTTCCTTCCGTGTAGGTTTCGAAATCTTTTCGTTCATAGAACACATGCCAGCCAATTGAAAACCCTACTGCAAGATTTCCGGATACTTTATTCCGATAATCGAACCCCACACCACGCCAACTTCCTTTTCCAATATAGTCCTGTGTATTGGATAGCGGTACACCGATATCATAGTGCAACGAAGAGTATGTGTCTTGCGCATAAGAAGAAAACCCTAACCCAAGAATTCCAACTAAAAATATAAATTTTTTCATAGTTCTAAAGTTAGTTTGATTGGATATAAGGTGATTGATCGAAAGCCTGATCAATGGTGTTTTGAATCCGTGTGGTAATGGATGATTGGCTTCCCTGAAGTAGCCCATTGATGCCAACCGACCATTCTGGCATGGCTGGATCCGTTCCATTGGTAGGTAATGAATTCTTATCCCAAAGAGTTATAAAAATTGTACCTGTCGAATAACTATACCCAACAGGATACCAGCATCCGCCATACCCCGGATAACCTGGGTAGCCGGGATAGTAACCCCACCAGCCGGCACCGCAACCGATTACGGTTGTTGTGACCTCTAAGGCGCCTACTAAAATATGAAAATCAGGATCTTCATCAGCCGCAACCAACTGATAATCACGATCTGCCATATTTGCTTTTATTCTGGTTAGAATGGTAGCAGTGGTAACGACATCTGCGTAGTCAAGAGGATCAGTTCCTATTAATGGAATATCATCATTGATTGCATACGTAAGTTGTGATCCAAAATCATATTCATCATCAAAAGCAGTCCTGACCAGGTCAAGCTCATCTACAAATTCTGCACCCTTCGGGTAGCAGGCTTGCAGTAAAACAAGAATACCCAATACCATTACGGCACGAGTTCCTTTCCAAATCTTTATTACGTTCATGATTTATTAATTAATTGTTTTCGCCTACAAGAGGTAGGTTATCATACAAAGTAGCATCAATTGCAGTACCAATGTATTCCTCCAGTTGCATAAAACTGGCGGATTTCAATGCCCCCAATTCTTTCGCTACTATTTTATAGTACTTCTTTTTTAAGGCTAAGGTTTTCGTTTCTATTTCAATTTTCTTCTTCGCCAACACATCTGCTTGTTCATCCGTAAGGGTTAAATATTGATTTACATAGTCCGTAATATTATCAATACGCATAGTGGCAATTGCGCTTCTATCAGCTTCGTATTGGTCATATATCGGCCAAAATTTTGAAGCTTGCTCATCCGTCAATTTAAGAAAATCAGCAACCACTGCTTTTTTCTCTACTTTAAAGACATCTTTGATAAGCTCTAATTCTGAGCGGGTTTGTGCCTGTGTACCAAATGAAACCGCGACAAATAGGATAAGGATCAGTTTTTTCATAATTAATTAATAATGGATTGTTAAATTTTTAGAGGCCAAATATAAGTTTACTAACACAATAATTGATAAAAAGTTTAGTGTGGAAACTTTTTAAATAAATTTGCTATCGCTGTATTTATCCGCGATTCAATTTTCTTACGATTATCAGTAGTCGTACCTGCTACACTTCCCTGCCACACCAATTGACGTTTTACCGGATCGATAAAGTCCAGTACAATGGTCCCTTCCTTATAACGATCCACTTCTACCTCCTGACTTTCCCACTGATAGTTTCGCTGTCCCATATACTGCATTCCATCCGTGCGAAAATCCGTTTCCCTGGTTTGTACCTTTTCCTCCACGCTTACACCGATGTTGATTATAAGATCACTACCTGATTCGTGTAACGTGTATCCGAGTTTTTTCATTTCGGTATCAATGGCTTTTTTCAGCAACACCAGGTTGGCTTCAAAATATTGCCCTTTTATCTCCGGCTCCTCAATATTGTAATAGGAATACGTTTTATAGGATTTTAAATCGACCTCCGTTTTCTTTTGGTAATCAACAACCCGCACGGGCATACAGCCAATCCCTATGAAAAGGAGCAAAGAAGGTATTATTCGTAAGGTCATTGGTTTACTTGCTTATTGAATCAAACCTTTATTAAAAACAGCGCTTCCTGATTAATAAAATTATTACATGGTTTTTTTTAGGTATACAGGAAGTGCTGTACAAGCTAGTGACTTTCTTCAATTGTTTCAAATAATTGAAATCATCCTTTATATATGATTTTTATCAGGCTTGAAAGATTTCAATATCTTTCTATATTTATCAAAAAAAAAGTGCCCATGAAAAAATTAGGACTACTCTTTATCGCATCCTGCTTCGGATTTATTGCCCACGCGCAATCTGTAACCTTACTTACGTTTGGTGGCTATACATTTAAGCACACCGTTAATTATAGCAATGCAGAGGGAGTTCTTGGAGATGGCTTTCAATGGGGAGGTGGATTTGAAGTAGGTATTGATGATAACCGGGCTATCGAAATCATTTACCAGCGGCAAGATCCGAATGCTTCTGTTCGGTTTTACCCGGCTCCAATAGATCCTGATAACCAGGTTGATGTAGGAGTGAATTACATCATGTTGGGAGGTACCAATTATTTTCCTTTAAATGACGCAATCAGTGCCTTCGGAACGGTTGATTTAGGAGTTGGAATATTTGATCCTAAAGAAGAGGGCCCAAACCTAGAGACACTCACACGTTTTGCGTGGGGCATACGAGGAGGAATACGCGTAGCTGCTTCTGAAAAAGTCAGCCTTCGCATTCATGCACAGTTGATGTCACCGGTCCAGGGATTTGGTGGCGGTGTGTGGTTTGGTTCAGGTGGAGCAGGTGCTGGCGTTTCAACCTATTCTACTATTTATCAATTTAATTTGGGGGGGAGCTTAAATTTTAAATTGAGATAATTTACCCTGAGCTCCTTATATTGTAAGTAAATCAGTTTATCCAGAAGATTATAAAATTCACAAACCTTTGATTATGAATACTTTAAAAAAACTTATCCTGGCTTTTACAATTGTATTATTGGCAATGCCCACTTTCGCGCAGACAGAAAAAAGTGATTGTTTCAGAGATTGGTATGGTCTTTTTCGTGAGCGTGGTGCAAAACGGGTAACTGATGGAACCCATGAGGTAGTATTGTCATTGCGTAAAGATGAGTACAGCCAATGTTTTATGGCGAAGGTAAAAGTGTTGAGTGGTCAGATTGTTCCACCAGTATTAATTGCGAAAGAAGATGGTACCAATGAAGAATTTACGGCAACTGGTAAAAAAATAGATCCTGCTTTCCTTTCAGGTAAATCAGATGCTGATTTATTAAAAATCACAGATGGTATGAGCATTACCTTTTATACAACCGATAGAGAAACCGCAAAACTTTTCTTTTACACATTTATTAACGATACGAAGAAAGGCAATAAGGTAGCACCGCCCGTCGGCGATTTAGTTAAGAATTAAGCTTCAATTCAATTCAATATGCAAATAAAGTCCCTCCACCTTTTTGCTGTCGCCTGCCTAAGTATGTTAGGGGGTTGTAATGAAAAGGATACTAAAGGTGTGTCGGCACCAATTGAAGTTCCGGTTGTTAGTGTACAGCAACGTACGATACCCATTTACCGGGAATTTGTCGGGCAGGTATATGGCGAATCGGATATTGAGATTCGCACGCGGGTAGATGGTTGGATTACTTCCATGCCCTTCACCGAAGGTGGCAATGTTAAAAAAGGTCAGTTACTATATACGATTGACCCGCTTCAGTATCAAACAAAAGTGGATCAGGCGAAAGGAGAATTGGCTGCTGCTGAGGCGAATTTTGCCAATGCAGATGCCAATCTGAAAAGGATTAAACCCCTTGCAGCGATAAACGCTGTTAGTCAACGCGAGTTGGATGCGGCACAAGCAAATTACGATGCTACCAGGTCAATTGTTAACGCACAGCGTGCAAATGTTTCTAACAAAAACATTGAATTGGGCTACACGCATGTTCTTGCTCCCATCGATGGCATAATCGGAATTAGCAAGGTTCGTGTTGGTGATTATGTAAGCGGTTTTTCTACAAGCGGATTGCTCAATACGGTGTCAAAGATCAATAACCTTCGTGTTCGATTTCCAATCAGTGAACAGGACGTTTTAAAAATCTCGCGGGAATTAGTGGCACGGAAAGGCGCAAAAAAAGAAATACCAGCACAATTAGTTTTGGTGGATGGCTCCATTTATGAACATTCAGGAAAAGTAAATTTTGCCGATCGACAGATTGATCCTGAAACGGGGACGCTTACGGTTGAATCTAATTTTCCAAATCCGGATGGTCTTTTAAGGCCCGGTCAATTTGTTCGTGTTCGATTAATTTATGAAGAACGTGTTAATGCCCACATTATCCCACAGCGCGCGGTTGTTGAAACGCAGGGAATCTACAAAGTATTTACAATCAGTAAAGAGAATAAAATTGTTCCCAAAATAGTACAGGCTGGATTACAAGTCGGGAATGAATGGATTATTGACTCCGGGTTAGAGCCGACCGATCAGGTTGCCATTTTGGGAAACATCTTTATACAACCCACATCGGTAATTAAGCCGGTAAAAGCCGATTGGAAGCCAAGCACAAAAAGTGGTGAAGCCAATTAGGTAACATCAATACAACATTTCTATGGGTGATTTTTTTGTAAGAAGACCAATCGTTGCAATGGTACTATCCATTGTAATTGTAATAGTAGGTGGATTGGCGCTGGTCAGTGTACCCGTCTCTCAATATCCTGAAATTACTCCCCCTGTTGTAGAGGTTCGTACTTCCTATATTGGTGCAAATGCATTAAACATTGAACAATCAATTGCTACTCCGATTGAACAAAAGGTTAACGGCGTGGAAGAGATGATCTATATGAAGTCCACCAATGCTTCGGATGGATCCATGGTACTTAACGTAACCTTTGAAGTAGGTACCGATTTGGATAATGCAAGTATGCTTACCCAAAACCGTGTCGGCCAGGCAACGCCTACACTTCCGATTGAAGTAAAAAATTACGGAGTGACAACTCAGAAGTCTATGGGTTTCCCGCTCATGATTGTATCGCTAACGTCACCAGAGGGTACCTATGGAAATAACTTTATTGCGAACTACGGAAAAATAAATATTGTCGATGCCCTATCCCGTATCAATGGAGTGGCACGTGTGGCGGTCTATGGTGGAAGTGATTATTCGATGCGTGTATGGTTGCGTCCTGATGTACTTACCAAGTTAGGAATCTCTGTCAATTCGATTTCGGATGCGATCCGTACACAAAACGTAATCTCTCCAGGGGGTAAGTTTGGAGCGAATCCGTCTCCTCCGGGCACTGATTTTACCTACACAATTTCTCTTCAGGATCGATTAATTTCTGAAGAAGAGTTTGGGAATATCATTGTTAAGTCTACTGAGTCAGGCCAACAAGTTCGGTTGAAAGATGTTGCTCGAATTGAATTAGGTAGTGAAAATTACGATAACATTGGACGCGTCAACCAGCAACAAGGAGCAATCATGCTCATTTTTCAAATCCCAGGTTCCAATGCATTGGATGTTGCTGAAAATGTGAAGGCGAAGATGGAAGAGGCTTCAGCTCGATTTCCGGAAGATTTAGCATATCAAATTCCATTGGATACCACCCTTGCTGTTGAAGCGGGTATTGAAGGGATTGTACACACACTTTTTGAAGCCGTATTACTGGTTATCCTGGTGGTATTTATTTTCCTGCAAAATTGGAGAGCGACGTTGATACCGCTGCTCACTGTTCCTGTTTCGTTGATTGGAACGTTTATACTATTTCCCATCCTGGGTTTTTCTGTCAATGTATTGTCACTGTTGGGCCTGGTGTTGGCTATTGGTATTGTGGTTGATGATGCCATTGTGGTAGTAGAAGCGGTAATGCATAAAATTGAACATGGGATGAACCCTAAGGAGGCTACGAAGGCTGCCATGAAAGAAGTAACCGGACCTATCATAGCGGTCTCACTGGTGCTGATGGCAGTTTTTATTCCAGTGGCGGCAACACCAGGAATCACCGGACGATTGTATCAGCAATTTGCCATCACCATTGCAATCTCTGTTTTTTTCTCAACCGTTAATGCGTTAACATTAAGTCCGGCACTTTGCTCCATGTTGTTAAAGCCAAATCAAACTCCGGGGGGATTGCTCGGGAAATTTTTTGGTGGATTTAATCGTGGATTTGAAAAATTCACAAACGGGTATACAGGGTTTACAGGATTATTAATTCGGAAGTCTGCCCGTAGTTTAATTTTTCTCGTATTGGTAGCGGTTGCTGCTGGGTTCTTAGGAACAAAAATACCGGGAGGGTTTGTTCCGGAAGAAGATCAAGGCTATATCATGGCGGGCGTTCAGTTACCCGATGCTGCATCAATGCAACGCACTGATGAGATGGCAAAACGTATTGAAGAGATTCTTAAAAAAGAAGAGTCGATCGAATATGCTACCTCGATTGTTGGATTTAGCTTACTTAGTAACACAAACTCCGCTAATCAGGCTTTCATATTTATATCCTTAAAGGAGTGGACCGAGCGTGAAGAGACCGCTAAAATGTTAACGCAGAAATTAAATAAGATTTTTGCGGTACAGATTCCAGAAGCGACCGCATTTGCTTTTGGACCGCCACCCATTCAGGGGTTAGGAAATTCGGCAGGTTTCTCTATGATGGTTCAGGATCTTGGCGGTAATGATGCACAATATTTAGAAGCGGAGACCAGGAAGTTTATGGCCGAGGCAGTAAAACGTCCCGAAATAGGAACCATCAGTACAACCTATCGTAGTGGTGCACCGCAATACGAAATCGTTGTTGATCGTGACAAAGCATTAAAATTAGACATTCCGCTTACTGAAATTAATAATTCACTCAGTGCCTTTTTGGGAGGTATGTACATCAATGACTTTAATCGTTTTGGAAGGCAATACAAGGTGTATATGCAAAGCGAAGCAATTTACCGTGTAAAGCCTACTGACTTAACGAACTTCTTTGTGAAAAGTAACGGTGGAAAAATGGTGCCACTCTCCACCATTGCAACGGTGGAGAAGAGAACAGGTCCTGAGTTTACCGTTCGGTATAATATGTACCGTGCAGCAGAAGTGGGTGGAACACCTGGTGAAGGATTCAGTTCTTCTGAGACGATGAAAGCACTGGAAGAAGTTGCAGCAGAAGTGCTTCCACGAGATATGGGATATGAATGGACCAACGTAAGTTATCAGGAAAAGCAGTCAGAAGGAAAGGCGGGAATCGTATTTGTGTTTGCGATCATTTTTGTATTCCTCGTATTGGCTGCTCAGTATGAAAGCTGGTCGTTGCCTTTCAGTGTATTATTGGGAACACCCTTCGCGGTTTTTGGGGCGTTTCTTGGATTGTTTCTGGCACGTTTTGCAAATGACGGGTATGTTAACAATGTATTCGCCCAGATCGGTTTGGTACTAATTGTTGGCCTGGCCGCCAAGAATGCTATTCTGATTGTGGAGTTTGCAAAAGAAGAGTATGAAAAAGGCACTCCACTTGTTGAAGCTGCTTTGAAGGCGGCGAAGCTCAGATTGCGCCCAATTTTAATGACCGCGTTTGCATTTATTTTGGGGGTGGTCCCCTTGTTGACGGCAACGGGTGCTGGTGCGGAGGCAAGAAAAATTATGGGGATGTCTGTCTTTAGCGGGATGTCTGTGGCAACTATGTTAGGTGTGCTATTGGTACCTGTGTTATTTGTGGTGATCGAAAGAATGGGCGGAGAAAAGAAGCATGCAGCAAAAGATGTAAATCAAATTAATGAAGGAGGGCAGTAAGATGAAGGCTTCATTATTTCAGATATTCAAAAGAAATTTAATGGTGAGGGGTCTTGCGCTAGTGTTTTTCGTTGGGCTAATGGTGACCGGATGTATGGTTGGCCCGAAATACGCTCGACCGGAGGTTTCACAAACAGAATCGTTTGTCAATAAAAATAAATTTGTAAACGATCAGGATTCTGTTCTTAATTTAAAGTGGTTTGAGCTTTTCGGAGATGAGGTTCTGATCGCAGTCATTGATTCAGCGCTGAATAATAATCTGGATCTTAAAATTGCCATGGCACGCATTGAAGAAAGCCGTGCCCTCTATGGTTTTTCCAAGGCTGATTTATTTCCTCAGTTTGGTTATGGAATCAGCGCAGGTTCGAATAATATAAGTGAACAAGTAACCGATCAGATAGGATTGCAGGGTTCCACCATTACTAACTATCAGGCCCTGGGCAATGTTTCATGGGAGATCGATATCTGGGGTAAAATTCGTCATTCCAAAAGAGCAGCATTAAATGAGTTATTGGCTAGCATGGAAGCCAGAAAGGCAATTCAGTCTACCTTAATTAGTGATGTTGCCGCTCTTTATTTTCAATTGCGCGATTTTGATAATCGATTAGTGATCGCCCGAAGTACGGTAGCTTCCCGTCAGAAATATTATGATAAAATGGAGGCACGTTTTAACGGAGGTGATATTTCAGAATTGGACTTGTTGCAATCCGAACAACAATTACGCGATGCTCAGGCTGCAGTCCCAAATTTTGAGCGGCAAGTTGCTTTTACTACACATGCATTGAACGTGTTGCTTGGCCAGTCCACACAACCCGTCTTACGCGGACTTGAAAATGTTGACCAACCTGCTGCTCCGATTATTCCTTCAGGAATACCCTCAACGTTACTAGAGCAACGCCCCGATGTAAAAGGTGCCGAATTTGTTTATATGGCATCAGTAGAGCGCATCGGTGTTGCGCAGGCTGCCCGTTTTCCTTCGTTAAGTCTGACAGGTAATTTAGGCGTTGCATCCGGAGATTTGTCTTCCCTATTAACGGGTTCTGCAGCTACTTCTGCAATCGCTGGAAATTTAGTAGGTCCAATTTTTCAGTTTGGTAAAAATAAAAGAAGAGTAGAGGCGCAACAATATGTAGCGGAAGCAGCGATGCATAACTATGTGAATACCTATCTGATTGCGTTAGCAGATGTGGAGAATTCACTGGTAGCTGTGGAGACCTTTAAAACGGAATATGATGCGCGGATATTGCAATTGACAGCAGCGGCTCGAAATCTTGAGTTATCCCGGGCCCGATATGATAACGGGTTCACTTCGTACCTGGAAGTTTTAATTGCGGAAAGTAATCTTTTTTCAGCCTCACTGGCGGCATCCTCAGTACGTGCTCAGCAATTGAATTCTTCGGTTACATTATACAGGGCGCTTGGTGGTGGATGGCAGTAATTATTAGATTAATTTATTGAACTTATTTAGCCTGTTATGAAAAATAGTACTTTATCATTCATCTTTATTGCTTGTAGCCTGGTAAGTCTCCCAACATTTTCTCAAACAGAGGGTGATGATTCGGCATTGTTAGGTTTACCGGGAGATAACCTTGATCTGTATGCCGTTCTCGATCTTTTTCAAAAATCAAAGACTATTGAAGAATTTGAAAAATCATTAAATCTTGAGACTACAGGAATCAACAACCTTGATTTAGACTTAGATAATAAAGTTGATTTTATAAAGATCGAGACCAAGAATGAGGGTGATAATTTTACATTTATACTTCAGGTTGAAGTGAGTAAAACAGAAAAACAGGATGTGGCCGTTATTTTGGTTTCAAAAGATGCCGACAAAAAAATTACGATGCAGATT
Organism: uncultured Cytophagales bacterium; assembly: GCA_942491425.1. GTDB lineage: Bacteria > Bacteroidota > Bacteroidia > Cytophagales > Cyclobacteriaceae > JBGTGG01. The sequence continues at coordinate 58,806 of CALOAV010000063.1, forward strand.
GTTGGCGATCCGGATTTATACGGTAAAGATTATATTGTTGAATTAAAGGAATCTAAGAAGCCTGCGGTTACTGCCAATCCGGGGTATACAGGACCAGACACGGTGGTAGTAAGTGCTCCGGCAACTACAACCGTTGTTGTTGTCGAATCAACACCCATCGTGCAGTATGTTTATTCCCCAGCGTATGTGCCTTATGTTCCGCCTTATTATTATGGGTATTATCCACCCTACTATTCACCGTATGCGGCAATAGCAGTAGGGGTTTATATTGGAAGCCATTCCTATTACCACTATGGTGGATATGGTTATCACGGAAATACGGTTGTAATTCACAATCACAATACGTATAACAATTACAATAATTCAAGGAACAGCTCCAATACGGTTAACCATAATAAAACAAACGGAAATTATAACAGGGCAAGTGCATCAACCAGGCCGTCTACCGGATCTGGAAGTGCTACCCGACCGTCAGCAGTTGGGTCAACACCCCGTCCTTCCAATGGAGCAGGAACTTCACCGGCAACGCGCCAGTCGAATGCAGGCCCCCTTAAGTCGAATGTTCCATCGTCTGGTCAGTCAGGCAACTTTAAAACTCAACAGACCCGACCAACAAGTAAACCATCCAGTTATGGAGGTGGTTCCAGAGGGGCCGGAGGAGCTACTAGTATGCCACGCGGAGGCGGTGGTTCCAGAGGCGGTGGTGGTCGAAGACACTAGGCATGAATATCATAATATGGTTTGTTGAAGTGATAGCCTATTACAAACTCTGCAAAATATCCATCACTCTACAGGCATATCTGAAACGCTCATCTCTCTTATGCTAACATACCGACCATTCCTTTTTTCAAACACAACCATATAATTTCCAGTATTTAAGATCGTATCAACGGCATCCACCAATTTGAAATAGCCGATTTCAACAACCTGATTTCCACCATTTGAAACAAGAACCTCTTCGGTCTTAAAAGAGATCTTAATACCATCATCAGAGTTTTCAATACCCGCCTTTAAATATTCCACAATGGCTTTTTTTCCAACAAGTGGTGATCTGTTTTGCGCAAAGGTTATTGCATCTTCAGCATAGTATCCTATGTTTTTCAATTCTCTTGAATTATAAACCTCCGCAAATTCATCTTCCCTGGCCTGAATCTCTTTTTTTATTTGGTCTATATCGATTGGTGATTCTGCTAAGGTCTCTTCTTTGTTCGCTGTACACGATATCATCAACGATATAACGAATATGAATAGTGCCGTTTCGATTCGTTTGTTCTTCATGGTATTTAAATTAGATCAGTTTTAATCAAAAATAATGTATTTAACATGGATTGTTACAGGTTCCCCACTATTTCCTTCAGCGATAGGATGAGTTCCTCCTTCATGGGCAAAAGTTGCTCGGGGTTATCGCTGGTAGGTTGAATACGACAATTCGAGTCAATCCGGATGAAACGACTTATTCCTCATTTTCGGATGTTAAAAATCATGCTTTTTGTTGATGGGATTCCCTAACTAGCTGGCTAAGGTAATATTGATGGTAAAGCAAGAATTCAGTTTCAATGTCTCAACTTTAATAGGTGCCCGTAATGAAATTCTAAAGAAAATAAGCAAACAGTTTCCAATTGATAAGAACTATCAAAACCGATGGAAAAAGACCACTCTGATCAGCTGGATATTAGGGTGGTTGGCGAAGGTGGACCGAAGGAGATCTGCAAAACTACTTGCCACTCTAGAAATCAATGAGCCACCAATTTTTATTATTGGGCATTGGAGAAGCGGAACGACCTACTTGCATAACTTAATGTGTCTTGATAAAAAAGCGGCTTTTCCAACTACCTATCAGTCCGTTTTTCCAAATAACCTCTTTGCTTTTCAACCGGTCATTAAGTTTCTGATGAATTTATTTTTACCTTCCAAACGACCGGGTGATGGGCTACCACTTCTTGTTGATCAGCCGCAAGAAGATGAATTCGCAATCGGCAATGAGATCGACTATAGTTTTTATTATTGGCTTTTTTTTCCAAAGCAGGCCGCCTACTTTAGGGATCTCCATTTTCTTTCGACCCAAAAACGGGAAACACATGAACAACAATGGAAAGAAAATTACATTCGTTTTATAAAAAGATCTTTGTTGAATACCAAAGGGTCTGTTTATGTTTCTAAAAACCCGCCCAATACAGCACGAATTCCCTGGTTGTTGGATTTATTTCCTGATGCTAAATTTATTTTTTTACATCGTGATCCCTACGATGTGTATGCTTCTACCTGTAAATTCTTTAAAATCGTAATAAAGAGTCTTCAACTACAACACTATTCTGATGATGAATTTAAGGAGCATATACTGGAAAGTTACAGACTCTTGCATGAAGCCTATTTTCAGGATGTTAAAAAAATTCCGAAGGAGAATCTGATTGAAATCCCCTATCAGCAACTTGTCGATAATCCACTATCAATAATGCAAAAAATATCAGAACAATTTGGGTTCCCCGACATGCATCAGATTCAGGAGCGACTCAACGTAATGACAGGTGTTGGTAAGAATCATAAACCGGAAGCGTATGGGCAGGAATTATCATTGACAAATGAGATTTACAATCGGTGGAGTGTTATCTTTGATCATCTTGGTTACCCAAAAAGGGGATAATAGATATTTCATTTTTTGGACGATTCTCGCCCTTACCAATTTAACCGATCTCTTTATATTAGGGTCGGAATTCCGATTGGGGAAGGGGAAGGCTAAGAATAGTGAGTAAAAAACCGGAAATATTTATTATAATCTGTGTTCGTAATCTTTTTCAATTCTGGGTATATGAAAAATTGTGTGGAATAGGAACTACATACTACTTCTGTTTCTGTTGTTTCTTATCGATGGTGCTGCTTTGGCTCAGGAGGATTCAATTGCAAATAAAGATCTTGGTGATATCATCATCAATACTTTTCATCTGGATAAAAAGAGGGAAAAAAGGGATGAGAAAAAAGTCAGGTTTTCAATTATTCCGTTGGCAGCAGGAACATCCGGTGGAAAGCAGCTGGCTGTTTCAGCGGTAAGCGCTTCTTTCTATGTCGGGTCGGCAACGAAACTTTCCAATATCAGTTTTGTACCGTACACAAATTTTTCAGGGACAGGAGGATTTGTGGTCAGGCCAAATATTTGGTTCCACGAAAATAAATGGAATTTGTTGGGAGAACTTCGGTTGGCGGGAAATTATTTGGACACCTACGGGCTGGGAACAAATAGTCCGCCGGAAGCGAAGACGGTTGTTAAGTATGGACAAGGTCGCATATATATATTTTATTGAACAGGCTTATAGCGGCCTCTTTGTATTTAGGTGGGGGAATTGACTTAGATTATTTCTCAAGCATTGAAGAACAAAATCCGGGAACGGAGGAAAGTGCATTTAAAAAATATGGGATTGGAACCTCTGGAAATGTCCCATCCCCAGGATTAATGTTAAGTCTTCTTCGGGATAATAGAGAAAACTCGGTTAATCCCGAAGGTGGGTTTTATACTTCCGTTGTTTATCGGATTCAGGGAAAGGAGATAGGAAGTGAGTATTCCTGGTCTTCGTTTTATTTTGATTCACGGAAATATTTCTCCCTCAGCAAAAAGCGACACAGCATTTTGGCTTTTTGGTTTCTATATTGGGGTGCCTTTGGGGATGTGCCCTACTTTAATTTACCGGGTACTGCACTGGATTTTAATTCTCGTTCGGGCAGAGGATATCCCATTGGCAGGTATGTAGGCAAGCAGCTTTTGTACGGAGAATCAGAATACCGATTCGATATTAGTGCAAATGGTCTATGGGGAGGAGTAGTTTTTACGAATATTCAGTCGTACACAGATCCGGAAAGCAAAGAGTTTGAATATGTAAAAGTTGGAGCAGGAGCGGGCCTGCGTTTGAAGTTTGATAAGCGATCAAATACAAACTTGACGCTTGACTTTGGGTTTGGTCAGGACTCGTTTAACATCCGATTAAATTTAGGCGAAGTTTTTTAACAATATTCAAATGACACTTAGAAAGTATTTTCTTGTGATAGTGTGGATGCCCCTTTCTCTGATTTCTTATGCGCAGACCAATTCTCAAGTATGGATGGAGTATATGCTCGCACATCCATTTGCCAATGTCTGGGAGTTAGAACATGCGGTAACCTATTCGACAATTGTCGATACTCCAAAATGGCGCTCACTGGATTACGCCCCAACGCTTACCTGGTCATTCACACCAAATATTGATGCAATGGGAGCTCTCACGATTTCGTATGTTGCGCAAACGGAAAATGTCAACAGCTTTGAGATCCGCCCAATGTTGGGTACGCGAATTCATTTTACTCCCAATATGCGGATATTAACCAGACTTCTGATTCGATTTGAAAACAGGAATTTTCAAAATTTGGAAACGAAAGACTGGTCCTCTTCCAACCGTATGCGTTTTCGGGTTGAATCGTTAATTCCGTTGAACAATTCCACGATGTATAATAAGGACAATCTATTTTATGGGATAGCAGATGCAGAATGGTTTGTTACTATGGATCAAGATCTTCAGGAGCGATTTTCCAATCGCTTTCGCATACGTATTGGAATTGGATACCGGTTAAACTATACCTGGCGTTTCGAATTCTTGTACACCTATCAGGAGTCAAAAGATCAAATCGAATCGTCAACCTATTCACGCGATAATTTATTTCGTTTTCGGATTCGCCATTTTATCAATAAAAGCCATCCTTCCAAAACCCTGGGAGTTGGGAATTAGCCTGATGCAAGATCTTCTTCGGGTTTGACAATCAAACTGTCAATTTCTCCATTCTCCGATAGGATCACGGAAATGGGACGAGTGGATGGAAACTGCGCCATTACAATGAGCATAATGGAAGTGATCGGAACTGAAAGAAACATGCCCAGCAGTCCCCATACATAACCCCAAAATGATAAGGTGATGACCACGACCAATGGACTCAGATTTAACGATTTGCCCATCACTCGGGGTTCAATGTAATTCCCGACCACCAGTTGAACAACCTGAATACTTCCAAAAATCCAAATGAAATACCAGATGGTTCCGAACTGTACGATTGCAAAAATCGCTGGTAAAAAAGTAGCGATGAACGACCCGATATAGGGAATGAAGTTTAGCAGGAAAATTATAAAGGCCCAAAGAAATGCATAATCAACCCCGTACAATAGTAAAATGATATAACTAAAAGCACCGGTTAATAAGCTGACGTATGTCTTTAGGGTAACGTATTGATTTGTTGAACTGTAGATTTGTTGCGTTAATTTCTTCATTCGATCAATTCTTTTTGGATCAGAAAAGATCATTTTGGATTTTTTTGAAAGCGAGACTTCCTCTAAAAAGAGAAAAACAACATAAATAATCACAAGGAAAATATTGCCAACAAACGAGGTTAGGGAAGCAAGTATACCCTGAAGGTAACTTTGAATATCCAACTCACTGATTCTTTTTTTAACGACATCTGTTATGTTTTCTACTCTAAACAAATCACCCATTTGATTTAGAAATTGATTTAGTGAGGATTCGTATATCGAAAAATTGTTTACCATTCGGCTAAGATTGGTCACAATAATATCAATTGCTGTTTGCAGTGATAAAAATATGATGACTATTGCAATTGTGCCACGCAGCCATCTGGGTAGTTGTTTTCCTTTAATTTTTATTCGTCCGATAAAATCTTCCAATGCTTTGATGATGTACCAGAAAATGATGGCCAATACGATGGGTTGTAATAATTCACTAAAGTAAATTAGTCCGGCAATAACCATTAAAACGAGAATGCTTACAAAAAGTATTTTTGATAGAGGGGAAAGATCGTTGTTATTTTCCATTAATCAGGATTAGAGATGTTTTGTTGACTGCCATTTTTAATTTCAAACAACGGTATAGAAATTTCAATACCTTTCGCCTTTAATGCTTTAAAAATCCCTATATTCAACTCGCTTCGGGTAATAAAAACTTCGCCCACCTGCCAGTAATAAACATCGAAAACAAGAGATTGTTCGTGCTGCCCCTGAAAGATAACAAAGGGCTTAGGGTCTTCAAGAACATGGTTGGTTTTAAGCGCAATTTCATTTATGATGGAGACTACTTCGGCCGGATCTGCATTTTTATTCGTCTTCAGACTAAATTTAAATCTTCTTTTTCGATTGGATAATGTAAAATTCGAAACCTTGTTATTGATCAGATTGGAGTTTGGGATAATCACCTCGGCACCCGCATACGTCATTATTTTGCTTGATCGAATTCCAATTTGAGTTACGGTTCCCTCTAATCCTTCAGCTTCAATAATGTCGCCAATAAGAATTGGTCTTTCAAAAATCAGGATCATCCCCGAAACAAAATTCGCAACCAGGGTTTGTAATCCAAATCCCACACCAACTCCCAACGCGCCAGCGAGAATGCTCATTTTTGTCAGATCAAATCCAGTGGCGGCAATCGCCAAAAAAAATCCAACAATTATGATGAAGTATTTCCCCATTACTCCAATAGCCATGGGGATACCTCGGGCAACTTTAATACGCGATAATACTTCTTCTTCTAAGAGTACCTGAATAAAATCTGACAGGATAAAAGAAACAATAATAGTAATGATAAAACTTGCAATATCACCTACTGAAATATTGAAGGAACCAAATTCCCCACTTAAATTCCAAAAATTCTCCATCGATTGCGTAAAGAACGGATAGATTCCAAAGGCCTTAAAAACAGTAGAAAACCAAAGCACAAAAGCTCCAATTGAAACTAGTTTGAAAATAAGAGGCAAATATTTTTTTGCAAGAAAGGAATGCTCGAGCACAAATGTATGCGATAGCGTTTGAATAAAATTCCGAATGATAAGGGAACAGATAAGAATGACCGGACCCAGGTATAAACTGCCAATAATTCCATTTAGCAATAATTTCGCCAGCTCAATGTATCCCAGCAAGGCAGCCAAAAGGGTAATCCCTGATATATAAAAAAAGAATGGGATAAGACCTGACTTAATATATCCTGTTATTGCTGAAATATTATTTGACAGGTATTTCTGTGGGTTGCGATACATCCAAAACAGTAAAGCAGTGGTGATCAAGTTCATGCTAACCAGAAGAAAATTCTTCACCCCAATCTCAAAGGGGATATGTAAGATTAAAATATTCAAACAATACAGCAAAAAGATTAACCAATAGACCCATGGACTGGTTACTGACTTCCCCAAAGAGAAAATGGTAAGGGGAATTGCGAATCCAATTAATATCAATTCGGACAAAAGTGCTGGTCGATCCTCCAGCATAAAAAATGAAACCAGAAGAATGGTAATAAAGGAAGATGCTATCGGGTATTTAATGATGGCATTATGTACGAGTAAATCAGGCGGTTCCTCATCGGTATCGGGTTGCCTTTTTTTGACAAAATAGAATACGGAATATAACGTAGTTCCAAGGATCAGCAACCAGATGATGGCCTTAGTTTTTTCAGCTAAATATCCCAGCGCTTCCCTGGTCCCTTGCTTAAATCCCTCGACGAATGTACCTCTTTGAAGGGTTATGTATGCTTCATCTTCAACTTCATTCCAAATGAAATTTGCATCTCTGTCGAAAAGTTTGACAAAAGAATCCTCTTCTGCATCTTCAATTTTTTTGATGTACAGACTGTTTTCAATTTCTAATTGGTTGATTTGACGTTGGATAACAAGAATTTGGGCGAACTGACCCTGCAGCAATTTGGAAGCTTGATTTAATAATGCTATAACTTCCATAGTTTGCGGAAGAAGTCCCTGGGATATGCTGTCATTTTCTATTCTTCTTTCTAAGCGACTCCATTCCGTGTTTAAATTGTCTATGTTAATGATGCTCGTTTCAATTTCATTTGAAACGGAATTTTTACTTGATGAGACAGGGTAGCTAAATTGCTCTCCGAACGGTTTAATTTTGCCTGCAGGTTTTTTATTTGCCATGATCGGATATATCCACTGAGTAACCTGTTGGCTTCAATTTTTATATTGACAAACGAAGCACTATCCTTTTCAAAATCAATTTCGAGTGTTTTAAGAATAGTAGAGTCAGCATACTTTTGAATCAATACTGTTATTTCAGAAATCACGTGTTCGTATTCTGTCTGAATTTCGGTAAGTTTTATTGTGCGTATACTATCAGGTTTTGCCGGTGACTCTTCCTGAGCAAAGGAGATCAATCCCTTTCCAAAGAATATAATACCGAGCATCAGTGCTCGAATTAGGATTCTATTTGATTTGACGGTTGGCATATTTTCCAACTAAGATAGCAACGATTACTCCAACATAAAATTGACCGGCTATAGAAATAATCATGGTTAGCGATTTTGCAATTGGATGAATTGGGAGTATATCACCATAGCCAAGTGTGGTCATTGTAACAAATGCGAAATAAAGGGAATCATTATCCGTTTGAGGTGTATTATAGGCAGTGGGTATAAGATCAGATAGAACACGCGTTAAGCCGGAAAAAGCTATTCCCAATAATAAATATCCATTGATTGCTTCTAAAATCGTTCCCGCTGTAACTTCTTCTTTCCTTAGAATTTCTTTTATAAGCCGATAAACAATATATAAAAAACATTAGTAAGGTAATGCATCTGGAGAGAATATTAAGATAGTGAAGTTCCCTGAACGAGGTAAATATTTCGATGGCGATGACTACACCGATCACCATGAGAAAAATATAGCGTTTATCACCTAAAACAATGGCAGCAGAATACAGTATCGTCACGACCAATGCCAGGTTAATAAGTAAGACAATCGGATGGGCGAAGAGCGGGAGGATAAACACGTAGGTAAAAATTGATGCGAGTAACCCCGAAAGTTTTAATTGTTTCCTCGTTTTCAGCCTATCTAGTAAAGTACGTTCCATGGTAGTAACTTTCCATAAAAATAGAAAATTTAACCTCCCGTAAGGTGCTTATTAATCAAAACGTCTTGTGTCATTAATAGAGCTCGAACCGTGCCCCTAAAAACATCCGAATCCCCTGGTTGGGTGCAAATACATAATTCGGATCAAAGGTTAATGCAGACGGATTTTCAGCGGTCGATACCGCATTTCCATTTTGGTCGAATTGGACAAGTTTATCGAACGGGTCGTGTGCACGTGCAATGCTATTGGCAGGAGGTGTGTAGTTTAATAAATTCTTTACACCACCGTATAAGGAAAATCGATCATTGAACTTATAAGTCAACTGGATATTCTGAATGCTCCACCAGGGTGACTCCCGATCACGTGGATCCTGATCACTTAACAGAGGAAGTTTCATTGGTCCATAAAGATTCCCGGTATAATCAATTGAAAATTTATTGGTGATGGGGTAGGAGATGGTCCATACGGCAGTAACCTTTTCGGTTAGGAGTTGTTGTGATTTTTCTTTTTCTCCCAATTCATTCTTTTCAACGGTGAATACATCCATAAATGTTCCGCCAGCCAGAATCTTTAATCCGCTGCTAAAATTAAAATCAAGGTTTAACGTCAGCCCTTGTGAGATCGCGTACCCATCCAGGTTTCGATATATTATTTGATTGGAATTCGTGATGTAATCCGGGATGATTTTGTTATCAAAGTGGGTAAAAAATGCTGTAGCATCAAATTCGATGTATCCATTTTGCATTGTTACTTTTTTCCCATAGTTGATGTTGGTATTCCAGGAAGTTTCAGGTGCTAGTTCCTCAGCGAACACAACCTCCCGGGCACCGGTGAGCGCTGCATGATCTTCAGTAAAGACATTGGCAACGCGGTATCCGTTACCAAGACTAATTCGGAGAATATCATTTTTTGAATACGATGTCCATTTATAATTTAATCGGGGTGAGAAAATATTTCCGTGTCGTGAGTTATAATCATACCGCATCCCAAGCAATATTTTATTACGTTCATCGATCGTAATCTCATCCTGAATAAAAATTCCGGGTAACCAGGTTATTGAAGGATCATTTTCAATACCATTAGCAGCCTGGGTAACAGGTGTGTTGTCGTCATACCAGTTATACCGCAGGGCAGCCCCTAGCAGGAAATCATTTTTTCCTGCTTCCTTATTCCAGGTAAGCTGACCAAAACCAATCTTTTGATTTCCAAAATAGGGGGTGGTCCCATAATAAGAATTCTGATCATGAACATTGGCGGAAAAACTGAAAATGATTTTCTCCTGTATTGGCAATTCGTAGGAGGACATGATTTCCCAGCGCCTGGTGTAGATGCTTTCACCATACAGGATATCACCTCCACGAAAGGCAGGTGTCCAGTTCATTTCACCACCCCACCGATCTTCATAATTATATCGAGCCGCAATCGTAAAAATTCGGTTCGCTTTGCGGTCAAAACTTAATTTATTGAAAACTGAAATTCTATTTTGCAATGTGATATCCGTAAAACCATCCTCATTGTTGTCGATTGGGTTTTGGTAATTGAAATAGTTAACTCCCACCAACGCTTGTGCTTTTTTTCCAACATTGAATTTCACCGCCACATCAGTATTAAACTCTGCCCATGAAGTAGCCATTTGATCAATGGATACAATTGGCGCATACGCCGGACGTTTCGTGATGACATTAATTAAGCCCGCAACTGCTTCTGATCCATACAGTGTGGATGCCGGACCTTTTACTACTTCCACACGATCAATCAGTGATGCCGGGATTCCCGTTAATCCGTACACAGTTGACAAACTACTGACGATCGGCATACCATCGATTAGTACCATCGTATACGGTCCTTCTAATCCATTAATATGGATGTCTCCTGTATTACAGATATTACAATTGAGCTGCGGACGAACACCATTAATGTTGGAAAGCGACTCAAACAGATTAGGTGCCGGATTCTTTAAGAAAAATGTTGGAGTGTATACTTCGATAGGAACCGGTGAATCCAGTTTTGTCACTTCTTTTAAAGTACCGGAAACGACCATCACTTCCTGAAGTTGATTGACATCTTCGTGGAGACGAAAAGTAAATGTATCGCGGTTAGTTGGAATCGCGACTTCGCTGGTAAGAAATCCCGTAAATGAGATCGTCAGTTTTTTGGGATTCGCAGCCGGAACCTGCAGTATGAATTCCCCATTTTCATTGGTGATGGTGCCGACCTGTGTATCCCCGGTAAAATAGACCGAGGCGCCTGGAAGCGGATCACCGGTTGAATGGTCCAAAACAATGCCTTTTAACTGGCGCTGTGCCATGGCGCCTGTAAGGGTCACCATTACCAACAATGCTGTAAAAAGGACTTTTTTTGACATATTTATCTATTAGAAATACAAAAATAATAAATTAGGTTAGTCTAAAAAAATAATTTTGTATATAATATCATTAATGGGTAGACAGAGATTGTTTAGGATTTGCATAATCTGAAACTTTGGATACCCTGGTCGTGTTAATCTTACTTGATTAAGGAGTTATAATTAAACGATGATTAAAAATGAAGGCTATTTGGAATGGGGAAGTGCTGGCAGAAAGTGATGATACGGTAGTAATCGAAGGAAATCATTATTTTCCGGGAGCTCAAGCAAGTGAAAAGCAGTTATTAAGAGTTTATAAAAGCTAGCAACACCCATACGGTTTGTCCATGGAAAGGTACGGCTAGTTATTTTTCTCTTTCAGTAAACGGAAAAGAAAATCCGGATGCCGTTTGGTATTACCCAACACCGAGTGAATTGGCAAAAGGAATTAAAAATCGTGTTGCTTTTTTGAAAGGTGTTCAAGTAGAAAAATAAATTGGAAAATCTTGAAAGATCATCCGTTGCCTGATACTATTGAAAAAGAAAAAGAATGCATCCACGCACGCCTTGATTGAGAAATTTAAAAATACTCGAGCGCATTCGGTAGCAATATGCCGTCCCTTAAAGCTGGAGGATTATGTGGTCCAGCCTATCGTGGATGTAAGTCCTCCGAAGTGGCACCTGGCACACATCACCTGGTTTTGGGAAGAGTTTGTTCTTTCCAAACACGTTGCCGGCTACAAAAGATTTCATCCACGATATGCATTTCTTTTTAACAGCTATTATGATGGTGTGGGAGATCGCGTTCTTCGGTTGGATCGCGGGAACATGTCGCGACCCACGGTCGAAGAGATTCTTGCCTATCGAAAGTATGTTGATGAGCACATGGTTGATTTTTTGGAATCGGATGAGTCAACGCAGCATTCCGCATTGATTGAATTGGGAATTAATCATGAGCAGCAGCATCAGGAATTATTAATAACCGATATTAAATACATCCTCGGCCATAATCCGTTGTTTCCATCATACAAAGATGATTTTCAGGAAACATCCGGGAAAGAAACCGATCATAGTTTTGTAGCCATGCAGCGTGGAATGTACCCCATCGGTTTTGCAAGCAAGGGCTTCTCATTCGACAATGAACACAATCGTCATGAAGTTTATCTTCAGGATTTTCAAATTCGTAAGAGTTTGGTGACCAACCAGGAGTACATCGCTTTTATGGATGCAGGTGGATATAAAAAACCAGATGTCTGGCACAGTGATGCCTGGGCCTGGATTAATGAGCATCAGATTGAAGCACCGTTGTATTGGTATTATCAGAATGGTGCCTGGTGGCGCTATTCACTTTCCGGATTTGAGCGGGTGAATTTAGCAGAACCCGTTACGCACATTAGCTTTTATGAGGCTGCCGCATTTGCGGAATGGAAAGGAATGCGGCTACCAACTGAGTTTGAGTGGGAAGCTGCAAGTGATCAATTTGAATGGGGTGCACGATGGGAGCATACCAACAGCGCGTATCTTCCTTACCCAGGTTTTCAAAAAGCTGAGGGCGCCATTGGTGAATACAACGGGAAATTTATGATTAATCAAATGGTACTGCGTGGAGGATCGGTAGCAACACCCGTCGGACACACCCGTCGAACGTATAGAAATTTTTTTCATCCACAACTCCGATGGCAATTCAATGGCATTCGGTTGTGTACTAAATAAACAGTATGATAACAAACGATGTACAATTTGCTGATGTAGCGGAAGCCGTTGAAGAAGGTTTTTCCCAAACTCCAAAACGGTTACCCAGTTGGCTCTTTTATGACGAAACGGGTGACAAGATTTTTCAAGCCATCATGCAAATGCCGGAGTACTACCTGACCAATTGTGAGTATTCAATTTTTAAAAATTATAAAGAAGCTCTGCGACAGAAATTCTTTAAAGATGGAAGTCCATTTAATCTTGTTGAGCTGGGAGCAGGAGATGGGTTGAAAACAGAAATTCTTTTAACGCATTTTAACGCTGAAGAATTGGAATTTAAATACTCACCGATTGATGTTTCTGAAACAGTATTATTGCAACTTCAGGATCGGTTAAAACAATCTATTCCGGAATTATCGATCGAGCCTATCAATAGCCGGTATATGGAAGCCATTGAATCGCTGGCAGATGATGATCTTCGAAAAGTTTATTTATTTCTCGGTGCGAACATCGGTAACTTCAGTGTAGGCGGAGCCACTCAATTTTTGTCTTCAATAGCGGAGAAAATGAATGATGATGATTTGCTGTTGACAGGCTTCGATCTCAAAAAAGATCCACGTGTTATCCTGGCGGCCTATGATGATCCGCATGGTATCACCAGTGATTTTAATCTTAATTTGCTTACCCGATTGAACCGCGAGTTGGGAGCCGATTTTAAATTGGATCAGTTTAGTCACAATCCCTTTTATGACCCTTCTACCGGAACGACTAAAAGCTATTTGGTAAGTCTGGCAGATCAGGATGTGTACCTGGAAGCTTGCGATAAGGTTGTACAATTTGATCAGTGGGAAGTAATCCATACGGAGGTATCACAAAAATACGACATCAAAATGATTGAAAAGATGGCATCGGATGCGGGCTTTTCGATTGTTGACATTTTTTATGATGATCGCCGGTATTTTTGTGATGTATTGTTTTCCCCTCTATAGTTTCCATGGACTATTCGTTTTCAGGGATAGGAATCCTAACCGGCTTATCGGAATGTACTTCATGACATAAATCATGCAAGCGTCAGATAAATGCCGGGTTTTTTGCCTTGTGGTATACCTAGGTTTATACTTCAATTAAAATAACTATAAAACGCTATGGAAACGCATCAATATCAAGTTGACATTAGTTGGGATCACGACCGGAAAGGGATTATGTGTTCCCCGGAAATAAATACAGTGATGGGAGCAGCCGGTTGTATTGAAGTGGCCACACCACCTCAGTTTGCAAAAGGCATTCCGGGCATCTGGTCACCGGAGCATTTATTTACAGCTGCGGTCAGCAGTTGTTTAATGACCACTTTTTTGGCCATTGCTGAAAATTCAAAACTGGAGTTCACTGCATTCAAATGTTCTTCCACCGGGAAGCTGGAAAAAGTGGATGGTAAATGGATGATGTCGGAAGTAATCCTCGAACCAACCCTTACGATTTCCGATGAAAAGGATTATGAACGGGCAGTCCGGATCATCGAAAAATCCGAAGCTGCCTGTTTGATTTCTAATTCGATCAAATCGAAAATTACGCTACGAACGAATGTGAAGGTATTAACAGTACAGTAAATATACATTTGTCATAATTGCCGGAATTCAAAACTTCCACCTCGTTTTAAAATCCCGCGTTAACTTTTGATTCGTTAAAATGGCCCGCACCATTTCAACCGGCATGCTATTTTCGCGAAGCACGGCATCGTGGTATTCTTTGTAGGTCATCTTTCCGGAATCTACCAGTTCTTTTTTCATTGCATAAAACTGCATGCCACCGATCATGTAGGCAATTTGATACAACGGTCCATAGCCTCCCGTAAAGGATCGCCTTACTTCGCCTTCAGCATTCGCACGCTCATGCCCAACCCGATCAACTAAATAGTCAATACATTGTTGGGGAGTCCATTTTCCCAAATGATAATTCAGGGAGAAAATGATTCGTGCACAGCGGTGCATTCTCCAGAACAACATACCAATCCGGTCTTCCGGTGACTGCGGGAATTTCATATCCCAAAGAATCAGTTCCCAGTATAGTGCCCATCCTTCCGTCCAGAAAGGAGTACGGTAAAACCGGTACTCTTTATTGCGTCGGTTCATAAAACCTTGTAAATGATGTCCGGCAATTAGTTCATGGTGCACGGTGGCGCGGGAGAAGTGCGGGTTGTTGCCCCGCATGCTCATTAATTTATCCTCGTGTTCCATTTCATCAGTGGGGTATGAAATCTGTAACACTTCACCACCCAGGAAAAACGGACTGATCAGTTGACGTTTCGGTGGGATCATACTCATCCGCCAGGTTTCTTCTGCTATGGGTGGAATGGTGAGCAGATCGTTTTTCTTCAGGAAGTCGACCGACTCGTTATATAATTTTAGCATGGCTTCAGGCTGGTACCCTTCCGGCACATAGGATTGCTTTACTTTTTCCTGTGCTGCTTTCCAGTCGTTACCAAAACCCATTTCATTGGAAGCTTTTAATAATTCTTTATCGCACCATGCAAATTCTTTCATGGCGATGTCGACTAGTTGCTCGGGACTATAGGGAATAAATTCGCTTTCCAATAAACGTAGCAGTTCCTCTTTGCCAATGGGATTGCCAATGATGCCACTGCCATCGTCTTTGGGCAGTGTTGCTTTATCAACTTGCCTGGCTAGAAGTTTTGCATACTGAGTCAGCATCGTGTCCAATTTTTCAGCGGGTTTTTCTACCCACCAGGTAAATTGCGGATCATATCCTGTGTAGAATTCTACAACACTTTTCAATGCTTTTTTATGCCCGGCAATGATGCCTTCCATTCGGTCGGTGAGTGCTCTTGGGAATACCGGTTTTTCATCCTTTACTTTTGACGAAAGAGTAGTTAATGTTTCACACAGAGCATTGAGGGTGGCCGCAGTCTTTTGTGCATCCAGATGTTTTCCTCTTCTGCGTTCCACTTCCAGCGCATACAGGGGGCCTGCATAGTCGATCCATTTCTTCACCTGGTTGTATTCTTTTTCTTCAACGGAGAGTTGAAAGAGCTGATCGGAAAGGAAGTTATTGATGAGGATGTAATCGACCTTGCCATCTACAGAGAATTGGTCGAACGGCATTTGTTCCAGCCTGGATTGGTAGTCTTTGAAAAAGGTTTGAAAGCGTTCGCGTCGTTCGGGAGAGTCGGAAATAAAATAAAACCGGGAGAGGCTTCCGTAATCAGCCATTAACTCGGTGGAGAGTTGGTATAGTTCGCTGACAGGAGGTTGGGTAGAATTTTGTGCCTCGGCATTCAGCATGCCAATGAAAATTACAACCGGAAATAGATAGAAGATTCGTTTCATGGGTACTTTGTTGGGTTTGTATTCAAACGGATATGGCTCACCATTTCTCTGGTGTTTAAGCTACAATGAAGGACAGAGATTTGCTAACGAAATATGGTTTGGATGGCGATTACGTGATGAATGGCAGCATGTTATTTACCTTCGATTAAAATAAAACTCGTTCAAAGTGTGATTAATTGGGAAAAAAAATAGGTTTCGTTAATATTGTACCCACAAATTTATATGAATGTTCAGGGTGTAGCGCAGCCC